>NZ_JAUSXT010000001.1:0-639252 GCF_030816235.1 Microbacterium sp. W4I4
GTCGGACAACATGATTGTGAAGTTGCCTTGCGCTTCTCGCCTCGTTGGGGTGGGTGTGTGGGTGCGTCCGATCCTTGAGAACTCAACAGCGTGCACTTGTCAAATGCCAAATTATCCTCGTCCAGCTTTTTGCTGGGTTGAGAATTCCTTTGGATCAAAGTCCAATCCTCTTCTTGGGGGTTGGCGTATGGATATGTCAGCAATGATTTATTCATTTTGGTCATGATTGAACTCGCTGCCTTCGAACCGTTTTCCCGGTTGTTGGTGGCTATCGTTTTTTACGGAGAGTTTGATCCTGGCTCAGGATGAACGCTGGCGGCGTGCTTAACACATGCAAGTCGAACGATGAAGCCCAGCTTGCTGGGTGGATTAGTGGCGAACGGGTGAGTAACACGTGAGCAACCTGCCCCTGACTCTGGGATAAGCGCTGGAAACGGCGTCTAATACTGGATATGTCCCATCACCGCATGGTGTGTGGGTGGAAAGATTTTTCGGTTGGGGATGGGCTCGCGGCCTATCAGCTTGTTGGTGAGGTAATGGCTCACCAAGGCGTCGACGGGTAGCCGGCCTGAGAGGGTGACCGGCCACACTGGGACTGAGACACGGCCCAGACTCCTACGGGAGGCAGCAGTGGGGAATATTGCACAATGGGCGCAAGCCTGATGCAGCAACGCCGCGTGAGGGATGACGGCCTTCGGGTTGTAAACCTCTTTTAGCAGGGAAGAAGCGAAAGTGACGGTACCTGCAGAAAAAGCACCGGCTAACTACGTGCCAGCAGCCGCGGTAATACGTAGGGTGCAAGCGTTATCCGGAATTATTGGGCGTAAAGAGCTCGTAGGCGGTTTGTCGCGTCTGCTGTGAAATTCCGAGGCTCAACCTCGGGCTTGCAGTGGGTACGGGCAGACTAGAGTGCGGTAGGGGAGATTGGAATTCCTGGTGTAGCGGTGGAATGCGCAGATATCAGGAGGAACACCGATGGCGAAGGCAGATCTCTGGGCCGTAACTGACGCTGAGGAGCGAAAGGGTGGGGAGCAAACAGGCTTAGATACCCTGGTAGTCCACCCCGTAAACGTTGGGAACTAGTTGTGGGGTCCTTTCCACGGATTCCGTGACGCAGCTAACGCATTAAGTTCCCCGCCTGGGGAGTACGGCCGCAAGGCTAAAACTCAAAGGAATTGACGGGGACCCGCACAAGCGGCGGAGCATGCGGATTAATTCGATGCAACGCGAAGAACCTTACCAAGGCTTGACATATACGAGAACGGGCCAGAAATGGTCAACTCTTTGGACACTCGTAAACAGGTGGTGCATGGTTGTCGTCAGCTCGTGTCGTGAGATGTTGGGTTAAGTCCCGCAACGAGCGCAACCCTCGTTCTATGTTGCCAGCACGTAATGGTGGGAACTCATGGGATACTGCCGGGGTCAACTCGGAGGAAGGTGGGGATGACGTCAAATCATCATGCCCCTTATGTCTTGGGCTTCACGCATGCTACAATGGCCGGTACAATGGGCTGCGATACCGTAAGGTGGAGCGAATCCCAAAAAGCCGGTCCCAGTTCGGATTGAGGTCTGCAACTCGACCTCATGAAGTCGGAGTCGCTAGTAATCGCAGATCAGCAACGCTGCGGTGAATACGTTCCCGGGTCTTGTACACACCGCCCGTCAAGTCATGAAAGTCGGTAACACCTGAAGCCGGTGGCCTAACCCTTGTGGAGGGAGCCGTCGAAGGTGGGATTGGTAATTAGGACTAAGTCGTAACAAGGTAGCCGTACCGGAAGGTGCGGCTGGATCACCTCCTTTCTAAGGAGCATCTGACACCTCCGGGTGTCCAGAACCCAGATCGAAGGCATACGTTCTTCGCTGGGAGCTCATGGGTGGAACATTTGACATGCCGTCAGCGCAGCTGACTTCATTTAGTACGGTCTTCGGATCTGGAACGGTGGGGGAAGCCAGCAGGCGGCTGCACGCTGTTGGGTCCTGAGGGACCGGGCCGGCCTTATGGTCGTTCTGAACCTCTAGGCCCCTTTCGTCGTTTCCTTTCGGGGTTTCGGTGTTGGGGGACCGCCCGTACTTTGAGAACTACACAGTGGACGCGAGCATCTTAAAGAATTATTGATCACCAGTCTTTTCCTGGACTGGTGGTTACTCATGTGATTTCAAGTCTTTAAGAGCAAACGGTGGATGCCTTGGCATCTGGAGCCGAAGAAGGACGTAGCAATCTGCGATAAGCCTCGGGGAACTGATAAGCGAGTTTTGATCCGAGGGTGTCCGAATGGGGAAACCCCGCCAGGCGTTTTGCGACCTGGTGACTCCCGCCTGAATATATAGGGCGGGTAGAGGGAACGTGGGGAAGTGAAACATCTCAGTACCCACAGGAAGAGAAAACAACAGTGATTCCGTGAGTAGTGGCGAGCGAAAGCGGATGAGGCTAAACCGGGTGTGTGTGATAGCCGGCAGGCGTTGCATGCCCGGGGTTGCGGGACTTTTTTGATCATTCTGCCGAGTGGTCGACGTGATGTGACGATATAGACGAATGGTCTTGAAAGGCCAGCCATAGTGGGTGCCAGCCCCGTAGTCGAAATGTTGTGCGCAGCGTGAAGAGTATCCCAAGTAGCACGGGGCCCGAGAAATCCCGTGTGAATCTGTCAGGACCACCTGATAAGCCTAAATACTCCCAGATGACCGATAGCGGACAAGTACCGTGAGGGAAAGGTGAAAAGTACCCCGGGAGGGGAGTGAAATAGTGCCTGAAACCGTTTGCTTACAAACCGTTGGAGCCTCCTTAGTAGGGGTGACAGCGTGCCTTTTGAAGAATGAGCCTGCGAGTTAGTGATATGTGGCGAGGTTAACCCGTGTGGGGTAGCCGTAGCGAAAGCGAGTCTGAATAGGGCGATTCAGTCGCATGTCCTAGACCCGAAGCGAAGTGATCTATCCATGGCCAGGTTGAAGCACGTGTAAGAGCGTGTGGAGGACCGAACCCACTTAGGTTGAAAACTGAGGGGATGAGCTGTGGATAGGGGTGAAAGGCCAATCAAACTTCGTGATAGCTGGTTCTCTCCGAAATGCATTTAGGTGCAGCGTTGCGTGTTTCTTACCGGAGGTAGAGCTACTGGATGGCCGATGGGCCTCAACAGGTTACTGACGTCAGCCAAACTCCGAATGCCGGTAAGTGAGAGCGCAGCAGTGAGACTGTGGGGGATAAGCTTCATAGTCGAGAGGGAAACAACCCAGACCACCATCTAAGGTCCCAAAGCGCGTGCTAAGTGGAAAAGGATGTGGAGTTGCTTAGACAACCAGGAGGTTGGCTTAGAAGCAGCCACCCTTGAAAGAGTGCGTAATAGCTCACTGGTCAAGTGATTCCGCGCCGACAATGTAACGGGGCTCAAGCACGCCACCGAAGTTGTGGCATTGACATTTTTGGTAGGCCTTCGTGGTCCAGCCGTGTTGATGGGTAGGAGAGCGTCGTGTGGCGAGTGAAGCGGCGGTGTGAACCAGCCGTGGACGCTACACGAGTGAGAATGCAGGCATGAGTAGCGAAAGACGTGTGAGAAACACGTCCTCCGGAAGACCAAGGGTTCCAGGGTCAAGCTAATCTTCCCTGGGTAAGTCGGGACCTAAGGCGAGGCCGACAGGCGTAGTCGATGGACAACGGGTTGATATTCCCGTACCGGCGAAGAACCGCCCAAGCTAATCCAGTAGTGCTAAGTATCTGAATCCCAGTGACTGATCCCTTCGGGGTGACGCTCTGGGCCTAGCGTACGACCCCATTCTGGTGCGGTTAGCGTATTAACAGGTGTGACGCAGGAAGGTAGCCCAAGCCAGGCGATGGTTGTCCTGGTGCAAGCGTGTAGGCCGAGTCGTAGGCAAATCCGCGACTCATGCAGGCTGAGACGCGATGCGGATAAAAAGTGGGTGATCCTATGCTGCCAAGAAAAGCATCGACGCGAGGTTCAAGCCGCCCGTACCCCAAACCGACTCAGGTGGTCAGGTAGAGAATACCAAGGAGATCGAGAGAATCGTGGTTAAGGAACTCGGCAAAATGCCCCCGTAACTTCGGGAGAAGGGGGGCCACCCGCTTATACGGACTTGCTCCGAAAAGGGTGTGGTGGCCGCAGAGACTAGTGGGTAGCGACTGTTTACTAAAAACACAGGTCCGTGCGAAGACGCAAGTCGATGTATACGGACTGACGCCTGCCCGGTGCTGGAAGGTCAAGAGGACCGGTTAGCCGCAAGGCGAAGCTGAGAATTTAAGCCCCAGTAAACGGCGGTGGTAACTATAACCATCCTAAGGTAGCGAAATTCCTTGTCGGGTAAGTTCCGACCTGCACGAATGGCGTAACGACTTCCCAACTGTCTCAACCGCGAACTCGGCGAAATTGCATTACGAGTAAAGATGCTCGTTACGCGCAGCAGGACGGAAAGACCCCGTGACCTTTACTACAGCTTGGTATTGGTGTTCGGTGTGGCTTGTGTAGGATAGGTGGGAGACTTTGAAGCCATGACGCCAGTTATGGTGGAGTCATTGTTGAAATACCACTCTGGTCACTCTGGATATCTAACTTCGAACCGTGATCCGGTTCAGGGACAGTGCCTGGTGGGTAGTTTAACTGGGGCGGTTGCCTCCCAAAAAGTAACGGAGGCGCCCAAAGGTTCCCTCAACCTGGTTGGTAATCAGGTGGCGAGTGTAAGTGCACAAGGGAGCTTGACTGTGAGACTGACAGGTCGAGCAGGGACGAAAGTCGGGACTAGTGATCCGGCAGTGGCTTGTGGAAGCGCTGTCGCTCAACGGATAAAAGGTACCTCGGGGATAACAGGCTGATCTTGCCCAAGAGTCCATATCGACGGCATGGTTTGGCACCTCGATGTCGGCTCGTCGCATCCTGGGGCTGGAGTAGGTCCCAAGGGTTGGGCTGTTCGCCCATTAAAGCGGTACGCGAGCTGGGTTTAGAACGTCGTGAGACAGTTCGGTCCCTATCCGCTGCGCGCGTAGGAAGTTTGAGAGGATCTGACCCTAGTACGAGAGGACCGGGTTGGACGAACCTCTGGTGTGCCAGTTGTTCCGCCAGGAGCACCGCTGGTTAGCTACGTTCGGGATGGATAACCGCTGAAAGCATCTAAGCGGGAAGCCGGCCTCAAGATGAGACTTCCATCACCTTCGGGTGGAGAGGCTCCCAGCCAGATTACTGGGTTGATAGGCCAGATGTGGAAGCACCGCAAGGTGTGCAGCTGACTGGTACTAATAAGCCGATGACTTGATAACACCAATTCTTTCTAGATGAACGCGTCCACTTTGTGGTTCTCGACGTACGGTCGGGAACCGAACAACCACACTCAACGTGTGTGTTGCCTGATACATGTCAATAGTGTTTCGGCGGCCATAGCGTGAGGGAAACGCCCGGTCACATTCCGAACCCGGAAGCTAAGCCTCACAGCGCCGATGGTACTGCAGGGGGGACCCTGTGGGAGAGTAGGACACCGCCGGACTTCTCTTAAGTAAGATGGCCACCCAGGGTTGGGTGGCCATCTTGCGTTAACAAACAAACAGGGAGTCAGAATGTCGGATGAGCAGCGGGACCGCCGAGACGGTGAGGGCGCGCGCGATCGACGTTCGGACTCCGAGCGCAAGCCGCGCTCTTCGGACTCCTCGTCACGCACCCCTCGAGGGGCTGGCGGAGACCGTCGCCCTCAGGGCGATCGTGATCGTTCCGGTGAGCGTCGCCCATACGGTGACCGCCCGCAGTCGGGTGAGCGTCGCCCTTATGGGGACCGCAAGCCCAACGATCGCCCGCAGGGTGAGCGTCGCTCTTACGGCGATCGTGACCGCAGCCAGGGTGACCGCCCGCAATCCGGTGAGCGTCGTCCCTATGGTGACCGCCCGCAGTCCGGTGAGCGTCGTCCGTATGGTGACCGTTCCCAGTCGGGTGAGCGTCGTCCGTATGGTGACCGTTCCCAGTCGGGTGAGCGTCGTCCGTATGGTGATCGCGACCGCAACCAGGGCGACCGCAGCCAGTCGGGTGAGCGTCGTCCGTATGGTGACCGCCCGCAGTCGGGTGAGCGTCGTCCGTATGGTGACCGCCCGCAGTCGGGTGAGCGTCGTCCGTATGGTGACCGCCCGCAGTCGGGCGAGCGTCGCCCGTATGGCGATCGTCCCCAGTCGGGTGAGCGTCGCCCGTATGGCGATCGTCCCCAGTCGGGTGAGCGTCGGCCGTACGGTGATCGCGACCGCAACCAGGGCGACCGCAGCCAATCGGGCGAGCGTCGTCCGTACGGTGACCGCCCGCAGTCTGGTGAGCGTCGCCCCTATGGCGATCGTCCGCAGTCCGGTGAGCGTCGTCCGTATGGTGACCGCCCGCAGTCGGGTGAGCGTCGTCCGTATGGTGACCGCCCGCAGTCGGGTGAGCGTCGTCCGTATGGTGACCGCCCGCAGTCGGGTGAGCGTCGTCCGTATGGTGACCGCCCGCAGTCGGGTGAGCGTCGTCCGTATGGTGACCGCCCGCAGTCGGGTGAGCGTCGTCCGTATGGTGACCGCCCGCAGTCGGGTGAGCGTCGTCCGTATGGTGACCGCCCGCAGTCGGGTGAGCGTCGTCCGTACGGTGATCGCCCGCAGGGTGAGCGTCGTCCCTTCGGTGACCGCGACCGCAACCAGGGCGACCGCCCCCAGTCGGGGGAGCGCCGTCCGTATGGTGACCGTAAGCCCAGCGATCGCGCCGGCAGCGAGCGGCGCTCGTTCGGCGACCGCGACCGTGGCCAGTCCGGTGAGCGCCAGTCGTTCCGCGATCGCCCGCGCGGCGGGGTGGACCGCCCGATCAACGAGTTCGCGCCGGTTCGCGAGCACATCCCGGAGCCGCCGCTGCCCGATGAGATCACGGCTCGTGACCTGCCGGCATCCGCACGCAACGAACTGAAGACCCTCAGCAAGGAGAACGCCGAGCAGACCGCTCGCCACCTCGCGATGGCCGCGCAGCTGATCGACGACGAGCCCGAGCGCGCGCACGAGCACGCGCTGGCCGCCTCCCGCCGAGCCGGCCGCATCGCCGTCGTCCGGGAGACTCTCGCGATCACGGCATACGCCACCGGGGAATTCGCCCTGGCGCTGCGCGAACTGCGCACCGCCCGACGGATCTCCGGCAAGAACGACATGATCGCGCTGATCGTCGACAGCGAGCGCGGTGTGGGCAAGCCCGACCGCGCCCTCGAGGAGGGTCGCACCGTCGACCGCTCCGAGCTGACACCCGAGGTGCGCGTCGCGCTGGCGATCGCCATGTCCGGCGCCCGGCTTGACCGGGGAGAGACCGAGCTGGCACTGGGCGAGCTGGAGATCCCGGAACTCGATCCGGACCGCGCCTTCGAGTGGAGCCCAGCGCTGTTCTCCGCGCGCGCCGCGGTACTCGAGGACCTGGGTCGCGCCGACGAGGCCGCATTCTGGGCTGAGCGGGCAGACGTCGCGGCATCCGCTCTCGGTCTGGACGGCCAGTTCGACGAGATGATCGTCGAAGACGGCTTCGACGAGGACTACGAAGACGAAGACGCAGACGACGAGGGCGCGCCCGAATCGCAGGACGACGATGCAGACGACGACGAGGCTGACGCAGTCGACGACGCTGAGTCCGAGGAGAACGTCGAGCCCGAGGGCGAAGCCGATTCCGACACCGACGAGCCCGAGCTCGCTTCGGAAGAAGCGGCTGACGAGGCACGCGATGACGTGCAGGACGACGTGCAGGCCGAGGAGACCGACGACTGATGGCGCTGTTCCGCCGCGCGAAGACGGCATCCACTCCGCTGACCGACCGCGACGCGCTGCTCGCCGATCTCGACGGCGTGGTGTACGCCGGACCAGGGGCGCTGCCCCATGCGATCGAGAGCCTCAACCGCGCAAGCGAGTCGATGCGGCTCGGGTACATCACGAACAACGCATCCCGCACCGACGCTGCCGTCGCCGAGCACCTCACCAGCCTCGGCCTGACCGTGGCCGCGGATGACGTGGTGACCAGCCCGCAGGCCGCCATGCGCCTGCTGGCCACGATGGTCCCGGCACCGGCGACCATCCTCATCGTCGGGGGAGACGGGCTCGTCGACGAGGCGCACAAGGCCGGATACACGGTCACCCGCAGTGCGGAGGACTCGCCGGCCGCGGTCGTGCAGGGCTTCGCCCCCGAGGTCGCCTGGACGGATCTCGCCGAGGCGGCCTTCGCTCTCCAGCTGCCGGAAGACGAGGGCGGCATTCCCTGGATCGCCACCAACACGGACTGGACCATCCCGCGCGAGCGCGGTGTGGCACCCGGCAACGGCACGCTGGTCTCCGCCGTGCACACCGCGATCGGGCGCCTGTCCGTCGTCGCGGGCAAGCCCGAGAAGCCGATCTTCGAGGTCGCGGTCGAGCGCTTCGACGCGCAGCGTCCGCTGTTCATCGGCGACCGCCTCGACACCGACATCTCCGGCTCGACTCGGGCCGGCATCGACTCGGCCCTCGTGCTGACCGGCATCGACCGGCCCAAGCACGTGCTGGCGGCACCGCAGGGCTCGCGTCCGGACTACATCCTCAGCGACCTGCGCGAGCTGCACGAGCCGTATCCGGAGACCGTCGAGAAGAACGGCGTGTTCACGGTCGGCAGGTCCTCCGTGCGCGTCGTCGACGCCGATGTGCAGATCATCGAGGCGGGCGACGCGCAGATCGACCTGCTGCGTGCCGGCGCCGCGGCCATCTGGGCCACGGGGCTGGCGATCTACGCCTTCCGGGTTCCCGAGCAGCTCTACGCGGATCCTTTCCACAGGCCCTGAGCGTCGCCGGGCGCAGCCCAGCCCCGGGCGTTACAGTGGTCGGATGGAGCACACGCGCGACGAGCCCACCGACGCTCTCTGGAGTCGGCTGCGCCTCATCGAAGGACAGCCCCTCGCTGCCCGCGCCGATGCCTACGGCGCCGTGCACGACGAACTCATGAAGCGACTCGAGAGCGCACCCCGCGGCGACGCCGCACCGGGGAACCGATGACCAGACTCGACGCCGCCCTCGCCGCGCGCGGGCTCGCACGCTCGCGCACGCACGCCGCCACCCTGATCGCCGACGGACGCGTGCGCATCGACGGCCATCCCGTCGTGAAGGCCTCCACACCGGTCGCCGACGATGACGTGATCCGCGTGGACGGCGACGACCACTACGTCAGCAGGGGAGCCCACAAGCTCATCGCCGCGCTCGACGGCTTCGGCATCGCGGTGCAGGACCGCCTGGCACTGGACATGGGCGCCTCCACCGGCGGATTCACCCAGGTGCTCCGCGAGCGCGGCGCACGCCGCGTGCTCGCCGTCGACGTCGGACACGGACAGCTCGCCGACGTCGTCGCCGCCGACCCGGGTGTGACCTCGGTCGAGGGCTTCAACGTGCGGAACATGACTGCAGAGAATCTCGGCGAGGCGACCGGGGAGAGCGGGCGCCCCGAGCTGGTCGTCGGCGATCTGTCGTTCATCTCGCTCGCCCTGGTGCTGCCTGCTGTCGCCGGTGTCGTCGCGCCCGGCGGGGATGTCGTGCTGCTCGTCAAGCCGCAGTTCGAGGTCGGCCGCACTGCCGTCAGAGGCGGGCTGGTCACGAACCCCACCCTGCGCACCGATGCCGTCGAGCGCACGCTCTGGGCCGCGCACGACGTCGGACTCGGGATGCTCGGCATCATCGCCTCGCCGATCCTCGGAACGCACGGCAACGCCGAATTCCTGGTCCACCTCGCGCCCGGGCGGGGAACCGATCCGTCAGAATGGACCGAGCAGATCACGCACGTGGCAGGAGGACGATGAACGAGCGCCGCATCCTGGTCGTCGCCCACGCCAAGCGGCCGGACACCGTCACCGCCGCTCTGCGCGTCATCGATGCACTGCGCGAGGCGGGAGCCGTGCCGGTCATCCCCGCTCCGGACCGCGACGAGCTCATCGCCGCTGACCCGCGCTTCGCGGGCATCGGTCTGCTCGGCGAGGACGTCGCGGCCGACGACCTCGAGCTGGCCATCGTCCTCGGCGGCGACGGGACGATCCTGCGTGCGGCAGAACTGGTCCGCGACTCCGGCGCCCCGGTGCTCGGCATCAACATGGGGCACGTCGGATTCCTCGCCGAGATCGACCGTGAGGACATGGACGCCGCGGTGCGCCGCGTCATCGACCGGGACTACGAGGTCGAGGAGCGTCTGGCCCTCTCCGTGCGCGTCAAGGACGTCGCAGGCCACGTCGTCTACGAGACGTGGGCTCTGAACGAGGCGACCGTCGAGAAGGCCAGCCGTGAGCGGATGATCGAGGTCGTCATCGAGATCGACGGCCGCCCGCTGTCGAGCTTCGGATGCGACGGCATGGTCGTCTCCACTCCCACAGGTTCGACGGCGTACAACTTCTCCGCCGGCGGGCCGGTCATCTGGCCGACCGTCGAGGCGATCACCGTGGTGCCGCTGTCCGCCCATGCCCTGTTCGCCAAGCCGCTGGTGGTGGGTCCGGAGGCTTCGGTGGCCATCGAGATGCTCGAGCGCACCGACGGCTCCGGCATCCTCTGGTGCGACGGGCGACGCTCTCACGAGCTGCCGCCGGGTGCACGCGTGGTGGTGCGCCGATCCTCCCGGCCCGTGCGGCTGGCGCGCCTGCATCCGACCGCGTTCACCGAGCGTCTGGTGCGCAAGTTCCAGCTGCCCGTCGCGGGATGGCGGGGAGCGTCGTGATCGACGAGATGCGCATCCGCGGTCTCGGCGTCATCGACGACGCCGTGCTGCCGCTCGGGCCCGGATTCACCGCCGTGACCGGCGAGACCGGTGCCGGCAAGACCATGGTCGTCACAGGCCTCGGCCTGCTGCTGGGTGCTCGTGCGGACTCGTCCGCCGTGCGCGCCGGCGCCGCCCAGGCATCGGTGGCGGGCGTCTGGCTGGTGCCGCAGCAGGGGCCGGTCGCCGACATCGTGACGGATGCCGGCGGCGAGCTCGAACCCGCCGGAGGAGACTCCGCCGAGCTGTACGTCTCGCGCACGCTCAGCACCGAGGGGCGCAGCCGCGCCAGCGTGGGCGGTCGCGCGGCCCCGGCATCTGTGCTGGCGGCCCTGGCCGACGAGCTGGTCGTCGTGCACGGTCAGTCCGATCAGCTGCGCCTGCGATCGGCTTCCGCGCAGCGCGATGCCCTGGACCGTTTCGGGGGCGGGCGGGTCGCCGCGGCCCTGGCCGCGTACACGGAGCGGTTCGACGCCTGGCGGCGACTGGATGCCGAGATCACCGATCTCACCGAGAACCGCGACCGCCGCGCGGCCGAAGCCGCGGCGCTGCGCGAGCAGCTCGCCGAGATCGAACAGATCGAACCCCAGGCCGGGGAGGATGTGTCGCTGAGCGAGCGCGCCGAACGCCTGGCCAACGCCGAGGAGCTGCGCCAGGCGGCATCCGTCGCGCGCTCCGCGCTCTCGAGCGAGGACGACGAACCGGATGTCACCCTGCTGCTCGCGGAGACCCGCCGCTCGCTGGAGCGCGCCGCCGACCCGCAGCTGGCGGAGATCGCCGAAGCCGTCGCCGACCTCGGCTACCGCGCCGCCGACCTCGCCGGGCAGCTGTCCACGTACCTCGCCGACCTCGACGAGTCGGGCCCGCACGAACTGGCCGCCGTCGAGGAGCGTCGCGCGGCGATCGGCGGACTCGTCCGACAGCACGGCTCCCTCGATGAGGCGCTGGAAGTCTGGCGCACCGGATCGCTGCGACTGGCCGAGCTCGATGACGACGGCGACCGCATCGAACGCCTGACCGCCGAAGCCACGGCCGCCCGCGGCAGCCTCGACGAAGCGGCAGCGGCTCTCAGCGCCACGCGCACCGAGGCCGCGGTGCGGCTGTCCGCGGCCGTCACCGACGAGCTGCACGCCCTCGCCATGCCCGACGCCCGGCTC
Source organism: Microbacterium sp. W4I4 (assembly GCF_030816235.1). Taxonomy (NCBI): domain Bacteria; kingdom Bacillati; phylum Actinomycetota; class Actinomycetes; order Micrococcales; family Microbacteriaceae; genus Microbacterium; species Microbacterium sp. W4I4. The sequence goes on from NZ_JAUSXT010000001.1 coordinate 11,882, forward strand.
GAGGTGCGCGTGGCGGAGGGCGCCGAGTCCCTGCACGGGCGCGACGACGTGTCGATCCTGCTCGCGCCGCATCCCGGCGCCGAACCGCGGTCGGTCTCGCGCGGAGCATCCGGCGGCGAGCTCTCCCGCGTCATGCTCGCGATCGAGGTCGTCATGGCCGGCACCGACCCGGTCCCCACCTTCGTGTTCGACGAGGTGGATGCCGGCATCGGCGGTGCCGCCGCGATCGAGGTCGGCAGGCGCCTCGCGCAGCTGGCCCGCACCTCCCAGGTCATCGCCGTCACCCATCTCGCACAGGTCGCCGCCTTCGCGACCAACCACCTGTCCGTCGTGAAGTCGAACGACGGAGCCGTGACCGCCTCCAGCGTGACCCGACTGGCGGGAGAGCAGCGCGAGGCCGAGATGGCCCGACTGCTCTCCGGACTCGCCGACTCGGATGCCGCTCTCACCCATGCCCGTGAACTTCTGAGCCTCGGCTCGCAAACGAACTGATAGGATAAAAGCCCGTGATGAACTCTTCTGTTGCGGCGCCCAAGAACGACACCACCCGACACATCTTCGTGACCGGAGGTGTCGTTTCGTCGTTGGGGAAGGGTCTCACAGCGGCCAGCCTGGGAAACCTGCTCACCGCGCGCGGTCTGCGCGTCGTGATGCAGAAGCTCGACCCGTATCTGAACGTCGACCCGGGCACCATGAACCCGTTCCAGCACGGTGAGGTCTTCGTCACCGACGACGGCGCCGAGACCGACCTCGACATCGGGCACTACGAGCGGTTCCTCGACATCAACCTGTCGCAGGCCGCCAACGTCACCACCGGCCAGATCTACTCGCAGGTCATCGCGCGCGAGCGCCGCGGAGAGTACCTCGGCGACACCGTGCAGGTCATCCCGCACATCACCGACGAGATCAAGCGCCGCATGCGCCTGCAGGCCACCGAGGAGCCCCGCCCCGACGTGATCATCACCGAGGTCGGCGGCACGGTCGGCGACATCGAGTCGCAGCCGTTCCTCGAGGCCGCACGCCAGCTTCGCCACGAGCTCGGCCGCGGCAACGTGTTCTTCGTGCACGTCTCGCTCGTGCCGTTCATGGGCGCCTCCGGCGAGCAGAAGACCAAGCCCACCCAGCACTCCGTGGCGGCCCTGCGCCAGGTCGGCATCCAGCCCGACGCCCTGGTGCTGCGCAGCGACCGGCCCGTCAGCGCGAGCAACCGCAACAAGATCGCGCTGATGTGCGACGTCGACATCGAAGGCGTCATCAACACCGTCGACCTGCCCAGCATCTACGACATCCCCTCGACCCTGAACGACCAGGGCCTGGACTCCTACATCACCCGCCGCCTCGACCTCGACGAGAAGGCCGCCGCGGATGTCGACTGGACGCGCTGGCAGAAGGTGCTGCACGCGGTGCACAACCCCAAGCACGAGGTCACCATCGGCCTGGTCGGCAAGTACATCGACCTGCCCGACGCGTACCTGTCCGTCACTGAGGCGCTCAAGGCCGGCGGCTTCGCGCAGGAGACCAAGGTCAACATCCGCTGGATCCCCTCCGACTCCTGCGAGACGCCAGAGGGCGCCGAGAAGGCGCTCGGCGAGCTCGACGGCATCTGCGTGCCCGGCGGCTTCGGCATCCGCGGCATCGAGGGCAAGCTCGGCGCGCTGCGCTTCGCCCGCGAGCAGGGCATCCCCACGCTCGGTCTGTGCCTGGGCCTGCAGTGCATGGTGATCGAGTACGGCCGCAACATGGCCGGCATCGCCGGAGCCTCGTCCACCGAGTTCGACCCCGAGACCGCCGAGCCGATCATCGCGACGATGGCCGAGCAGGTCGAGATCCTCGACGGCGGGGACCTGGGCGGCACCATGCGCCTGGGTCTGTACGAGGCGGCTCTGTCCGAGGGATCGCTGGCGCGCGAGCTCTACGGCTCGGACGTCGCATCCGAGCGTCACCGGCACCGCTACGAAGTCAACAACGCCTACCGTGGTCGTCTCTCCGACGCCGGCCTGGTGTTCTCGGGTCTGAACCCCGACCTCGACCTCGTCGAGTACGTCGAGCTGCCGCGCGACATGCACCCGTTCTACATCGCCACGCAGGCGCACCCCGAGCTGCGTTCGCGTCCGACCTCGCCGCACCCGCTGTTCCGCGGACTGGTCGGTGCGGCCATCGAGCGCTCCCGCTCCAGCGAGCTGTTCGACGATGACGACGACGCCTGATCCGATGCCCGGGACCCACGGACCGTTGAAGGACGAGCCCTTCGAGCCCGAGGTCCTCTCCAGCGACCTGGTCTACAAGGGCTGGGTGTGGGATGTGCGCTCGGACCGGGTGGCGTACGGCGACGGCGAGATGGTGCGCGAGTACGTCGCGCACACCGGTGCCGTAGCGGTCGTCGCCCTCGACGATCAGGGTCGCGTGCTCCTGATCCAGCAGTACCGGCATCCGATCCGTCATCGCGACTGGGAGCTGCCGGCAGGGCTGCTCGACATCCCGGGGGAGGACCCGCTGGTCGCCGCGCAGCGCGAGCTGGCGGAGGAGGCGGATGTCACCGCCGGCCATTGGGAGCACCTGGTGTCGTCCTGGACCACGCCGGGCGGCAACGACGAGATGATCCACATCTACCTCGCCACCGACATCGCGTCAGCGGAGACAGCGCACGAGCGCGAGGACGAGGAGGCGGACATCCGCGTCGAGTGGGTGCCGCTGTCCGAAGCCGCGGATGCGGTGCTGGCAGGACGGATGCACAACGGCATCCTCTCCATCGGCGTGCTGGCCACCGAGCGGCGGCTGCGCGAGCGGACCTGAGATGCAGCTCGATCGTGCACTCAACGCATATCTGCGCCACGTCACGATCGAGCGCGGTCTCTCCGAGCACTCCATCGCCGCCTACCGACGCGACCTGAACGGCTACCTGGACTGGCTCGCCGAGCAGGAGGTCTCGGAGACCGGGGAGATCACTCCCGCCGTCGTGGCCGCATTCATCGCCGACCGCTCCGCCGCCGACCCGCCGCCCGCCGCGACGAGCCTGGCGCGCCTGCAGTCCTCGGTGCGCGGCTGGCACCGGTTCCTCGCCCGCGAGGGCATCGAGCAGGACGACCCGACCGGCCGCCTCCGGCCGCCGAAGACGCCGCGCCGGCTGCCGAAGGCTCTGACCATCGAGCAGGTCGAGCGGCTGCTGGGTGCGCCCTCGCCGGAGGACCCCCTCGGCATCCGCGACCGCGCCCTCCTCGAGCTGCTGTACGCGACCGGCGCCCGCGTCTCAGAGGCCGTGTCCCTCGATGTCGACGACCTCGCCTACGGCGACGTGCTGCGCCTGCGCGGCAAGGGCGACAAGGAGCGCATCGTGCCGGTGGGCTCATACGCCCGAGCCGCCGTCGACGCCTACCTGACCCGAGTGCGTCCGCAGCTCGCCGCGAAGGGGAGAGCCACGGCGCGGCTGTTCCTCGGCGCTCGGGGAGCCCCGCTGTCGCGGCAGAGCGCCTGGCTGGTGATCCGCGCCGCGGCCGAGCACGCCGAGATCACCAGCGAGGTGTCGCCGCACACGCTCCGGCACTCGTTCGCCACGCACCTGCTGCAGGGCGGCGCCGATGTCCGCGTCGTGCAGGAGCTGCTCGGCCACGCGTCGGTCGCGACCACCCAGATCTACACGCACGTCTCGGTCGACACCCTGCGCGACATCTACATCACCTCGCACCCGCGCGCCCGCTAAATGGATTGAAGTCAGACCATTGACACGGTTGACTCCCGAAGGCCAGAATCGCTCCAAACGCTCCCTCCACTGAAAGCAGGTAGCAATTCCATGAGCGAATCCACACAGGCCGTGGGTGCTGGTCCCGTCGATGATGACGCCGCCGCCCTGGCCGAACTCGGTTACAAGCAGGAACTCCATCGCGGGATGTCGGGGTTCTCGAACTTCGCCGTCTCCTTCTCGATCATCTCCATCCTCGCCGGCTGCATCACCTCGTTCAACATCGCGCTGAAGTCGGGGGGACCCAGCGCTATCACCATCGGCTGGCCGCTGGTCGGCGTCTTCGTGCTGTGCGTGGCGCTGGCGATGGCAGAGGTCTGCTCCCGCTATCCCACAGCCGGCGGCCTGTACTTCTGGGCCGGACGCCTGGCCAAGCGCGACAAGCGCAAGTGGGCCTGGTTCGTCGGCTGGTACAACTTCCTCGGCGAGGTCGCCGTCACCGCGGCGATCGACTACGGCGCCGCCGCCACGATGATGGCCTTCGCCAACCTCATGTGGGGCACCGAGGTCACCGCACTGAACACGTTCCTGCTGTTCGTCGTCCTCATCGTCATCCACGGTCTGCTGAACACCTTCGGCGTGAACCTGGTCAGCCTGCTGTCCTCGGTCTCGGCCTGGTGGCACAGCGTCGGCGTGGCGATCATCGTCGCGATCCTGTGGATCATGCCGGCCGAGCACCAGGACATCGGCTGGACCTTCACGACCTGGCACAACGAGACGGGCTGGGGCTTCGGCCCGTACGTCTTCCTGATGGGTCTGCTGATGGCGCAGTACACGTACACGGGATACGACGCCTCGGCGCACGTCGCGGAGGAGACGAAGAACGCCTCCGTCGCCGCGCCCAAGGGCATCGTGATGAGCGTGCTCGTCTCGATCATCGGTGGATGGATCCTGCTGTTCACGATCGTCGCGGCGATCCAGGACGGCAGCCAGGAAGGCCTGTCCAAGATCGTCAACACCGATCTCGGCTCGGGCCCCGCGCAGATCTTCATGGACGCGCTGGACAACCCGGACGTGGCGAAGTTCCTGCTGTTCATCGTGTGCGGCGCGCAGTTCTTCTGCGGCATGGCGTCTGTGACGGCCAACTCGCGGATGAGCTACGCGTTCTCACGGGACAACGCCATCCCCGGTTCGCGCCTGTGGGCGAAGGTCAACAAGCGCACCGGCACCCCGACCAACTCGATCTGGCTGTGCGTCGTGCTCTCGATCCTGGTCACGATCCCCGCCCTGTTCAACGTCACCGCGTACGCGGCGGTCACCTCCATCGCGGTCATCGGTCTGTACATCGCCTATGTGACGCCGGTGCTGCTGCGTCGCCTGAACCCCGACTTCGCACCCGGCCCGTGGAACCTGGGCCGATGGAGTGCGGTCGTGGGCTGGATCGCGGTGGTCTGGGTGGTCTTCATCGTGATCCTGTTCGTGCTGCCGCCGGTCACACCGGTCACGGTCGAGACGTTCAACTACGCGCCGATCGCGGTGGCGGTCGTGGCCATCCTGTGCGTCGTGCTGTGGTTCGCCTACGGCAGGCGCGACTTCATGAACCACGACGAGGCCGAGCACCTCACCAAGGCCTCGGACAAGCTCCTGGAAGAGTGAGCCCGAGACCGCCGGAGACAGAACGGACATGATGGATTCCCCCCTGGTGGATGCCGCGCTGCACCCCGTGCGCGGACAGATGGCCTTCGAGTCCTGCGTCGAGCAGCTCGGATCCGCCATCCAGCTCGGCATCTTCCGGGTGGGGGAGAAGCTCCCGGGTGAGCGCGCGCTCGCCGAACGACTGGGCGTCTCGCGCGCCACCCTCCGGGAGGCCATCAGCGCCCTCCGCGCCGCCGGGCTCGTCACCACGACCCGGGGGCGCGGAGGAGGCACCTTCGTCGAGCCGCTCGTTCGGAGATGGCCCGAGGGCCAGCATCCGCCCCGCCGCGCCGAGATCGATGACCTCATCGTCTTCCGCTCCGTGATCGAACCGGGAGCCGCCCACCGGGCCGCGATGACCGAGCTCACCGTCGAGCAGCGCGAGCTGCTGGCGGAGAGCCTCGCCGAGGTCGACGCGGCCACGGAGCCGGCCGACTACCGGACAGCGGATGCCCGACTCCACCTGGCCATCAGCACCGTGTGCGGTTCGGATGAGCTCGCACACGCCTGCAACGGCGTGCAGGTGAAGATCCACCAGCTCCTCGCCGAGATCCCATTCCTCAAGAAGAACATCGAACACGCGGACGCCGAGCACCGTGAGATCGTCGCGGCGATCCTCGCGGGCGAGGCGGAGCGTGCGCGCCAGGTGATGGCCGCGCACTGCGACGCCACGGCCGCACTCCTGAAGGGCCTTCTGAAATGAGCACGATCACCACCGCCTCCGAACCCCGCAACGAGCGGATGCTGAGCGTCGACCGACTGCGCAGCATGATCCTGGAAGACGAGATCGACACCGTCGTGCTCGCCTTCACCGACATGCAGGGGCGACTGCAGGGCAAGCTGCTGCACGCCCGCTTCTTCCTGGACTCCGTCCTCGGCCACGGCACGGAGGGCTGCAACTACCTGCTCGCCGTCGACGTCGACATGAACACGATCGACGGCTACGAGCACGCCTCCTGGGCGAGCGGGTACGGCGACATGGAGTTCGTCCCCGACCTGTCCACCATTCGCCGGATGCCGCACCGGGCGGGCACCGTGATGATCCAGTGCGATCTGACCAGCACCACGGGCGAGGCGCTGCGGGTGTCGCCGCGATCCATGCTGCGCGCCCAGACCGACCGTGCCGCCGCGCACGGCTGGAAGGCCGTGGCCGGCACCGAGCTGGAGTTCGTGATCTACAACACGCCGTACGAGAAGGCGTGGGACGACGGCTACCGCAATCTGATCCCGGCGAACCAGTACAACGTCGACTACTCGATCCTGGGCTCCTCCATCGTCGAACCGCTGCTGCGTGACATCCGCAACACTATGTACGCGTCGGGACTGACGGTCGAATCCGCCAAGGGGGAGTGCAACTTCGGTCAGCATGAGATCGCGTTCCTGTTCGACGAGGTGATCGCCACGGCCGACAATCACTCGTACTACAAGACCGCGTCCAAGGACATCGCCCGCCAGCACGGCCAGTCGCTCACGTTCATGGCCAAACCCAATCAGCGCGAGGGCAACTCCTGTCACGTGCACATGTCGCTGCGCGGCAAGGACGACGACTCGCTGGTGTTCTGGGACGAGGAGCGCGGCGCGCGCTCGGCCGTGTACGAGCACTTCATCGCCGGAGTGCTGGCCACCATGCGCGAGTTCACGCTCTTCTACGCCCCGAACATCAACTCGTACAAGCGCTTCGTGAAGGGCTCGTTCGCGCCCACCGCGGTCGCCTGGGGCGTCGACAACCGCACCACCGCGGTGCGCCTGGTCGGCAGCGGGCGCAGCGCCCGCATGGAGAACCGACTGCCCGGAGGCGACATGAACCCCTACCTGGGTCTGGCCGCCATGCTCGCGGGCGGGCTCTACGGCGTCGAGAACGAGCTGAGCCTGGAAGCGGAGACCGGCGGCAACGCCTACGAGTCCGGGGCACCGACGGTGCCGACGACCATGCGCGAGGCGCGGGATGCGCTCGCGAACTCCGCGATCGCGGCGGAGGTGTTCGGCGAGGACGTCGTGCGCCACTACGTGCACTACGCCGACGTCGAGATCGAGGCCTTCGACGCCGCTGTCACGGATTGGGAGCTGACCCGCGGATTCGAGAGGCTGTGAGCATGAGGATCCCCACCACCCCGTTCGGTGCCGCAGGCACCTTCACCGTGCTGAACCCCGCCACCGGCGTCGCCGTCGCAGACGTCCCCCAGGCGGACCTCGGGGAGACGGATGCCGCGATCGAACGCGCCCACCGCGCGTTCCCCGCCTGGCGCGCGATCGCCCCGGCCGAACGCGCACGTCTGCTGCGGTCGTTCGCCTCGGTCGTCGACGCGCACATCGACGAGCTCGCCGATCTCGAGGTGGCCGGCTCCGGCCACACGATCGGCAACGCCCGCTGGGAGGCGGGCAACGTGCGCGACGTGCTGAACTATTACAGCGCGGCGCCGGAGCGGCACTTCGGCCGTCAGATCCCCGTGCCCGGAGGCGTGGACATCACCTTCCACGAGCCGCTCGGCGTGGTCGGCATCATCGTGCCGTGGAACTTCCCGATGCCGATCGCCGGCTGGGGCTTCGGTCCCGCGCTCGCCGCGGGCAACACCGTCGTGCTCAAGCCCGCCGAGCTCACCCCGCTCACCGCTCTGCGCCTGGGTGAACTGGCGTCGGAGGCAGGCCTCCCCGAGGGCGTCTTCACGGTGATCCCCGGCAAGGGCAGTGTCGTCGGCGATCGGTTCGTCACACATCCGCTGGTGCGCAAGGTCTGCTTCACCGGATCCACCGACGTCGGCAAGGGGATCATGCGCGGGTGCGCGGATCAGGTCAAGCGGCTCACGCTGGAGCTCGGCGGCAAGAACGCGAACGTCGTGTTCGAGGATGCCGATCTCGAGCTCGCCGCCGCAACGGCACCCGGTGCGGGGCTCGACAACGCCGGCCAGGACTGCTGCGCGCGCTCGCGCATCCTCGTGCAGCAGAGCGTCTACGACCGCTTCCTGTCGCTGCTGCAGCCGGCGGTGGAGGCCTTCCGGGTGAAGGACCCGGCGGCGGAGGACGCCGAGATGGGCCCGCTGATCTCCGCCCGTCAGCGCGACGCCGTCGCCGGGGCCCTGGACGGCGCAGACGTGGCCTTCCGGGGTCAGGTTCCTGACGGCTCGAGCGGATACTGGCTCGCGCCCACGGTCGTGCTGCCGCGCGACGCGACCGACCCGGTGTGGACGCAGGAGCTGTTCGGCCCGGTGCTGGCGGTCATGCCGTTCACCGACGAGGCGGATGCCATCGCCAAGGCCAACGACACCGAGTACGGGCTGTCGGGCTCGATCTTCACCCGGGACGTCGGCCGCGCGCTGCGGGTGGCCCGCGGGGTCGACAGCGGCAACCTCTCGGTCAACTCGCACTCCTCGGTGCGCTATTGGACCCCGTTCGGCGGGTTCAAGCAGTCCGGGCTCGGACGCGAGCTCGGACCGGACGCGCCGGACTCCTTCTCCGAGGTGAAGAACGTCTTCATCTCGACCGACAATTGATCAGCAGCGACGAAAGGCAACAGGGAGAACTGATGGGAAAGCTCGACGGCAAGGTCGGCGTCATCACCGGCGGATGCAGTGGGATCGGACTCGCGACCGCGAAGAAGTTCGTCGCCGAGGGCGCGAAAGTGGTCATCGGTGATCTCGACGAGGTCAACGGGCCGCGCATCGCCGAGGAGCTCGACGGCGTCTTCGTGAAGGTGAACGTCACGGATCAGGCGCAGGTGGAGAACCTCTTCAAGGTGGCGAACGACACCTATGGTCACATCGACATCGCGTTCAACAACGCCGGCATCTCCCCGGCATCCGACGACTCGATCCTGAAGACCGGGATCGAGGCGTGGAACCTGGTGCAGGACGTCAACCTCACGAGCGTCTACCACTGCTGCAAGGCCGTGCTGCCGTACATGCTCGCGCAGGGCAAAGGGTCCATCATCAACACGGCCTCGTTCGTGGCGATCATGGGGGCTGCGACCTCCCAGATCTCGTACACCGCGTCCAAGGGCGGCGTGCTGGCGATGACTCGTGAGCTGGGCGTGCAGTTCGCGCGCAAGGGCATCCGGGTGAACGCGCTCTGCCCCGGACCGGTGAACACGCCGCTGCTGCAGGAGCTGTTCGCCAAGGATCCCGAGCGCGCGGCCCGACGCCTGGTGCACGTCCCGATGGGCAGGTTCGCCGAGCCCGAGGAGATCGCGAACGCGGTCGCGTTCCTCGGCAGCGACGAGTCCAGCTTCATCACGGCGATGGACTTCCTCGTCGACGGCGGGCTCTCGAACGCGTACGTGACCCCGCTGGAGAGCGACTTTGATTAGTGCACCCGTCATCGGGATCACCATGTACCGCCAGCCGGCGGACTGGGGCGCCTGGCGCGGGATCCCGGCCGACCTGCTGCCGGCGGACTACGCGATCTCGATCGATAAGGCGGGCGGGGTGCCGGTGCTGCTGCCCCCGCTCGCCTCGCCCGAGGCCGCGCGGGTCGCGCTGAGTCGCCTGGACGGGCTGCTGATCGCCGGCGGCGCGGACATCAACCCGGCCAGGTACGGGCAGGCCCCGGACGCGCACGTGACGACCTGGTACGACGATCGCGACGCCTGGGAGATCCAGCTGCTCGCCGAAGCCGATCGCGAGCGGCTGCCGGTGCTCGGCATCTGCAGGGGGATGCAGATGATGGCCGTGGCCGCCGGCGGCACTCTCGTGCAGCACCTGCCGGATGTCGTGGGCCACGCCGCGCATGCCGGAACAGCCGTCGGGTACAGCAGCACCGAGGTCACCGTCGACGGCGAGGGACGCATCGCGTCGCTCATCGCCGAACGCCTCACGGTGCCCAGCCACCACCATCAGGCAGTGGCCGAACACCCGGGATACCGCGTCGTCGCGCACGATGCGGACGGCGTCGTGCAGGCCATGGAGGCTGACGGCGCGCGCTTCGCGGTGGGAGTGCAGTGGCATCCGGAGACCGACGACGACTCCGGCGTGTTCGACGGTCTGGTGGCGGCAGCACGGGAGCGCGCCGCGCGCCGACCCTGACCGCGCCCGCCCTGCGGCTACAATCGAGCAAGCACGAAGGAGCAGGAGCACTGGTGGCGGAGAAGGCGACGAAGTCCAGGTCGAAGGCGACGAAGGGGGATGACACCCCCATCGGTCCGACCGGCCGTCCCTATCAGGGCTTCGCGACCCCGGAACCGCTGGCCTCGCACGGGCCGGCGCGGATCATCGCGCTGTGCAACCAGAAGGGCGGCGTCGGCAAGACGACCACCTCGATCAACCTGGCTGCGGCGCTCGCCGAGTACGGTCGCAAGGTGCTCGCGGTCGACTTCGACCCGCAGGGCGCCCTGTCCGCCGGTCTCGGCATCATCGTGCACGACGTGCCGACGGTCTACGACCTGCTGCTGGACACCAAGCGCGACCCGCGCGACGCGATCGTGCACTCCGCGACGCCGAACCTCGACGTGCTGCCTGCCAACATCGACCTGTCCGCCGCCGAGGTGCATCTGGTCAACGAGGTCGCCCGCGAGACGATCCTCTCGCGCGTTCTGCGTCAGGTCGCCGGCGAGTACGACGTCATCCTCATCGACTGCCAGCCCTCGCTGGGGCTGCTGACCGTGAACGCGTTGACCGCCGCGCACGGCGTGCTCATCCCGCTGGAGTGCGAGTTCTTCGCCCTGCGCGGTGTGGCGCTGCTCATCGAGACCATCGACAAGGTGCGCGACCGGCTGAACCCGTCCATCATGCTGGACGGCCTGCTGGCCACCATGTACGACCCCCGCACGCTGCACTCCCGCGAGGTTCTGGAGCGCGTGGTCGAGGCCTTCGGCGACGACGTGCTGGAGACCGTGATCGGCCGCACCGTGAAGTTCCCGGACGCCTCCGTGTCGGGCGTGCCCATCACCGAGTTCGCGCCGGAGCACGCAGCCGCCCAGGCCTACCTGCGACTGGCGCGGGAGCTGGTCGCCCGTGGCGCCGTCGCCTGAGGAACTGCCCGCCACCACTGTCGATCCGATCGACGAGAGCGTGGTCGTCGAGCCGGTCGAAGGGTTCCGCGTCTCGCTGACGAACTTCGACGGACCGTTCGATCTGCTGCTGAACCTGATCTCCAAGCACGAGCTCGACATCACCGAGGTGTCGCTGAGCAAGGTCACCAACGAGTTCATCACCTACCTGCGGGAACTGGACGGGGATGAGGAGCTCGATCAGGCCTCCGAGTTCCTCGTCGTCGCGGCGACCCTGCTGGACATGAAGGTCGCAGGACTCCTGCCGCAGGGCGAGCTGGTGGATGCCGAATCCGTCGCGCTGCTCGAGGCGCGCGACCTGCTGTTCGCCCGCCTGCTGCAGTACCGCGCCTTCAAGGAGGTCTCGGCCTGGTTCGCACGATGCCTGCAGCGCGAGGACCGCCGTCACGTGCGCGCGGTGCCGCTGGACGAGAAGCATCGCGGCCGCACGCCAGAGCTGGTCTGGTCGCTGAGCGCGGACGACTTCGCCGCGCTCGCGCTGATGGCCTTCGCGCCGAAGGAGCTGCCCACCGTCGGGCTGGATCACCTGCACGCGCCGCTGGTCAGCATCCGCGAGCAGGCGGCCGTCGTCGTGACGCTGCTGCGCAGCACCGAGTCCCTGACCTTCCGAGAGCTCGTGAGCGGTGTCGCCGAACCAGGCATCATCGTCGCGCGCTTCATCTCCGTCTTGGAGCTGTACCGGCACGCCGCGCTCTCTTTCGAGCAGCTCGAGCCGCTGGGAGAGCTGACGCTGCGATGGTCGGCGGAGACCTGGTCCGACGAGCAGCTGGCGACCCTTGGGGCGGACTATGACAAGTGAGCCGACTATGACCGATGAGACGACGATGACCGAAGTGACGATGACAGAAGAGGCGGATGCGTTGGAGGCGGAGCGGGAGACCGGCACCGACGCACCGCTCGCGGAGCGCGTGGAGGCGATCCTGCTGATCGTCGACGAGCCGATCGCGCTGGTGGCGCTGGCCGCGGCCGTGCACGCACCCGTGCCCGCCGTCCGCCAGACCCTGGAATCGCTCGTCGAGGACTACGACGGGCGAGGCAGGGGGCCCAGACGAGGCTTCGAGCTGCGCGAGGTCGGCGGAGGCTGGCGGCTCTACGTCCGCGAGGATCACGACGACCTGGTGGCCGAGTTCATCGGCGGGCAGGCGCCGGCGCGGCTGTCGCAGGCGGCGCTGGAGACCCTCGCCGTGATCGCGTACAAGCAGCCGGTCACCCGCGGCCAGGTGGCCTCGATCCGCGCCGTGAACGTGGACTCCGTGGTGCGCACGCTGCTCGCCCGCGGGCTGATCACAGAGCTGTTCGCCGACTCGGAGACGGGCGCGATCAACTACGGCACCACCGACCAGCTGCTGCAGCACCTGGGGATCAACTCGATCGACGAGCTGCCCCCGATCTCGCCGCTGCTCGACGACGGCGCCGAAGGATTCGACGAGGGGAGTCTGCGGTGAGGATTTCGCGACGAGAGGGTGCCGAGACTGGATTCCGGGCCGAAGGATTCGATGAAGGAGTGATCCGATGACCGGCTCAGAAGCCCAGGGGGCCCAGGACGGACAAGCAGAGGGTGGACAAGCAGAGGGCGTCCGCCTGCAGAAGGTGCTCGCGAACGCGGGCGTGGCATCCCGCCGCGTGATCGAGAACTACATCGTCGAAGGCCGCATCCGCGTGAACGGGCAGACGGTCACCGAGCTCGGCAGGCGCATCGACCCCGAGACCGATCTGGTCGACGTCGACGGCACCGCCGTTCAGTTGGACGTGTCCAAGCGGTACGTCATGCTCAACAAGCCCACCGGCATCTACAGCACGATGCGCGACGAGAACGGGCGTCCTGACCTGCGCCGGTACACGGAGGACTGGCCGGAGCGGCTGTACAACGTCGGTCGGCTGGATGCCGAGACCAGCGGACTGCTGATCCTCACCAACGACGGCGACCTCGCGCACGTGCTCGCGCACCCGTCGTTCGGGGTCACGAAGGTGTACATCGCGAAGGTGAGCGGAGAGGTCACGGCGCAGACGATCGCGAAGCTGACCCGCGGCTTCGATCTGGAGGACGGTCCGATCAAGGCCGACAAGGCGAGGCTGCTGGACGTCTCCCGTGGCGCGAGCCTGGTGGAGCTGACACTGCACTCCGGGCGCAACCGGATCGTGCGCCGGATGATGGCCGAGGTCGGGCATCCCGTCGAGGATCTCGTGCGCCGCCAGTTCGGTCCGCTCCACCTGGGAACTCTCCCGGTCGGGCAGACCCGGGAGCTGAGTAAAATCGAACGTGGCGCCTTGCTGACTCTGTCGCGCCAGGATTCTCCTGCGGCCGCCGGAGACGACGACCCGCAGGAGACCGAGTGAGCGATTCCACGAACGGACGTGCTGCGCGCGTATCCGGCACCGTGCGCATCGTCGGCGCGGGTCTGCTCGGATCCAGCATCGGCCACGCACTGCGGGCCAAGGATGTCGACGTCGTGCTCGCCGACGCGTCGCCGTCGCAGCTGCGACTGGCGATCGACTACGGCGCGGGACGTGCGGCGCGCGAGGACGACAGCCCCAGCCTGATCGTGGTGGCCGTGCCGCCGGATGTCACCGCCGACGTCATCCAGGCCGAGCTCGTCGCATACCCGCAAGCCGTCGTCACCGATGTCGCGAGCGTGAAGCTCGCGCCGTTCGTCGAGCTGCGCCGACGCGGAGTGGACCTGACCCGTTACATCGGCTCGCACCCGCTGGCCGGCCGTGAGCGCGGCGGGGCGATCTCCGCGCGCGCCGACCTGTTCATCGGGCGACCGTGGGTGGTGTGCCGCGACGAGGAGACCCGCGCCGCAGACCTGGCCGTCGTCGAGGCCCTCGCGCTGGACGTGGGTGCCATGCCGCTGGAGATGACTCCCGAGGAGCACGACCGCTCGGTCGCGATCACCTCGCACGTGCCGCAGGTGGTGGCGAGCCTGCTGGCCGGACGCCTGGCATCCGCCGATGAGGACTCGCTGACTCTGGCCGGGCAGGGCGTGCGCGACACGACCCGCATCGCGGCATCCGCCCCCGAGCTGTGGGTGCAGATCCTCAGCGCCAACGCCGAGCCGGTGGTGGAGGTGCTCGACGCACTCGCCGCCGACCTTCAGGAGCTGACGAGCGCGCTGCGCGAGCCCGACGCACCCGGTGCCCGACGTGCGGTCGCGGATGCCATCCGCCAGGGCAACGAGGGCGTGGAGCGCCTGCCGGGCAAGCACGGTCAGAACCGCCGCTTCGAGCAGCTCGTCGTCATGGTCGACGACACCCCCGGTCAGCTCGGACGCCTGTTCGGCGAACTGGGTGAGCTCGGCGTGAACGTGGAGGACCTGCGCCTGGAGCACTCTCCCGGGGCGCAGTTCGGCCTCGCCGACATCAGCGTCGCGCCCGCCGCGCTGCGCGGCGCCATCGAGGGCCTGGAAGAACGCGGCTGGCGGATTGCGGGGAACACCAATGACTGACCTGTCTAACACCGATGCGCGCAAGTTCATCGCGATCGACGGGCCGGCCGGTTCCGGCAAGTCCAGCGTCTCCAAGGCGATCGCGCGCCGGCTCGGCTATGGCTACCTCGACACCGGGGCCGCGTACCGCGCCCTGGCCTGGCACGTGCTCGAGCAGGGCGCGGACACCGCGGATGCCGATGCCGTCCGCTCGGCGGCATCCGCCTTCCCCCTGAACCAGGGCCTGGACCCCGACGACCGCCGCGTGCGGGTGGGGGAGACCGATGTGACCGACGCCATCCGCGAGCCGCGCGTGTCCGCCGCCGTGAGCGGCGTGGCGCGCGTGCCCGAGGTGCGCGTGCAGGTCAACGAGATGTTCCGCAGGATCGTGGCCGAGGCCGACTATCCCGCGGTGGTCGTCGAGGGTCGTGACATCACGACCGTCGTCGCCCCGGATGCGCCCGTGCGCATCCTGCTGACCGCCGCGCCCGAGGTGCGGGCCGCGCGCCGTGCGGGGGAGCTCGCGGGCGAGAACGCGGCGGCCGTCGCCGAGGCGCTGCACAAGCGCGACGCCTCCGACAGCAGCGTGGTCGACTTCCTCAACGCCGCCCCGGGCGTGGATGTCGTCGACTCGACAGAACTTGATTTCATGCAGACAATCGATGCCGTGCTCGCAGTGATCGAGCACCGGCGCGATGCCGATAAGGAGCTTGACCATGGCTGAAGACGACTACGAAGGCGGTCCGGACGACCTGGCCGAGAAGATGGCCGACCTGGATGAGGAGCTCGCCCAGAAGCGCGCCGATCTCATGCGGGCGACCCTCTCCGACTACGACCTGGACGAAGACGACGCCCACCTGCTCGACGGGGTGACCCGCGGCGAGGACGGCATCGAGTACATGCCGGCGCTGCCGGTCGTCGCGATCGTCGGCCGCCCGAACGTCGGCAAGTCCGCGCTCGTGAACCGCATCCTCGGCCGCCGTGAGGCCGTCGTCGAGGACACCCCCGGCGTCACCCGCGACCGCGTCACCTACAAGGCCGAGTGGATGGACCGTCGGTTCTCGATCGTCGACACGGGTGGCTGGGAGCCGGATGCCAAGGGCATCGACCGTTCCGTGGCCGCGCAGGCCGAGGTGGCCATCGACCTGGCCGACATGGTGCTGTTCGTCGTCGACGCGAAGGTCGGCGCGACCTCGACCGACGAGCACGTCGTGAAGATGCTGCGCAAGAGCGGCAAGCCGGTCTTCCTCGTGGCGAACAAGATCGACGACGCGCGTCAGGAGCCCGAGGCCGCGGCGCTCTGGAACCTGGGTCTCGGCGAGCCGTACCCGGTCTCCGCCATCCACGGGCGCGGCGTCGCCGACCTCCTGGACATGGTCATGGAGAAGCTGCCCGAGGTGTCGGCGGTCGCCAAGGCCGAGATCGGCGGACCGCGCCGCGTCGCGATCCTGGGCCGACCGAACGTGGGCAAGTCCTCGCTGCTGAACAAGGCGGCGAAGGAAGAGCGCGTGGTCGTCAACGACCTCGCCGGCACCACCCGCGACCCGGTCGACGAGATCGTCGAGCTGGGCGGGAAGATGTGGCGCCTGGTCGACACCGCAGGCATCCGCCGCCGCGTGCACCTGCAGCAGGGCGCTGACTTCTATGCGTCGCTGCGCACCTCCGCCGCGCTGGAGAAGGCCGAAGTGGCGATCGTCGTGCTCGATGTGAGCCAGTCGATCAGCGTGCAGGACCTGAACATCATCGACATGGTGCTCGAGTCGGGCCGTGCGCTCGTGCTCGCGTTCAACAAGTGGGACCGCCTGTCGGACGACGACCTGGAGAACGCCGATCGGCGCCGCTACCTGGAGCGCGAGATCGAGCAGGACCTCGCGCACGTCGCGTGGGCGCCTCGGGTGAACATCTCGGCGAAGACCGGATGGCACTTCGACAAGCTCGTTCCGGCTCTGGAGCGTGCACTGGAGAACTGGGATCGCCGCATCCCGACCGGCAAGTTCAACGCATTCATCACCGAACTCGTCGCCGCGCACCCGCACCCGCTGCGCGGAGGCAAGCAGCCGCGCATCCTGTTCGGCACGCAGGCGATCACGCGTCCGCCGACGTTCGTGCTGTTCACGACCGGATTCCTCGACCCGGGCTACCGCCGGTTCATCCAGCGCCGCCTGCGCGAGCTGTACTCCTTCGAGGGCACGCCGATCGTCATCAACATGCGCGTCAGGGAGCGCCGCCAGCGCTGACGCACTCTGAGGCAGAATGGGAGCGGATGCCATGATCCCGGCATCCGTTCCCGCCCGGCCCACGAGGCCTGCCGAAGGAGACTGCGATGACGCACACCCTGCCCCTGCCCGATTTCGCCCACGAACGCGTGGAGGTGATCACGGGCCCGCGCAGCGGCCTGTTCATCACCGTCGCACTGCACTCGTCCGTGCTCGGCTCCGCCCTCGGCGGAGCGCGGCTGTGGACCTATCCGCACTGGAGCGACGCGCTCGGCGACGCGCTGCGGCTCTCCGCGGCCATGACGCTGAAGAACGCCGCGGCCGGCCTGGATGCCGGTGGCGGCAAGTCCGTCATCCGCCTGGAGCCGGGTGAGACGCTGGATGCGGATCGCCGTCGTGCTGCGTTCCTCGATCTCGGGGATGCCGTCGAGCTGCTGGATGGCCGGTACCGCACGGCGGAGGACGTCGGCTCAACCACGGATGACATGCTCACCGTCAGCGAGCGCACGCAGCACGTCGTGGGTCTGCCCTCGACCGTCGGCGGCTCCGGCGAGCCCGCAGGCCCCACGAGCCTGGGTGTCTACGCGTCGCTGCAGGCGGTGCTGGAGCGCGTGACCGGATCGGCCTCCCCGGAGGGACGCCGGGTGACGATCTCGGGTCTCGGCCAGGTCGGTGGTCGTCTGGCGTCGCGTCTGGCCGAGCAGGGCGCTCAGCTGACCGTCACCGACATCAACCCCGCACGACGGGCGTTCGCGACCGAGATCGGCGCGACGTGGGTCGAGCCGGGCAGCGAGCACCTGGTCGCCGGCGATGTGTTCGTGCCGGCCGGCATCGGCGGCGTGCTGACCGATGAGGTCATCGACGCGCTGGGCGTGAAGGCCGTGTGCGGTCCGGCGAACAACCCGCTCGCTTCGCATTCCGGAGCGGCGCGCCTCGCGGATCGCGGCATCCTCTACGCCCCCGACTTCGTCGTGAATGCGGGCGGTGTGATCTACCTGGATCTCGAGGCGAAGCAAATCGGCACGAGCGAGGAGATCATGGCTCGGGTGGCCGGCATCGGAGACACCGTGCGCACGATCCTGGATGGGGCGGAGGAGCGCGGTGTCACGCCGTTGCAGGCCGCCGAGGAGCTCGCCGCGTCTCGGCTGCGCGCCGGCGCCGAGGCGGGCGTCCGCTGAGGACCGGGGGAGGGCTGATCGGATGACCGGGATGCAGCGCGAGGTCGAGATGCTTCGGGGCCTCACCGCGGAGGACGCGGAGGATCTCCGGCATCTGCTCGGTCAGCTCTCCTCGACCGCGGTCTTCGACGCGCAACGCGTGGAGTCGATGATCAGTCACGACGCGACCGACATTCTCGTCGTCCGTGATCACGGCAGGATCGTGGGCATGGCGACGATGGTGACCTTCCCGCTGCCCACCGGCATCCGCGGCATGGTGGAGGATGTGGCGGTCGACGAGTCGATGCGCGGGCAGGGAATCGCCCGGCTTCTCCTGCAGCGGATGACACGGCTCGCGGGAGAACGCGGATTGCGGACGCTGGACCTGACCTCGCGACCGTCGCGGGAGGCCGCGCAGCGGCTGTACGAGTCCGTGGGGTTCGTCCGGCGGGACACCGATGTGCTCCGCTACACGCCCGGGGTCTGACTCACTTCGTCTTCGTCGCCGCGGCGCGATGCGGCTGTGAAAAGCTGGAGGGGTGACGATCATCCCTCCAGCTCCCGGTGAGCCGCGCCGTCCTGACGGCCCGAGAGACAGCGGAGACGCCTGGGTCGTCGCCCCGACGGGGGAGAAGTACTGGGGCCGATACGGGGCCGCGGGGCTGCTGGCAGTGGATGCCGAGCGCGGCGTTCTGCTGCAGCACAGGGTCGGCTGGAGCCACTTCGGCGGCACCTGGGGCATGCCCGGTGGGGCGCTGCACGAGGGTGAGGCGCCGCTGGCCGGCGCGCTGCGCGAGGCGCAGGAAGAGGCCGGGATCCCGGACGGCGCCATGCGGGCGCGGTTCGCGAGCGTGCTGGATCTCGGGATCTGGTCGTACACGACGGTCGTCGCGGATGTCGTGGAGCCGTTCGAGCCAGTGATCAGCGACCCGGAGAGCCTGGCGCTGGAGTGGGTTCCGGTGGACGAGGTGGATCAGCGTCCCCTGCATCCGGGTTTCGGGTCGGCCTGGCCGATGCTGAGGTCGCTGCTGCCCGTGCGTCCGGTGATCGTGGTGGATGCCGCGAACGTGGTCGGCTCGGTGCCCGACGGGTGGTGGAAGGACCGGCCTGGTGCGGCCACGCGGCTGCGCGACCGGTTGTCCTCCTGGGCCCCGGGTGGGGTGGCTGCGGACGAACTGAGCCTGGAGGCGTACCGCTGGTTCCCGCGGGTGTCGTTGGTGGTCGAGGGCGAGGCGCGTGCGATCCCGGATGCCGACGGTCATCGCGGCGTGCACGAACGGGTGGATGTCGTGCGGGCGGATGCGAGTGGCGACGACGCCATCGTCGACGAGTCGCGCCGGCTGCTCTCCCGTGGCTCCCGGGTCACGGTCGTGACGAGCGATCGTGGCCTGCGGGCGCGCGTGGAGGAGCTCGGCGCGGAAGTCCATTCAGCGGGCTGGCTGCTGGGCGTGCTGGGCTGAGGCGTCACGGTGAGCGACCGGGTTCGATCGATCATCGAGCGTCTTCGGGATCTTGCCTTTTCGGGCCGCGCAGTGGTGGTCGGCATAGACGGTGTGGACGGAAGCGGCAAGACCCGTTTCGCCGCGCGACTCGCCGACGGTCTGCAGCCGATGCCGGTCAGGGTGGTGCATGCGGACGATCACCTGAACCCGCCCGAGATCCGTCACGCGAGGGGCCGGAACTCCCCGGAGGGGTTCTGGCTGGACACCTACGATCATGCGTCGCTGCTCGGCGCGGTGGCGGCGGCCAGGGCGGCAGGTGGAATCGTGCTCGTGGAGGGGATGTTCCTGCACCGCGTCGAGCTGAGGAGCCTGTGGGACTTCTCGGTGTTCCTCGATGTGCCGTTCGCGGTGACGGCTGCACGCATGGCGGTCAGAGACGGCAGCCATCCTGATCATCGGCACGCCAGCATGCGCAGATACGTCGATGGACAACGGCTCTACTTCGCTGCGGCCGAGCCGTGGCGGCACGCGAGCGAGATCCTGGACAACTCGTCTGAGGACCCGACACGGATTCACGCAGAGGACTGCTTCGCCGCGCGGGAGCATCCGGACGGGCCCTGAAACCGATCGGTACTCGCGAGCTCGGTCAGAAGGGTGCGCCGGCCATCGCCGGTGCGGTGGTGCTGTCGAAGGTGAAACGTCGGTCCGGTGGTGGGCTCGACGTCGGTGAGTTCGACGGTGATCGGTTCGACGCTGATGAGCCGGGTGGTCGGGTGTCCGGTGGTTCCGCTGCCGATGGCTCGGTATCCGCTTCGTCGGACGGCACGAACATGACGCGTCGGCGCGCGGGGTCGGTGTACTCCCGACCGGTCGGACTGGTCCACGTGACCGTCTGATCGGGAAGCTGTCGGGCTGTCCAGCGGTGCTCGTCGGGGATGGACGGGTGCTTGAGAGTGTGGTGGGCGAGACAGAAATGTGAGAGGTTGCCGATCTCGGTACGTCCGCCGAGGGCGTAGTCGTGGTTGTGGTCGATCTCGCAGTAGTGGATGGGCCGGCGGCAGCCGGGGAACCGGCAGTGCTGGTCACGGGCGCGGAGGTAGCGGCGCATGGGCTCAGTGGGGGTGTAGGTATCGGTCTCAGTGACGAAGCCGCGTGGGCCCAGGAACAGACGCGTCCAGCCGGTGCGGGCGCCGGCGAGGGCGCGCGCGGCGTCGGGGTGGAGCGGGCCGTGTCCGTCGAGCTCAGCAGGCAGGTCGTCGGCACCGGTGAGGGTGGTCGCGGCGACGGTGACCTGGATGATGGCGTGGATGTTGTCCAGTCCTGTGCCGTGCACGGTAGAGGGGGCGCTGGCGAGGAGGAGGTCGGCGAACAGGTCCGCACGGCGCTGGTCCATGGTGCGGGTGTCGTCGGGGATGTGGATGATCAGCGGGCTGTCGGGGTTGGATCGAGGGTCCGTGGTCAGGTCGGCCTCGACGGCATGGGCATCTCTGATCACGGCGGCCTCGGCTTCGATGTCGTCCCACTCCTGACGGGAAAGCGGGTCGATGCTGAAAGTGTCCCCGGCGAAGATCGCGTCGACGAGCCGGTCATCCTGAGCCTCGGCGAACAATTCTTCCTCGTCATTCCATCCGGCCTCTTCCGGGGTTGTGGGCGGGAGGACCGGAGTGCGGTCCTCAGGATGCTGCGTCTGGTGCCTGGCCATCTGAGTGAGCCGGTCCATGATGCCGACAGCGAGGTGCTCCGGCAGCACGGCCTGCAGCAGGGCCATCCCGTCACCGACGGAGCGGATGGTGACCGCGCGCTCTTCGGCGGCCTTCTTGTGCTGCTCGACGATGGTGAGGCCTGCAAGAGCCGCGGCGACCTGCCGGGCATGCGTCTTGGTGCGGGCCGGGGTGTCGTGCTCGGCGACCTCCAGCACGGCAGCCTCGTACAGGGCGAGGGTGTCGGGGGAGACGGTTCCGGTGCGGACGGCTTCGCGCACGGCATCCGATTCCCGGATGATCTCCCGCACATGCCCCGGGCTGAGCCGCCCGGCCTGGAACGCAGCGCGAGTGAGGTCGAACTCCTCGGCCAGCATCCGCGCGTCGGAGAAAGCGAACTCCATCGACCCCTTCGAAACGTGCCCGGCCGCGGAGTGCTCCGCGATCATCGAACGGATGATCACCTCCCGGTGCAGGGGAGCGGCCTCGATCTCGTCCTCCATCAGGGCCCACCGCTGCGCGAGCAACCCGGCAGCCTCGGACTGCAGCACGGCGATCTGCCGCTGCTTCGCACTCCACGCATCCAACAGCGCCACGCGCTGTGCGATGAGGGTGGAGACGTCCTTGGTCATGCCTCCAGTTTAGAACAAAACTACGAAAAAGGGTAGTGATTTCGAGATTGTGGAGAACTCAATCGTCATCCGATTCTCGGCCCCTCAGCCGGTCGATCTCGCGGCGCTCGCGCTTGGTCGGGCGGCCCGCACCGCGATCGCGCACGCCGAGCATGGCGACCGGATCGCGGGGAGGTGTGCGGTCGTCGTAGGCGGTCACGGCGATCGGCGCGCCGACCCGCTTCACGAGAGTCTGCTTCACGGTGAGGATCCGGTCGAAGCCGGCGATGCGCACCCGCACCTCGTCGCCGGGCTTCACCGTCTGCGCGGCCTTGGTCTTCTCGCCGTTCACACGCACATGCCCCGCGCGGCATGCCGTGGTGGCGGCTGAGCGGGTCTTGTAGATCCGGATCGCCCACAGCCAGCTGTCCACGCGGACCGGCTTCACGGCATCCGTCATCGCGACTCCCGCTTGGCGAGGGAGCGGAGCACGCCCCAGACGATCAGCCCCTGACCGATCGTGTACGTGGCCATGACGGCCGGGCTCGTCCAATCGGGCATGACGTCGGGCAGGAAGAGCCGGAAGGCGAGAATCGAATCGCTGGCGAGGAAGAACGCACCGCCCAGCGCGACGATGGGGTGGCATCGAGCCGAGGTGGCCGCGGTTCCCGCCAGGACCAGGCCGTAACCGGCGACAGCGGGGGAAGAGCGCACCGGTGTGCGGGCCGAGCGTCGCCAGCATCCCGACCCACCAGGCGGCGTAGACCAGGGTCCACCAGGGCAGTCGGCGGATGCGCGCGAAGCGCAGGAACACCACGATGTAGCCGATGTGCGCGATGCCGAAGAAGAGGAGCATCAGCGGCAGTTCCGGGCCGTCCGGGAAGAACGTGCCCGCGCCGTCGCCCAGCCAGGAGAACGCGATGGCGCCCAGCAGCAGAGCGAGGACGACGCGCGGGCGCAGGCGTGGGGCCGTGACGAGAACGGCGAATGCCAGCAGCGGCATGAGTGCCAGCTTGGTCGGCCCGGCGAGCGGGTTGCCGAACGCGAGGGACAGCACGTGGATCACGGACAGCGCGACGTACGGCACCCAGGCCACGACCTCGAGAATTCGGATGTCGCCGGGAAGAAGCGCGCCGCTCCTTCCCGGTGCGGTGGGGGCGCTGCTCACGACTCGACCGTGACCGCCGTGACCGCGCAGTCGCCGTCGAGGTGCGCGGCCGGCCAGTATCCGTCGGGGAAGTGCTCGCCGCAGGTGTCGGCGAAGTGCAGCACGAACGTGCCGTCGGCGGTGGCTTCGATCGCCTCCAGGCGCAGGTCCTGCGCTCCCTCATCGAGTTCGTGCGGTTCGGGCTCCACATCACTGAATTGCGTCACGACGGCATCCGAAGCCGTGCGGCGGATGATGTCGAGATCCGCCACCACGGTGCGCAGCCTGGGGAGCAGCGGCTGCACGGCAGCGGCGTCGGTGCCGTCGATCATCAGCTCGATCTCGGAATCGCCGTACGGGATGCTGCCGACGTACCAGTCATGGACCGCGAAGGTGCCGTCGTCGAAGACGCTCTCGCCGCGGACGAGTCGGCCGAGTTCGGGGTCATCGAGGGACGGATGCTGTGCAGTCATGGCTTCACGGTAGCGCGGCGCGTCACTTCAGCTCGCGAACCACGAGCACGCGTCCTCGGGTGAGAGGCTCCGCCTGCTGGAATCCATGGGAGAGGAAGGTCGAGAGGGTGCCGTGGAACAGGTCGTTGGAGCGGTGCTCTCCCTCCGAGGTGTCGACGGGATACGCCTCCATGAGCCGTGCGCCCGACTCCTTCGCATAATCGATCGCGGCGTCGAGCAGCTGCGCGTTCAGACCCATGCCGCGGAACTCGCGGCGCACGACGAAGCAGGTGACGGCCCAGGTGCTCGGGTCGTCGAGAGGTTCGTCGGTGGCGGCGGCGATCGCCCTGGTGTGGAGGATGCGGGTCTGCACGGTGCGCGGACCGACGCGGATCCAGCCGGCCGCCTGACCGTCGACGTAGGCGACGAGCCCGGGTGGAGGGCCTGCGGCGATCTCGTCGTGCAGCATCTGCTTGCGCTGCTCGAGGTTCGTCGCTTCCCAGTCCTTGTTTCTCACCACCGGCCAGATGCACTGGCAGCCGTACCCGTCTCCTCCGCCGGAGAGCGAGTGCTGCACGTCATCCCACCTGGTGATCGTCGCGCGTTCCGTGGTGATCGTGGCCATGCTGGCACGCTACGCGCGGGAACGGACATCGGCAACGGATGCTGTGCGCCACGCCCGGTCCACGCTGTTTCGCGGAGGCCGTTCGGGTGGGCTAGGATAGTGGAGTTGCCCGCGCGAAAGCGCGGACTGCCACGGGCTGTGGCGCAGCTTGGTAGCGCACTTGACTGGGGGTCAAGGGGTCGCAGGTTCAAATCCTGTCAGCCCGACAGAAAATCCCTGATGAGAAGCAATTTTCATCAGGGATTTGTTGTTTCTGAGCGTCATTTTCGCTGGTCCCCCTGGTCCGGAAGGCGTGGTCGACCTGTGGATGACAGCATCCGTCGCGATGCCCTGTCTGTGGACAAGGGGACCAAAACGGTGGAAACCCACGACTGAGCCGCTCATAGCCCGCGTCCGGTGCCTTGCCGTGGCCGTCCTGAAGTGTTCGGACGGGCGTCTCTGCTGAGGACGGCGGTGGCTTGTTCGGCAGCGGAGAAGGATGTTGGAGCCATAGCTGGCGGCACTCGTCACGGGGCCAGGAACCGCACCGACTGAGCGACCAAGCTCCACTGCTTCGTTGGCGACACGCAGCGATCCTGACCGGGCCCCCGCCTCAACGATCACCGTCGTCGAGGAGAGCGCGGCCATAATCCGGCCACGATCGAGAAAGCGCTGCCGTGTTGGTGCAACACCCGGTGCAACCTCAGAGACGAGGAGACCTTGTTGCTCAATACGCGCAAACAGATCCGTGTGTCCGGCAGGGTATGCGCGATCGACCCCACCCGCGAGGACTGCAATCGTTTTTCCACCGGTCACAGCGCCGACTGGTGTGCGACTGCTTCGATACCGTAGGCACCGCCAGCGACGACGACACGGCCACTGAGCGCGAGGTCACTGGCGAGTTCAATCGCCATGTGGTCCCCAATACGCGGTGGAGGCGCGCGCACCGGTCAGCGTGATGCGGTCGGCGGGAGGCTTGGCCAGAAGCGCAGTCTCGCCACGCGTCCACAGCGCATATGGGGTGCGTGCTCCAAGATCGTTGAGGGCGATTGGCCAATCCTTCTCACCCGGAATCAGGACCAGGAGGCCTGGTCGCTCGAAGGCGGCCATCTGTGCGGCCAAGGTCTCGGAGCGGCTCACAGCGTGCAAGCGTTCGCGCCATACTGCCGCTGCAATTTGGTCGAGGCCGGGCACCGCACTATCAGAATCAGCGAGGCGCAGCAGCTCGACAGCGCCGACTCGGGCAAGGAGACGACCGGTCGACGGATCATTTGGTGCGGCCACGAGCGAGAGAACGGTACGCGCGCTCCGCTCGTCGTGTCCGAGGGAAGAGAGGGAAGACATCATCGGGCTCCTTCACAGCCAGTCATCACCGTGCAGGTGCGCGGCACCGCCCTTTCCTATGTCGTTGGTTCGGCGTACCCTTGGAAACAGGCGACACACTCAATGTTCGCCATCGCCCGCGCGATGGCAGGGCAGTCCTCCAAGGTTCAACGTTGGCGAGCCATGAGAGGACCGTTGTCATGTTTCGAATCATCTGGGTTATCAGCATTCACCTCCGCAACTTCATGCGCAGGTACATGCCCACCAACATCCTGATTGACGCGATTCGAACCCGCCGGGCTCAAGTGGGGCGTGCCCGCGATGCTCCTCGCAATCCCGTACCTTCTCGCCGCGAGCGTCTGCACTGCGCTCGTCGACGGGAGAGCGCCCCACTGGCTCTACGTCGTTGCTCTTGTCTGCATCTGGAATGCGCTCAAGTTCATCGTGATCGGGCCGGTCTCAGCCGTGATCCCTTCTTAGGGTGCGGAATGCGGAGCGCCGGAACAGGCGACGTCAGCCACGCACAACCAGTGCACAATGGGCGTGAAGGGCGAGGGCGCACCAAGAGGATGGCAACGGCACATGCATCCGGTGGTTGCTGATGGCGCAGAACAGCGGCCATTAGGGGATCTCGGGGCTTCCTAGCGTATTTATGGCGCGTCTACGAGCCGGGCAGGTGGCTTCATGACACTCTAAAATCAGTCTGCGGAACAGGAGGTTCGGATGAGGCGAGTTAAGGTCGGACGCCATACCGTCGAAGCTTCAGACGTTCTAGCGTCGTATTGGCGTTTCGCTGCTGAGCGGCAGAATGTCTATCGCGCGCGGCTGCTTGGCGAACCCGGACCCTGGACGGATGACCCGGTCATCTCACGATTCCGCTTCACAAATGCCTACCGCGCAGCTGACCGCGTCTCACAGGACCTGATTCGTGTCGCATACGAGGGACCTCAGGATGCGGAGAACCTCGTGTTTCGTGTCATGTTGTTCAGATTCTTCAACAAACCATCGACATGGGCGGCGTTGGAATCGCGGTTTGGCGAGATATCGGTTGATTCGTTTGACGTCGATGCCTTCGATAGCGTCCTGGACCGTCTACTTTCAGAAGGCGAACGGATCTACTCAGCGGCCTATATCGTCCCGCCGCCGCCGTTTGGAGCAGTCAGGAAACACCGCAATCACTTGCTGCTCATCGATCACATGATGCACGCCGGGGTCGCGGGTCGGATAGCCGCGGCGACATCGCTCCGTGAGGTCTTTGAAACCGTTTCGTCGTTCCCTTCCCTGGGCCCATTCTTGTCGTACCAGCTTGCGATCGATTTCAACTACACGACCGTCATCGACTTCGATGAGAACGATTTTGTAGTTCCTGGGCCTGGCGCACGCAGTGGAATCAAGAAGTGCTTCCCAGATTTAGGCGAGGCATCGGCAGAAGATGTCATACGTTGGATGGTCGACACTCAAGCGGATCAGTTTGAGCAGAACGGAATCGCGTTCCCCGATCTGTTTGGTCGTGCATTGACCCTCATCGACTGCCAGAATCTCTTCTGCGAAACAGACAAGTACGCAAGAGTCATGCACCCCAACGTACGAGGAGTCGGGAACCGCATTCGCATCAAACAGCAATTCCTTCCTCAAGGAAATCCAAAGCTTCCATTTTTCCCGCCCAAATGGGGCATCAATGAACGCGTCTCAATGAGCTCCGCGGCGCGAGCGTCCCAGAAACTCGACAGCAGCGGCCTCAAGATCATGGTCCCCGACTCCTTGGACCAGCCGGTTGAGCACATTGCGCTCCACCCCGTTCTGGGCTGACCAAAAAAGCTCGATCATTCGAATAAAGGCGAGCAGGAGGGGATCAGTAAGCGACGGTTCGAGATCGACTAAGCGTTCGCCTGACCGCAACCCGTTCTCCAATCGCATCCACTCCCGCAACTCTCCGGCCGAATCCTCCCAGTCCGTGTCGAAGAGAGCACGGACTCCACTGGAGCCTCCGTCTACGGTTTCCCGATTCGCGTTCACGACGCGCTCAGCTCTGTCGAAATGTCGCTCATACAGGTGCATGGAGGAGCTGAAGAAGACCAGGTGTCCGGGCTCGTAGCCCAGCCAGCGGGACATCATCTCTAACAGCACCGTCCACTCGAAGGCGTTGATGCCGGAAAATCCCCACCAGATGTCCGTGCTGCGTGCCGCAACATGGAGATGGAGCTTCCCATCCCGAACCAAAAAATGTAGCCAGTTGTTGCACGGAACGTCGCGGCTTTCAACAAAATCGCGATCAGGATCGTAGATGCCGATGACCGCACGCCGTGATAGAGGGTCAGCGCGAAGAATTCTGACAACTTCCGAAATCTGATCGATTCCGTTCCAGTTCCGGATACGCGGGCCGTAGCCAGCTCTCCACGTAGTTCCATCATCTGAGAATTCCGAGGCGCGCTTCAGATACGCTCCGAGATACTCCAAGTCGTTTCGTCCGCAGATCACCCACATGCTTTCCGCAATCGACGCAAAGACATTGTTGTGGCGATTCGTGACGATGACCTGACGAGAACGAATATCGGAGATCTCGACGAGTCGTGCCAGTAATTCACGTGTTGAATAGCCACGGACCTCGACGTTTTCACCAGATTCGAGGATGCACCTCAGCTCCTCAACGAAGGCGGTCTGGACATCCCTGTACACGGTCACGGCGGATTTCACGCATCCTCGGCGATGGACGCGAGCCCGCGGGCGAGTAGAGCATCAGTGATCAACGTATGGGTTGCGTCCTCGCCAGCGCTCGGAACGATGACCGTGAGGTCGTGATGCTCGTCGATGAGCGCTCGGTAGCCTGTTTTCACACCTTGCGTGTTGTTGTCGTCAACAAGATGGGGCTCAAGGAAAATAAACACAACGGAGGGGACGATCGGGTTCCAAATTGTATGGACAAGCTCCCGAAAACTCGACTCGGATAAGCCTGATTGCTCGACTGATCCGCCGTACCATCCGTACGCGAGTGTCGACCACCACCAGCGGTCGAGGATCAAGGACTGTGTCCTGACTGCTTCTTCAAGATGGCAGATCGCCTCTGCATGACAAGCAAGATGGGCAAGTTGTTGTGCAAGCCCTGATCGCGGCCTCTCAGCGTCAGCCACGCCCTCCAATGCCGTGTAAACCTGTTTGGTAAAAGTGGTGAAGCCGCTTGGCATGTGGGCAAACACAGTTGAGTTCGCAGGTACCGCGGCTTGAAGACGCTTTAGCTGTGTCGACTTTCCGGTCTGGTCGAGACCCTCGAAGACGATGACGGCACCGGGGCGGATGATGATGCTAGCAGCAGACATCGCCAACTCCTTCGCTCTGCCCAGCGTGGCTCCAAGGTGGTGTCAGAGGTCACCCCTAGCATCAAGGTATGCGAGACGATGGGATCGACATGGGAGGCACAGCGGCGCGTCGCCCTGGCGAGCCGTGGCGTGAACTCAATGACGTTGGCCGCGGTTATCTGTCGGTCTACTTCTCGGAGTCCCTTGCACGCTGGCCGATTCGTGAGATCACACGACCTGCGGACAACAAGAGCGACCCGAACATCGAAACTGGCACATACGGCCTGTTCTCAACGTGTGAGCCGGGGATGCGGAATCGAATTGTCCACGATGGTGCAGCGACTGTGTTTTTCCTCACTACACGTAAGAAACACCAAGGCCGAGTCATTTCAGGCTATTACCACTTGGGCTGGTACACCGAAGGTACTCAAGGAGCGGTCAACCGCGATTACGCGCTCGCTGCCGATACGGTGCGCTTCATCGACCCGATCCTTGCGACCGACCTGCCTGAACCGCTGGCCACACTCTGCTCGGCGCCGTTTCGCACGATGAAGCCAATCGATGCGTTGGCCGTCGCTTCACTTCGGTCTCTCTGCGACGAGCGTCCCGACCGTACGAAGGAGTATCTCGGCGAGGTGACCCGAATCGAAAGCTTCGCCCGAGCAAGATCGGGCTACGCCTACCCGTCATGGGCGAGAGAAGGCGGGTTCACTTGGGACGATGCCGACGATTATTACCAGACTGACGCTGAACTCTCCAAGGTTCCAAACAGCTCCAAGAGCCGCAAATGGCGTTGTCGGGTGTGTGGATACCTCATCAAGAGCGGCGCCCTGTTGAAGAGGTGCCCCCTCTGTAAGCAAATGGCCACTCTCGCTCCAGAAGAGGAGGTTGCATGACTCGTCGAGTTTTCATCAGCTACCAGCACGATGATCAAATGAAGGCGCGAGGCCTCAATCTGATGACACACAACAAGAACGTCAACGTGGACTTCACCGGTCGGCACCTCCTCGACCCGGTTAAGAGCCAAGACTCTGACTACATCAGCCGAAAGATCAGGGAAAAGATCACAGGCTCATCGGCAACGATCGTGCTCATCGGGAAGGAAACGGCTCAGAGTGACTGGGTTGAGAAAGAAATCCAATGGAGCAAAGGGCAGGGAAAGGGGATTATCGGCATTCGAATTGATCCCGACGCGCCTGTACCTGACGGCCTGACCGAGTACGGCGCCGAGATTCTTAACTGGTTTGAACCCGCGGATGTGAACCAGTTTGACGATGCGATTGAACGAGCCATCGCTGCCAGCTCCCGAGGGCGTTCCATGCCAACCAACACGATGAGTACGTGTACGCGATGAGACCACATCGAACCAATGGCTTGATCGGTGGTGAGCAAGCGATGGAGCTCCCTGGCGTTCATGACGCCGCTGACCAAGCCTCGGGAACGGGGCAAAGGACCTATCTCGCTCTTAGCGCCATCCGCTTGATCTCGCTCCTTGTCGCTGCGCTGGCGGGTGCAATCGCGATAATCGCATCGCAAGGTCAGTGGTTGGGGTGGATTATGCTCGCGGCCTTCTTCGCCGCAGGCGTGTCGGAAGTGCTGCTCATAACACTTCAGCCAGAGCGCGCTTGGTACGCGGGTCGCGCAATCGCAGAATCGACCAAGACGCTTGCTTGGCGCTACGCGGTAGGTGGAGAGCCATTCCCACTCACCCTGGACGACGACCAAGCAGGTTCGCTCCTGCGGATGAGAATCTCGCAAGTCTTGGACAAAGGAAGGGATCGTCTTGACCTCAGTTCCAAGCCGCTGGTCGTTACCGCCTCAATGAAGGGACTACGTTCCAGCAGCTTCGACGTGAGGCGTGAGGTGTACCTCGCGTCGCGTACAAAGGACCAGCGCGAGTGGTATTCGAGTAAGGCTAGGTCGAATGCCAAATGGGCGACCGCCGGTCGGTATGCCCTTCTTGTAGGAGAGTTCGGTGCCGTTGTGGCCGCTGCGCTTGCGCTTCAGGCGGACAGGTTGATCGACTTCGCGGGAATCATCGCTGCGCTCGTCGCATCGGGTGCAGCCTGGCTGGCAATCAAGCAGCACTCTCAACTGACTTCGGCATACCGTGTGGCGGCTGTTGAACTGGCGCTACAAGAAGAGACTTTGGCTGCGATCGTCCCGGAAAAGTGGGCACAAGCAGTGGCTGATGCTGAGGAAGCCATCAGCCGTGAACACACAATGTGGCTAGCTTCGCGAGGGAATGAGCGGGTTCCAGGAGCTACGACAAGAGCTGAGGAAGACGGGTAGAAGGTCCGACGTACCATTCTCAAGAAGAGAGTAGTGCCTGTAGGACCGCGATCCGCAGTTGGGAGAACCCGGACCATGCGGACTCCCATCGCCCGTCAATGGGACCAGAAGGGGACCAGAACCATGAGATCCATGCATCTCGTGACGTGCTCCGCATGACCTGAACCGCAGAACTACGCGGAAGCGGCACCAGATTACGAAGTTTGGACGCCTGGGGGTCAAGGGGTCACAGGTTCAAATCCTGTCAGCCCGACTTTAAGGTCGGAATCCGCGAGAAATCAAGGATTCCGACCTCTTTCATGGGGCGTTGGTATCAACATGTAGTGGGCGTCAACGGGCGGTGTGCGGCGGCGGATCGGTGTTTCAAGGATGCGCTCAATCCCTCTGCGAGTGGCGGCGTGATCTACGAAAGAGCAGGCGGCGGGGTCTCTGCACGGGACAGCGTTGCCGGAGAAGGCGCTGAGATGCCACGCGGGCGGCGGGTACTCGGGGCGGGCTGTGGGGACACGGTGACACTCCTCGTCGGGTGGATGCCATATCGCTGCGGAGATACACCTGGGAGGGCAGAGGCTGTCGTCTAACGGCGGAACTCAATACGTGCGGGTAAACGGACACATCACGCTACTGGGAACGCTTAAATCGCAGACTAGCGGGCCAAGCGGCCTACCCGCTCCGCTACGCTGCGAGCATGGCATCCAATGACGGCTTCTGGTCCTATGTTCACAATGACGACGACGCATCATTCGGCAAGATCGTGCAGCTGGGGCGTGATCTGAAAAGTCAGTACGAGATGGTTACTGGCACGAGCGTCGAGTTGTTCCTTGACCGGGACTCATTGGCGTGGGGAGACGCGTGGGAGTCGGTCATCCACAGCAACCTCGGTACCGTCGCCTTCTTCATCCCCGTCATCACGCCGGCTTACTTCAAGAGCGCGGCATGCCGGGCGGAGCTTGAACGCTTCGCCGAGCGTACGTCCAAGGAAGGACTGAAGGGGCTGTTGCTTCCGATTCTGTGGGTGCCGAGCAGTGAACTCGATGAAGAAGCCTCGACAGATCCGCTCGTACAGATCGTCAAGGATCGCCAGTGGGAGGACTGGACGTACTTGCGTCACGACGAGCGTGGATCTTCCGAGTACAGCAAGACGCTCGAGAAGATGGCGAAGCGCATTCAGCGGGCCAACGAAGCAGCCGACCTCGCCGAAGCCGCTGCGCTTCCTGAGAGTGACGACGCGGCGGACGGCGACGAGGCGGACGACGAACCCGGGCGTCTCGAGAAGCTCGCTGAGATGGAAGAGAACGTAAACCTCTGGATGGATGACATTGTCGAGGCGAACGAGGGCTTGAAGCAGATGGGGGAGATCGCACAGGCCCGCACCGCTGAAATGAATGTGGATCCCCGGGCGAGGACTTTCGCAGGAAGGCTCACGCTCGTTCGACAGATTGCAGGCGAACTGCAGGCACCCGCGGATCGGATCAAGGAAGCGGGAATCGCCTTCGCGATGAAGGTGTCTGCCGTCGACGAGGGGGTGCGTATCATCATCGATTCCGCGCCCGAAGAGATTGCCGCTGATCCGGAGGCGATCGAGCAGTTCAGGTCGTTCTTCAACCAGCTGCGCGATCTCGACGCGGTGACGACCACCGTTGACAGTCAACTGTCTGGCTTCGTCTCATCGATCGCTCCCTTGCAGAAGCAGTCGCGCGACATGAAGAAGCCGGTCGAGGCCGCAACGGTGGGCGTGACGCGCATTCAGGCAGCGATCGGCATCATCCACGACTGGATCGCCCTCATCGATTCGGCGGAGATCCCGGACGAGGAAGAGTAATCGTCAAGGCCATCGATGGCGAACGTTTGGTGCGTATCAGGCGGGCGCAGGCCGCCGTCTAACGGCGTAACTCGACGCATATGGGTGACGATGCGGGTAGTGGGTGTGACCGCTTAGGTCGCAGTGAAGCGATGAACGTAACGCGTCGGTCGGGATAGCCTCAACAGGTGGTATCAACATCGGAGCATGAAACCGCCATAGCCCGGCAAAATCGCGGAATCTCGCTCATCTTCAGCCCTAGAGTCAAATCCTGTCAGCCCGACAAAAAGCCCCGGTGAGAGAATCTCTCACCGGGGCTTCGTCGTTTCCACAGCTCGCTTGAGCAGTTCGGAAGCATCCGAAGGCAGTTGCCGCAGCCATACGGGATGCCCCGGGCAGAGGCCGCTGTCACAGACCCCGACGTGGAGCGCGCTTGACCTCTCGCCGCGACCTCTTCCGCTCCGAGTCGGGGCGCTCCGACGCGGCGGAGCCGAACGACCTGGCGTCGAGCCGGACGA
Source organism: Microbacterium sp. W4I4 (assembly GCF_030816235.1). Lineage (NCBI taxonomy): Bacteria > Bacillati > Actinomycetota > Actinomycetes > Micrococcales > Microbacteriaceae > Microbacterium > Microbacterium sp. W4I4. The sequence goes on from NZ_JAUSXT010000001.1 coordinate 45,232, forward strand.
ACTCGATCTCACAGCCTGCCGGGCATGGGCTTCTTGTGATCGGGAGCACGTTCCATGCGAGAACGTGAACAGCAAGAGGCGCATCATGCGATCCCGCGAACGCCTGACGAGGTCGTATCGGACGATCGAGCGCGGGCGGTCACCGATCTGACGGAAGGGGAGGCCATGCGGCAGATGAGCTCGGCTGATTCGTCGGGAGACCGGAAGAAGCGCGTCATGATCTTCCGGGAGATCTCCGCCTCGCTGCCGGACCTGTTCTCGACCGACGAGCAGATCCGGGACTGGATGGCCGCGGCGCACACCTCCGAGACGCGGGTGCGGATCCGGCGGTGGGCGACGATCGAGGCCATCGGCATGACGACGCTCCTCGTCGGCTTCACGCTCGCCATCCTGGCCATGATCGCCTCCATCGCGTTGGCTGTGTGGGCCGGGATCACCGGCATCGACACCCTGAGTCTGTTCTGGGGGGTCTGGGGCGTCACGACCGGCGTCACCGCGTGCGGCGTCACCACGCATCTGATCGCCACCCGGCGGCGGGTGGCAGCCTGTTTCGCGGACGGGCACGTCTCCGTCGGCACACTGGAGCGGGCGATCGAGCATCCCGGAGGCGGAGACGACACGACCTGGTATGACCTGCGGATCAGTGCCAGTCTGGCCGACGGGACGCCGCTGCGCCGACGGCTGCACGTCGAAAGCGGGAGGCTCGAGCGCCGTGTCGGAGGTCGCATGTGGTTCCGACACAACTCGCTCGACCCGGACGCGCTGGACGACGTCCACTTCGTCGGTTGGATCGACAAGAAGTCGCCGCGTGCGCCCCGCGAGAGGGGCAGCCGATGAATGAGTGGATCAAGACGACGACCCGTACACACGTCGGCGTCGGGGCCGTCGGTCTGTTCGGGATAGCGGGCTTCGGTATATGGATGCAGACCGGCGGATCGCTCCCGGCGCTCGATCGCATCCCAGGGTCGGTGCAGGTGATGTTCAACACCGATGACGCCGATGGTCGTCAGAGCCTCTGTCGCGATCAGGACGCTGAACCAGACCCGCAACTGCTGGAGAATCCGTCTGGCAGTTGAGAAGCATCCGGACCCCGCCTCAGACCTCACGGTCGGCGGGGGGTCTTCTGTCTCATCCCGAACTCACAGCCCACTCATACTCTCGCGGGACCAATCCGGGGGACTGCCGCGTTATCCCCTATGACGCCGCAGCCAGCGACGCCGACGAAGGAGAGAGAGCATGTCGCACGAGTACAGCAAGACCCCCGAGGCGCTGAGCCGTCTCACCGCGCACCAGTACGACGTCACGCAGAACGGTGGCACGGAGCCGGCGTTCCGCAACGAGTACTGGGACAACCACGAGGACGGCATCTACGTCGACGTGGTCTCCGGACAGCCGTTGTTCTCGTCGATCGACAAGTTCGAGAGCGGCACGGGCTGGCCGAGCTTCACCAGGCCGATCGAGGCGGATGCCGTCCGCGCGAAGAACGACTACTCGCACGGGATGATCCGCACCGAGGTCCTCTCGGTCGGAGCGGAGAGCCACCTCGGTCACCTCTTCGACGACGGGCCGGCTGCGGCCGGCGGGCAGCGGTACTGCATGAACTCCGCATCGTTGCGCTTCGTGCCTGCGTCGGAGCTCGATGCAGAGGGATACGGACAGTTCCGGGCGCAGTTCGAGGCGGCCGGAGACGAGGAGAAGGCATCATGACAAGCGGAATCGACGACAGCGGAGAGATCACCCGCGACCCCGGGACCGAGACCGCCGTCCTGGGCGGGCGGCTGCTTCTGGGGACTGGAGGATCTGATCCGCCGTCAGCCCGGCGTGCTCGACACGCGGGTGGGCTACACCGGCGGCGACAACGACCACGCGACCTACCGCAACCACTCCGGCCACGCGGAGGCGGTCGAGATCGTCTTCGATCCCACTGAGACGACCTACCGCGACATCCTGGCCTTCTTCTTCCAGGTGCACGACCCGTCGACGAAGAATCGTCAGGGCAACGACGTGGGCACGAGCTACCGCTCCGCGATCTTCCCGCTCACCCCCGAGCAGGAGACCGTGGCGCGCGACACGATCGCGGACGTGGATGCCTCCGGCCTGTGGCCCGGCCGCGCCGTGACCACGATCGAGCAGCCCGGACCCTTCTGGGAGGCGGAGTCGGAGCATCAGGATTATCTGATCACCTACCCGAACGGGTACACCTGCCACTTCGTCCGCCCGGACTGGGTGCTGCCTCGTCGCGCAGCGGCCTGAGCAACGCGGCCTGACCGCCGCTGTCCGACTGCCGCTGTCGGACAGCGGCGGTCGGACCGTGCATCTCTCGACGCCACCGCTCAGTGCCCGACGGCTCTTCGGATCATGCTCATCAGCGCTTCAGTGAGCGCGGGCAGGTCACTGTCGTCGACGTCCTGCGACATGAGCCAGACATCCATGGCCTCGCCCATGCCCATCACGACGGCGATCAGCAGGGAGGGTGGGACGTCATCGCGCACCGCTCCGATCCGTTGGCCGGTGGCGAGCACCTGCGCGACCCAGGGGGAGGAGGACTGCTCCAGCTCCTCCCTTGCCTGCTGTGACGCCGGACTCTTCGCCGCCGCGGCCCAGCCGCGCAGCATGGCCGCCAGTTGCGGTGAAGCGGCGAGCACTCGCATCAGCCGGAGGTAGTAGTCGCTCAGAATCGACCAGAACGCGTCGGCATCGCCCGAATCCAGATCGGGAAGCGGACCGACCTGCTCGAACAGCCCGGCAAGACCCGACTGCGCGACGTAGGCGTACAGGTCCTCCTTGCCGTCGAAGTAGTAGTACATCGACCCCTTCGAGATGCCGGCGGCATCGATCACCCGATTGAGCGATGCGTCATGGAACCCTCGTGTCGCGAACTCGTCGAGGGCCGCCTGGACGATCGCCTGCTGCTGAGCGGCGGGCAATCGGGTGAATCGGGGACGGACCATTCCCTCAGTGTGCCGGAGTCTGCTCGGGGAACGCCGGAAGCTCGACGCGATCATGGAAGCTCCGGCCCATCACGATGTCGCCGATCTTCGGCAGTCCCATCAGCTTCATCGCCGAATTCCTCACGAGAAGCTGGAACCTGTTCTTCGGCGCGAATGCCACACCCAAGCCCCGTGCTGCATCCTGCTTGGACCGGATCAGCGGCATCAGACGCTCCTCGTAACGGGCGAACGCCTCCCGGTGGTCGCTCGTTCGGGCGAGCTCCGCAGCCAGCGTGTACGCCTCCACCATCGCCAGTGCCGAGCCCTGGCCCGCCAGGAACGACGGACATGCGCCGGCATCGCCCACCAGAGCGATGCGACCGGTCGACCACGACGGCATCCGGATCTGGCTGACAGCATCGAAGTAGAAGTTCTTCGCATCGCTCATGGCAGCGAGCATCTGCGGAACCTCCCACCCCTTGTCGCCCAGCTTCAGGCGCAGCAGGCTCTCCTGTTCCGCGCGCTCGGTCGGCACCTCGCCGTCGTACCGGAGGCTGAACAGGAGCAGCGTGGCGTCATCGCGGAAGGATAGGCGGATCGCCTGGAATCCGACATCGGCATGCATCATCGCGACGAGCTCGTCCCGCTCTGGATACTGATCCACGTCGATCGCGGCCACCACCATGCCGAGATACTTCTCGAACTGCTCCTCCGGTCCGAAGGCGAGCTTGCGCACCCGCGAGTGCAGGCCGTCCGCTCCGATGACGAGATCGAAGTGACGGGTCACTCCACTCTCGAAGGCGACCTCGACGCGCTGGCCGTCATCGACGACGTCTTGCACGGTGTCGCCGAGCATCAGCTCCGCTGCGCCTCCGAGGGATTCGTAGATGACAGCGGCCAGATCCGTGCGCGGGATGCTCAGATACCGCTCGTTCGACTCGATCACCGATTCCGGATCGAGCGATGCGATCCTTCGGCCGTTCCGATCGACCGCTCTCGCCTCGGTGAACACGTAGCCGCGCCTGCACAGTTCGGGCACGATGCCCATTCGCTCCGCCACATCGAAACCGGCGCCCCAGAAATCGACCAGATAGCCGCCGCTGCGCAACGTCGGGGCGTGTTCCACGATGGTGACCTCGTGTCCTGACCTGTTCAACCAGAACGCCAGGGTCGGGCCGGCGATCCCGGCCCCCACGATCAGGATCTTCATGGCGTATCCTTCCCAATCAATGATTAGACCACCAGTTTAGACTGATGGTCTAAAGACGTCAACGAGTCCGCCGTCGGTATCCCCATCACCCTCCCCGCGCAACCCGTTGCCTCCGCACGGGCAGGGGAGTAGGACAGAGGGCGAAGAGACAGACCGGACATGAGTTCGACGACCGGAGGAGTGATCCCGATGCCCGCCATCGCAGCCGCCACGCGACCCCTGATCCACTGGATCCAACGCCAGAAAGCACTGGATCCTCTTGGGGAGAAGGTGTCCGGGTGGGTGCACGCGGCCACCCGACCCAAGTCGGTGAAGAACGTGCTCTCCGGCTCCTGGCTCGGGCACCAGCTGCATCCGATGCTCACGGATCTGCCGATCGGAGCGTGGGGTGCGGCTGTTGCCCTCGATCTCACTGGAGGTGAGAAGACCGCGGCGCGCCGGCTCGTCGGGCTCGGGATCCTGGCATCCGCTCCGACGGCGCTCGCAGGAGCATCCGACTGGTCGGACACCTACGGCGAGGACAAGCGCGTCGGGCTCGTGCATGCCCTCGCAAACGCCTCGGCGAGCGCGCTGCAGACGACGTCCTGGCTGATGCGCCGACGCGGGCACCACATGGCCGGCGCAGCCCTGAGCCTCGTCGCACTCGGACTCACGCTCAGCTCCGCCTACCTGGGAGGTCATCTCTCCTTCGTCCGCGGCATCGGCGTCAACCGCACCGCCTTCCAGGAGCCCGCGGATTCGTGGACCGACGTCGCGACGGATGCCGAGATCACCGAAGGGACTCTGCGACGCGTCGAGGTCGACGGGGTGCCCGTGCTGCTGGTCAGGACCGCGGGCACGGTCCGAGCCCTGTCGGCTGTGTGCACCCATGCCGGCGGGCCGCTCGACGAGGGCACCCTCGACGCGGACGGGTGCGTCACCTGCCCCTGGCACGGCAGCCGCTTCCGCCTGCAGGACGGCACGGTCGATCGCGGGCCGGCCAGCGTGCCCGAGACGTGCTGGGACGTGCGCGTCGACGACGGGCGCATCCTCGTGCGGCCCGCCGGCTGAAGGGCCTGACCTCAGCGCATCACCGCCGCGGCCACGATCGCGCCGAGTTCGGCGGCGCGATCCAGGTGCGTGTCCGTCCGCGGCAGTATCCCCGTCCACCCAGACGCGGTCAAGCCCCTCGGAAGCTCACCGGCGCGGATCGTAGGTTCGTGACACCGACGAACAGGAGAGGCACGATGAGCGATCCGTCGAACACGCAGGGGACCCCCGGACCGGACGAGGAAGCGGACGTCGCGTCGGGCGGCGCTCCGGAGAAGCCTGACGAGGTGCTGGAGGAGGAGACCACCGACGACGAGGGCAGGCCGCTGGAGAATCCTTCCGGCGGCTGAACTCATCTGAACCCCTGACCCCCGCATCTGACCGAACGATCAGCTGCGGGGGTCACGCGTCTGACCATTGAATCAATTCATTTCCGGTCTTGCGCGACTCGTACAATGCTGGCAGGATGACCGGAAAGCGGTTACCCAGTGAAGGTGCCGTCGGACCGTGGACGGTGACGTCGGGGTCCGAAACGAGAAGAGAGCCGCGGCGGCCGACAGGCCCGCGACTGCCCGAGACGAGCCCGCCGAAGGCATTATCCGGCGTGCCATGTCTCCGTGAAGATCATCGAGAAGCAAGGACGCAGAAGGTGCGAAACACACCACGAAGAATTCTTCCACTATCCCTGGCAGTGACGGCCAGCCTCGCAGTGTGCGGGCTGGGCGGTCCGCTCGCCGCTGTCGGCGCCACGACAGCGAACGATTCGCCGGACACGGCGCATCACCTCGAATACCTGACCCGGGGACTCGTCGCCGCTCAGGTACCCGAGGGCGTCTTCCTCAGCTGGCGGTTCCTGGGCGACGAGCCGGACGGCATCTCCTGGAACGTCTACCGCAAGGATGCCGGCGCGGAGTTCGCGAAGATCGCGACGATCGATCCCCGCGACGTGCAGCCTGAGAACGACTACGACACCAACCCGGGGGTCGTGAAGAAGGACGTGACTCCGTCCAGCTACACGGATCCGGGCGGCCGGCTCACCTCCGACTACGAGGTCGCACCGGTCATCGACGGCGTCGAAGGCGAGCGGCAGGGTCTCAGCGTGCCGATGCTCGACGCACTCGCCGGCGGTGCCGGACAGGCGAACCGCGGTGCCGTCGACTACATCCCCCTCAAGCCCGCTCCTGAGCCCGTCCCGCTCGCGCACTTCACCTATCGCGACCACCAATTCGGCCCCGGTACCAACCTGCGGGCGGCCGACATGGTCGTTCCCGGCACGGCAGGCGAGAACTGGTACGTCCTCGACATGGATCTGCTCAAGGAGTTCCGCAGCGCCTTCGAGGATCAGAAGAGCGTCACCCAGGAACAACTGGACGACTGGACCGCGCGTCTCAACGAGCACAACACCACGGCGAACGCTCTGGGGGATGCCACCTACAGTCAGCCTCGCGCGCTGAAGAACGGTCTCGCCGCAGGCAAGATCACCCAGGCGCTCTACGACGAGCTCGAGGGCGAGTTCATCAAATACGTGAAGAACACGGATGCCGGTGAGTCGCTGCCCTATGCGCTCAACGACGACGGCTCGATCCTCACCACGATGAGCAGCAATTACTCCACGCACGACATGACCGTGGGCGACTTCGACGGCGACGGCGAATACGAGATCGTCGTCAAGTGGCGCAGCACACAGCAGGACCCGATGTACTCGGAGCCGATCTTCAACGGCGGCAACACCACGACCGCTCCCGAGTACATCGACGTCTACAAGCTCGACGGTTCGCTGATGTTCCGCGTCGACATGGGCTACAACGTCCGTGCCGGCAACGATCACGAGACGACGCTGTTCGCCGAGGACTTCGACGACGACGGCGTCTCCGAGCTCATGCTCAAGACCGCACTCGGTACCCGGATCGGCAACTGGGATGAGGCGCAACAGAAGGTCGTGTACGAGAACACTCCCGGCACGGTCGTCGGCGGCGTCGACGGCGTGGCATCGACCACCGACAAGTTCAAGGAGTACTTCGCCGAGGGCGACACCGCCGACCTCGACACCTACTGGTCGCTGCTGAACAGCTTCGCGATCAGCTACCGCAGCCCCATCGCGGGTGGCGGAAACGACGGCGTGAACGATCCGGCGGTGAAGCGCTGGATCAAGACCTACCACGTCGGTCCGATGGGTTCCGCGAAGGACGATCAGGAGTTCTTCTCGGCATTCGAGTGGGATGCCGATGCGGCCAAGGGAGTGCTCGTCGACAGCGCCGACTACCCGCACACCTATCAGGGGAGCGTCGACGGTGACGACTGGGCCATGGCGCCGACCACCCAGCGCGGCAATTTCTCGTACCTCGTGTACCCGGGCCCTGGCGTGGGCAGCGGGCCGGGCGACTACAAGTCGCAGATCATGGCGGAGTCCGAGGCCTACTGGCTGACCAACCCCTGGAAGGCGGCATCGTGGGGTGACGCCCAGGGCAACCGCGCCAACCGCTACGTCGGCGTCGTCGCGTCTCTCGACGGTGTGCACAAGTACGCGGTCTCGCAGCGCGGCTACTACGTGCGGACCACGTTCGCGGCCTTCCGCATCGAGGACGGCGAGGTGAAGCTGCAGGCGGGCTTCGACTCGGCGGACTCGCAGTACTGGTCGCTGGGCGGCGAGGCCTACGACTACCAGAACCGCGGCAATCACCAGACGCAGACCGCAGATCTCGACGGCGACGGTCGCGACGAGATCGTCATGAAGGCGATGGTGCTCGACCTGAACAAGGCAGGGGACAAGATCCTGCCGCGCGTCATCAACGGAGACGTCATGCCGACGATCGCCGGGCAGGACGGCGTTCCGCCGACCGCGGGCACCTTCGAGTTCGCGACCGACGAGATCCGGAACAACCCGCTGAACGAGTGGGCTCCGCTCCGACACGGCGACCGCAGCGCGCTGCTGCCGGTCGACAAGGACGACACCATCCGGATGTGGTCCGGCAGCGAGGAGAACCTCTACGACGACAACCGCACCGGCAGGCAGCTGGGATGGATGCCGGGACCCGAGGCTCATGATCCCCTCAAGGGTCGGCATCTGGATGCTGAAGGTGAGGTCGTTCAGGACAACGCACTGATCTACAGCGAGTACGCCGGCACCGACGACGAGGGCAGCGTGGCGGGGAACTTCTCCAACCGCTGGCCAGGAGCTCAGGCCGGGGCATCGTCCTCGTCGAAGAACGTCCGCAGTCTGGTCACCGGTGAGGTGCTCACGACGACGAACACCGCCCGCGGCATCGCCCAGGGCGAGAACGCGATCTGGTTCGGCGGCGGCCTGACCCACATGGGCGTGAACGGCGCGAACGTCGACTCGATCGATGACGCGACGTTCGCCGCGACCCGGTATCTCGCGACCGGGCTGACCTCGACGGGCAGCAAGAGCACCCCGACGCTGAAGGCCGACCTGTTCGGCGACTGGCGCGAGGAGCTCGTGCTGCGGGCATCCGGGAACAGGCTGGCCATCGTCACCACCCTCGCACCCACCGAGTACGGCATCCGCACGCTGATGCACGACCCGATGTACCGCGCGGGCGTTGCCAACAAGAACACCGGATACGACCAGATCGGCTTCGCCAGCTTCTACCTCGGCGACGAGGCGGCACTGCCCACGCAGCGCGCGGACATCGTCGTTCCTCCGGCAGCTGTCGGCGTTCCGGTGGACTGGAAGCTCGAGGCCTCGGTCGAGAAGCTGAAGGGCAGCCAGAACGAGCTGACGATCACGGTCACGGAGATCGATCGAGACGGCACTGAGACGCCGATCGTCGCCACGGTCCGGATCGAGAACAACGCCGCTGGCACCTACGAGGTCGGAACGTACCAGGTGTACGTCGACACGAAGGGCGATACGCAGGTGCGGGAGATCCGCTTCGCGGACTGACGCACGTCCTGCACGCATGGGCGGTCCCTTCGAGAAGGGGGCCGCCCATCCGCGTGCAGGTGCACCAGCCGTCGACGGCCGGCGCCCCGGTGCTCAGCCCTGGCCGAGCGACCCGCTGCGCGCCCGGGCCACCACGATCCCGCGCTGCGACGTCGGGAAGCGCTCCAGCATGGCACGCAGCTCGCGGGAATCGACGTCGGCGCCGAACGCCTCCGCACCCGGCTCGAGCATGATCCCGGAGGCCAGGTCTCCGGCGACCACCGGATCGAACCCCAGATCGTCGACCAGCCGCGCGACCAGCGCCACATCGCCGTCGCCGTCGCCCGCGATGGCGATCGCCTTGCGCTCCGCGGCACCCGAGGGTCGCGCCTCGTCCTCGAGATCCTGATAGCCCATGTGTCCCAGGGCCTTGACCACTCGTGCGCCCGCAAGGAAGGCCTGCACGAGTTCGCTGGTCGAGGTGCGGGGGTCGGTCAGGTCGGGGCGGATGCCGTCGGCGCCCCACCAGTAGTTCATGGCGTCGATCACCAGCATCCCGCGCAGGCGCTCCGCCGGCAGTGTCCGGTAGCGTCCGAGCGGCAGCGCCAGCAGCACGGCATCCGCCCCGTCGATGACGGACCCCACGGATCCCGCCGACGCGCCGATCGCGGCCATGGCCCGGGCGATCGGTTCGGGCGCCCCGGAGCGGGCGACGCGCACTCGGTGTCCCGCGGCGACCGCGAGCGAGGCGATCACGGTTCCCAGCCGTCCTGCGCCGATGATGCCGAGCGTGCGGATGCGGGCGTCCATATCGCCATGCTACGGCTCGACGCGACACCGGGCTCGTCCGGGATCCCGGGCCCGACGCGCTACCGTGGAAGGAGATCTTCACTCAGCAGACGCGGTCGACGCCGACCGCCTGCTCCCGAAACCGAGGAAGCAGGCCATGCCGTCTCCCCTTCATCGTGTGCTCGCCGCGTGGGCGGTGCACGCCTTCACCCTCACCGGTGCCATCTGGGCCACCCTGGCCCTGCTCGCCCTCGTCGACGATCGTCCCAAGCTCATGTGGCTCTACCTCGGCATCGCGCTGGTCGTCGATGGCGTCGACGGCACTCTGGCGCGGAGGGCAGAGGTGCGCCGGTTCGCGCCGCACTTCGACGGCGTCATCCTCGACTCGATCATCGACTACCTCACCTGGACCTTCATCCCCGCCCTCTTCCTGTACCGGGCGGGCCTGCTCGGCGAGGGCGCCCTCGGCATCGCACTGCTGCTGCTCATCAACGTGTCGTCGATGTTCTGCTACGCCAACACGAGGATGAAGACAGGTGACAACTACTTCCTCGGGTTCCCCGCGGCGTGGAACATCGTCGCGCTGGCACTCTGGATCCTCGACGGGGGCATCGCGGTCAACGCGGTCGTCGTCCTCGTGCTCTCGCTGCTGACCTGGGCACCGATCGCCTTCGTGCATCCGCTGCGGGTCACCCGCCTGCGCATCGTCACGATCATCGCCACGGCGGCATGGATTCTGGCATCCGCGGCGCTCGTGGTGTCGCATCCGGTCGTCGACGCCCGGATCGCCGCGGTGTGGGCTGTGTCCGGCGCCTGGGTGATCCTGGTCGGGCTGATCCGCACGGTGGGCGCAAGCGCCACGAACCGGCGCGCGAAGGTTCGCGCCGCGCAGGTCGAACCGGATCCCGAACCGCTGCGCGCCCGCCGGTCGTAGTCGGCTCGCGGTCGCACAGCCTCAGACGGTGACGAGGCGTGCGGCGGGCGCCATCGCGTCCGCATACCGGCGGCGCAGGCCCTGTTCCTGCAGGTACTTCACGACCTCGATGAGGATGCTGGCCGCGGTCAGCGCGGCGATCACGATGACGACGTAGAGCGGATAGTCCCGCCCGTGCATCCAGAAGTACACGTACGGGGCGGCGAACGTGGTGACAGTGGTGAGCGTCGCCAGCATCCGGATGCCGCGCCGCGGCGCGAACAGCATCGCCAGCACGCCCCAGGTGTACGGCACCGCGGTGACCACATCGATGAGCCACAGCATGAGCAGACTGCCGTGGAACTGGGGGATCAGCGCGACGGGCAGGGCGCGCAGCGCCGAATAGATTCCGACGGCCAGGTAGACCGGCACCCGCGGATCGCCGACCAGGCGCCGCAGGGGATGCGCGCGCCGCACATCGAGCGTCGCGGGCAGGAGTGCCAGTGCCCGGCCGTCCATGTGCCGCGTCGGCATGCCGGTGAGAGCGAGGGAGGTGCGCTCGGGGTCGGATGCCAGACAGTGCTGCAGCAGGGCGGTGACGGCGATCCCGTGCAGCGATCCGGCATCGGGTGCGGTGCCGTCATCGAGGCGGCGGACGATCCCGGGCAGGGCATCGGTCAGCTCGGCCTCAGCCGGCGAGGAGGACTCGACGAACAGCATCCGCACGCCCTGCTCCACGGCATCCCGCAGCACGACGAGCCGCTCCGTCGGGTCGAGCAGCTGCTCGGAATCGATGATCCGGGTGCTGCGCGGCCCGAGTTCGGCGAGGCGTCGCACCCCGGCGACCTCGCAGACCGCATCCGGATCGAGGGTCCGCGCGGCCAGCCGCGCGTCTGCCGCCAGAGCCTCCGGCGAGACCAGCAGCGTTCGCTGCAATCGCCGGATCCACCCGTTCCCCATGGTCGAAGCCTACCGACGGCGCGCTGAACGCCCGCCGGATGGGGAGGCCGCGCCGGAGCGCCAGCAGCGCGATGTCTGACGGAGTCGGCATCATGCGCTGACGTCGGAGACGATGCAACCCCATCGTCGTACCGCTCGTCGCACGGTACGACGGAGAGAGGATCCATACCGGAGGAGTGGTCGATGTCGGATGCGGAGCGCCCTGGTGCGCAGGAGTGGGTCCCGGACGGCGGCGGTGTGCGGGCGCTGCGCCGCGCGGCCGAGGACTGCCGGGGCTGCGAGCTGTGGCGGGATGCGACCCAGGTCGTGTTCTCGCAGGGCCCGTCCTCGGCGCGGATGATGCTGGTGGGCGAGCAGCCGGGCGACAGGGAGGACCTCGAGGGCGAGCCGTTCGTCGGGCCGGCGGGGCGGATGCTGTCGGAGGCACTCGACGCCGCCGACATCGACCGCGATGACGTCTATCTCACCAACGCCGTCAAGCACTTCCGCTTCGAGCGGCGCGGCAAGCGGCGGATACACGAGAAGCCAGGCGTGGCCCACATCGAGGCATGCAGTCCGTGGCTGGACGCCGAACTCTTCACCGTGCGTCCGAAGGTGGTCGTCGCTCTGGGCGCGACAGCGGCGCGCGCACTGCTGCACCGCACCGTGCGCATCGGCGAGATCCGCGGCACCGTGATCGAGGCCGCCGACAGTCGCGGCATCCCGCTGGTGGTGACGGTGCATCCGTCGAGCCTGTTGCGGCTGCGGGATCGCGCGGAGCGGGAGGCCGCCTTCCGCGCGTTCGTCGACGATCTGGAACGCGCCGTCGAGGTCGCCGGCTGAGGGGCGATGCCGCCCGGCCCGGGCTCAGGCGGCCGGGCCCGGCTCAGGTCGCGGTGAGCGCGCGGCCGGCGTGCACGAGTGCCGCCAGCGCGTCCCTGACTCGGCAGCGCGCGTCGTAGCTGTCGCCGGGCAGAGCGCGGAGTGCGGCGATGTCCTCGGCTGCGAGCCCGTCGCGCGACGCTTCACGGACGAGGTCGTCCTTCGTCGCGGGGTACTCCATATCGGTAATGAAGCGTTCGAGAGCGGAGACTGCGGTCGTCTTCATGTCATTCCTTCCGACGGGGCGGAGGACGGTGGGGCGCTCGGGGCGCCCCACCGTCGGTCACGCGACGATCGACTCCCGGTGCTCGGCGGACTCCACCGCGATCTTGCGCGGCTTCGCGCGCTCGCTCACCGGGATGACCACCGACAGCACGCCGTTCTCGTAGGACGCGCTGATGGCGTCGAGGTCGACGCCGTCGCCGAGCGTGAACTGCCGCAGGAAGGAGCCCGTGCCGCGCTCGCGCGTCAGCCAGCGCGCGCCGTCGCCGGTGTCTGCGGTGCGCTGAGCGCGAAGAGTCAGCTGACTGCCGTCCACGTCGACGTCGATCGATCCGGGGTCCACACCGGGCAGATCGGCATGCAGCACATAGCGCTCTCCATCACGGAAGAGGTCGACCGGCATGAGGCGGGGAGACCGAACGGAATCCAGCACGCTCGCAGCAAAACGATCAAGCTGGCTGATCGGATCGAATGTCATTCCCATGGTGTGCTCCTCTCGTTCGGCCCGAAGAACGGGCTCAGATGTAAGATGCAGGTTATCTGCATCGGTTGGTGTAGATTTGTTATAGATCAAATTGTGGATCTTTGCAACCCGCTGTCACGAGAGGTCTCAGACGTGGTAGAACCCGACAACCGGACTCCGCTCTACGGAATCGCCGTCGCAGCCCAGCTGGTCGACATGCCCGAGGCGACGCTGCGTCTCTTCGAACGCCGCGGCCTGCTCAGTCCGTCCCGCAGTGAGGGAGGAACCCGGCGGTACAGCGAAGGCGACATCCAGCGACTGCGCCGCGTCGGCCGGTTGCGGGACGAGGGAATGAACCTCGCAGGAATCGGCCGCCTGCTCGAGCTGGAGGACGAGAACGCCGGGTTGCGTGTGGAGCTCGCGGCCGAGCGACGAGGACCGGAGTCCTGAACGACACCGCCTCGATCAGTGCTCGCGGAGCATCTTGATCAGCTCATCCTTCTTCTTGTCGGAGTAGCCCTCGATGCCGAGCTCTTTCGCACGATCGCGCAGTTCGTCGACCGTGCGGTCCTCGTAGTCCTCGGCTTCGCCACCGCGGTGGCCGACCGCCGAACGACCGTCGCGGGCGGCCGCGTTGGAGATGCGGGCTGCCTTCTCCTTCGAGTTGCCCTCGTCGCGGAGCTTCTCGTAGAGCTCCTCGTCCTTGAGTTCCGGCTGGTCGGGCATGATTGCCTCCTCGAGTCATCGGATGCCGCGGTCTGCGGCGATCGTGAAGCTACCCGCGATCGCGCTGCACACCAACACCCTTGACACCCGCAATGGGGCGACCTAGCCGCAGCTCAGGCCCAGGAAGCCTCTGAGACGTGCGGCGGATGCACCCCGGCGTCGTATACGCGGACCCATTCCACGTCGACGGCCAACACGGCGAAACCCTCGTCGAGAGCGCGAGAGCCGGGGAAGCGGTCGCTGTACGACTCGCCCAGTCGCCACCGCTCCTCATCGCGGGTGATGCGGGCGCGTCCCTCCAGCTGCACGGTGACGTCCGCCCCCGTGACGGCGACGGCGATGCGCGGCCGCTGCCCGATGTTGGACACCTTGCGCGAGCCTGAAGTCGCATCGAACACCAGGACCCCGTCGTCGGTCGCGGTCAGGCCCACGAAGGCGGCCTGCGGCTCGCCATCGGGTCCCACCGTGGCGACCACCCCGTCGCCGCAGGTGCGGACGAAGTGCGCGACGGCGGACCGGTCTGCGGCATCGATGCTCATGATCCGACGTTACGCGCGTCGCTGGGCGATCGCGAGAGTGGAATCATCCCGCCGGACGGGCCCGCTCCCAGCCGGCGACGTCGCCTGGCACCACGCGGAAGAGCGGATGCGGCGCGGGTTCGGCGACGCGCCAGCGCTCGGCATCCGACGGACTGCGCGCCTGCAGCTTGACGCCCAGATGAGTCCACTCGAGCGCCATCTGGCCGACCGTGACGGTCATGCTCGCGGCGGGAGCAGCGGGTGACAGGATGCGCGAGCGGTCGAAGCGGTAGCCGCGGGTGTCGGCCTCGTCCGCGACGCCGACGAGGTACGCGCCGACCGCCGCGAGCGGATCGGGCTGGGCGCGGAACCGCTCCAGCTGCGGATGCTGCCGGTAGCCGCGCGTGCGCCCGGCCAGCACCGCCTGCGCCAGCAGGGCCTCCCGCCAGCAGGCGACCAGAGCCGCGCGATCCAGGTGCTGCGGATGCAGCGACCAGATCCTCACGCCTGTCGACCCTCGACGGGCTCGGGTTCGGTCTCGGACGCAGCCGCCTCGTCGACCTCGCGACGGCCAAGACTCGGACGACTGAGGCGCGAGGGCCACCAGATGGCGCGACCGATGTCGTGGCTCAATGCCGGCACGAGCAGCGAGCGCACCACGAACGTGTCCAGCAGCACGCCGAAGGCGACGATGAAGGCGATCTGCACCAGGAACAGGATGGGGATCACCGACAGCGCGGCGAACGTCGCGGCCAGCACGAGCCCGGCCGAGGTGATGACCCCGCCCGTCACGGCGAGTCCGCGCAGAATGCCCTCGCGCGTGCCGTGCCGCTTCGACTCCTCGCGCACCCGTGTCATCAGGAAGATGTTGTAGTCGATGCCCAGCGCGACGAGGAACACGAAGCCGAACAGCGGCACGGCAGGATCCGCACCCGGGAACCGGAAGACGCCGTTGAACACCAGCGCCGCGACTCCCAGTGCGGAGCCGAACGACAGCACTGTGGTGAGGATGAGCAGCACCGGTGCGAGAACCGCTCGCAGCAGCAGCATGAGGATCACGAAGATCACCACGAGGATGACCGGGATGATGAGGTTCCGGTCGTGGATCGAGGCCGTGTTGGTGTCGATCGACGTTGCCGTGACACCGCCGACGAGCGCATCCATGTCCTCCAGTTCGCCGCGCAGAGTGTTCACCGTGCTCTCCGCGTCGGCGGAGTCGGCGGCTGAGGCGAGCGTGCCCTGCAGCAGGACGCGTCCGTCGACGACCGTCGGCTCGGGCGCGGGGGTTCCGGGAGGACCGAACGCCTTGACGCCGTCCTCGTCGATGGGCGCGGTGCCCGATGCGGAGTCGGATGCCGTCACCGAGACCGCATCGATGCCGTCGTCGCCGAGCAGCACGTTCGCGGCATCCTGCATCCGCGACTCGTCCACCAGCACGTAGACCGGGCTGCCGGAACCACCCGGGAAGTGGTCGCCGAGCACGGCCTGACCGTCCCGCGCCTCGGACTGGCCGAGCACCAGATCGGACTGCGGGATGCCGCTGGCCTGCAGCTGCACGACACCCGCGGCGGCGATCGCCAGCACCACCGTGGTGGAGATCCAGATCATTCGAGGACGACGGCGCACCAGGCGGGCCAGTCGCGGCCAGGCGCCCCGTCCGTCGAGCGGGTTCTCATCGGCGGCGTGCGCGGGTTCGAACGTCGGGCGGCGCGGCCAGAACACGGCGCGTCCGAAGAGGCCCAGCAATGCCGGGAGCAGTGTGAGCGCGGAGAGCATGGCGAAGACGATGCCGATGGCCGCGACCGGACCGAGCGTGCTGTTGGACTTCAGATCGCTGAGCAGAAGACACAGCAGTCCTGCGATCACCGTCCCTCCTGAGGCGAGGATGGGCTCGAAGGAGCCCTTCCACGCGGCGCGGATCGCCGTCCATCTGTCCTCGGTGAGGCGCAGCTCCTCGCGGTAGCGCGCGACCAGGAGCAGCGAGTAGTCGGTGGCGGCGCCGATCACCAGGATGAACAGGATGCCCTGGGTCTGCCCGCTGAGCAGCAGGATGTCGAGCTTTGCCGCCCACCAGACCACCAGCAGTGCCACGCACAGGGCGAACAGACTGGTGCTGAGCACCACCACCGGCAGCAGCAGCGACCGGTACACGATCACCAGGATCACGAGCACGGCGAGCAGGGCGACCAGCAGCAGGATGCCGTCGATGCCCGCGAAGCCGGCAATGAGGTCGGCGGTGAATCCGGCGGGTCCCGTGATGTGCACGGTGACTCCGTCCGGTACGGCGTCGCGCAGATCGGAGGAGAGCGCGGAGGAGACCTCGCCGACGTCGGCATCCGCGTCGATGGGTACGAACGCCTGCGCCGCGAGACCGTCCTCGGAGACGATCACGGGGGAGGTGTCATCCTTCACGCCCTCCGCGGTGACCGCGTCGTCCAGCGCCGTGCTGAGCTTCTCCTTCAGCGCGTCATCGATGGTCGCATCCGATTCGAAGACGACCACGGCGGGCAGCGAGTCCGCGCCGAGGAAATCGCCGAGCGCCTTCTGCACCTCGGTGGCCTGCGCCGAGTCGGGCAGGTAGGCGGTGCGGTCGTTGGAGGAGACCTCGTCGATCTTGCCGAACAGCGGCCCGCCGAGCCCGGCTCCCGCCAGCCACAGCAGAATCAGCAGGACGGACAGGAGCGTGCGTGGCCAGGTTCGGCGGGTGTTCTCAGTGCGACGCGACATGCTGGCCTTTCCGGAAGAATCTATAGAGAAGCGTATTGCTAGCCAAGCGAGAAAGCAACGAGGCGTGAGTTCGCTATGATGACGACATGGGTGAGGATCAGGACGTCTCGGTGTACGACGTCGACTCCAGCGATCCTCAGCAGATCCTCATCGATCGCACCGGAATGGCTGCTCCTGACATCCGTCAGATCAGCGAGCTGATGGCGGCGCTGGGGCAGCTCCGCGAAGCCGAGGAGCACCTCTCCGAGGCCTCCCGGCGCTACATGCGGCTCAATGAGACCGACATGCGGGCGCTGCACTATCTGATCGTGTGCGCCCACCAGAACTTCATCGCGACCCCGGGCGGCATCTCGCATCATCTGCGAATATCGTCGGCATCGACCACCAAGCTCCTGGACCGACTCGAACGCGGAGGGCACATCATCCGCGCGCCTCACCCGACCGACCGGCGGGCGCTCGCGATCTCCATCACCCCGGAGACGCACCAGGCGGCGATGGAGACGGTGGGACGCCAGCAGGCCAAGCGCTTCTATGCGGCCGCACGCCTCACCCCGGCGGAACGCGATGTCGTCATCCGCTTCGTCCGGGACATGGCGCAGGAGATCGCGCCCGGAGATGAGCCCTGGGCGCAGCCCACGGAGGAGTGACGATCCCGCCCGCCGGCACTCAACCGTGCCTAGAGTGTGGTCATGGACAAGAAGCGACCGGGGGAGCCCGAGCGGCCGGCGGCCGTCGAGGCCGAGGAGGCGCTGCGCGATGCCGACACCGCGGTCGACGCGGCCAAGGCCGAGGCGCGGCGCTGGGGAGGCTCCGACAAGAAGCCCACCGAGCCGAAGGATCGCTTCTGGTGAGTTGGATTCCGGTGACCGAACCCGCCCGTCGGCGTGAACTGCTCACGGCGGCGGTCGGGCGCGCCCATGCCGCGAAGGCGTCGGCGGAGCGCCGCGAACTCGCGGTCCCCGAGACGGATCAGGGCGAGATCTGGACGACCGAGGACGGCGCCACGATCGTCTGGGCGATGCCCGACGAGTACCGGATCGTGCTGGCTGATCTGCTCACGCACGAGACCGACCCCGCGGCGGTGTGGCGCCTGCTCGAGGAGCTCGCGGGAGAGGCCGGCTGGTCGGGGGCCTGGAGTGTCAGCGCCTATGCGGGCCAGGGCAGGGTGGCGGCGCTCGTCGGGGCCGCGCGCGCCACGCGCGTGGCGACGAAGATGCGTGTCGCCGTGGCCGGCGTCCCTGCACCTGAGGGCATCCGGCTGCATCCGATGGGCGACGCGGACTACTCGGCCTTCCGGGCCGTCGCCGACGAGGAGTACGCGCAGGAGCGATTCGATTCGGGCTCGGAGCCGACGATCGAGGCCGCCCGACGCGTCGCGGAGGAGCAGATGTTCGAACTGCTGCCGGAGGGCCCGCGGACACCGGGCCACAGGCTGTGGGTCGTGCGCGATCGCGACGATCGGCGAGCGGGCATGCTGTGGGTGCATTTCGGCGAGGGTGTGGCGTTCATCTACGACATCGCCATGGACGAGGACCGCCGCGGGCAGGGTCTGGGCACGCAGACCCTGCGTGCGGCCGCCGAGGAGACGGCGCGCGCCGGAGCGGACGTGTTGGCGCTGAACGTCTTCGGCAGCAACGAGAACGCGCGACGGCTGTACACACGCGAGGGCTACCGGGAGACCGAGACGATCTGGTCCGTGCCGATCGTGGCGCGCTGACCAGGGCATCCGCGTGTCACCGGAAGTCCCGCGAACGGTGCGCGAGGCCGGTGCGCAGGTCCTCGAAGGCATCCGCCAGCACGTTCGCGACGCCCTCGGGTGAGCGCTCCAGGATGCCGCGGACGATGAGTGCTGGGGAGTCGCGGGCGACCCGCCGGTAGCGGGCCCATACGCCCGTCGTGCAGATCACGTTCACCAGCCCGTGCTCGTCCTCCAGGTTCAGGAAGGTGACGCCGCTGGCCGTGGCCGGCCGCTGCCGGTGGGTGACGACGCCGGCCACCTCGATGCGCCGTCCCTCCTCGTGGCTGCGCAGGTCGGCCGAGGTCAGCACCCCGCGCTCGGTCAGCGCGGCGCGCAGGTGCGCCATCGGGTGGTCGTCGGTGGACACCCCGGTGGCCCAGAGATCCGCGGCCAGCCGTTCGTACCCGCTCTGATCCGCGAACAGCGGCGGCTGCACGGCCACGGCCGTGCCGGGCAGGAAGCGCGCGCGGTCCTCGGCGGCGGCTCCCGCCAGCCAGATCCCCTCGCGCCTGCTCAGGCCCAGGCACTCGAACGCCCCGGCGGTGGCCAGCGCCTCCAGCTGGCTCGCGGTGGCATCCGTGCGCCGCACCAGATCGTGCAGGTCGCGGAACGGCCCCTGCTCGTCCCGTGTGGAGACGATCCGCTCGGCCAGCTTCGCACCGATCCCGCGGATGCCGCTGAGCCCCAGCCGCACGGCGAACCGGCCGTCGCGGCGGTGCGCGGCCGACTCGTCGGGCGCTGTGCGGTCGAACGCGCCCACCGGCGGCTGCGGCACGAGCAGGCAGGAGTCCAGGCCGGTGGGTTCCGTGCCGTCTTCCATCCGCTCCAGGCCGTCCAGGGTTGCGGAGGCGTGCAGGTCCGGTCGCAGCACCTGCACGCCGTGATGGCGGGCGTCGGAGGTGAGCGAGGACGCCGAGTAGAACCCCATCGGCTGAGAGCGCAGCAGCCCCGCCAGGAACGCCGCCGGGTAGTGCAGCTTCAGCCAGGAGCTGGCGTAGACGAGCAGCGCGAAGGACAGCGAGTGCGACTCGGCGAACCCGAAGTTCGAGAACGCCTGGATCTGCGCGTAGATGCGGTCGGACATCTCCTCGCTCAGGCCCTTCTCGCGCATCCCGGTGTACAGGGACTCCCGGATCTTGTCGATCTTCTCCAGCCCGCGCTTGGAGCCCATCGCCCGGCGCAGCAGATCGGCCTCGTCGGCGGTGCAGTCGCCGAGCACCGTCGCCATCTGGATCAGCTGCTCCTGGAAGACCGGGATGCCCAGGGTGCGCTCCAGCACCGGCTCGAGCACCGGATGTGCATAGGTCACCGTGTCCTGGCCCAGCTTGCGCCGCACGAACGGGTGCACCGCCCCGCCCTGGATGGGTCCGGGGCGGATCAGCGCGATCTGGATGGCCAGCTCGTAGAACTCCCGCGGCTGCAGGCGCGGCAGCAGCCCCATCTGCGCGCGGGACTCCACCTGGAACACCCCGATGGAATCGGCCCGGCAGAGCATGTCGTACACCGCGGCCTCCTCCTTGGGGATGCCGTCCAGCGTCCACACCTCGCCCGTCGTCTCTTCGATCAGATCGAAGCAGTGCCGCAGTGCCGACAGCATCCCGAGCCCCAGCAGGTCGAACTTCACCAGGCCCATCCAGGCGGCGTCGTCCTTGTCCCACTGGATGACCGTGCGGTCCTGCATGCGGGCGTGCTCCACCGGCACCACCTCGCCGACCGGCTGGGCGGTGAGCACCATCCCGCCGGAGTGGATGCCGAGGTGCCGCGGCGCCTTCAGCAGCTCGCCCGCGTACGTC
This sequence comes from Microbacterium sp. W4I4, assembly GCF_030816235.1. NCBI lineage: Bacteria > Bacillati > Actinomycetota > Actinomycetes > Micrococcales > Microbacteriaceae > Microbacterium > Microbacterium sp. W4I4. The sequence goes on from NZ_JAUSXT010000001.1 coordinate 65,994, forward strand.
AGCACGTCGGCGGGGATGTCATTGCCCTCCGCGGCCTCGATCCCCGCGCCCCAGCCGTCGACCTGCTTCGACCAGGCGTCCTGCTGACCGGGGGAGTGCCCCAGCGCCCTGGCCATGTCGCGCACGGCGTTCTTCGGCCGGTACTGGATGACGTTCGCCACCTGCGCCGCGCGCTCGCGGCCGTAGGTGCGGTAGACCCACTGGATGATCTCCTCACGACGGCTGGAGTCGAAGTCCACATCGATGTCCGGCTCCTCGTTGCGGGTGGTGGCGAGGAAGCGTTCGAACGGCAGGCCGTACAGGATCGGATCGACCGCGGTGATGCCCAGCAGGTAGCAGACCGCGCTCGCCGCGGCCGATCCGCGACCCTGACAGAGGATGCCGCGGCGCCTGGCCTCTTCGACGATGCCGTGCACGATGAGGAAGTAGCCGGGGAAGTCCTTCTCGGCGATGACGTTCAGCTCGCGCTCGATGCGGCGGCGCCCCGCGTCGTCGATGCGCGGGTACTTGGCCGGGACCGCCGCCCAGACCAGCGCGCGCAGATGACTCATCGGCGTCTCGCCCGCCGGCACCTCCTGCTGCGGCAGGGCGGGTTTGGCCCTGCGCAGCGGGAAGGCGCTCTCGGCGGCGATGCGCAGCCCGTTCGAGATCGCGCCGGGATAGCGGCGGAACCGCGCGGTCATCTCGGCGCCGCTGCGCAGGTGCGCGGCGGCATGCACGGGCAGCCAGCCGTCCAGGTCGTCCATGCTGCGGGTGGCCCGCACCGCGGCGATGGCCTCGGCGAGTCCCGCCTTCTCGGGCGTCGCATAGTGCACGTTGCCTGTCGCGACGACCGGCAGGTGCAGTTCTCCGGCGAGGCGTGCGAGAGCGTCGTTGCGGCGACTGTCCAGCGGGTCGCCGTGATCGAGCAGCTCGACGGCCACCCTGTCCTGCCCGAACAGGTCGACCAGCCGGCGCAGCGGCGTGCCGGGATCGCCCTGGTCCAGTCCGCGGCGCACACCGCCCTTGCGGCATCCGGTCAGGATCGTCCAGTGCCCTCCGGCGCTGGCGACCAGATCGTCCAGGTCGTAGCGCGGTCGTCCCTTCTCGCCGCCGCGCAGCTGGGCGCGGGTGATGGCCCCGGCCAGCCGGTGATACCCCTCCACACCGTCCGCCAGCACGAGCAGATGCTCGCCCACCGGGTCGGGAGTGCCCGTGCGGCCCAGCCCCTTCGACAGGCTCAGGCCCTTCGACAGGCTTAGGGACCCATCAGCAGGCTCGCCGAGCGACAGCTCCGCGCCGAAGACGGTCTGCACGCCGGTGAGCTCGGCGGCCTCGGCGAAGCGCGCCGCACCGTAGAAGCCGTCGTGGTCGGTGATCGCCAGTGCCGTCAGCCCCAGACCCTCGGCCTCGGCCAGCAGGTCGTCGGGGGAGGAGGCCCCGTCGAGGAAGGAGTACGACGAGTGCGCGTGCAGCTCGGCGTAGGGCACCGCGTCCTCGGGGCGTACGACGGCGGGCCGGGATGCCGGCGGCCGGTGCCTGCTCAACGGGGTGGGCGTCTCGCGATGCGCGGCGGGCTCGGCGGATGCCGGTATCGGATCCGCCAGTGCTGGATCGGTGGGGGCGCTCAGCGTCCGCGCCAGCTGGGACCAGGGCAGCTTCGGGTTGTCGAAGCCCATCAGCGGTACCGCCCCTCGGCCCACCAGCCGTCATCGGAGTGCAGCACCAGCCAGGCGCGGTGCTGGGCGTCCAGCAGCTGGAAGCGATGTCCCGATCGGCTGCGCGCGGCATCCCAGCGGTGCTCGTGCACGGGCCAGGGGCCGGCCCAGCCGATCACCTCGCTGTCGTCGATGAGAGCGGGCGGATGCGGCATCTCGCCGCGCTCGCCGATGACGACGGCAGCGCCCTCGGCATCCGTCACCCGCACCGGGCGCAGGGGAACGAAGATCTCGGCGGGCAGCGGATCCGGCAGGCTCCCCGGCCAGGGCTGGGCGGGGTCGCGCTCCATGACCGGACGCTCGCCCCACGGCGTCATCACCTGCCGATCGGCGAGCAGACGGCCGCCCGACACAGCGGCGGTCGTGACGGCCATGTGCCCGAGCATCGTCTGCACCCGCGAGACGGCATGGTGCAGGCGCTCATCCGTCCCGGAGCCGAACAGGCCGATCTGGTGATGCGCGGCATCGTCCACCGCCACCGGGACGATGCGCACGGCGACGATCCCACGGAAGGCGTGCGCGGCATCGGCATCCTCCCCGGACTGCGCCGCCCGCGCGGACTCCGCCGCGAGCGCCTCGAGCTGCCAGCGGACCCGGTCGACGAGGTCGCCCTCGTCGAAGCAGGTCGGATGCAGCCAGGTGCGCGAGGACACCGCCCCGTCGTCGTCGGTGAGGTCGATGCGCACCTCGGTGCACACCACGGAGGCGTCGGCGAGGGCGAGCATCACGGCATCCGCCGTCTGCCGCACGGCGAAGGCGATCTGATCGGACTGCCCCAGCGGCGTCTCGAAGGCGGCCTCCCTGGCCAGCTGCGGGTCGGGAGGACGCGGGGTCAGCGGCCGGGAATCCGCGCCGCGGGTGAGGGCGTGCAGACGCGCGCCGTGCTCGCCGAAGCGCTCCCGCACCGCCGTGGTCTCCAGTGCGGCGAACTCGCCGAGCGTGGTGATCCCCAGTCGGCGCAGCAGATCCGCCAGCTCCGGCTCGCCGAGCACCTGCAGGGGCAGCGGGGCCAGGAACGCCCTGGCCTCGCGTGAGGGGATCACCGACCAGGCGTGCTCCGCCGTGGTCGCGCGCGCGGCCAGCTCGGCGGTGAACATCCCGTCGGCGACGCCGATCCGCGTCTCGGCGTACCCGGCCTCGGCGAGGATGCCGCGCAGCGCGGCGGCGGCTCCCTCCTCGCCCCCGTGATAGCGCGAGATGCCGCGGGAGCGGAGCGCGGCGAGCCCCGGACGCAGCAGGTGCACGCCGGGAGCATGCTCCTCGATCAGACGCAGCACGGGCAGGAAGGCCCGCTCATCCTGCGAAGGGTCGTGCGGCAGCATCCGCAGCGACGGCATCCTGCTCTGCGCGAGTCGGCGGCGCTGGCCGACGCGCACGCCGTGCGCCCGTGCGGATTCCGTGCAGGCGGTGACGACCCCGCCGTGCACGAGGGCAGTGGGCGGATGCGGCGGGGCGGCGCCCAGTGCCGCACGCAGCGGCCAATCCGGAAACCACAGCACGTGCATCCGCACGGGTTCTGCGGCATCCACGCTGGCATCCATCACGCCACCGCCCAGCGCGGGTAGGCGGGCTCGGACCCTTCGACGAGCTCAGGGGCCCAATCCTTCGCGGTCACCGGAGCCGCCTCGATCGCTCCGAGCCCACCGGGCAGCTGCACCCGCAGGCTCTGCGGGCGCGGAGTCGACCGGGTCTGGGCGGTGAGCGTCACCGTGCGCTCCGACAGCAGTCCCCAGCCCTCGCCGAGACCCTCCCAGTGCGGATCGTGCAGGCTGATCAGCCCTTCGCTCTGCGGCCAGGTCGACGTGGTCAGCACCGTGCAGCCGCGGTCGCGCAACCGCGCGGCCAGCCTGGCGGCATCCGCATCGCGCACCGACGTGCCGGGATGGACCGCGATCAGCGGCACCACCTCGGCCAGCGCGGAGACCACCGCCAGCCAGCGCTCGGCGGGCGCGGGCACCAGGATCAGCCGCGACAGGTCGATGCCGAAGCCCGCGGCCGCCTCCAGCCCGAGGGTGGGCATGCCCACGGCGGCGCACCAGCTGCCGCGCTGCGAGACGGCGCTCATCAGTGCGAAGATCAGACTCGGCGAGGGGGAGACCGAGTACACCGCTCCGGTCTGCAGGCCGCGCTCGGGCAGCAGATCCTGCAGCACGGGATGCAGCGGCAGCGTCGCATCGTCGCTGCGACGACGCTGCATGCGCCCGATCTCCCGGCGCAGGCGGAGGATGTCCCCCGCCCGCTCATCGGCGGGGGAGAGCGCCGCGATCGTTCCGATCCCCATGCATCCATCCTCGAAGAAATATTCGAATAATTCAAGTCCACTTCGAAGACTAGATCGCACATCCGACATCGAGAGTGCGCGGTGCGGGCTAGGCTGGAAGGATGCAGATCGAGTTCGAGAGCGAGGTCACGCTCTGGGATGCCCGGACGGAATCCTGGTTCTTCGCGACGCTGCCCGAGGAGCTCTCCGGCGAGATCCGCGAGCTGCCCAGTCCGCGGCGCGGCTTCGGCTCGCTGCGGGTGCAGGCGCGGATCGGGCTCACGGTCTGGACGACCTCGATCTTCTTCAGCGGATCCGCGTTCGTGCTGCCGCTGAAGAAGCAGGTGCGCCAGGCGCAGGGGATCGCGGCGGGGGACGTCATCACGGTGGATCTCGACATCCTCGACGTGTGAGGGTCTCTGCGCCCGAGGTTATCCACAGCCCTCCGCGGAAGGTGCGGGCTTTCGCCTAGCCTGCGATCATGACCCTTCACGCCGTCGCCGTGCTGATCGTGCACCTGGCGCTGGTCGCGGTGGGGGTGTGGCTGATCGTCGTCGACGCCCGCACGCACCGGCTGCCGAATCGCATCGTGCTGCCGACGCTCGGCGCCCTGATCGTGCTGGTGATCGTCGAGGCACTGGCGACGGCGGATGCCGGGCGGATGCTGCGCGCCCTTCTGGGAGCGCTCGTCCTCGGGGCCTTCTACGCGGCGATGCACCTGGCGTCCCGGCAGGGGATGGGCGGTGGAGACGTGAAACTCGCCGCCGTGATCGGCCTGGTGCTGGCCTGGCACGGCTGGTGGACCCTGCTGCTGGGGGCGGCTGCGGCCTTCCTGCTCGGGGCGCTCTTCGCACTGGTGCTCATGCTCCTGAAGAAGGCGAACCGGTCCACGCGGATCGCGTTCGGGCCGTGGATGATCCTCGGCGCGGTCCTTGCGATCTCGATGACATGACATCGGACGGCATGCGATCCCGACGGCGTCGACGCGGAGGGCTAGGGTGAGCACATGGCACTCGCACGACTTCACGGCGGCCCGCTCGACGGGCAGATCATTCCGCTCGACGATGAGACGCGGGACTCTCTGATCCTGCCCTACAGCGAGACTCAGCTCAGGTATCGGCGCGAGGGCGACGCGTCGAACACGGGCGCGCACGACGGGCCGACCCAGGTGGCGTTCCGCTTCATCGAGTCCGAGGACGACATCTCGCCGAATGCGAACCAGAACCACGACGGCTGAGCAGGTGGCGACCGATCCCACGGCATCCGGCGACCCGCAGCGCACCTTCGAGGTCGAGCGCAAGTACGACGCCGATGCCGACACGTCTCTGCCGGACTGGGGGAGCGTCCCCGGGGTGACCGCGGTGAGCGAGGGAGAGCCTCGCGAACTGGACGCCCGCTACCTGGACACCGCACAACGGACCCTGGCGCTGAACGGCGTCGCGCTGCGTCGTCGCACGGGCGGACCCGACGCCGGCTGGCACATCAAGGGACCTCGACAGGGCGACGGCCGGCTCGAGCTCGGCTGGCCGCTGGATGACGACGACCGGATGCCGGATGCCGTCGCGGCGACGGTCGCGCAGTGGACCGCCGAGGAGCTGCATCCGATCGCCCGCATCGAGAACTCCCGCACGGCCTACCAGCTGAGCGGCGCGCAGGGCGTGATCGCCGAATTCGTCGACGACCGGGTGCGTGCGACCGACCTGGGCAGCGGCATCCGCCGGGAATGGCGCGAGTGGGAGATGGAGCTGGGGCCCGCGGCCCCGGTCGATGACGCGGGGCGCGAGGAGTTCTTCGCCGCCGTCGAGCGGGCCGTGCTCGCCGCCGGTGGTCGTCCGCCGTCCTCCGGCTCGAAGCTGGCGCGCGCGCTCGGGCTCTGAGCCCGGATCCTCAGGACGCCTCGCAGAACAGGGGTGCTTCGCAGAGCGGACCCCACGGGCGCAAGCCCCTTCCGCCGGAGTGCGGCGGATGGTGGAATGACCGCATGGGCCCCACCGTGCAGCTTCGTTCCCTGCAGACCATCGTCCCCGACGTCCCGCTCGATCAGGAGACCGTGCGCGACGTCTTCGCCGGGCAGCCCGAGCTGAGCAGGCTGGCCAAGCGCCTGGTGACCGCATCGTTCAACGGATCGGGGATCGAGACGCGGCACACGGTGCTCGAGGAGCTCTCGCTGGATGCCGAGACCTCCACGCCGCTGTTCTACGACCGGGCCAGCGGCGAGCTGCTGGCGCCGGGCACCAAGGCGCGCAACGAGATCTACATCCGCGAGGCGGACCGGCTCTTCATCGAGGTCGCCCGTCGTGCGCTCGACGCCGATCCCGACCTCACCGCGGCCGATGTGACGCATGTCGTCACCGTCTCCTGCACGGGCTTCCACGCCCCAGGGCCCGACTTCGAGATCGTGCGGGCACTGGGGATGTCCGATTCCGTGGAGCGCTACCACCTGGGATTCATGGGCTGCTACGCCGCGATGCCGGCGCTGCGCGCCGCCCGGCAGTTCTGCCTCGCCGACCCGGATGCCGTGGTGCTCGTCGTGAGCGTGGAGCTGTGCACGCTGCACCTGCGCTCCGCGGAGGATCCCGACATGATCATCGCCTCGTCGCTGTTCTCCGACGGCGCGGCCGCGGGCCTGGTCACGGCGCGATCCTTCGACTCGGCGGCACCCGCGTTCAGCCTGGACCGCTTCCGCACGGCGATCGCGCTCGAGGGCGAGAAGGACATGGCCTGGACGATCGGCGACAGCGGGTTCGAGATGGTGCTGTCCACGGCCGTTCCGCAGATCATCGGCGAGAGCATCCGCGCCGCGCTGCGCCCGCTGTGGAGCGACGACGACAAGCTGGCAGCCGCGTTCGACGACGACCGTATCGGGGAACCGGTGGCGCACTGGGCCATCCATCCCGGCGGACGCAGCATCCTCGACCGGGTGCAGGAGCGCCTGCGCCTCAGCGACGAGCAGCTGCATCCCGCCCGCGAGATCCTGCGGGAGTACGGCAACATGTCCAGCGCGACGGTGCTGTTCGTGCTGCGTCACATCCTCGAGAGCGCCGAGGCCCGTTCGGGCGACCGGGTCGCGGCGATGGCCTTCGGCCCTGGTCTGACCGCCGAGAGCGCCATGCTCACCGTGCTGACTCCCGGAGCATGATCCCGGATCTGACGGCACGTGCGGTCGGCGCGCGGGAGTTGATGGACGAGCCCGACGCGGATCAGGCCATGCTCGATCGCACCTACGCGCTCTTCCCGCTCGTCAACGCGGTGGTGTCCGGCTGGCGCGGCGTGTACCGGCGCGACATCCGCCCGCTCGCCCGCCGGAGGAGGCTACGCGTGCTCGACATCGGCGCCGGCGGGGGAGACCTGACCCGGTTGATCGCCCGGCGGCTGCACCGGGACGGCTGCGATGCGCAGGTGACGGGGCTGGACGTCGATCCACGCGCGGTCCGCTGGGCGTCCGCGCAGGACGGTCCGCCCGGCCTGCGCTGGCGGTGCGCGTCCACCTCCGATCTGGTCGCGGAGGGTGAGGTCTTCGATCTCGTGATCTCCAACCACGTGCTGCATCACCTGACACCGGGCCTGCTCTCGGACGTGCTGTCCGACTCGCTCCGTCTGCGCGCGCCGGGCGGAGCCGTGCTGCACGGCGACATCGCCCGCAGTCGCACCGCGTACGCGCTGTTCGCGGCGGCGACCCTGCCGCTGGCCCGCACCGTGCTGGCCGGTTCGTTCATCCGGCCGGACGGGCTCACCAGCATCCGTCGCTCCTTCACCGCCGACGAGCTGGCAGTCGCCGCCGGAGACGGCTGGAGCGTCGAACAGCGGATGCCGTCCCGCCTGCTGCTGCGCGCCCGCGACCTGCATCCGGAGAAGAGCGATGCCTGACGCGATCATCGCCGGCGCGGGTCCGGTCGGGCTGCTCCTCGGCTGCCTGCTCGCCGGCCGTGGCGCGGAGGTGCTCATCATCGAGAGGCGACGCGGAGCGGACGAGCGCTCCCGCGCCATCGGCATCCATCCGCCCGGGCTCGCGGCTCTCGATGCCGCGGGGATCGGTGCGGCGGTGCGTGCCGAGGCCGTCGCGCTCGATGGCGGCGAGGTGCACGCCCGAGGGCGGATGCTGGCCGCCGTGCCCTTCGGAGCCGCACGCCCGGTGCTGACCCTGGCGCAGCACCGCACGGACGCCCTGCTGCGTGCCCGGCTGCACGCGCTCGGCGGCACGATCCGGTCCGGCACCGCCGTCGTCGGATTCCGGGACGAGGGCTCCCGCGTGCGCGTGCGCACGACCGACGGGGAGCTGCCGACACCGTTCCTCGTCGTCGCGGACGGCGTGCGCAGCGCACTGCGGCGGGCCGCGGGCGTCGGCTGGATCCGTCGGGGCCGTTCCGCGCACTACGCGATGATCGACATCCCGGATCCGGGGGAGGACCGACTGGCGCGCATCCACTGCGAACCCGGGGGCCTGGTGGAGTCGTTCCCGCTGCCTGCGGGACAGCGTCGATGGGTGATTCGCCGGACGGACGGCGGTGACGCGGTGACGTCTGAGGTCTTCGCCGAGGCGATCCTGGCCCGTACGGACATCGGCATCCGCATCCCGGACGGCCTGGCGCCTACGGCGTTCACCGCCGCGCAGCACCGAGCCGACCACCTGGCTCGGGGGAGGGTCGCTCTGCTCGGCGACGCCGCGCACGAGGTCAGCCCGATCGGCGGGCAGGGCATGAACCTCGGCTGGGCGGATGCCGTGATGCTCGCGCCGCTGCTGATCGACGGTCTGCACGGCACAACGGTCGATCTGCGGGGCTATGCACGTCGTGCATCCGCACGCGCCGCCGGAGCGCAGCGCCGCTCCGCGTTCTACATGGACATGGGCTCGCCCGCGTCACGACCGGCGCAGCGTGCCAGGGAGGTCGCCATCCGCGCGCTCGGATCGGTGCCGCTGCGCGAGCGTGCGGCCGCACTGGTCACCATGGGAGGCCTGTGAGCCGGAACGACGAGAGCCCGGTCCGTGCGGACCGGGCTCTCGTTCTGTGTCTGTCGTATGTCAGAGGCTGAGCGAGCTCACATGTTGATCATGTGGCCGGCGAGGCCGTGGAAGCCCTCCTGCAGCGCCTCCGACAGCGTCGGGTGGGTGTGCACGTTGCGGGCGGCCTCGAGTGCCGTCAGATCCCACTTCTGCGCCAGCGTGAGCTCGGGCAGAAGCTCGGAGACATCCGGTCCGATCAGGTGACCGCCGATGAGCTCCAGGTGCTCGGCATCCGCGATCAGCTTGACGAAGCCGACCGGCTCGCCGAGGCCGTTCGCCTTGCCGTTCGCACTGAACGGGAACTTCGCGACCTTGATCTCGCGTCCCTCGGCCCTGGCCTGCTCCTCGGTGAGACCGAAGCTGGCCACCTGCGGCTGGCAGAACGTGGCGCGCGGCATCATCCGGTAGTCGCCCAGCGTCTGCGTCTCGGCGCCCGCGATGGTCTCGGCGGCGACGACGCCCTGGGCCTCTGCGACGTGCGCCAGCTGCAGCTTGGCGGTCACATCGCCGATGGCGTAGATGCCCTCGACGTTCGTGCGCATGTGGTCGTCGATGTCGATCGCACCGCGCTCGGTGAGCTTCACGCCCGTCTTGTCGAGACCGAAGCCCTCGATGTTCGGCGCGAAGCCGACCGACATGAGCACCTTGCCCGCGTCGAGCTCGCCGGCCTTGCCGTCGCGGGTCTCGTACGTGATGTGCACCGAGGAGCCGTTGTCGGTCACGGTCTTGACCGCGGTCGAGGTGAGGATGTCGACGCCGAGCTTCTTGTACTGGCGCTGGATCTCCTTGGAGACCTCGACGTCCTCGTTCGGCAGCGCACGGTCGAGGAACTCGATGATCGTGACCTTCACGCCGTAGTTCACCAGAACGTACGCGAACTCCATCCCGATGGCACCGGCGCCGACGATCGCGATCGACTCGGGCAGCTCGCGGGCGAGGATCTGCTCCTCGTAGGTGACCACGTTCTCGCTCAGCTGCACGCCCGGCAGCAGACGCACGGCGGAACCCGTGGCGATGATGGCGTTGTCGAAGGTGACCTCTTCGGTCGTGCCGTCCGACTTGGCGACCGAGATGGCCTTGGGTCCCGTGAAGGTTCCGCGACCGTCGTACTCGGTCACCTTGTTCTTCTTCATCAGGAAGTGGATGCCCTTGACGTGGGTCTCCGAGACCTTGCGGCTGCGGTCGAACGCGGCGCCGAAGTCGAAGTGCACATCACCCGAGATGCCGAAGAACTCGGCCTTGTGGGTGAACGTGTGCGCGACCTCCGCGTTCTTGAGGAGCGACTTGGAGGGAATGCACCCGACGTTCAGGCACACACCGCCCCAGTACTTCTCCTCGATGATCGCGGTGGACAGGCCGAGCTGGGCGCTGCGGACGGCGGCGACGTATCCGCCAGGGCCCGCGCCGAGGATGACGACATCGTAATGTGGCATGCGTAAAGCCTATCCTCTGCGCGAGGGCGCGAGCCGTCCGCCGATGACGAAGAACAGGCAGATCGGCCTCCCGAGCACCCGACCCGATCAGATAGGCTGAAGGACCGGAGGAGGGAGAACCGTGACAGATGACAGCACGATCGGCGCCGGAGGCGCGATCCACCGCAGCGGTGAGCAGCGGCACGATGCGACACAGACGTTCGGTCACGAATCGGACCTCTCCTTCGTGCCCTTCGGCGCAGACCTGACCGAGACCGAGAGCGCGGCGATCGCCGCGCTGCCGTCCGGCTCCGCACTCCTGCTGGTTCGCGCCGGCGCACTCGCCGGCGCCCGCTATCTGCTCGACGCGGACGTGACGACGGTGGGTCGTCACCCCGAGGCCGACATCTTCTTCGACGACGTGACGGTGTCGCGTCGTCACGCCGAGATCACGCGATCCGGCTCGGTCTTCGAGATCATCGACCAGCGTTCGCTGAACGGCACCTACGTCGATGGCGAGCGCGTGGACCGCAGCGAGCTGAAGAACGGCTACGAGCTGCGCATCGGCAAGTTCCGGATGAACTTCTTCGCCTCCCCGATCGACCTGGCGAACAACTGATGCCGGCGGCTGGTGCCGCCCGCGAGCGCTCCGCGCCCAAAGGGCTTCTCAGCATCGGGCAGGTCCTCGCCCGTCTCACGCCGGAGTTCCCCCAGTTGACCTCCAGCAAGCTGCGCTTCCTCGAGGTGCAGGGGATCGTCAGCCCGTCGCGCACGGAGTCCGGCTACCGCAAGTTCTCGGCATCCGACCTGGATCGGCTGCGCACCGCGCTCACCCTGCAGCGCGACCACTATCTTCCGCTCAGCGTCATCCGCGAGCAGCTGGACGAGGCCGAGGCGAAGGGGGAGGGCTGGGGCGACATCGCTCCTCCTTCGATCACCCCGCCCCCGCGGCGTCATCGCCGCGACGAACTGATCGCCCGCACCGGCGCCACGCCGCAGCTGCTGAACGACGCGATCAGCGCCGGTCTCATCGCGGCGTCCGAGCATTACTCCGAGCAGGCGTCGTCCCTGCTGGCGGGCCTCGTCACGCTTGCGCGGCACGGCATCGAGCCACGGCACCTGCGGAGCCTCCGTCAGAACGCCGAGCGCGAGGCCGCGCTGATCGAATCCGCGCTGTCCACGCTGCTGCGTCGCACCGATGCCGCATCTCGCGGACGTGCCGCAGAGCTCGCCCCGGAACTGGCCACGCACATCGACGAGGTGCGCAGCCTGATGGTGCGTCAGGCACTGGATCGAGCCCTTTCGTAACGAACGGGTTGCGACACACCTTCCCGACGGTGCGGATGTCATTGCCGGGTCGGGGGTGCTGCTCTAGCGTTGAGGTAATCGTTCAGGGAGAGGACAACGCATGAATGCGGATGAGCTGACAGGCGACCCGCGGTTCGTCACCGAACTCCTCTTCACCGACGGGCTTCCCGCGATGGACGACGAGGTCGGCTATCGCGGTGCGGTGGCCGCGCGCGCGGCAGGCATCACCTACCGCCAACTGGACTACTGGGCGCGCACCGAGCTCGTGGTTCCCACGGTCCGCGGCGCATCCGGCTCTGGATCGCAGCGGCTCTACGGCTTCCGCGACATCCTCGTCCTCAAGCTCGTCAAGCGGCTGCTGGACACCGGCATCTCGCTGCAGCAGATCCGGACCGCTGTCGAGCAGCTGCGCGTCGCAGGCATCCGTGATCTCGCCGGAACGACGCTGATGAGCGATGGCGCATCCGTCTACCTGTGCACCTCGAACGACGAGGTCATCGACCTGGTCAGCCGCGGGCAGGGCGTCTTCGGCATCGCCGTGGGCAAGGTCCTGCGCGAGGTCGAGTCCACGCTCGTCGACTTCGACTCGACTGCACCTGACCCGGTGGACGAGCTCGCGGCGCATCGCTCCAAGCGCACCGCCTGATCCCCACGCCCACTCAAGGCATCGCTTCGCGCTGCCTTGAGCCTCTGGGCGCGGGGCCCCCTGTTGCGGAACCGACCGTAGCCGCGACGCCACTCGAAAGAAGAAGCCGCACCCGAGGGTGCGGCTTTCTCGTCTGTGCATCTCGGCTGTGCGCGACCTCAGGCCTGAGCGCCGGTCTCCGGAACGGCCACGCGGCCGGCGCGGATGATGCGATCCAGCAGGAGGTCGAAATCGGCGGCCAGCTCCTGAGCGGAGTCGCCGGGCCAGATGTGCAGCGGCTTCGCCGCGCCCTGCGCCTGCTGCAGCGAGGTGCGCTCGGGCAGCTGGGGTGCCAGCACCAGCGGGCCGAACATGTCGCGCAGCTCCTTGATGCGGAACTGGTGCTCGATGGACTGCGGGCGCACCCGGTTGACCACGATGCCCAGCGGCTGAAGCCGGGGGGAGAGACCGCGGCGGATCTCCTCGATCGCGCGCAGGGCGCGGTCGGCGGCAGCGACCGAGAACAGTCCGGGCTCGGTGACGACCATGACGCGGTCACTGGCGGCCCAGGCCGTGCGGGTGAGCGCGTTCAGCGACGGGGCGCAGTCGATCAGCACGAGGTCGTACTCGCCCTCGACGGTCGCCAGCGCCTCCTCGAGCTTCCACACGTCGCGCACGCTGGGGTGCGGGCCGTCGAAGTTGATGGCGGACGGGCTGCCGATCAGCAGATCGATGGTGCCCGGGTGCACCTTCGCCCAGCCGCTGCTGGTGATCGCCTGGCGGACGATCTTCTCCTTGGGGTTCTCCAGCACGTCGGCGATGTTCAGCCTGCCGGCGATCTGGATGTCCATGCCGGTGGAGACATCCGACTGCGGGTCGAGATCGACCACGAGGGTGCGGATGCCGCGGGCGAAGGCGGCGGAAGCGAGACCGAGAGTCACGGTCGTCTTCCCGACGCCTCCTTTGAGGGAGCTGACGCTGAGTACGTGCACGTCGTACACGTTACCGTGCCCTAGTCTGAGGGGACACTCAGCCCCCGCCTTGCGCGTTGCTGTTCGGCGCGCAACAACCTCTGAAGAGGTGTGCATGTTCCAGAAGATCCTGGTGGCCAACCGCGGTGAGATCGCGATCCGCGCATTCCGTGCGGCATACGAAGTGGGAGCGCGCACTGTCGCCGTGTTCCCCTACGAGGACCGCGGCTCCCTGCATCGGCTGAAGGCCGACGAGGCCTACGAGATCGGCGAGCGCGGGCACCCCGTGCAGGCCTACCTGGACGTAGAGGGCATCATCAAGGTCGCCCTGGATGCCGGAGCGGACGCGATCTACCCCGGATACGGGTTCCTCTCCGAGAACCCCGATCTGGCGGAGAAGGCCGCGGCGGCCGGGATCACATTCATCGGGCCGCCCTCGCACGTGTTGGAGATGGCGGGCAACAAGGTCGAGGCCAAGAGGCACGCCATCGAGGCCGGCGTGCCCGTGCTGCGCTCGACCGATGCATCCGATGACATCGACGCGCTGGTCGCCCAATCCGATGAGATCGGCTTCCCGCTGTTCGCGAAGGCCGTCGCCGGCGGCGGCGGACGAGGCATGCGCAAGGTCGACACCAAGGGCGATCTCGCTCCCGCGCTGGCCGAGGCGATGCGCGAAGCCGGTGCGGCGTTCGGCGACTCGCGGATGTTCCTCGAGCAGGCGGTGCTGCGGCCCCGGCACATCGAGGTGCAGATCCTCGCCGACGGGCAGGGCGACACCATCCACCTGTACGAGCGGGACTGCTCGGTGCAGCGCCGCCACCAGAAGGTCGTGGAGATCGCGCCCGCGCCGAACCTCGACGAGGGCATCCGCCGGGACATGCACCGGCACGCCATCGCCTTCGCGCGGTCGATCGGCTACCAGAACGCCGGCACGGTGGAGTTCCTGCTCGAGACCGAGGGGCCGCGCACCGGCGAGTTCGTGTTCATCGAGATGAACCCGCGCATCCAGGTCGAGCACACCGTGACCGAGGAGGTCACCGACGTCGACCTCGTACGCGCTCAGATGCAGATCGCCGCGGGCGCCACCCTCGCCGAGCTCGACCTCGAGCAGGACGACATCCGGCTGCGCGGCGCCGCGCTGCAGTGCCGCATCACCACCGAGGACCCGACGCAGGGGTTCCGCCCCGACACCGGCAAGATCACCACCTACCGCTCGCCCGGCGGCGCCGGCATCCGCCTGGACGGCGGCACCACGGCGGCCGGATCCCAGATCAGCCCGTACTTCGACTCGATGCTGTCCAAGCTCATCTGCCGCGGACGCTCCTTCGAGAGCGCCGTGTCGCGTGCGCGCCGAGCGCTCGCGGAGTTCCGCGTGCGCGGCGTCTCGACGAACATCCCGTTCCTGCAGGCCGTGCTGGACGACCCGTCCTTCGCTGCGGGCGACCTGTCGACGTCGTTCATCGACGAGCGGCCCGAGCTGCTGCGCGGGCGCGTGTCGAAGGACCGCGGCTCCAAGATCCTGAACTGGCTCGTCGACGTGACCGTCAACAAGCCGAACGGTGAGAACCCGCTGGTGCTGGATCCGTCTCACAAGCTTCCGCAGCTCGACCTGAGCCTGCCGGCTCCGGACGGCAGCCGGCAGCTGCTGCGCGAGGTCGGCCCGGCGGCGTTCGCGAAGGCCCTGCGCGACCAGGAGGCCCTGGCCGTCACCGAGACGACCTTCCGCGACGCGCACCAGTCGCTGCTCGCGACCCGGGTGCGCACGCGTGATCTGCTCGCCGTCGCACCGTACGTGGCTCGCATGACCCCGCAGCTGCTCTCCGTCGAGGCCTGGGGAGGGGCGACCTACGACGTCGCGCTGCGCTTCCTCGGCGAGGACCCCTGGGAGCGCCTGGCCGCCCTGCGGGAGGCGCTGCCGAACATCAGCATCCAGATGCTGCTGCGCGGGCGCAACACCGTCGGATACACGCCGTACCCGACGCAGGTGACCGACGCGTTCGTCCGCGAGGCCGCAGAGACCGGTGTGGACATCTTCCGCATCTTCGACGCGCTCAACGACGTGTCGCAGATGCGCCCGGCGATCGAGTCCGTGCTCGGCACCGGCACCGCCGTCGCCGAGGCCGCGCTCTGCTACACCGGCGACCTGCTCAACCCGGCCGAGGACCTGTACACGCTGGACTACTACCTGCGCCTGGCCGAGCAGATCGTCGACGCCGGCGCGCACGTGATCGGCATCAAGGACATGGCGGGCCTGCTGCGACCCGCGGCCGCAGCCAAGCTCGTCACGGCGCTGCGCGAGCGCTTCGACCAGCCGGTGCACGTGCACACGCACGACACCGCAGGCGGTCAGCTCGCGACACTGCTCGCCGCCAGTGCGGCGGGGGCGGATGCCGTGGACGTGGCCTCCGCGCCGATGTCGGGCACGACCAGCCAGCCCTCGCTGTCGGCGCTCATCGCCGCCCTCGCGCACACCGAGCGGGACACCGGGCTCGACCTGCAGGCCGCATCCGACCTGGAGCCGTACTGGGAGGCCACGCGCCGGCTGTACCGCCCGTTCGAGTCGGGCCTGCCCAGCCCCACCGGCCGCGTGTACCACCACGAGATCCCCGGCGGTCAGCTGTCCAACCTGCGCCAGCAGGCGATCGCCCTGGGGTTGGCGGATGACTTCGAGCTCATCGAGGACATGTACGCGGCGGCCGACGCGATCCTCGGCCGTGTGCCGAAGGTGACGCCCTCGTCGAAGGTGGTCGGCGACCTCGCCCTGCATCTGGCGGCCGTCAAGGCGGATCCTGCGGACTTCGCGGAGAACCCCGAGCGCTACGACATCCCGGACTCGGTCGTGGGATTCATGGCGGGGGAGCTGGGCGACCTGCCAGGCGGATGGCCGGAGCCGTTCCGCAGCAAGGTGCTTGCGGGACGCGCGTCGAAGGTGGGCATCACGCCGATCACCGACGCCCAGCAGACCGCACTGCGGGGCACCTCCGCGGAGCGCCGAGGCATGCTCAACGAGCTGCTGTTCCCCGCGCCGACCAAGATCTTCCGGCAGGGCCGCGAGGAGTTCGGCGACCTCTCGGTGCTGGACACCGCCGACTACCTCTACGGTCTCGTGCCCGGCGCCGAGCACGCGGTGGAGATCGAGCGCGGCGTGCGGCTGTACGTCGGCCTGGAGGCGATCGGCGAGGTCGATCCGAAGGGCATGCGGACGGTCATGACCACGCTGAACGGCCAGCTGCGGCCGGTGGCCGTGCGCGACAGGTCGATCACCGTCGACGTGCACGAGGTCGAGAAGGCCGACACCTCCAAGCCCGGTCAGATCGCCGCCCCGTTCTCGGGAGCGGTGACCGTGAAGATCGAGGAGGGCGACGTGGTCAAGGCCGGTGACGCCGTCGCATCCATCGAGGCCATGAAGATGGAGGCGGGCATCACGTCACCGGTGGACGGGGTCGTCGAGAGGCTCGCGATCACCGGTACCCAACAGGTCGACGCAGGCGATCTTTTGGTCGTGATACGTCCGGCGCACTAACCTTGGGCGGGCGCATGTGCGCCCGGCTTGGAGTAGTGACTGTGACCTCGAAGAACAACGTGGACCCCGACGGGGACGATTCGCTGGGGGTGCTCGACGACACCACGTCGTCCGACATCTCGGCCATCGGCCTGCTCGGCGGCACCGCGCAGGTCAGTGTTTCGCTGCCCACAGGCGGCGAGGACGACGACCTCGTGGACGATGAGGTCGTCGACGGCGAGATCATCTCTGATCTGATCATCGACACCTCAGCCGTCGCCGACGCCGACACGCTGGCGCGCATTCACCAGGATGCCTCGGAGATCATCATCGAACTGCCTGCGGAGGAACCTCAGCCGGAGACGGTCGAGGAGCCACCCGCCGAGGCAGAACTCGTGGATGAGCCGATCGTCGCGGCGACGTCCATCACGGGCACGCCCGACTCGGGCGTGGTGGATGCCGAGGTGCTGGCGGAGCCGACGGATGCTGCGGACTCGGCGGATGCTGCGGACTCGGCGGATGCAATGGCTGCCGCCGCTGCCGTGGCCGCCGCCCCGGCCGCGAAGAGCAGGCCTGCTGCGAAGGCGAAGACCGCCGCGAAGGCCAAGCCCGTCGTCAAGTCGAAGTCCGCGCCCCGGTCGACGCCCACCGCGAAGACGACGCCGAACCCCGAGACCGGGGCAGCCGCCGAGACAGAGCCTGCTGCGAAGGCAGAGCCTGCTGCGAAGTCTGAGACGGCGATCGTGCCGAAGAAGTCCGAGCGGCCTGCGGAGAGCAAGCCGGTAACAGGGTCGAAGCCGGTCGCAGTGTCGGAGCAGGTCGCGAAGAATGAGCCGGACGCGAAGCGCGAGCCGGTCGCGAAGCGCGAGCCGGTCGTGAAGGAGCCGTCCGCGGCATCCGACGCCCCGTCCAAGGCTGCGGACGCCACGCCGCCGACGCAGACCTCCGCGGAGCCCGTCATCGAGACGCAGGGACTGTCGGACCTCGAATCCGTGGTGGCCGCGGCCAAGGCGGAGCTGCGGCAGGCCATGTCCCCCGCGCCGCCCCGCATCCCAGACGCACCTCGGCCCGCCGCGGCCGAAAGACCAGAGGAGATCCGTCCCGTGGTGACGAACGACCCTGTATCCGCATCGCGCCCCGCGACCGAGCGGCAGACCGCCGAGGCCGCTCGACCCGGACTCGAGCTCACCTCGAAGCGTCTCGACGATCTCGGCGACGGAGGCCGCGAGAGCGCCGATCTGCTCACCGCGGACCGCCTGCTCGACCCCGCGCGGATGTCCAGGCCCGAGCCGGAGGGCACCTGGAGCCACCTGCTCTACACGATCTCGGGCGGGCGCATCAACGTCGGCGACGGGCGCAAGGCGCGCGAGCGCAAGCAGCTCAGCGCACGCATCGCCGCACCCATGCCGGGCAACGCCCGCTTCGTGCCGGTGCTGTCGCGCAAGGGCGGCGTGGGCAAGACCACGATCACGGCGCTGCTCGGAATGGCTCTCGCCGACGCTCGCGACGACCGCGTCATCGCTGTCGACGCCAACCCCGACCGCGGCACCCTCGCCGAGCGCATCGTGGGAAGCCACACGAAGTCCGTCCGCGACCTCGTGCGGGCGCAGCACGACATCCGCGGCTTCCACGACCTCTCCGCGCTCGTGGCGCGCGACGAGACCCGCCTCGACGTGCTCGCGTCGGACTCGGATCCGCGCGTGTCCGAGGCGTTCGGCGACGGCGACTACCGCGACGTCGCCACCGTCGCCGCGCAGTACTACTCGCTCGTCCTCACCGACTCCGGCACGGGCATCGTGCACTCGGTGATGGGCGCCACCCTCGACCTGGCCGACCAGATCGTCATCGTGTCCGGACTGAGCGTCGACGAGGCCCGACTGGCATCCGAGACCCTGACCTGGCTGGAGACCAACGGATACGCGACGCTGGCCCGCGAGGCCATCGTCGTGCTGAACCAGTCCACGCCCGGTGCCCCCCTGGTGCGCCTGAGCGAACTGGAGTCGCACTTCTCCACGCGTGCCAAGCACGTGCTGCGCGTGCCGTACGACCCGCAGATCGCGGGCGGCGGCGCCATCGACTTCGGCAACCTGCAGCCGGCGACCCGGCGTGCGGCGCGCGAGATCGCCGCGACACTGGTCGAGGGACTCCGGGCGAAGGCGGCCTGATGGCCGTCCGCGAGATCCGCCTGTACGGCGACCCCGTGCTCAGGCAGGTGTGCGCCCCCATCGAGAACATCGACGACGGCGTGCGCGCTCTGATCGCCGACCTCATCGACACCGTGCAGCTGCCCGGCCGTGCGGGGGTCGCCGCCAATCAGATCGGCGTCGCCCTGCGCGCGTTCAGCTACAACATCGATGGGGACATCGGCTACGTCATCAACCCCGTGCTGACCGAGGTGCGCGGCGAGAAGCAGCCCACCGGCGAGGGATGCCTCTCGGTGCCCGGGCTGTGGCATGACACTCTGCGTCACCCGTGGGCCCGCGTCGAGGGGATCGACCTCGACGGCGAACCGGTCGTCCTCGAGGGCGACGGGCTGCTCGCCCAGGCGCTCCAGCACGAGACCGATCACCTGGACGGCATGGTGTACCTGGGCCGTCTGGAGGGCGAGACCCGCAAGCTCGCGATGCGCGAAGTCCGCGAGAGCGACTGGTTTTAGCCCTTCGACAGGCTCAGGGACCCAGCCGTTCGACAGGCTCAAGGACCCAGCCGTTCGACAGGCTCAGAGACCCGATGGGTCGCTGAGCCTGTCGAAGCGTCAGCCCAGCGGCGTGGTGGTGGTGTGTGTCGACGCATCGTAGATCGCGGTGACCTCGTCGGCGAAGTCGTCCAGGATCACATTCCGCTTGATCGAGAGCTTGGGCGTCAGGTGCCCGCTGGCCTCGGTCCACTCGATCGGCAGGATCGTGAACTTGCGGATCGACTCGGCGCGCGAGACGCCCTTGTTGGCGCGATCGACCGCGCGCTGCACCTCGTCGCGGACGGCGGCGTTGCGACTGGCATCCGCCAGCGACATGTCGGAGGGCAGTCCGTTGTTCGCCAGCCAGGTCGGCAGCATCTCGGAGTCGAGAGTGACCAGGGCCGAGATGAACGGCTTCTGATCGCCCAGGACGACCACCTGGCCGACGATCGAGTTGGCCCGGATCGGATCCTCGAGCATTGCCGGGGCGACGTTCTTGCCGCCGGCAGTGACGATGATCTCCTTCTTGCGGCCGGTGATCGTCAGGAAGCCCTCGGAGTCGAAGCTGCCGATGTCACCGGTGCGGAACCAGCCGTCGTGGAACGCGGCCGCGGTGGCCTCCGGGTTGTTCCAGTACTCCTTGAAGACGTTGATGCCCCTGACCTCGATCTCGCCGTCCTCGTCGAGGCGGACACCCACGCCGGGCAGCGCGGGGCCGACGGTGCCGATCTTCGACTTGTCGGCGAGGTTCACTGTCGCGGGCGCGGTCGTCTCGGTGAGGCCGTAGCCCTCGAGGATCACGACGCCGAGGCTGTGGAAGAAGTGCCCGAGGCGCGCACCCAGGGGAGCGGACCCCGACACGGCGTAGGCGACGTTGCCGCCCATGGCTGCGCGCAGCTTGCTGTAGACGAGCTTGTCGAACACGGCGAACTTCACCCGCAGGCCGAAAGGAATCTTCCTGCCCTCCTCGAGCAGGGTCGAGTGCTCGACCGCCGCGGCGGCCGCGGCGCGGAAGATCTTGCCCTTGCCGCCTGCCTCGGCCTTCTGCTCGGCGGAGTTGTAGACCTTCTCGAACACGCGCGGCACGGCGAGCAGGAAGGTCGGCTTGAACGAGCCGAGTGCGGGCAGCAGGTTCCTGGTATCGGGCTGGTGACCGGTGCGCACGCCGGCGTGGATGCCGAGGATGGAGATGAACCGGGCGAAGACGTGCGCGGTGGTGATGAACAGCAGCGTCGAAGCGCCGGGCGTCGTGACGACGGCATCGAGCGACTTGGCGGAGTTGCGCGACAGCTCGACGAAGTTGCTGTGCGTCAGCACGCAGCCCTTCGGGCGGCCGGTGGAGCCGGAGGTGTAGATCAGGGTCGCGATGTCCGAACCGACCGCGAGGCTGCGGCGGCGCTGGATCTCGGCATCCTCGACCTCGGCCCCCCGCGCGGTGAGCGTGTCGATGGCACCCAGGTGCATCTGCCAGACCTCGCGCACCAGCGGCAGATCGCCGCGCACCTCGTCCACGCGGGCGAAATGCTCAGGCGATTCCACGATGAGCGCGGTCGCGCCGGAGTCCTCCATGATCCACTGGATCTGCGAGGGGGAGCTGGTCTCGTAGATCGGCACCATCACGGCCCCGGCGTAGAAGAGCGCGAAATCGACCAGCGACCACTCGTAGGTGGTGCGAGCGATGAAGCCGACCTTCTCGCCGGGCTGGATGCCGGCCGCGACGAATCCCTTCGCCAGGGCGATCACCGCCGTCTCGAAGTCCTTGGCCGTGATGTCACGCCAGCCGGAACCCTCCGGAACGGAGAAGAGCGCCAGGTTCGGCGTCTGCTGCACGCGGATGGCGAGCAGATCGGACGTGTTCGCCTCGGGGTCAGCGGGGACGATCGCAGGGACTTCGAACTGGACCACGGCAGCTCCTTCGATACCAGTCGGACGGGTTGCATCGAGTCTAGGTCATGACATCGAGTCGCATGAACAATGGAACTCGGTCGCGAAGGTGCGGCGGCGATAGACTGCCTCACGATGTTCTACTGGCTGATGAAGTACGTCGCGATCGGGCCGCTGGTCAAGGCGATCTTCCGCCCCTGGGTAGTGGGGCGGGACAACATCCCCACCACAGGTGCGGCGATCTTGGCGAGCAATCATCTCTCCTTCGCGGACTCGATCTTCCTTCCGCTCATGATCGATCGTCCGATGTCCTTCCTCGCGAAGAGCGACTACTTCACCGGCCGGGGCCTGAAGGGATGGGCGACGAAGGTGTTCATGAAGGGCACCGGTCAGATCCCCATCGATCGATCCGGGGGCAAGGCCTCCGAGGCGTCGCTGAACACCGGCCTGCAGATCCTCGGTCGTGGTGATCTGCTCGGCATCTATCCCGAGGGCACCCGCAGCCCCGACGGACGCCTCTACCGCGGTCGCACGGGAATCGCACGGATGGCGCTGGAGGCCAAGGTCCCGGTGATCCCCGTGGTGATGGTCGACACCGATACGGCGATGCCGATCGGCAGTCGCGTGCCGAACATCATGCGCGTCGGCGCCGTCATCGGCGAGCCGCTGGACTTCTCGCGCTACGCGGGCATGGAGAACGACCGCTACATCCTGCGTGCGGTCACCGACGAGATCATGATCGCCCTGCAGCGTCTGGGCGCGCAGCAGTACGACGACGTCTACGCCTCCACGGTGAAGGATCGGCTGCCGCAGAAGAGCGCGAAGCGCGCCTGATCGAGGCTCCCCGGCATGCCCGCGGCGGGCCCGTCACGCGGCATCCTGGCGGCGATTCCGGACACTAGGCTGGGTGGATGCCTCACTCGCACCCCGAACTCGACGCATGGCGCTCGCTTCCCATCAAGCAGCAGCCGCAGTGGCCGGACGCCGAGCGGGTGTCCGCAGTGTCAGGGCAGATCGCCGCACTGCCTCCGCTGGTGTTCGCCGGCGAGGTGGACAACCTGCGCACACGGCTCGCTCGCGCGGCATCCGGGAACGCGTTCCTGCTGCAGGGCGGCGACTGCGCCGAGACGTTCGCCGGGGCGACGGCCGACCAGATCCGCAACCGCATCAAGACGGTGCTGCAGATGGCGGTCGTGCTGACCTACGGTGCGTCGATGCCCATCGTGAAGATGGGACGGATGGCCGGGCAGTTCGCCAAGCCGCGCTCCAGCGACAACGAGACGCGCGGCGACGTCACCCTCCCCGCCTACCGGGGCGACATCGTCAACGGCTACGACTTCACCGAGAAGTCCCGTGAGGCCGACCCGGGCCGGCTGCTGCAGGGATACCACACCGCGGCATCCACGCTGAACCTGATCCGCGCGTTCACGCAGGGCGGCTTCGCCGACCTGCGCGAGGTGCACTCCTGGAACCGCGGCTTCGCGCAGAACCCGGCCAACCAGCGCTACGAGCGGATGGCGGCCGAGATCGACCGCGCCATCAAGTTCATGGAAGCGGCCGGCGCCGACTTCGACGAGCTCAAGCGGGTGGAATTCTTCACGGGCCACGAAGGCCTGCTGATGGACTACGAGCGCCCGATGACGCGCATCGACTCGCGCACGGAGACGCCGTACAACACCTCCGCGCACTTCCTGTGGATCGGGGAGCGCACCCGCGACCTCGACGGCGCGCATGTCGACTACTTCTCGCGCATCCGCAATCCCATCGGCGTCAAGCTCGGTCCGACGACGTCGCCCGAGACCGCACTCGCCCTGATCGACAAGCTCGACCCGAACCGCGAGCCCGGACGACTGACCTTCATCACGCGCATGGGCGCCGGCAAGATCCGCGACGCGCTGCCGCCGCTGCTGGAGGCCGTCAAGGACTCCGGTGCGACCCCGCTGTGGGTCACCGACCCGATGCACGGCAACGGCATCACCACGCCCACCGGCTACAAGACGCGTCGCTTCGACGACGTGGTCGACGAGGTGCGCGGATTCTTCGAGGCGCACCGCGCGGTGGGCACGTTCCCCGGCGGCATCCACGTCGAGCTCACCGGCGACGACGTCACCGAATGCCTGGGCGGGTCGGAGCAGATCGACGAGGCCGGCCTCGCGACGCGCTACGAGAGCCTGTGCGACCCGCGCCTGAACCACATGCAGTCGCTGGAACTCGCGTTCCTCGTGGCCGAGGAGCTCGAGAAGCGCTGAGCTGTCGCGGTCTTCCGCGTCAGCCCTTGAGCTGAATGGTCAGCTTCACGGTGCCGCCCCTGGGCAGTGTGCCGTCGCCGGGCTTCTGCGCCACCACGATGGCCATGTCCGCGAACCCCGGTAGATCGCCCCAGCCGGCATAATCGACCTTCAGTCCGACCCCTGTGATCTTGGCCTTGGCCTGGGTGAGGGTCATGTCCACGACGTTCGGCACCTCGATCGGGCGCGGCCCCTTCGACACGGTCAGCTTCACGGTGTCATCGGGGCGCCAGCTGCCACCGCCGGGGCGCTCGGTGGTCTGGGCGATCACGCTGCCCTTGGCGACCGAGTCGCTCCAGTCCTCGGGAGTGTCGCCGTCGACCTTCAGACGGGCGTCCTCGAGGATCTGCTTCGCCTCGTCGAGCGGCTTGCCGACCACGTTCGGCAGCTCACCGAGCGAGACCTGGATCAGCGCGTCGTCGTCTTCGAACAGCTCGCAGCCGTCTCCGCACGCGTACGTGTCGCCGTCTGCGCGCGGGGTGATCCGCACGTTCAGGACGAGACCCTTCTCGAGTGCGGCGAAGTACTCCTCGACGTTCTCGGCGACGTTGACGCCGTTGGCGACGAGAGTCTGCCGCGCCTTCTCCTCGGTGAGGCCGCTGAGCTTTCCCATGGTGTGCTTGGCCGGTCCGGAGGACACGATCAGCGTGACCGTGCTCTCCTTCTCGACGCGCTCGCCCTCGCCGGGGTCGGTGTCGATGACGTCGCCCTTCGGGACGTCGACGGAGGACTTCTCGGTGGAGGTCGAGGTCAGCCCCTCCGCCTTGATGGCGCTCTGCGCATCTGCGAGCGCCATACCGGCGACATGAGGCACGGCGATCAGCGAACCGGGGCCGGAGCCGAACCACCAGCCGACGCCGCCTGCCGCGACGGCCAGCAGCAGCACCAGCGACAGCAGGAGTGCTCCGCGCGCGCGCCGCGTGGCGGTGCGCCGACGCAGACGGGTGCCGTTGTCGGCACCCTCGGAAGCCGCGGGCGCCGTCGGGACGGGCAGAATCGAGGTGCTTCCGGGGAGGATCTTGGTGACCGCGCCCGAGTCGTGGTCGGATGGCGATGCCGTCATCGCGGTGGTGACGGGGGAGACCCCGAGGTCGCGCTCGATCTCGCGGAGCCGGTCGAGCATCTCCTGCGCATTCAGCGGACGGTCGTCCGGGGACTTCTCGGTCGCCCACAGCACCAGTTCGTCGAGCGGCTCGGGGACTCCGGGATTGCGGACGCTGGGACGCGGGACCTGCTCGGTGGCGTGCTGGAAGGCGATCTGCATCGGCTGCTCGCCCTTGTACGGCTGCTCGCCGACGAGCATCTCGTAGAGCATGATGCCCAGCGCGTAGATGTCGCTGCGGGCATCCGCCGTGCCGCGGGTGACCAGCTCGGGGGCGAGGTATGCGATGGTGCCCAGCAGCTGCGCGCCGGTCGCCGTGTTCGCGGTCGTGGCGCGGGCGAGCCCGAAGTCGCCGATCTTGATGCGACCGTCCTCGGCCAGCAGCACGTTCTCGGGCTTCACGTCGCGGTGCACGATCCCCGCGCGGTGCGCGGCGGACAGGCCCGAGAGGATGGCATCCATGATCATCACGGTCTGTGTGACCGTCAGACGCTTCTGCTCGCGCATGAGCTCGCGCAGCGTGATGCCTGGCAGGTACTCCATCACGAGGTACGCGAGCTCGCCGTCCTGCCCCTGATCGAAGACGTTGACGACGTGCGGGTCCGCCAGGCGGGCGGCGGAGCGGGCCTCCTGGATGAACCTGCTCTGGAAGGCGGAGTCGTCGCTCAGATGCGCGTGCATGACCTTCAGCGCGATGCGCCGCTCGAGCCGCATGTCGGTCGCGACGTAGACCGTCGCCATGCCGCCGCGGGCGATGCGCGCCCGCACACGGTACCGACCGTCGACAAGCCGCCCGATGAGAGGGTCGGCCTGCGGAGTGTTCACGGAACGAGTCTATGAATAACCGGCTGTGAGGCCCGGGAACGGCGCACCTCAGGCAGGTTTCGATCCGGTGACGAACCGCGTGTCGCCGTGTTGCCCGTCACCGCAGCGATGCCAGCCAGCTGTGCGCCTGCGTCTCCCACTGGCCGTAGCGATCCGGGTACGCCGAGACCTGCACGGCCTGTGCCGCGTCGGTGAACTTCTTCGACTGCCAGCCGGCGAGGTCCAGCAGACCTCGGCTGGCGGCGCCGTTCGGGTCGCGGGGGCCGCCGTAGAACACGCGGATGCTGCGATCGGCATCCAGGATCTGCGCGGCCGTGCCCCAGCCCTGGGTGGGTCGCTGCTGGAAGAGCCCCAGCGAGTCGCGGTCGCCGTGGTCGAGGTTGCGCATCGAGGATTCGACCATGGCCGTGGCCAGGGCGATCGCTATGCCGCGGTCGGGAACGCCGAGTTCGCGGCCCACGCGGATGATGTGCTGGGCGTGAGCGCGCTGGGTCGCGTCCAGCTTCGCGGAGCGCTGAGCCGGTGCCGGGGGAGCGAGACGCAGCGCCTGCCCGGGGTAGATGATGCTCCCGTTGCCGAGCCCGTTCGCCTGCAGGAGCGCGGCGACGCTCGTGCCGTACTTCTTCGCGATGGCGAACAGCGTGTCGCCGATGGCCACTGTGTGGGACGTCGGCGCGGAGGCAGGAGCAGGGGATGCGGCCGGCGTCGTGGTCTTCGGCACGGAGGCCGTCGCCGGTGCGGCGCCGACCTTCAGCTTCTGCCCGGGGTGGATCATGGCCGAGCCGCCGAGCCCGTTGGCCGCGATGATCTTCGCGACCGTGGTGCGGTACTTGCGGGCGATCGCGTAGACGATGTCGCCGCGCACGACGGTGTGCGTCGTGGTGCCGGCGGTCGGGGCGGACGCGGGCTTCGGGGTCGGCTTCGCCGCGGCGGGAGCCGCCGTCAGACGCAGCGTCTGGCCCGGGTAGATCACCGAGCGCCATCCGAGTCCGTTCCAGGCGAGAACATCCGCAGGGCGCAGTCCATTGCGGATCGCGATGGAGGACACGGTGTCTCCGGGGTTGACGGTATAGGTCGTGCGCGCCGCCGCCGCCAGTCGCACGGGCGCCGCCGTGTGCGGTTGCGCGCCGTTCGGGAGCATCGCGTGGACGGGAGCGGGAATCGTCCCTGCTCGCGCGGGTTCCGCGGCGTCGGCGGGGGCGGCCGTCAGGACGGTTGCCAGTGCGCCGATGACCGCGACCGGGGCCGTCATGTGTGCTGCCCGAGTGCGAGCGGAGTGATTATTCATGTCTTTCCCCCTGTTTTCCCTCAGGACACGCTGACACGGTTGTAAACGGATGTCAACAGAAGTGGCTGGTGTGACTGGAGTTGTTCGAGGGGTCGAAGCGCGCAGACAGCCCGCGCGCACACGCGCGCCGGTGGGGTGAGATAGTTGACGGGTGCCTGAGAACGTCTCCGAGAATTCCGCCTGGTTGACCATCCCCGATCTCGTCGAGGTCCTCGACGAGACCCCAGGTCGGGTGCGCCGACTGCTCGACGAGCACTATCTGATCGGCTCCCGGCGCAACGGGGTCTTCTCGGTGCCGGCGATCTTCATCGTCGACGGGCGTCCGCTGTCGTCGCTGCGCGGCACGGTCATGGCGCTGCAGGACGTCGGGTTCGACGATGACGAGGTCATCGACTGGCTGATGACCGAGGAGGAGAACCTGGGCAGGACGCCGATCGCCGCCCTGCTCGACGGTCACAAGAGCGCCGTTCGGCGCATCGCGCGCACGCTCGCCTGATCATCGATCGACTCCGATCCGCTTCGACTGTCAGGCCGAGCGACTGATCGCCGCCTGCGCCAGCGTTCGCAGGCCGATCGCGGAGGCCTCGTCGATCGCCGCGGATGCCAGTGCCAGCTCCGCCTGATCGGTGCAGTCCGAGATCATGCTCTCGATGCGCTCGACGGACCCCTGTGCTCCTGATCAGCCGCTGCAGCGAGGTGACGGTATCGGGGGACAGCTCGGGATCGCCCAGGGCGGCATCGAGCTCCGCGCGGGTCGAATCCGACAGCTGCTCGCGCGCCACGGCGATCAGCGCGGTGCGCTTGCCCTCGCGCAGATCGTCGCCGGCGGGTTTTCCCGTGACTGCGGGATCACCGAAGACGCCGAGCAGATCGTCGCGCAGCTGGAAGGCCATCCCGACCGGATGGCCGAATGCGCGCAGCGAAGCGAGCAGCGCCTCGTCCGCCCCGGCCAGGGTCGCGCCCAGCAGCAGCGGTTCCATCACGCTGTACCGCGCGGACTTCAGGGATGCCACGCGCAGGGCGCGCTCGAGCAGATCCTCCGGCGGACTGACGCTCCACGCCGATTCCTCGGTGATGTCGAGCATCTGCCCCATGGTCACGTCGCGGCGCATCCGCGCGTACTCGGCACGTGTGGCCGGCGCGTGAGGATGCTCGGAAAGCGCGTCCTCGAGCAGATCGTCGCTCCACGCGACGAGGAGATCGCCGAGCAGCACCGCGGAGGAGCGGCCGAAGGACTCGGCATCCCCATGCCAACCGGCCGAGCGGTGCGCGGCCTCCAGTGCGCGGTGGGCGGCGGGGCGGCCGCGCCGAGTGTCGGAGTTGTCGATCAGGTCGTCGTGCACGAGTGCAGCCGACTGGAAGATCTCCAGCGCCGCGCACAGCCCCCAGAGAGGCTCGAGGTCTGCGTCCTCGTCGGGCGAAGCCGCCTGCCAGCCTGCGTGACAGAAGCGCGCGCGCAGACGTTTGCCCCCGCCGAGGGTGTCCTTCGCGGCATCGACGAAGAGAGTGGATTCTGCTCCGTACTCGGCACTGTCGGCCTGCAGGGCGGTCAGGAAGGCCGCAAGACGTGAGGCGACCGCGTCGCCGACGAAGGAGGAGGGCACGATTCCCAGCCTAGATGCAGGATTCGCGTGGCGTTCGGCTAGCCGGTCGCCCTGAGCGCGGGTAGAGTGGATAGACCGAACCGAGGGGGTTGGACATGCCTCTTTCCGAACAAGAGCAGCGCATGCTCGATGAGATGGAACGCCATCTCCTCCAGCACGATGCCGACGTCGTGAGCGCGCCGTCAGGAGACCGTGCGCTCAGCTACCGCAATCTGATCTACGGCGCCCTGCTGCTGCTCGCCGGAGTCGGCGGCCTGATCGCCGCCGTCGTCGCCAGCGGCGACCTCGGAGCCACCTGGAGCATCGTCATCGGCGTCGTCGCGTTCCTCGCGATGCTCGGCGGCGCGATGCTGGCCTTCACGCCGGTTCGACGCGCCTCGCTGGACGTGCCCCCGGACGCCTCATCAGCCGGGCACAGCACGCGACCGCACGACACCTCTTTCATGGATCGCATGAACGACCGGTGGGATCGTCGACAGGACGAGCGCTGACTCAGCACATGGACTGACACGGCACCTGAACGACACAGACGCGAACTGACACAGATACGAAGCCCGGATGCTCAGCATCCGGGCTTTTTCGTGCTCTGCGGCCACGATCCTCCACTTCCCCTCCACTCTCCCTCCACCCCCGTGATCCGCGTGATCACGGGGGTTTTTCGATTCCATCCCGAGAGATCGCCGAGAATGCGAGCAACTGGTCGTAGGAAAGTGGAGCGGAGTGGAGTAAAGTGGGGCGCACCTCGAGTTGGCCGGACGAAGGGGGGTGATGGCCGATGTTGTTGGGAACGCACACACCGAAGCTCGACGACAAGGGCCGTGTCATCCTCCCCGCGAAGTTCCGTGAGGATCTTGCCGGCGGCATCGTCGTCACTCGAGGACAGGAGCGCTGCCTCTATGTGTTCAGCACGGCGGAGTTCGAGGCGATGCACGACCGCATCCGCCAGGCGCCCCTGAGCAACAAGCAGGCTCGCGACTTCCTGCGACTGTTCCTCTCCGGCGCCAGCGCCGAGATGCCCGACAGTCAGAACCGCATCACGCTTCCCGTTCACCTGCGTCAGTACGCAGGGCTCGAGAAGGAACTCGTGGTCACCGGAGTCGGCGCCCACGCCGAGATCTGGGACGCGTCCGCATGGAACGCGTACCTGGAAGGCAATGAAGAGTCCTACGCAGATCTGGAACAGGAGGTGATTCCCGGATTGTTCTGACCACGGCTGTGATGCCTCGCCGCTCCGCCCCGACACACTTCCCCGGTGCCGGGTCGAGCGGAGAGGAATCAGAGCCGGAGGTCACGGGAAAACGATCATGAGTCTCCGCGACATCCACACCCCGGTGCTCCTCGAGCGCTGCATCGAACTGCTCGCCCCCGCGCTGGTAGCCGACGGTGCCGTGCTCGTCGACGCGACCCTCGGAATGGGAGGGCACTCCGAGGCCTTCCTCGAGAGGTTCCCGAACATCCGCCTGATCGGCCTGGACCGCGACACCGACGCCCTCGGGATCGCGGGGGAGCGCCTCGCGCCATACGCCGACCGCATCAGCCTGGTGCACACCGTCTACGACGAGATCGGCCTGCATGCGCAGGGCGCATCGGCGATCCTCTTCGACCTGGGCGTCTCATCGCTGCAGCTCGACGAGGCCGACCGCGGCTTCGCGTACTCCAAGGACGCACCGCTGGACATGCGGATGGATCAGACCAAGGGGCGCACGGCGGCGACCATCCTCGCCGAGTACAGCGAGGGTCAGCTGCGCCGCATCTTCGAGCGCTACGGCGAGGAGAAGCTCGCCGGCCGCTACGCTCGCTTCATCATCGCGGCGCGCGAGAAGCAGCCGATCGAGCGCTCCGGTGAGCTCGTCGACCTGCTCATCGCCGCCACCCCCGCCGCCGTCCAGCGGGCCGGACATCCCGCGAAGCGCGTGTTCCAGGCGCTGCGCATCGAGGTCAACTCCGAGCTGAGTGTGCTGGCCGACGCCATCCCCTCGGCGATGGACGCGCTCAACGTCGGCGGCCGCATCGCCGTCATGGCCTACCAGTCGTTGGAGGACCGCCTCGTCAAGCAGGCCTTCGCCGCGGCAGCCGCCTCCACGGCTCCGGCGGGCCTCCCCGTCGAGCTGCCAGAGCACGCACCGCGATTCCGGATCCTCACCAAGGGCGCCGAGATGGCAGGAGAAGCCGAGCGTGCGGTCAACCCGCGCGCCATCCCGGTGCGCCTGCGCGCCGCCGAGAAGCTGAGGGAGACGGCATGAGCCTGACCGCCGCGCGCGTCCAGCCGCGCACCGACCCACGTCCGGCGCGGACGCGATGGCTGCGTGCCGTCACCGCCCCGGCAGCACGTAGACGCCCGAAGCTCGCCGGCGCCGTGCTCGCCGTCGGCGGTGCGCTGGCGATCGGCGCAGCCCAGATGGGAATCTCCCTCGCCTCCACCCAGGACGCCTTCGTCCTCGCCGACCTCAACAGTCAGCAGCACGAGCTGAACCTGCAGAAGCAGGCGCTGGACGACGAGCTCGTCGGCCTGAACTCCCCGCAGGCGCTGGCCAGCAAGGCCGCCGACCTGGGTCTGGTCGTGGCGGGGGCCGCCTCGTATCTGCGCCTCAGCGACGGTGCGGTGCTGGGTGCGGGTCACGGCGCGGACTGGATCTCGACCGTCGACCCGAACGGCGCGACCAAGGTCGGCAACTCCCTCATCGCGCCTCCGGTGACTCCTGCTCAGGACACGCCGGCGGCGGATGCCACCGCGCAGACCGCCGAGCCCGCCCTTCCCCCCGCGATCACCGACGGACTGCCGTCGCCGACCACCCGCTGACCCGGACAGGATGGAGCCCGCCCCGTGAGCACTCGAGCAACGCGCGGAACGAGACGGCGCACGGTCGTCGCGCTCGCGGTGATCCTGACCGTCCTGTGCGCCTTCGTCTTCCGGCTGGTCGACATCCAGGTCGTGCACGCCGACGATCACGTCGCCGAGTCGCTGGGCCAGATGAGCAGCTCCTCGACGGTCCCCGGCGCCCGAGGCGACATCGTGGACGCCAACGGGACGGTGCTCGCCCAGGGAGCGTTCGTCTACGACTCGCAGCTGGATCCCAAGCTGATCAACGACTTCGAGACCAAGCCGGCCCTGAAGAAGAAGGCGAAGATGCCCTGGTCGGAGGCCAGCGAGAGGATCGCCGAGATCGTCGGGATGACCGGAGACGAGGTCCGCGCTCTCGTGTCCGCGAAGCTGGCGGCGGATCCGACCAGCCAGTACGCGAAGCTGAAGAACGGCCTGTCGACCGATCAGTACCTCGCCCTGCGCGACCTCAAGCTCGCGTACGTCCACAGCACGGCGCGGCCCGTGCGGGTCTACCCCAACGGCGCCGTCGCGGGAAACCTCGTCGGCTTCCTGAACGGGGCGGGCAAGGCCGAGTACGGTATCGAGCGGATGCAGCAGCAGTGCCTCGCCGCGACGAGCGGCACCAACACGTACAAGCGCGGCCAGGGCGGCGTGCGCATTCCGGGCAGCGAGCGCACCGTGCCGGCCGTCGACGGCGGCACCGTGCAGCTCACGATCGACAGCGATCTCAACTGGTACCTGCAGCAGATGATCGCCGAGGAGGCGCAGCGTCAGGGAGCCATCTCGGGCAGCGTCACCGTGGTCGAAGTGAAGACCGGCAAGATCCGCGCCGCGGCCGAGTACCCCTCGGTGGATCCCAACGACATCAACGCCGTGGATCCCGAGTACTGGCGCTCCCACATCTTCTCCGACGCGCACGAGCCCGGATCGACCTTCAAGGCGGTCACCGCCGCGACCATCATCGACCAGGGCAAGGCCACCTGGTCCTCGCACGTCAGCGCGAAGTCACGCGAGAAGCTCCCCAACGGGCAGGTCATCAACGACGCGTTCCCGCATCCGCAGAACGAATACACCCTCGCAGGTGCGCTGATCGACTCCTCGAACGTGGCGCTGTCGAAGTTCGGCACGATGGTCGACCCTGTGACGCGAGCCGACTACCTCGAGCGGTTCGGCGTCGGCCACAAGACCGCGATCGGGTTCCCCGCCGAGCAGAAGGGTCAGGTCATCGACCCGGCGAAGTGGGACGCGCGGACGCTGTACACCACGACCTTCGGGCAGGCGTTCACCGTCACTCCCGCGCAGCTCGCGGGTGCATACCAGGCGCTCGGCAACAACGGGAAGAAGATCGACCTGTCGCTGGTGGAGTCCTGCACCGACGCGGACGGCACGGTGCACAAGGCGCCGGAGCCTGCGAGCGAGCAGATCATCAAGCCGGGCACGGCCAAGGAGGTACTGCGGATGCTGGAGAACGTCGCCGTGCAGGGCGGCAACGCCCGCGCCATCGAGATCCCCGGATACCGGATCGGCATCAAGACGGGCACCGCAGAGAAGGCCAACGGCCGCGGCGGGTACAAGAAGGGCATCTACTTCACGAGCATGATCGGCATCGCCCCGATCGAGGACCCGCAGTACATCGTGGAGGTCACTCTCGACGAGCCGACTAAGATCAGAAGTTCGGCAGCGAACGCCGTCGCCTTCCAGCAGGCGATGACCCAGGTGCTCAAGACCTACCGCGTCGCGCCGTCCTCGCAGCCGATGGAAGAGCTGCTTCCCAAATTCGACTAGCCGGCGCTGAGCCGCGCATGGAGATGTCACATGATCGCTCTGTCGCTCGCCGAGATCGCCGAGATCCTTCACGGTGAGCTGCGGCTGACCGGTGCGGACACCCCGGAGACTGTGGTGGACGGCTCGGTCGACACGGACTCGCGCGAGATGCGCCCCGGATCGATCTTCGTCGCCAAGCCCGGGGAGGCCACTGACGGACACCGGTTCGTCGGCGCCGCCGTCGAGGCCGGCGCGGTCCTCGCGATCGTCGAGCGTCCGGTGGACGACGCGGTCACGCAGATCGTCGTGGACGACGCCGTCGAGGCCCTCGCCGATCTCGCCCGGGAAGTCGTCGCGCTCGTACGCACGGCAGGAGACCTGCGCATCGTGGGGATCACCGGATCCAACGGCAAGACCACCACGAAGAACTTCCTCGCCCGCATCCTGCAGGACGACGGCGAGACTGTGGCGCCGGTGCGCTCCTACAACAACGAGGTCGGCGCACCGCTGACCATGCTGCGCGTGACCGAGTCGACCCGGTATCTGGTCAGCGAGTTCGGCGCAGCCGGGCCCGGCAGCATCGCCCGTCTCGCAGGGCTGGTCGAGCCGGACGTCTCCGTCGTGCTGATGGTCGGGCTCGCGCACGCCGGAGGATTCGGCGGCATCGAAGGCACCGCACGCGCCAAGTCCGAGCTGGTGCAGGCGGCCCGCCATGGCGGCGCGGCCGTGCTCAACATCGACGATCCGCGGGTCTGGGCCATGCGCGAGATCGCCGCCGAGCGCGATCTGACCGTGGTCTCCTTCGGGCAGGCCGAGGGTGCCGACGTGCGCGCCGAGGAGATCGTCGTGACCGCCTCGGGCACCTCGTGCACCATCGTGCACGACGGACAGCGGCTGGCGCTGCGCCTCCAGGTGCTCGGCGCCCACCACATCGCCAATGCCCTGGCGGCCATCGCCGCCGCGAGCGTGCTCGGCGTCTCGGCATCCGATTCCATCTCCCGTCTGGAGACGGTGCAGATCGCTGAGCGCTGGCGGATGCAGCCGATGGGCAGCGACCGCGTGCGCATCATCAACGACGCCTACAACGCCAGTCCCGACTCGATGGCCGCAGCCCTGCGCACCCTCGCGCAGATCACCGCACCGGGGGAGCGCACCGTCGCCGTCCTCGGCGCGATGAGCGAGCTCGGCGAGGCCGCGGGCGAGGAGCACGACCGCATCGGCCTGCTGGCCGTGCGACTGAACATCCAGCGCATCGTGGTCGTGGGGGCCGAAGCCCGTCGCCTGTACCTGTCGGTCGTCGGCGAGGGATCGTGGGACAGTGAAGCCGTGCATCTGCTCGATCAGGACGCCGCGTTCGAATACCTGAAGACTGAGCTGCGCGACGGCGACCGCGTACTCGTGAAGTCATCCAACTCCGTGGGGCTCCGGCATCTCGGCGATCGTCTGGGAGAATGGTTCTCGTGAGGTCCTTGCTTATGGCGACGGCGATATCGCTCGCCTTCTCGCTCTTCCTGACTCCGGTGTTCCTGAAGGGGTTCCGTCGGATCGGCTGGGGGCAGGTCATCCGCACCCCTGAGGACATCGCCAACCCGAGCCACGAGGCCAAACGCGGCACGCCCACGATGGGCGGCGTGATCTTCATCCTCGGCACGATCGTCGGCTACTTCGCCGGCACGTTCTTCGGCGGCACCACTCCTGCCTTGTCGGCGATCCTGGTGCTGTGGCTCATGGTCGGCTTCGGCGTGGTCGGCTTCATCGACGACTACATGAAGGTGCGCAGCCAGCGCAGCCTCGGTCTGTCCGGCTGGCGCAAGATCGTCGGCCAGCTCGCGGTGCTGATCCCGTTCGGCGTGGTCGCGCTGAACTTCCCGAACTCGCTCGGACAGTATCCGGCCAGCGGCTTCGTCTCCTTCTTCCGCGACATCTCCTGGCTGAACCTGTTCGCCTTCGGAGCCGTGCTCGGCTGGATCCTGTATCTGATCTGGATCTCGGTCATCGGCGTCGCGACCTCCAACAGCGTCAACCTCACCGACGGGCTGGACGGCCTCGCGGCCGGAGCCGGCGTCTTCGTCGTGGGCTCCTACGGCCTGATCGCGTTCTGGCAGTTCAAGCAGTCCTGCGTCGGCGAGGGCATGAACGCGGTGGGCTGCTACGAGGTGCGCGAGCCACTGAACCTCGCGACCGTCGCCGCGGCGTTCGCGGGCGGTCTGATCGGGTTCCTCTGGTGGAACGCGCCGAAGGCGAAGGTCTTCATGGGCGACGTGGGGTCGATGGCCATCGGCGGTGTGGTCACCGCGATGGCGATCCTCACACGCACCGAACTGCTGCTGTTCGTGATCGCCGGCATCTTCGTGCTCTCCTCGGGCTCCGTCATCCTGCAGCGGGCGTACTTCAAGATCACCCGCGGCAAGCGACTATTCCTGATGAGTCCCTTCCACCATCATCTCGAGATGCGCGGGTGGGCCGAGGTGACCATCGTCGTGCGGCTGTGGATCATCGCCGGGCTGCTGGCGGCATCCGCCGTCGGGCTCTTCTACGTGGACTGGTTCGCCCAGGCCTCGAACGGCTGACCCGTGACCACGGATCGCCTTGACACGCTGACCAGCTGGCACGCCGACTGGAGCGGGCTCCGCGTCGCGGTGCTGGGGCTGAGCGTCACCGGCTTCTCCGCCGCGGACACGCTCACCGAGCTCGGCGCCGACGTGCTGGTCCTCTCCGAAGACGCTTCGGAGGAGTACGCCCGTCTCGTGCCCGTCATCGGTGCGCGCCTCGAACTCGGCTCCCTTGCGGAGGTCCCCGACTCGCTGCGCGACTTCGCCCCCGAGGTCATCGTCGCGTCCCCGGGATTCTCACCCTCGCATCCGGTGATCGTCTGGGCGCAGCAGAACGCGATCGCGCTCTGGGGAGACGTCGAGCTCGCCTGGCGGGTACGCGACAAGGTCGTCCGCGCCGACGGCACGCCCGCCGACTGGGTGCTCATCACCGGCACCAACGGCAAGACGACGACCACCCAGATCACGGCCACGCTGCTGAACGCGGGCGGACTGCGCGCGGCCCCGTGCGGCAACATCGGCATCCCCGTGCTGGACGCGGTGCGCGACCCAGGCGGCTTCGATGTGCTCGTGGTCGAGCTCTCCAGCCATCAGCTCTGGTACATCGGACAGTCCGCGCCCGCAGGCCAGCTGGTGCCGTACGCGGCCACCTGCCTCAATCTGGCCGACGACCATCTCGTCTGGCATGGCAGCGCCGAGGAGTACCGCGCGGCCAAGGCGTTCGTGTACCGGCACACCCGCGTCGCCTGCGTCTACAACAAGTCCGACCTCGCCACCCAGCGGATGGTCGAGGAGGCGGACGTCACCGACGGCGCCCGCGCCATCGGGTTCGACCTCGGCACGCCCGGCCCGAGCGACGTGGGCGTCGTGGACGGCATCCTCGTGGACCGCGCCTTCCACGACGACCGCCGGCACAGCGCGCTGGAGCTGACCACCGTCGACGAGCTGCGCTCCGCGGGGCTCGCCGCGCCGCACGTCGTGCAGAACATCCTTGCGGCATCCGCCCTGGCCCGCTCGCTCGGCGTGGAGCCCGCGGCGATCCACGACGCGCTGCAGAGCTTCACGATGGACGCCCACCGCATTCAGATCATCGCCGAACACCGGGGCATCCGGTGGGTCGACGATTCCAAGGCGACCAACCCGCACGCCGCCGCGTCATCGCTGCGCGCCCACCCCGGTGCGATCTGGGTCGTCGGGGGAGATCTGAAGGGCGTCGACCTCAGCGAGCTCGTGTCGGATGCCGGTGCGACGGCCGGCGGCGCGATCGTCATCGGCGTCGACCGGGAGCCCGTGCTGACGGCATTCCGGCGACACGCGCCGCACGTGCCGGTCTTCGAGGTCGTCCCTGGCGACACTGAAGGGGTCATGGACCGCGTCGTGGAGCTGGCGACGGGGATGATCGACGGCGAGGGCACGGTTCTGCTGGCCCCCGCGGCGGCATCCTTCGACCAGTTCTCCAGCTACGCGGACCGGGGAGAGCGCTTCGCCCAGGCGGTGCGCGAATGGATCGGACGGGGGAGCGCGGATGACGCAGACGGCTCACCCACCGCGCACTGACGCCCGCGGTCTCGCGGCACGCGTCTCGCTCGGCAGGCTCTTCGCCCCGCCGTCCACCGAGTTCGTGATGATCGCGTCGACCGCGGTGCTGCTCACGATCTTCGGCGTGGTCATGGTGCTCTCCGCCACCAGCGCGAACCCCACCGCACCGCTGGACGCGGCGCTGAAGCAGGGGGTGTTCGCGCTCATCGGCATCCCGCTGATGATGCTCGTCAGCCGTCTGCCCATCGCGTTCTTCGGCAAGATCGCCTGGCCGGCGCTGATCCTGGCCGTGCTGTTCCAGCTGCTCGTGTTCGTGCCCGGAGTGGGTGTCTCATCGTACGGCAACCGGAACTGGATCAACCTCGCAGGCATCCAGCTGCAGCCGTCGGAGTTCCTCAAGCTCGCCCTCGCCATCTGGATCGCGTTCGTGCTGCTGCGCAAACAGAGCAAGCTCGGCACCTGGCACCAGGTCTTCATCCCCGTCGTACCGGTCTCGATCCTCGCGATCGGCACGGTGATCGCCGGCAACGACCTGGGCACCGTGATGGTGCTCGTGCTCGTCGTGCTGGGCTGCCTGTTCTTCTCCGGAGCCAAGCTGCGGCTGTTCATCCTGCCGCTGCTGCTCGGGCTGGTCGCGGTGCTGGGTTTCGCGCTGACCAGCGAGAACCGGATGAATCGCATCCTGTCTGCCTTCTTCCCCAAGGCCTGCGACCCGACCAATGAGTGCTACCAGGCCGTGCACGGCATGTGGGGGCTCGCCAACGGCGGCTTCTTCGGCGTGGGGCTGGGCAACTCGCAGGAGAAGTACTGGCTGCCCGCCGCCTCGAACGACTACATCTTCGCCATCGTCGGCGAAGAGCTCGGCATGCTCGGCTGCCTGCTCGTGCTGGCACTGTTCGGCGTGTTCGCCGTCGGAGCGTTCCACATCATCCGCAAGACGAATGATCCGTTCGTGCGCATCGCATCCGGCGGCATCGTGGTCTGGATCATCGGCCAGGCGCTGTTCAACATCGGCGTGGTGCTGCGCATCCTGCCCGTGATGGGCGTGCCGCTGCCGTTCATGTCGCAGGGCGGCACGTCCCTGCTGTCGGTGATGATCGCGTGCGGCGTGCTGCTGGCCTTCGCCCGCACCATCCCGGCCGCCGAGAAATCGTCCGCGAAGGCCTCGCCGGCCGCGAAGAGGACCGCTGGACGCCCGAGCGCAGGTCGCAAGGGTAAGGTCGCTCGGTGACCACCTATCTTCTGGCCGGTGGGGGAACCGCCGGCCACGTCAATCCGCTGCTCGCCGTCGCCGACCGTCTGCGCGAGCGCGACGGCGCCGAGGTGCTCGTGCTCGGTACGAAGGAAGGGCTCGAGTCCCGACTCGTGCCCGCCCGCGGCTACGAGCTGCTCGTCGTCGACAAGGTGCCGTTCCCGCGGCGCCCGAACCGCGCGGCCGCGGCCTTCCCGATCCGCTTCGGTCGTGCCGTGTCGCAGGCGCGCGCGCACATCCGCGCGCATGACGTGGACGTCGTCGTCGGCTTCGGCGGCTACGCGTCGGCCCCGGCGTACGTGGCGGCCCGACGCGAGAAGATCCCCTTCGTCGTGCACGAGGCCAACGCCAGGCCCGGCCTGGCCAACGTGCTCGGGGCGCGTCGCGCGGCAGCGGTCGGCGTGGCCTTCGACGGCACTCCGCTGCGCGGCGGCGAGGTCGTCGGCATGCCGCTGCGCCGCGAGGTCATGGAGTTCGACCGTGCGGCCCTGCGCGACGAGGCGGCGGCGGAGTTCGGACTGGATCCCGCGAAGCCCGTGCTGCTGGTCTTCGGCGGGTCACTGGGCGCACTGCGACTGAACAACGCGTTCGCCGATGCCTGGCAGGACGTGCTCGACGCGGGCTGGCAGCTACTGCATGTCACGGGCGAGCGCAGCGACCTGACGGCTCCGGATGCCGAGGGCTACAGCCTGCGCCGCTACGTCGACCGGATGGATCTCGCTTTCGCCCTCGCCGATCTGATCGTCTCGCGCGCCGGCTCCGCGACGGTCAGCGAGATCAGCGCCCTCGGCATGCCCGCGATATACGTGCCGTACTCGGTCGGCAACGGCGAGCAGAGGCTGAACGCCGGCTCCGCGGTGGCCGCGGGGGCGGCGATCCTGCTGGACGACGAGACCTTCGACGGCGACGTGGTGCGCAGGCAGGTCGTGCCCATGCTGGGCGACCGCGAGCGCATCGAGCGGATGACGGATGCCGCGCAGCACGTCGGCACGCGCACCGGCACCGAGAACCTGATCGGCCTCATCGATCGCGCCCTCGCGGAAAAGTAGACTGGTGAAGACATGATCAGACCCGACCTCACGCTCCCCATCCCCGAGACCATCACCTCCGCGCACTTCATCGGCATCGGCGGCTCCGGGATGAGCGGACTCGCCAGGATGTTCCTCGACGCCGGCATCCGCGTCTCCGGATCCGACCGCTCCGACAGCGAAAACCTGCGCGCCCTCGCCGCCGCCGGTGCGACCGTGCACGTCGGCCATGACGCCGCACATCTCGGCGACGCCGACACCGTGATCCACACCGGCGCCATCTGGCCCGAGAACCCTGAATTCGTCACAGCCAAGCAGCGCGGCCTGCACGTCATCCACCGCTCCCAGGCGCTGTTCTGGCTGATCGGCGGTCGCCGACTGGTCTCCATCGCCGGCGCGCACGGCAAGACGTCGTCCACCGGGATGCTGGTGACCGCGCTGCAGGCGCTGGGCGCCGACCCGAACTTCGTCAACGGCGGCGTGATCGAGCAGCTCGGCGTGTCCAGCTCCTCCGGCACGGACGAGCTGTTCGTCATCGAGGCCGACGAGTCCGACGGCACCTTCCTGCTCTACGACACCTCGATCGCCCTGATCACGAACGTCGACCCCGACCACCTGGACTTCTTCGGCTCGGAGGACGCCTTCTACGACGCCTTCGTGCGCTTCGGCGACGAGGCGAGCGAGGCCGTCGTGATCTCCAGCGACGATGCGGGCGCGCAGCGCGTGCACGCCGCACTCAGCCACCGTCGCATCATCACCTTCGGGCGCGCGGCGGATGCGGATCTGCGCGTGGAGGACATCGACACCGCCGGCGGGGTCTCCGCAACGCTCGTGCATGCCGGCGAGTCCGTGCGCATGCAGTTGGCGGTCCCCGGTGCCCACAACGCAATCAACGCCGCGGGCATCGTCGCCGTGCTGATCACCCTCGGGTACGGCCTGACCGACGCCGCGCATGCGGTGGAGGGTTTCGCCGGAACGGTGCGCCGTCTCGAGCTGCACGGCGAGGCGCGCGGCGTGCAGGTCTACGACGACTACTCGCACCACCCGACCGAGGTGCGCGCGGCCCTCGAGGCGATGCGCGGCATCACCGGGTCCGGCCGCCTGATCGCGATCCAGCAGCCGCACACCTACTCGCGCACCCAGCACATGTACCGCGAGTTCGCGGCCGTGCTCGAGGAGCTCGCAGATCACACCGTGATGCTCGACGTCTACGGTGCACGCGAAGATCCGGTGCCCGGCGTGACCGGCGAACTGGTCAGCGGCGCGTTCGCCGACCCCGCCAAGGTGCACTACGTGCCGGACTGGCAGGCGGCCGCCGATCACACCGCCGAGGTCGCCCGCGCCGGCGACGTCGTCGTCACCCTCGGCTGCGGCGACGTCTACCGGATCATCCCGCAGGTGCTCGACTCCCTCCGGCGCACGTCCGAGGACTGAGGATGCGTCGACCGGCACCGCTCCCGGCATCCGCGGAGGAGCCCGAGAAGGCTGAGACGGAGGCTCCCCGCGAGCCCCGGTCGCGGCTGTTCGGCTCGCGCGGGCCCACCGCCGAGGCGGGGCGGGCGGATGCCGATGAGCGGCCTGCCGCGGACGATCACGAGGAGCCCGTCGACGCGCACGCGGAGACCGCCGTCATCGACGACGGCTCCCTGCCGTCCGGGAAGGACGCAGCGACCCCGCTCGTGCGCAGCAGCGACGTGTGGCGCGCCGCGCGCGCCAGGCGCAAGGCGCTGCGCGCGGAGATCCGCCGCTTCACGCAGCGCTCGCGCCGTCGTCGCATCGTGGTGTGGGGTTCAGTCGGTGCCGTCCTGGCGCTCGTCCTGGGCAGCGTCATCGCCGCCTACAGCCCGCTGTTCGCGGTGGAGAAGATCACCGTCGCCGGTGCTCACGCCGTCGATGCGGCGGCCGTGCAGCAGGCGCTCGACGGGCAGATCGGCGCCCCGCTGGCCCTCGTGGACGCGAGTGCGGTCAAGTCCGCGCTGATGAAGTTCCCGATCATCGAGTCCTACGCGCTGGAGGCCCGCCCGCCGCACGACCTGCTCGTGCGGATCGTGGAGCGCACACCCGTCGGCGTCCTCCGATCCGACGCCGGCTACACGCTGGTGGATGCCGCCGGAGTGGTCCTGGCGACCACGCCCGACAAGCCCGAGGGGCAGCCGACCCTGTCCATCAAGGGGGGATCCGATTCGGCGGCCTTCCGCAGCGCGGGGCTGGTCGTGCGGTCGCTGCCCGCGCAGCTGCGCGCCCAGGTCACGAAGGTGACGGCATCCTCGGCGGACGACGTGACGCTCTCGCTGGGGGACGGGAAGACCGTCGTCTGGGGGAGCGAGGACGACTCCGTCGAGAAGGCTCTGGTGCTGGTCGCGCTGATCAGGAACGCCCCCGCATCGCGCACCTTCGACGTCTCCGCTCCGAGCGTTCCCGTCGTCCGCTGAGTCGCTTTCGCCCCCTTGGCGGCGTCGACCGGACGGGTTGTCGCGGAGATCGCCCCGACACGCCGTGTCGCTGCGCGCCCAGGCCTGGCTTGCGCTTACCGTCGATCACGAGAACGCAATACCGGGAAACAGTTTAACCCTCTCGTAGAGGTTGAAGGTTTATCCCTCGTCAGGCTCGAATAACGGAGGCCGGCCATGAGCCAGAACCAGAACTACCTCGCCGTGATCAAGGTCGTCGGCGTCGGCGGTGGCGGCGTCAACGCCGTCAACCGGATGATCGACCTCGGACTCCGCGGAGTCGAGTTCATCGCCGTGAACACCGACGCGCAGGCGCTGCTGATGAGCGACGCCGACGTGAAGCTCGACGTGGGTCGTGAGCTCACCCGAGGACTCGGCGCGGGTGCCGATCCCGAGGTCGGACGCCGCGCCGCCGAGGACCACGCCGAAGAGATCGAACAGGCGCTCACCGGCGCCGACATGGTCTTCGTCACCGCCGGAGAG
Source organism: Microbacterium sp. W4I4 (assembly GCF_030816235.1). NCBI lineage: Bacteria > Bacillati > Actinomycetota > Actinomycetes > Micrococcales > Microbacteriaceae > Microbacterium > Microbacterium sp. W4I4. The sequence goes on from NZ_JAUSXT010000001.1 coordinate 108,331, forward strand.
GGCGGCGGCACCGGAACCGGTGGCGCGCCCGTCGTCGCCCGCATCGCGAAGTCGATCGGCGCCCTGACCATCGGCGTCGTCACCAAGCCGTTCTCCTTCGAGGGTCGTCGTCGCCAGAGCCAGGCAGAGGCCGGCGTCGCGAAGCTCAAGGAGGAGGTGGACACCCTCATCGTCGTGCCGAACGACCGTCTGCTCGAGATCAGCGACCGCGGCATCTCGATGATCGAGGCCTTCGCCACCGCCGACCAGGTGCTCCTCGCCGGTGTGCAGGGCATCACGGACCTCATCACCACCCCCGGCCTCATCAACCTCGACTTCGCCGACGTCAAGTCGGTGATGCAGGGCGCAGGCTCGGCACTGATGGGCATCGGCTCCGCCCGCGGCGCCGACCGTGCGATCAAGGCGGCCGAGCTCGCCGTCGAGTCGCCCCTGCTGGAGGCATCCATCGAGGGCGCGCACGGCGTGCTGCTGTCGATCCAGGGTGGTTCCAACCTGGGCATCTTCGAGATCCACGACGCGGCCGACCTCGTCAAGGAGGCCGCACACCCCGAGGCCAACATCATCTTCGGAACGGTCATCGACGACACCCTCGGCGACGAGGTGCGCGTCACGGTGATCGCGGCAGGCTTCGACGGGGGCTCGCCCTCGACGCGGCTCGAGCCGATGGTCGTCGAGCGCCCCGTGGCCAGCACGCTGCCCGAGGTGCGCCTCGACAGCGCGTCCGAGGACACGAGCACCGAGCAGGCGAAGCCGGTCGCTCCGGCTCCGGCTCCCGTGATGTCGAGCATCGAGCCCGCGTTCAGCGACGACAGCGACCTCGACATCCCCGAGTTCCTGAAGTAAAGGGACTCCGACGAGACCGATGACCTACGAAGACCTGGCCGCACGGCTGTCGGCGATCGACGAGCGGATCGCCGACTCCGCGCGGGCGGCCGGCCGCGATCCGGGTGAGATCACCCGGATCGTGGTCACCAAGTTCCATCCCGCGCAGCTCGTCCGCGACCTGCACGCGCTCGGGGTCGGGGAGGTCGGGGAGAACCGGCAGCAGGAGCTGACGGCGAAACGCGCGGAGCTCACCGACCTGGACCTGCGCTGGCATTTCATCGGGCAGGCGCAGACCAACAAGGCCGCGGCCATCAGGCGCGCCTCCGATGTCGTGCACTCGGTGGACCGCGCACGCCTGGCCGACTCGCTGCACCGCGCGGCGACCGACGATCGCTCCCTCGACGTCCTCGTCCAGGTCAACCTGACCGAGGACGCGGACAGAGGCGGCAGCACGCTGGCGGATGCCGAGGCGCTGGCCGAGCACGTGCTCGGCCTCGACTCGCTGCGCCTGCGCGGCGTGATGGCCGTGGCGCCTCTCGATGAGGACCCCGCATCGGCGTTCACCCGGCTGCGCGAGGTGGCGGATCGCATCCGACTGCTCGCTCCCGACGCCACCTGGATCTCCGCCGGCATGACCGGCGACTTCGCCGAGGCGATCGCCGCCGGCGCGACACACCTGCGGATCGGATCCGCAATCACAGGACCCCGCCCCGAGCGGGGTTAACCTGTGAACCAGACCAACCCGAACCGTTCGAACCGGAGGACACGATGGGTAACCCGCTGAAGAAGACCATGGTGTATCTCGGCCTCGCCGACGAGGAAGAGGTCTTCGAGGAGGACGCCGCTCAGGCTCCTGCTCGCGCACCGCGCGACCGCGTCGAGCGTGAGCGCGAAGAGCACGCCACGGCCCCCGTCACCCCGCTGCGACGCCCCACTGCGGTGCGTCAGCCCACGGCGGGTGCGGTGAACGAGATCCTCACCGTGCACCCCAAGCAGTACCGCGATGCGCAGGTCATCGCCGAGAACTTCCGCGAGGGCGTTCCGGTGATCATCAACCTGTCGCAGATGAGCGATGCGGACGCGCGGCGTCTGATCGACTTCGCGAGCGGTCTCTCGCTGGGGCTCTACGGGCGCATCGAGCGGGTCACCAGCAAGGTGTTCCTGCTCTCGCCTGAGAACATCGCGGTATCCGGCCAGGGCGGCCTCGCTCAGGCGGAGTCCGCCTCGTTCGACTCCTGACCTTGGGTGCTGTACTCAGCGTCATCGGCAGCATCGTAGAGCTGGTGCTGACGCTGTACATCTTCGTGCTCATCGCGCGTCTGGTCCTGGACTACATCCCTCTGTTCAACAGGCAGTGGCGCCCCCGGGGCGCGGGCCTGGTGCTCGCCGAGTTCGCGTACACCCTCACCGACCCGCCGATCCGGTTCTTCCGTCGGGTCGTGCCTCCGCTGCGGTTGGGCACCATTTCGTTGGATTTCGGGTTCGCACTGACCATGATCGTCGTGCTCATCCTGATCACGATCGTGCGCGCTCTGACGTGACCCACCGGACGCGTGCTCATCGCGGCGCACAGACTGGGGGGCTATGCTTGGCTCCCAGGCGCGCGCCCCGGGTACGCGTCGACTGAACACCGTGCCATCGTCTGACGACTGGCCGAAAGAACTCACCGAAAGAGGAGCCACCCATGGCACTTACCCCGGATGACGTCGTCCACAAGGAGTTCCAGCACGTCCGGTTCAAGGACGGCTTCGACCCTGAAGAGGTCGACGACTACCTCGACGAGATCGTCGTCGAATGGCGCAAGACCATCGAGGAGAACAACGAGCTGAAGGCGAAGCTCGCCGCGTTCGAGTCCGGTGAGGGTGCTGCCGCTCCGACCGCCGCAGCTCCCGTGGCCGAGGCTCCCGCAGCCCCTGTCCAGGCGGCTCCCGTCGCCGAGGCATCGGCCACCGGCACCTCTGCCGGCATCATCGAGCTCGCTCAGCGTCTGCACGACGAGCACGTCGCCGAGGGTGAGGCCAAGCGCAAGCAGCTCATCCAGGACGCCGAGTCCGAGGTGGCGCGCATCCGCACCGAGGCCGAGGCCAAGCAGCGCGAGGAATCCGCTCGTCTCGAGCGCGAGCGCAACACGCTCGAGGGCCGCATCACCGAGCTGCGCGAGTTCGAGCGCGATTACCGCGGCAAGCTCCGCGCGATGATCGAGGGCCAGCTGCGCGACCTCGACCAGAAGTCGTCGACGGACGCCACGCCCGTCTCCGCCATCGGCCTGTAGGTCACCGTTGGCAGGACGTCGTCCCCTTCGTCGGTCGGCGGCCGGTGCGATCGTTGCGGTTCTCGCAGCGGTGGTGCTGGCCGCCGATCAGTTTGTGAAGTACCTCACCGTCGAGAACCTGCCGCTGCAGGAGGCCGTCCCGGTGCTGGGGAACTTCCTCCAGCTGTTCTACATCCGCAACTCCGGCGCTGCGTTCTCCATAGGCGCCGGGATGACGTGGATCTTCACGATCGCGCTGACCATCGTCGCCGGTGTCATCATCTGGAAGACGCTGGGCGTGCGCTCCCGGCTCTGGGCGGTCGTGCTCGGCGTTCTGCTCGGCGGAGTGCTGGGCAATCTCACCGACCGGCTGCTGCGTGAGCCCGGGTTCGCGGTCGGTCACGTCGTCGACATGATCTCGATGCCGTGGATGCTGCCCGCGATCTTCAACGTGGCCGACATCTTCATCGTCACGGGGATGATCTCGGTGGCGCTGCTCGTGGTCATCGGGCTGCGGTTGGACGGCACTCGCGAGCGCGACCACGCGGCGGGCGACGCGGTGGCTCCCGAGACGGATGCTGCGACCGCCGCGTCCGCGAACGAGGCCTGAGCGTGCAGAGCCGGAGCCTGCCCGTCCCCGACGGGCTGGAGGGATCACGCGTCGACGCCGCACTGGCGAAGATGCTCGGATTCTCGCGCACGTTCGCGGCCGAGGTCGCTGAGGCGGGCGGAGTGCAGCTGGACGGTGTCCAACTGGGCAAGTCCGACCGACTGCGCGCCGGCGGCTGGCTCGAAGTGAGCTGGACGCCCCGCGAGGAGCCGCGCATCGTGCCCATCGCGGTGCCCGAGCTGGGCATCGTGCACGACGACGACGACATCGTCGTCGTCGACAAGCCCACCGGCGTGGCCGCGCACCCCTCGATCGGCTGGGAGGGCCCCACCGTGGTGGGCGCACTCGCCGCCGCGGGGTTCCGCATCGCGACGAGCGGCGCGCCCGAGCGTCAGGGCGTCGTGCATCGTCTGGACGTGGGTACCAGCGGCCTGATGGTGGTGGCGAAGACCGAGCAGGCCTACACCGCCCTCAAGCGCGCCTTCAAGGAGCGCACGGTCGAGAAGATCTATCACGCGGTCGTGCAGGGCCACCCCGACCCGCTCGCGGGCACCATCGACGCGCCGATCGGACGCCACCCGAACCATCACTGGAAGTTCGCGGTCGTGCCCGACGGCAAGCCCTCTGTCACCCACTACGAGACGCTCGAGGCGTTCCCCGGGGCGTCACTGCTGGAGATCCACCTGGAGACGGGCCGCACGCACCAGATCCGCGTGCACATGGCCGCCCACCGGCATCCGTGCGTCGGCGACCCCCTCTACGGCGCGGATCCGACGCTGTCGGCGAAGCTGGGTCTGACCCGGCAGTGGCTGCATGCGCACCGGCTGGCGTTCACGCACCCCGCGACGGGGGACTGGGTGCAGTTCGAGTCCCCATATCCCGCCGACTTCCGCCATGCGCTGGAGGTCCTCGATCCCGGGCGCGAGTTCGAGGACTGAGTTCGCGCCGCCGGTGCTCAGAGCCGGGCGCTGCGTGCGGCGGTGACCACGCCGGTCAGGGTCAGCTCGAGGAAGGCGATCAGGTCCTCAGGGCGGTGCGTGGGGGGTCGCGTCGACACATCGCCCAGCTCAGCGGCCAGCGCGACGAAAGTCTCCTCGGCGAACGCCACCCAGGACCGCAATGCCAGGCGCAGCGCGGCGCTGTCGGGCTCACCGAGCTCGATCAGCGCCTCACGCAGCCGTTCGGCGTTCGCGGCTCTCGCCTCGTCGACGAGGGCGCGCACGGTCGGGTCGCCGCTGGCGGGTCCGCGGACGAGGGAGAAGAACGTGCCGCGGTGGTCGGCGACGAAGCTCGTGATCCGCACGAGCACATCGTGCACGCGCTCCTCGGGGTCCAGTTCCGGCCGGGGGAGCGTCGCATGCAGCAGTGCATCGCGTGCGGCCTCGACGACGGCGCGCTGCATGCCCTGGCGCGTGTCGAAGTAGTGGAAAATCAGTGCGCGCGACACGCCCCCGCGTGCCGCGAGCACATCGATGGTCAGGTCATCGAGCGAATGGTCGGCGAGGAAGCTCACCCCGGCGGAGATCAGCTGAGCGCGACGTGCGTCCGGAGTGAGGCGGACGCGACGCTCGACGGACATGAGGCGATCCTATCGGCCCGTCGGTATTGACTCGGAGTCAATGAACGGTATTCTGGCTACGCGCCGATGACGACGCGAGCACTGGAGGATCGATGAAGTTCCGTAACCCGAAGAAGCTGATCACGAAGGCCACCGCCACGCACGCGGGCCGGATCACCCTGGCCGCGGTGCCCGTGGGCATCGTCGCCGCCGTCCTGATGGGCGGGGTCGCGCAGGGGCAGGTGCCCGTCTCGTTCGCCGTGTCGGGCAGCCAGTTCCAGATCAGCGCGAGCCTGCTGGACGGCACGGGCTTCTCGCAGTACGCCGGTGTCACGAAGGACACCGAGGGTGGCGAGCACTCGGTCGCCATCGCGAACATCAAGAGCGCCACGCTCGCCGACCTCTGCCAGTCGGTCGTCTCCGAGACGCCTCTCGGCAAGGTGGGCGTGCTGATCAAGGCGGGTGGCGGCGGCAACCCCGCGAGCGCCTCGGACCTGCAGATCGGCATGACGGGACTCGGGGGCGACGCCTCGTTCGGGAACATCCGCATCGGCGTCGACGCCTCGACGGTGAACACCGGCGCGAAGGGGTCGGCGGGCGACTTCGCGCAGGATGCCGACACCGTGACCATCAAGAACCTGCAGCAGACCGCGTGGAGCACCCAGGCATCCGTCTTCACCCTCACGGGCATGACGCTGGAGCTCACGGACGGATCGCAGGGATGCTTCTGAGCGAAGGCGTCATGGCATCCGAAGAGCACACCGTGACCGACGACGGGCAGATCACCGCCCACGGGCAGAAGCCGGAGCGCGCCGAATCGGCGTTCCGGACCTGGCGACGATCCCGCCCGTTCATCGGCGGAGTGCTGCTGGTGATCTCCGGGATCGAGATGTTCTTCTCGGGCCAGCTGGACTTCGGCGAACTGCACATCCAGCTCGGCATCGAAGGTCTGCAGGCGACCATCATCCCGATCCTGCTGGTGCTGCTGGGCATCCTCGCGGTCACCATGCCCGCGCACCACATCTTCTACGGTGTGGTCGCCCTCGCCGTGGCGCTGTACTCCCTGGTGGGGGTCAATCTCGGCGGCTTCATCATCGGCATGCTCCTGGGCTGCGTCGGCGGGATCCTCGTGGTGGCCTGGATGCCGAAGGGGTCACGACGGCGCTCGGCTGCGGCTGACGGCACGGATGAGGATGATTCGGATGCAGAGGGGGCCGACGCGTGAGCCGGCGCCCCACACGCTCCATCACCGCGGTCGCTGCGCTGTGCCTGCTTCTCACACCGCTCATGGTCGGTGCGGCCGCCTCCACCGCGGTGCGCCCGGCGGTGTGCATCCCGCTCCTGTGGTGCCCGAAGCCGTCGCCGACGCCCACGCCGTCGCCGACCACGTCGACTCCCGGCATCCCGCTTCCCGGCATCCCTCTTCCGACGGCCCCGGCGGTTCCCGGAGTGCCGACGCCGAGCGCCCCTGAGACGACGCAGCCCGATGAGACCGCCCCGGATGCGACGCCCGCGCCGGCCGTGCCGGATGAGGGCGCCCCGATCTTCACGAAGACGCCGGCGCAGATGTCCTCGAAGGGACTGTCGTTCACCGGTCTGAAGGGCATCAGCCTGGTGACCGTGCCGACGATCGACGGGGGCAGCATCCGTGCGCTCAAGATCAGCGCCGACACGATCACCATCACCGGCTTCGCGCTCTCCGTGCGTCCTGCCGGCGGTCCGGGCCTCGTCACGGACGCCGACACCATGACTCTGCGAGGGCACGTCTCGGTCTATCTCGGCTCGCTCACAGCGACCGCGCAGAACGGGAAGTCGCTCACCATCGGGGCGGACACACCGCCGTCGCTGGATGATGTGGAGCCCGGGCTGCTGCACGTGGACATGGGCCTGGTCGGCACGATCGCCGACTCGATCTCCTACACGAACACCGATCAGCGCATCGTCGCTGCGAAGTGATGCGACCGGGCCCCGTCAGCTCTTGACGCGTCCGCCGCGGAAGTGCGCGGGATCGTCCTCGGCGAGCGCGAGGGCGATCTTGCGCACGTGCGCATCGTCGACCACATCCATCATCTGGGCGAGGTCGTAGAACCCGACCTCGCTGAGTTCTCCGTCGGCCGGATGCGGCTCTCCCGACACCCAGGTGCAGCGGAAGGCGATGTCGATGTAGTCGACCTGGTCGCCGTTGACGTAAGTGATGCGCGGCAGCTGCTGCACCGATGCCAGCCGGTCGACGGAGACCACGACGCCGGCCTCCTCGAGACACTCCCGAGCCGCGGCGTCCGCCGGCTCCTCGCCGGGCTCGACGATGCCGGCGATCGTCTGCCAGGCTCCGTTGTCGGCCCGCTTGCCGAGCAGAACCTTCTGGTCGCGGAACACCACGGCTGTGGCGCCGACGAGGGGGAGCGGTGCATGCCCGATGTGCTCGCGCAGGGCGATGACGAAGTCCGGAGTGGCCATGAGTCGAGCGTAATCGGCGAGGAGGCGCGGGCCGGATGGCACTCGCCAAGCGCGCACGATTCTGGTTCTCTGAAAGAAAGCGTGAACCGAATCCCCGCGCAGAGGCAATACCCAGTGTGAGCACAGACAGCGAGATCATCGAGCGGTCGATCGAGGATCCGGAGGCGTTCTCCGGCATCTTCGAGCGGCATGTCCGCCCGGTCGGCGGCTACATCCGGCGCCGGCTGGGCGGTGAGTCCGTGGACGACGTCCTCAGCGAGACCTTTCTCGTGGCGTTCCGCAAGCGCTCGTCGTACGATCTCACCGCGCACAGCGCGCTGCCGTGGCTGCTGGGGATCGCGACCAGACTGATCCGCTCGCATCGGGGGATGGAGGCCAGGCACTGGCGGAATGTGCAGGCTTCGGCTGCAGTCAGCGAGGAGCACGATCCGGAGTCGCCCTACGCGGCCTCTGAGCGGCGGCTCGATTCGGCGGCATCGCTGCGTCAGATGGGCCCTCGGATCGCGGCGCTGTCGCCGCGGGACAGGGACACGCTGCTGCTGTACGCCTGGGCGGATCTGACGTATGAGCAGACCGCCGATGCGCTCGGGGTTCCCGTCGGCACGGTGCGCTCCCGTCTGAATCGCGTGCGTCGCAAGCTCGCGCCGGAGGGCGCGCAGACCACACGGCTGACCTGGATGGCGAAGGTGGAGAGATGATCATGGATGTTCTCGAGAGTGTGCGCACCGGCGCACCGGATGCTGAGATCGACGACGCGACGGTCGCGAAGGCCAGACACCGTCTGATGAGCGAGATCTCGGGAAGGGTCTCGGAGACGCGGGCGCCCCGGCGCAGGCGCACGCGGAGCACCGTGCGCTGGACGGTGGGACTGGTCGGTGCAGGCGCGGCGGTCGCCGCCGGCGCGGTCGTGATCACGAACCTGCTCCCGACGGAACCCGGCACCCCCGGCGTGCCGCCCGGGCTGATGCCCCAGCCGGCATCCGCCTCGGAGCTGCTGGAGCAGGCGGCGGATCGTGTCGCATCCAGCGGTGGCGCGGTGCCGGCTGCGGGGCAGTTCCTGCGGATCGAGGAGACGGACTCCTTCCTGCAGTTCTCGATCCCGGATGCCGCGACGGGGGAACTCACGCCGATGGGCAACCGCGCGAACGCGGAGGCCGCGTTCACGACCGAGCACACCACCGCGCTGTACGTACCTGCGGATCGGGAGGACGAATGGGTCTGGGATCTGCGCGACCCGTGGACGGTCGGGCAGACGTGGGGCGAGGACGCCGCGGCGGCGGTGAAGGTCTGGCAGCGGCTGGAACAGGACGGCAGCAGCACCCCGCAGGTATGGCGCCTGCCCGGCGGACGGGATCCGCAGAGCACGGAGACCCCGGATGCGACGCTGGACGGGCGGGAGCTGTTCGAGCAGATGCCCCGCGAGCCGCAGGCGCTGCTGGACTGGTTCCGGGAACGCAGCGGTCTCACCGGCGCCGAGGCGGATGCGGCGGCGGTGTGGAGCATGAGCAGCACGCTCAGCTCGTCGCTGGCGCCCGCCGATCTGCGCGCCGCGATGTTCGACGCACTGGCGCTCGTCAAAGGCATGCAGGTCGATGACCCGGAGGCCGACCAGGTCACCTTCACCTACTCGGCGACCGGCGCCGACTGGGTCAGGACGACGACTTTCACACTCGACACGGAGCGGTCGCTGATCACAGAACTCAGCGACGTCTCCCTGCCCGCGGGTGCTTCGATCGTGCCGGATGACGTGCCGGACGAGCATCGGATCGTGCGGGTGTCGATCGTCGACGAGGCGCCGTGACGGCAGCGGCACCCCTCCCTCGAGTCCCGGCACCGGTCCCCGGTGTCGGGACTGCCTCGTAGACTCGAAGCATGGCATCCGACTCCTTCGTGCACCTGCATGTCCACAGCGAATACTCCATGCTGGACGGTGCCGCGAAGATCTCCGCGATGACCCAGGCCGCGGCCGATTACGGGATGCCGGCGATCGCCGTCACCGACCACGGCAACACCTTCGCGGCCTTCGAGTTCTACAACGCGGCGCGCTCCGCAGGGGTCAAACCCATCATCGGCCTCGAGGCGTACGTCACCCCGGGCACGCACCGCAGCGACAAGTCCCGTGTGGCGTGGGGATCTCCGGATCAGAAGAGCGACGACGTCTCCGGCTCCGGCGCGTACACCCACATGACGATGTGGAGCCAGACGACGCAGGGGATGCACAATCTCTTCCGGCTCAGCTCTCTCTCCAGCCTCGAGGGCTACTACTTCAAGCCGCGCATGGACCGCGAGCTGCTGCAGACCTACGGCCAGGGCCTGATCGCCACCACGGGCTGCCCGTCCGGCGAGATCCAGACGCGCCTGCGCCTCGGCCAGTACGACGCGGCGCGGGCCGCGGCCGCGGAGTTCCAGGACATCTTCGGCAGGGAGAACTACTTCGCCGAGATCATGGACCACGGCCTCTCGATCGAGCGGGCGGGTCATCACCGACCTCATCAAGCTGTCCAAGGATCTGAACATCCCGCTCGTCGCCACCAACGACTCGCACTACACGCACCAGCACGAGGCCGATGCCCACGAGGCGCTGCTGTGCGTCCAGTCCGGCTCGACCATGGACGACCCGAACCGGTTCAAGTTCGACGGCGACGGCTACTACATCAAGACTGCGCAGGAGATGCGCCAGCTCTTCCGCGACCACCCGGAGGCGTGCGACAACACGCTGCTGATCGCCGAGCGCTGCGAGGTCGAGTTCGACACCTCGGCGAACTACATGCCGCGCTTCCCCGTGCCGGACGGCGAGACCGAGGACAGCTGGCTCGTCAAAGAGGTCGAGAAGGGTCTGCACTACCGCTACCCGGCCGGAATCCCCGACGCGGTGCGCAAGCGTGCCGAGTACGAGGTCGGTATCATCTTGCAGATGGGCTTCCCCGGCTACTTCCTCGTCGTCGCCGACTTCATCAACTGGGCCAAGGACAACGGCATCCGCGTCGGACCCGGCCGTGGTTCCGGTGCCGGCTCCATGGTCGCGTACGCGATGAAGATCACCGACCTCGACCCGATCGAGCACGGTCTCATCTTCGAGCGGTTCCTGAACCCGGATCGCGTCTCGATGCCCGACTTCGACGTCGACTTCGATGACCGGCGCCGCGGCGAGGTCATCGACTACGTCACCGACAAGTACGGCTCCGAGCGCGTCGCGCAGATCGTCACCTACGGCACGATCAAGTCGAAGCAGGCGCTGAAGGACGCCGGTCGTGTGCTGGGCTTCCCGTTCAGCATGGGAGACCGGCTCACCAAGGCCATGCCGCCCGCAGTCATGGGCAAGGACATGCCGCTCAGCGGCATGTACGACAGCGCCCACCCGCGGTACAAGGAGGCCAGCGAGTTCCGGGCGTTCATCGACACCGACCCCGAGGCGAAGACGGTCTTCGACCGCGCGCTCGGGCTCGAGGGTCTGAAGCGCCAGTGGGGTGTGCACGCCGCCGGTGTGATCATGTCCTCGCATCCGCTGCTCGACATCGTGCCGATCATGAAGCGCGAGCAGGACGGCCAGATCGTCACGCAGTTCGACTACCCGTCCTGCGAATCGCTCGGCCTGATCAAGATGGACTTCCTGGGGCTGCGCAACCTCACGATCATCTCCGACGCACTGGACAACATCCGCACCAACCGCGGCGAGGAGCTCGACCTCGAGCACCTCGCGCTGGACGACCGCCCGGCGTACGACCTGCTCACCCGGGGCGACACCCTCGGCGTGTTCCAGCTCGACGGCGGGCCCATGCGCTCACTGCTGCGCCTGATGAAGCCGGACAACTTCGAGGACATCTCCGCCGTCATCGCCCTGTACCGGCCGGGCCCGATGGGCGCGAACTCGCACACGAACTACGCACTGCGCAAGAACGGCCTGCAGGAGATCTCGGCGATCCATCCCGAACTCGAGGAACCCCTGCGCGACATCCTGGACGGCTCCTATGGCCTGATCATCTACCAGGAGCAGGTCATGGCCATCGCGCAGAAGGTGGCGGGGTTCAGCCTCGGACAGGCAGACATCCTGCGCCGTGCGATGGGAAAGAAGAAGAAGTCCGAGCTGGACAAGCAGTACGAGGGCTTCCACCAGGGCATGCTCGATCGCGGCTACGGCGAAGCAGCGGTCAAGGCTCTGTGGGACATCCTGCTCCCCTTCTCGGACTACGCGTTCAACAAAGCGCACTCCGCCGCCTACGGCCTCGTCTCGTACTGGACCGCGTACCTGAAGGCGCACTATCCGGCCGAGTACATGGCAGCGCTGCTCACCAGCGTCGGCGACTCCAAGGACAAGATGGCCATCTACCTCAACGAGTGCCGCCGCATGGGCATCAAGGTGCTGCCGCCGGACGTCTCGGAATCGATCAACTTCTTCGCGGCCGTCGGCGAGGACATCCGCTTCGGTCTCGGCGCGGTCCGCAACGTGGGTAGCAACGTGGTCGACGGGATCATCGCCTCGCGCACCGAGGGCCCGTTCACGTCGTTCCACGACTTCCTGAACCGGGTGCCGCTGCACGTCGCCAACAAGCGCACCGTGGAGTCGCTGATCAAGGCGGGCGCATTCGACTCGCTGGGCGACACGCGTCGCGCCCTGATGGAGATCCATGAGGATGCCGCGGAGGCAGCCGTCGATCGCAAGCGGAACGAGGCGCAGGGCGCCATCGGATTCGACTTCGACAGCCTCTACGACGGCACGGAGGAGGCACCGCCGGCGAAGGTGCCAGACCGACCCGAGTGGATCAAGAAGGACAAGCTCGCCTTCGAACGCGAGATGCTCGGACTGTACGTCTCGGATCACCCGCTGGCGGGCCTCGAGGTGCCGCTGGCCAAGCACGCCTCGATCTCGATCAACGACCTGCTCACCTCGGAGGACCTGCAGGACGGCGATCAGGTGACCGTCGCCGGTCTGGTCACCAGCGTCCAGCACCGCGTCGCGAAGGCCAGCGGCAACCCCTACGGCATGATCACCGTCGAGGACTTCAACGGCGAGGTGACCGTCATGTTCATGGGCAAGACGTACACCGAGTTCCAGCACACTCTCCAGCAGGACGCGATCCTGGCCGTGCGGGGTCGCGTGTCGCGTCGAGACGATGGGATGAACCTGCACGCCCAGTCGACTTTCGCCCCGGACATCGGCTCCTTCGATGCCGCCGGCCCCCTCGCTCTGCTGGTCGCGGAGCAGCGGGCGACCGAACGAGTGATGCTCGATCTCGCGGACGTACTGCGTCGGCATGCGGGGGAGACCGAAGTGCTGCTGCGCGTGCATCGCGGGGGATCGGCGAAGGTCTTCGAGGTGCCGATGCCGGTGAAGGTCTCGGCGGATCTGTTCGGCGACCTCAAGTCGCTCCTCGGACCCACCTGCCTGGGCTAGCCGGTTCACGCGACGACACCTCCCACCGTACGTTCCGGCCGAATCGGTAGTATCGGGACTCGCGTGCACGTGCGACAGCGCACACGCGACAGCGACGAAAGGACTGCTCGATGAGCACCGAACAGACGAGCGCCGGCTCGGGCGACGCGCCCGAGCGGAGCATCATCGGCTTCGTGCCCGAGTTGCGCGTCGACGGCGACGCCACCGGAGGCACGGACCCGACGGCAGACGAAGCCTCGAAGACCGACGAATCGTCCGAGTCGACTCGGACGGACTCCGCCGATTCCGACGCGGCCACGGACCCCACCGATTCCGCCATCGACACCGAGTCCGACACCGATTCCGCCGCGGACACCGATTCCGCCATCGACGACGACGCGGTCTACTACGAGGACCAGGTCGAACCGGAGTACGGCATCCTCGGCTTCACGCTTCGCGAACTGGTGATCGTCGGCGCCTGGGCGCTGATGTTCATCGTCTCGTTCTTCCCCGTCTTCGGCGGAGGAGCATCCGTGTGGACCAGCGGAATCGACTGGCTCCTGACGGTCGGCGCCCCGACCGCCGCGGTCTTCCTCGTCGTGCTGCGCCGGTTCTCACCGGAGGGTATCCGGCGTGTCGGGTCGCTGGGCATCGACCAGTTCGCCTCCGTCGCCGCATCGGTAGCCGCGGTGGCCTGGGCCCAGGTGCTCTGGCACCAGGTTTCGGCAAGCGTCTCCTTGGGAGCCTTCCTGGTCGGCTGGGTGCCGATCGTCGCCGTGATCGGCGCACTGGCGCTGGTCGTGGCGACCGTCTTCGCCCCGCTGATCCCGCGTCTGCGCGAGGACTTCGAGGGGCGCCTGGAGACTCTCGCGCACCGCAACGCCGATCCGGTTCGCCCGGTGATCCGCCGCCCTCGACCGACTCCGCCGGCGCCCGCACCTTCTGTCGAAGGGGAACCCGACACGCTCGATCCGACTGCGGACTCCGGTCCCGAGATCGACGCGTCTGCTCCGCAGGCGGAGGCCGCCGCGGTCGTGGAGGATGACACGGACCAGGACGAGGATGCCGACGCCACCCGTGTGATCGACGTGAGCCCGCTGGTCGAGGCCCCGGACTCCGAGGCACGCCAGGAGGGCACCTCCTACACCGATCCGATCGGCGCACTCCACGAGATCTTCGAATCGAACGGGACGGTCGTTCCCGGGTCGAGCGAGGAGGAGGACCACGGGCCCGGCGACACGACTCACTCCCGAGGCGAGGCCGAGGCGCTGCTGCGCCGCAACCGCAGCGAGCACCCTCGCCCGGTGGACCCCGACGCGCAGCCGTTCTGGATCCTCGCGAGCACGGAGCGCGATGTCCTCGACGAGCGCGGCCAGCCGCTGTACCGCATCGGCCCGAGCGCCTGGACCCTGGTCATCGAGGACCGCGACGGCGCCTACGTCGTACGCCATGACGACGGCCGCATCGGCTACCTCCACGACCTCACCGACATCACGAAGGGCTGACACGTGCGCACCATCGATCTCCGAGGCCGCCGTCTCACACCGGCGGACATGCTCGCGGCCGTCCCCAGGGCGACCGCGGCGCGCGCCGAGGCCCTCGCCGCGGCGACGCAGATCGTCGACGACGTCCGCACCCACGGCGTGACAGCCCTGCGCGAGCAGGCGGAGCGCTTCGATCACGTGACGGATCACGCGATCAGGGTGCCGGCCGAGCACCTCGCGGAGGCGGCGGCATCCGTCGACCCCGAGGTGAGCGCGGCGCTCCAGGCTGCGATCGACCGCGTGCGCCGTGGGTCCGCAGCTCAGGTTCCGACCCCGCAGACCACGGAGATCGAGCCCGGTGCGCGCATCACCCAGCGCTGGCAGCCGGTCACCCGCGCGGGCGTCTACATCCCCGGCGGCAAGGCGCCGCTGGCATCCAGCGTCGTCATGAACGTGGTCCCCGCGCAGGTCGCCGGCGTCACGAGCATCGCCCTCGCATCCCCGCCGCAGGCCGGCCACGACGGCCGGGTGCACCCCACCATCCTCGCGGCCGCAGCACTGCTCGGCATCGACGAGGTGTACGCGATCGGCGGCGCCGGTGCCATCGGAGCGCTCGCATACGGCGTGGCGGAACTGGGCCTGGATCCGGTCGACGTCGTCTCAGGGCCGGGCAACAACTACGTCGCCTCCGCGAAGCGCGCGGTCGCCGGCGTCGTGGGCACCGATTCGGAGGCCGGCGCGACCGAGATCCTCGTGGTGGCCGACGCGCACGCCGACGCGGACCTCATCGCCGCGGACCTCATCAGCCAGGCGGAGCACGACGAACAGGCATCCGCCGTGCTCGTCACCGACGATCCCGAGCTCGCCGAGCGGGTCCTCGCCCGTGTCGCAGACCGTGCGTCAGCGACCACCCACGCCGAACGCGTGGCGGCGGCCCTCGCCGGACCGCAGTCCGCGATCATCCTCGTCGAGGACCGGGCGATGGCCGAGGCGTTCAGCAACGCCTACGCTCCCGAGCACCTGGAACTGCACCTGACCGATGCTGCGGATGCCGCGGAGCGCTTCACCAGCGCCGGCGCGGTCTTCGTGGGAGATCAGACGCCCGTGAGCCTCGGCGACTACATGGCGGGCAGCAACCACGTGCTGCCGACCGGGGGACAGGCCCGCTACGCGGCAGGACTCGGTGCCTACACCTTCCTGCGCCCGCAGCAGGTGATCCAGTACGACCACGCGGCCCTCGCCCGTGCGCGCGCCGGGGTCGTCGCGCTCTCGAACGCCGAGATCCTTCCCGCGCACGGCGACGCCGTGCAGGCGCGGTTCGCGTCGCAGGAGACCGGACGTTCAGGTGGCACGGAGGTCGCCGAGTAGGCTGGGCGATCATGCACTGCCCCTTCTGCCGGCATCCGGATTCCCGCGTCATCGATTCGCGCACCAGCGACGACGGTCTCTCGATCCGTCGCCGACGGCAGTGCCCGGAGTGCGGCGGACGCTTCTCGACGACCGAGACCGCGAGTCTCATGGTGATCAAACGTTCCGGGGTGCTCGAGTCGTTCAGCCGCGACAAGGTGATCTCCGGCGTGCGCAAGGCCTGCCAGGGACGTCCCGTCACGGATGCCGATCTGGCGGTCCTCGCCCAGAAGGTCGAGGAGGCCGTGCGGCAGACCGGCGTGTCTCAACTGGACACCAACGAGATCGGTCTGGCGATCCTCGGACCGCTCCGTGAGCTGGACGAGGTCGCGTACCTGCGCTTCGCGAGCGTCTACCAGGAGTTCGACTCGCTGGACGACTTCGAGCGCTCGATCAGCGAGCTGCGCGCGGACCACGCGAAGTCGGGAACGGAATCCGCCGACCGCTAATCTGGTCAGTGATGTATCCCCTCCTCTTTCGCCAGGCCCTCTCGCGCCTCGATCCCGAGTTCGCCCACCACGCCGCGATGGCGGTCATCCGCGTGCTCGGTGTGCCACCGTTCTCGTGGGCGGCGCGGGCGCTCACCGCACCCACGCCCGAGCAGAGCGTGCGGGCGCTGGGTCTGACCTTCCCCTCGCCCTTCGGCGTCGCGGCGGGCTTCGACAAGAACGCCGTGGGCGTGCGCGGACTCGACGCGCTCGGATTCGGGCACATCGAGGTCGGCACGGTCACGGCCATCCCGCAGGAGGGCAACCCGAAGCCGCGGCTGTTCCGACTGGTCGCCGACCGCGCCGTGATCAACCGGATGGGTTTCAACAACGACGGCGCCGAGGCCGCAGCGCGCCGGGTGACGGCGCTGCGCCGCCGTGCACCGCGCGCCGTGATCGGCGTGAACATCGGCAAGAGCCGTGTCGTCGCCGTCGAGGATGCCATCGGCGACTACGTCGCCTCCGCCACCCGCCTCGCCCCCCTCGCCGACTATCTCGCCGTCAACGTCTCCTCACCCAACACGCCCGGTCTTCGCGGACTGCAGGCGGTGGAGACCCTCGCGCCGCTGCTGCGCGCGGTGAAGGACGCCGCCGGCTCGACTCCGCTGCTGGTGAAGATCGCCCCCGACCTGCCGGACGACGAGATCACGGGCATCGCCCGTCTCGCCGTCGAGGAGGGGCTGTCCGGCATCATCACGCACAACACGACGATCTCGCGCGAGGGCCTGCTGACCGACGATGCCGTCGTCGAGGCCGCCGGCGCCGGAGGGCTCTCCGGCGCACCACTGAAGGAGCGGGCGCGCGACGTGCTCGCCGTCGTGAGGGCCGCCGTGCCGGCCGACTTCTGCGTGATCGCCGTGGGCGGCGTGGAGACGGCGGAAGACGTGCAGCGGCTGCTGGACGGCGGCGCGACCCTCGTGCAGGGCTACACGGCGTTCCTGTACCGCGGTCCGCTCTGGGCGCGCCAGATCAACCGCGGCCTGCGGCGGCGCTGAGCATCCGCAGGCCGGAAGTCCCGCAGGGATGCCCGCCGGGGATCAGGCGGGGTACTGACCGCGCTTGACCTGCGGCTTCGGCAGACGCATGAACCGCATCTGCAGCGCCCGCATCGCGGCGTACCAGCCCAGACCGCGCTCGCGCCGCTCGGCTCCGAACTTCGCGGCGGTCTTGCGCTTGACGCGCGCGCTGAGCAGCACCATGTCGAGGATCGCGATCAGCAGGTACGCCCACAGCGCGGCCATCGCCCAGAGCTGGATGTTCGGCACCGGGACGAGGTTCAGCAGGATGACGAGCAGCATGGCGGCCATCAACCACTCGGAGATGTGCCAGCCGGCATCCACGTACTCGCGCACCCAGCGGCGCTGCGGGCCCTTGTCCCGGACGGGGAGGTACTTGTCCTCACCCATCTCCATGCCGATCCGGGCGCGCTGGCGGCGCTCCTGCAGATCCGCCTTGGCCGCGGCGCGCGCCTCCTTGGTGTTGGCGACGAGGGGGCGGCGGTTGGCCGCCTCGCGCTCGGCGCGCGTCGGCGTGGGACGTCCCTTGCCCTCGGCGGGCGTCTCGGGGGCGTCGTCGTTGGCTGCGGGAGTGGGCTTGGGCACGTTCGACCTCAGTTCGGAATCGGGTTCGCCTTAAGATTACTCGCATGACCTCGACTTCACCGTCGGCACAGCCGGCATCCGAATCCGCCGTCCTCGAGGCAGTCGCCCTCGGCATTCCTGCAGCGCTCTCCGATCTCGGCGGACTCGTGCGCATCCCCGGCATCGCCTGGCCCGCATTCGACCAGACCCAGCTGGAGCGCAGCGCCGACGCGATCGCCGGTCTCGTCCGGGACACCGGCGTCTTCGATGACGTGCAGGTGCTGCGTGCGCACGTGGACGACACCGAGGAGCTCGGCCAGCCCGCCGTCCTCGCCACCCGCGCCGCGCGCAACGGGCGGCCCACAATCCTGCTGTACGCGCACCACGACGTGCAGCCACCAGGGGACGACCTGCTCTGGGAGACGCCCCCGTTCGAGCCCACCGTGCGCGACGGACGACTGTACGGACGCGGTGCCGCAGATGACAAGGCCGGGATCATGGCCCACATCGCATCCCTGCGTGCCGTCAGCGAGGTGCTCGGCGACGACTTCGACCTCGGCGTCGCGCTGTTCATCGAGGGGGAGGAGGAGTACGGCTCCCGCTCCTTCGCCCGCTTCCTGCGCGACAACGCGGAAGCGCTGCGCGCCGACGCCATCGTGGTCGCCGATTCCGGGAACCTCGACTCCGAGACCCCCGGGCTGACCGTCTCCCTGCGAGGGAACGCCCGGTTCACCCTGCGCGTGCGCACACTCGAACACGCCTCGCACTCCGGCATGTTCGGGGGAGCGGTGCCGGATGCCGTGATGGCCGCGGTCACCCTGCTCGCCACGCTCTGGGATGCCGACGGCGCGGTCGTCGTCGAAGGGATGACGAGCCGAGCCGGCGAGACCCCCGAGTACACCGACGCGACACTGCGCGACGAAGCCGGTCTGCTGGCCGGCACGATCCCGATCGGTCGCGATGACATCCTCGGGCGCATCTGGAACAAGCCCTCCATCACGATCACCGGCATCGATGCGACCAGCGTCGCCCAGGCATCCAACACGCTGCCCCCCGAGGTCAGTGTGGTCATCAGCGCCCGTGTCGCACCGGGACAGCAGGCGAAGGACGCCTATGCGGCACTGGAGGCGCACCTGCGAGCACACGCCCCGTTCGGCGCCGAGCTCACGTTCAGCGACATCGACCTGGGCGATGGCTTCCTCGTCGACACCGCCGGCTGGGCCGTCGGGATGACACGCGGCGCGATGACGGACGGCTACGGTCGGGAATCCGTCGAGCTCGGCGTGGGCGGCTCCATCCCGTTCATCGCAGACCTCGTCCGCGAGTTCCCCGCGGCGCAGATCCTGGTCACCGGCGTGGAGGACCCGCATTCCCGCGCGCACAGCCCGAACGAATCCCTGCACCTGGAGACGTTCCGCAACGCGGTGCGCACCGAGGCGCTGCTGCTGGCGCGGATGAACGCCCGCGACTCGGATTCCTGAGCGCGACGCCGCGCACACCGGGGGCCGCCCCCATTCGTGTGCGCGGCGGTAGAATCGGCGGTGAGCAGCAGGCCGTGCTGCAGTTCTGCAAGGAGTGACATGAGCGACACCACACTGACCGAAGAGGCCATCGGCGCGCACAGCGTCTCGCTGACGGATGCCGCAGCGCAGAAGGTCAAGAGCCTTCTCGAGCAGGAGGGCCGGGACGACCTGCGTCTTCGCGTCGCCGTCCAGCCGGGCGGATGCTCGGGCCTGATCTACCAGCTCTACTTCGACGAGCGCTTCCTCGAGGGCGATGAGACCGTCGACTTCGACGGTGTCGAGGTCATCGTCGACAACATGAGCGTTCCGTACCTGGACGGCGCCTCGATCGACTTCAAGGACACCATCTCGGAGCAGGGTTTCACGATCGACAACCCCAACGCGGCAGGCAGCTGCGCATGCGGTGACAGCTTCCACTGAGTCGCCCGAGCCTGCGTGGTTGGCATGAATCACGTGTGAGGTTGCCCTAGACTTAGGGTGCTCCTGTCCGAGATCTGAAAGGTGCATCGTGCCCTCGAAACGCCGCCTTCGTTGGGCCGCACTCCCCCTGGGAGTCGCGGCAGCCGTGGCCTTGGCAGGATGTTCTGCCAATGAACTCCACGGCTTCCTCCCCGGCTTCGTGGAGGGCGCCCCCGCGGCGACGAACCAGACCGAGACCGTCGCCGGTCTGTGGGTGACCTCCTGGGTCATCCTGCTGATCGTCGGCATCATCACCTGGGGTCTGATGGGCTGGGCTCTCGTCATGTACCGCCGTCGCGCGGGGCAGACAGGCCTTCCGGTGCAGCTTCGGTACAACATGCCGATCGAGATCCTGTACACGGTCATCCCGCTGCTGCTGGTGCTGGGGCTGTTCTTCTTCACCGCCCGCGATCAGGCTGACATCGAGACGCAGTGGAAGAACCCCGACGTCGAGATCACCGCCATCGCCAAGCAGTGGTCCTGGGACTTCCAGTACGACGGTGAGAAGGCCGACAACTCCGACGCCGTCTGGACCATGGGCGTTCAGGCCGAGGCGGACGCGAACGGCGACATCGATCGCGCGAAGCTCCCCACCCTGGTGCTGCCCGTGGACAAGGACGTGACGATCCACCTGCAGTCCCGCGATGTCATCCACTCGTTCTGGATCATCGACTTCCTGTACAAGAAGGACATGTACATCGGGAAGGACAACACCTGGTCGTTCACCCCGACCCGCGTCGGCGAGTACGACGGCAAGTGCGCTGAGCTCTGCGGCGAGTACCACTCGATGATGCTGTTCAACGTGAAGGTGGTCTCGCAGGACGACTACGACGCCTACCTCCAGACCCTCGAGAACGAGGGCAACACGGGCGACATCAACGACGCCTACGATCGACTCAGTAATCTCCCGGGCACCGGCGCGAGCACCGATGCCGGGGAAGGGGAGTAAGCCATGACGACCACAGCAGATCCCACCACGACGCAGGGTGCACGCCCGACGACGATCCCGCCGCGTCAGGCCGCGCTTCTCACCTCCACCCGTGTGGAGCAGAAGGGCAACATCATCGTCAAGTGGATCACCTCCACCGACCACAAGACGATCGGGTACATGTATCTGATCGCCTCGGTGCTGTTCTTCCTTCTCGGTGGCGTGATGGCGCTCATCATCCGCGCGGAGCTGTTCGCGCCCGGCATGCAGATCGTGCCGACCAAGGAGCAGTACAACCAGCTCTTCACGATGCACGGCACGATCATGCTGCTGATGTTCGCGACGCCGCTGTTCGCCGGCTTCGCCAATGCGATCCTGCCGCTTCAGCTCGGTGCTCCTGACGTCGCGTTCCCGCGACTGAACGCGTTCGCGTTCTGGCTCTTCACTTTCGGCTCGATCATGGCCGTCGCAGGCTTCCTCACCCCGCAGGGTGCGGCGGCGTTCGGGTGGTTCGCCTACCAGCCGCTGGCCAACGCGACGTTCTCCCCGGGTGTCGGTGGAAACCTCTGGATGCTCGGACTGGGCATGTCCGGCTTCGGGACGATCCTGGGTGCGGTGAACTTCATCACCACGGTCATCACGATGCGCGCACCCGGCATGACCATGTGGCGGATGCCGATCTTCTCGTGGAACACGCTGATCACCAGCCTGCTGATCCTGATGGCGTTCCCGGTTCTGGCCGCGGCCATCCTGGCCGCAGCAGCGGACCGCGTCCTCGGCGCTCACGTCTACGACGCGGCCAACGGCGGTGTGCTCCTCTGGCAGCACCTGTTCTGGTTCTTCGGCCACCCCGAGGTGTACATCATCGCGCTGCCGTTCTTCGGCATCGTGTCGGAGATCTTCCCGGTCTTCAGCCGCAAGCCGATCTTCGGGTACAAGACCCTCGTGTACGCCACGATCTCCATCGCGGCGCTGTCGGTCTCTGTGTGGGCTCACCACATGTACGTCACCGGCGGAGTCCTGCTGCCCTTCTTCGCGCTGATGACGATGCTCATCGCGGTTCCGACGGGTGTGAAGATCTTCAACTGGATCGGCACGATGTGGCGAGGCTCGATCACGTTCGAGACGCCGATGGTGTTCTCGCTCGGCTTCCTCGTCTCGTTCGTGTTCGGTGGTCTCACCGGTGTGATCCTGGCAGCCCCGCCGCTGGACTTCCACATCAGCGACACCTACTTCGTCGTGGCGCACTTCCACTACGTCGTCTTCGGCACCGTGGTCTTCGCGATGTTCGCGGGCTTCTACTTCTGGTGGCCGAAGTGGACGGGACGGATGCTCAACGAGCGTCTGGGCTACATCCACTTCTGGATGCTGTTCATCGGCTTCCACATGACCTTCCTCGTCCAGCACTGGCTGGGTGTCGACGGCATGCCGCGTCGTTACGCCGACTATTCGACGTACGACAACTGGGAGTGGGGCAACCAGGTCTCCACCATCGGCGCCATCATCCTGGGTGCATCGATGCTGCCGTTCTTCCTGAACGTCTGGATCACCGCGCGCAAGGCGCCGAAGGTCACCGTCGACGACCCGTGGGGCTACGGGGCATCGCTCGAGTGGGCGACCTCCTGCCCGCCGCCGCGTCACAACTTCACGTCGATCCCGCGCATCCGCAGCGAGCGTCCGGCCTTCGACCTGAACCACCCCGAGGCAGCCGAGCACCCGGTGGCAGCACCAGCCGGCGCCGCAGCCGGAGAGGCGAAGTAAGCCATGCGCAGCAATATCATCCTCTGGTGGATCCTCACGGGCTTCTTCCTGATCACCGCGGCGGCGTACACGGTGTGGAACCTCTTGGACCCGTTCCACGGATACGTGGAGTGGGTGGGCACGGTCGCACTGCTGTTCGGCGCCTTCATGAGCGCCATGATCGGCGTGTACCTTCGCAAGACGTACCGCGCGCAGGGTGGAGAGCTGCCCGAGGACGTCCTGACCGCCGACATCGACGACGGGGATCCTGAGCTCGGTGAGTTCAGCCCCTGGTCCTGGTGGCCGATCATTCTCGCCGGTTCCGCCATGGTGTTCCTTCTCGGGCTCGCAGTCGGTCACTTCCTGCTTCCGATCGGACTGGCGATCTTCATCGTCGCCATCGTCGGCTGGGTGTACGAGTACTACCGCGGACACTTCGCCCGCTGATCGTCTGATCCAGAGAAGGCCCCGGAGCATCAGCTCCGGGGCCTTCTTCGTGCCCTCAGGTCAGGGACGCGTGCGAACGTGGGGGATGCCCACCAGCGGGTCGATCGGACGGCGGTGCACGCCGTCGTGGTCCTCGACGGGGTAGCCCTCGCGCGCCCAGTACTCGAAGCCGCCGATGAGCTCTCGCACCGCGTAGCCGAGCTTCGCGAACTCCAGGGCGCCCTTGGCCCCGGCATTGCATCCCGGGCTCCAGCAGTAGACCACCACCTCTGAGCCGGCGGGGATCTCCACCGGCGCGCGGTCCGCGATCTCCCGGTAGTGCATGTGCACGGCCCCGGAGATGCGTCCCTGTGCCCATGCCTCGTCGGAGCGGACGTCGACGACGGTCACGGTCTCTCCGGCCTTCAGGGCGGCGTACAGGTCGCTCGCATCGGTCTCATGGGCGAGCTTGGCTGCGAAGTAGGCGGTGCGGTCCATGGGTCTCAGGCTACGCCGCCGTCTGCGGCGGGTGACGCAGATGACGGCCCGGACGCAAGCGATGCCGTCATCTGGATCCGCCGGCCGTGCTCGAACAGGCCCAGGCGCTCCTCCACCTCGATGAGACGGCGAAGCGCCTCGGTCTCCGGCGCCGTCTCGGTGAAGCCGCACGATGCGTAGAAGGGCGCGTTCCAGGGCACGTCGGCATACGTGCGCAGGGTCATCTCCGTGTGGCCGCGTTCCGCGGCCGAGGACATCGCCGCCTGCACGAGCATCCGGCCCATCCCGCGTCGAGCGAACCGAGGGAGGACGGACACCTGCTCGAGATGGGCATGCCCGTCGAGCTCCAGGACATGCACGAAGCCGGCTATCGTGCCGCTCGACTCGGCGACCAGCAGGAAGCCAGGCGTGACGAAGCGCTCCGAGGCGGCATCCGGTGCCGGCCAATGCGACGAGCGGAACCTGTCGACGAGAAGACGGTCGGCTGCGCTCTCGATCTCCTCGATGTGCGACGCATCCGCGGCGCGTGCGGGGCGAGTACGGAAGGACACGGTTCCCAGCGTACCGATCCCGTCGAGAAGACTGAGGGCCCCGTCTGCAGCAGACGGGGCCCTCAGCCGGGGGAGTGGCGGTGTTACTCGCCGTCCTTCGACTTCTTCTTGCGCTTGTCCGCCGGCTCCTGAGCGATCACGGAGCTCGGCGTGTTCGGGGTCTCGCCGACGGTCTCGTCGACCGGAGCGAGCTGGTCCTCGGAGGTCACCCCGGCACGTGCGTGCGACTCGAGGATCTCCGCGGTCTCGATCTCGGCGTCGTGCGCCAGCGTGTGCTGCTGGTGCGCGTCGGCCTCCTCGATCTGCGCCTGGGTGAGAGGCTGCAGGCGATCTTCGAAGAACCAGCGCGAGAGAGACGAGCGCAGGTTCTCGTGCCACGGGATGCGGCCCTTGGCGTTCGGGCGCACGACCAGCGGCTGGTAGGTCTCGTAGTCGACGAGCTTCCAGCGGTCGTACACGTCGACGGGCTGGTGCACCTCGATGAACTCGCCACCGGGAAGGCGCACGATGCGGCCCGACTCGTAGCCGTGCAGCACGATCTCGCGGTCCTTCTTCTGCAGCGCGATGCAGATGCGCTTGGTGATGAAGTATCCGAGCACCGGTCCGACGAACAGCAGCGCCTGAAGGGTGTGGATCACGCCCTCCATCGTCAGCATGAAGTGCGTCGCGATGAGGTCCGACGAGGCGGCAGCCCACATGACGGCGTAGAAGACCACGCCGGCGACGCCGATGGCCGTGCGAGTGGCGGCGTTGCGCGGACGGTCGGCGATGTGGTGCTCGCGCTTGTCTCCGGTCACCCAGGCCTCGATGAAGGGGTACAGGGCGACCACGACGATGAACAGTCCGAGCACGGCGACCGGGATCAGGATGCCCAGCGAGAGCGTGAACTGACCCAGCTGCACATCCAGGTGCGGGGGAGCCAGACGCAGCGCGCCGTCCGCGAATCCGATGTACCAGTCGGGCTGCGTACCCGCGGAAACCGGGGACGGGTCGTACGGCCCGTAGTTCCAGATCGGGTTGATCTGGAAGAACGTCGCGATGAGGACGATCGTGCCGAAGGTGATGAACAGGAAGCCGCCCATCTTCGACATGTACACCGGCATCATCGGGTAGCCGACTACGTTGCTGTTCGTGCGGCCGGGGCCCGCGAACTGCGTGTGCTTGTTGATGACCATCAGCATCAGATGCAGCACGATCAGGGCGATCACCAGCAGTGGGAGCAGCAGGATGTGCAGGGTGTACAGGCGTCCGACGATGTCGCTGCCGGGGAACTCGCCGCCGAAGATGATGAACGACGTCCACGTGCCGATCAGCGGGATTCCCTTGACCATGCCGTCGATGATGCGCAGGCCGTTGCCCGAGAGCAGGTCATCGGGCAGCGAGTAGCCGGTGAAGCCCTCGGCCAGAGCCAGGATGAACAGGACGTAGCCGATCACCCAGTTCAGCTCACGCGGCTTGCGGAACGCGCCGGTGAAGTACACGCGGAGCATGTGGATGCCGATGCCGGCGACGAACACCAGAGCGGCCCAGTGATGGATCTGGCGGACCAGGAGACCACCGCGCAGGTCGAAGGAGATGTGCAGGGTCGACTCGAGAGCCGCCGACATCTCGATGCCGCGCATCGGCTCATAGGCGCCCGTGTAGTGCGTGGGCACCATCGATGCCTGGAAGAAGAACGTCAGGAACGTTCCGGACAGGAAGACGACGACGAAGCTCCACAGCGCGATCTCGCCGAGCATGAACGACCAGTGGTCAGGGAAGATCTTCCGACCGAGCTCCTTGACGAAGCCCGAGAGGCTGGTGCGCTCGTCGATGTAGTTGGCCGTGGCGCCGAGGAAGCGGCCGCCGAGCGGCTTCTCCCTCGCCTCTGCGGGCTTGGTGTCCTCGTGAAGAGTTGCGGTGCTCAATGACGCTCCCAGAAGCTCGGGCCGACGGGTTCGGTGAAGTCGCTCTTCGCGACGAGGTAGCCCTCGTCGTCGATGGCGATCGGCAGCTGCGGCAGCGGACGGGCGGCCGGTCCGAAGATGACCTTGGCGTGATCCGTGACGTCGAACTGCGACTGGTGGCAGGGGCACAGCAGGTGGTGCGTCTGCTGCTCGTACAGGGCGACGGGGCAGCCGACGTGGGTGCACACCTTGGAGTACGCGACGATGCCGTTGTACGACCAGTCCTTGCGGTCCTCGGCCTCGATCAGCTGCTCGGGACGCAGACGCATCAGCAGGACGATCGCCTTGGCCTTCTCCTCGAGCAGTCCGCCCTCGTGGCCGAGCTCCTTCAGGCCCTCGGGGATGACGTGCACGGCGGAGCCGAGCGTGACATCGGCGGCGCGGATGGGCGTGCCCTCAGGGTCGTGCACCAGGCGGGTGCCCGCCTTCCACATCGTGTGCTTGAGCAGGGTGACGGGGTCGCCCGCCTCCGGGTTCTCAGGCGTCGCGAACGGAGCGAGGCCGCGGAACAGCGTCACGCCGGGGACGATGGAGGCCACGACGGCAGCGATCATCGAGTTGCGGATCATGACGCGGCGTCCGAAGCCGGACTCCTTGTCGGCCTCGGCGAACGCCTGGACGGCCGCCTCGCGGGTCGCGTCCTTGCCGCGGGTGGGGTGGCGGTACTCGACGAACTCGTGGTCGCTCATGAGCGACTTGGACCAGTGGATAGCGCCGATGCCGATGCTCAGCAGCGCCAGGGCGATGCCCAGGCCGATGAACAGGTTGTTGTAGCGGACATCGATGAGCGAGCCGGACTCGATGGGGAACAGCATGTAGGCAGCGACCGCCCAGATGCTGCCGGCCAGCGACAGGTAGAAGAGCGTGTAGACGGTGCGCGCCGCCGCCCTCTCGGAC
The DNA here is from genome assembly GCF_030816235.1 of Microbacterium sp. W4I4. NCBI lineage: Bacteria > Bacillati > Actinomycetota > Actinomycetes > Micrococcales > Microbacteriaceae > Microbacterium > Microbacterium sp. W4I4. The sequence continues at coordinate 135,330 of NZ_JAUSXT010000001.1, forward strand.
TTCGGATCCTTGTCCGTCATCCGCTGACGGTGCGGGGGCAGTCCCGGGTCTTGTGCGGGATCGCTGACTGCGACGCCCAGCCCCGGGGAGGGCTGGTAGGCCCTTTCAAGAGCCTGCGTGTCGTCGTCGTGTGCCATGGTGCTCCTCGTACGTAACTCTTCGATGAAAGTGCGTCAGTTGGACTTCGCCGTGATCCACACGGTGAGGGCGACGAGCGCGCCGATTCCGAAGATCCAGATGAACAGGCCCTCAGAGACCGGACCCAGAGAGCCCAGCGTGAAGCCGCCGACCTGCACCTCGTTCTGCTGGAAGACCAGAGCGGCGATGATGTCGCGCTTGTCCGAGGTGCTGAGGTTCATGTCGCCGAAGACCGGCATGTTCTGCGGGCCCGTGACCATGGCCGCGTACATGTGCAGCGCACTGGTCGAGGTCAGAGCCGGGGCGTACTTGCCCTCGGTGAGCGCTCCACCGGCGGCGGCCACGTTGTGGCACATGGCGCAGTTGATGCGGAACAGCTCGGCGCCGTGCGAGAGGCTGACCTCGTCGGACGCGTTGTCGGGGTCCTTCTCGCCATCGGTGATCCAGCCGGCGGGGTACTCCGGTCCCGGAGCGACCGACTGCACGTAGGCCGCCATCGCACGGATCTGCGGCTCGGTGAACTGCGGCTTCTTCTGCGGCGCCTGCGGTCCCTGCATCTGCAGCGGCATGCGGCCGGTGGCCAGCTGGAACTCCACGGAGAGCTCGCCGACGCCGATCAGGCTCGGGCCCTCCTTGGTCCCCTGGAGGTCCATGCCGTGACAGGTGGCGCAGTTCGCGGTGAACAGCTTCTGCCCGTCCGCCGCCGTCAGCTCAGCGGCCGCGGAGGTCTGCGTGTCCGTCGTGGAGGCCATCGCGGCGGATGCTCCCGCGTACACACCGCCGGTGAGCAGCAGGCCCGCGCCGATGATGGCAGCGGCCGCGAAAGGACTGCGACGACCGCGTGAACGGTGCTTCTTCTCTCGTACCATTTCGAAAAACCGCTCCGCTCTTATTTCAGGAAGTAGATGACGAAGAACAGGACCACCCAGACGACGTCGACGAAGTGCCAGTAGTACGACACGACGATCGAGGAGGTCGCCTCCTTGTGGCGGAAGTTCTTCACGGCGTAGGCGCGGCCGATCACGAGCACGAAGGCGATGAGACCGCCGGTGACGTGCAGGGCGTGGAATCCGGTCGTGATGTAGAACGCCGAGGCATACGAGTCGGCCGAGATCGGCAGGCCCTCCGCGACCAGCTGCGCGTACTCCCACACCTGGCCGCTGACGAAGATGGCGCCGAGGATGAAGGTGAGCCAGAACCACTCGACCATGCCCCAGCCGAACAGGCGGCGACGGCCGGCGGAGTTCACCTGGCCGCGCGCGACTCGGTAGGGCTGCAGGTCCTCAGCGGCGAAGACGCCCATCTGGCAGGTGAACGAGGACGCCACCAGGATGAGGGTGTTCACGAGCGCGTAGGGCACGTTGAGCAGTTCGGTGCGGTCGGCCCAGAGCTCCGGTGAGGTGCTGCGAAGGGTGAAGTAGATCGCGAAGAGTCCCGCGAAGAACATCACCTCGCTGCCGAGCCACACGATGGTGCCGACAGCGACCGGATTGGGGCGCTTGATGGTTCTTGCCGCCGGGGCATGCGTCGCTGAGGTGGTCACAAGTCCATTATGGCCGATTCCGCGCGCCGATTCTTGCACCACCGTGGCCCGTTTCGCTGGCCGGACACTTAGGTGCGCCTAAGAATGTCCTGCGAATACGCCGGGATCCGGGGGAATTACGCAGGTCACGCCGGAAGTGCGCGACGACGCTCGCCGGACTGAGTCCTGACATCTTCCATCGGCGCCTCTCCCGCGCGCAATAGGATCGCTGTCATGATGGACTCCCCGACCTGGCCCGATCTGCTCCTCACGCTGCTCGATCGGCAGGATCTGAGCGTGTGGGAGTCGACCTGGGCCATGCGCAAGGTCATGCAGGGCGAGGTGACGCAGGCTCAGCTGGCCGCCTTCCTCGTGGCGCTGCGCGCGAAGGGCGAGACCGTCGACGAGGTCGTGGGATTCCGCGATGCGATCCTCGAGGCCGCCGTGCCCCTTCCGGTGTCCTCCGATGTCCTCGACATCGTCGGCACGGGCGGCGACCGCGTCGGCACGGTCAACGTGTCGACCACGGCGGCGATCATCATCGGCGCGACCGGCATCCCGGTCGTCAAGCACGGGAACCGCGCAGCCAGTTCGTCCTCGGGATCATCGGACGTGCTCGCCGCGCTCGGACTGAACATCTCCCTCGACCCCGCCCGCGTGGCATCCGTGCTGGACAGGACGGGGATCACGTTCGCGTGGGCTGCGGCATTCCACCCCGGGTTCAAGCACGCCGGCGCCGTGCGTTCGGAGCTGGCCGTGCCGACGGTCTTCAACGTCCTCGGTCCGCTGTGCAACCCGGCCCGAGCCGAGGCGAACGCGGTCGGAGTCGCCCGTCTCGACCGCGTGCCGCTGATCACCGGCGTGTTCCGCACCCGCGGCGCCACGGCGCTCGTGTTCCGCGGTGACGACGGTCTGGACGAGCTCACCACGACCGGTCACAGTCGGATCTGGGAGGTCGTGCGCGGCGACATCCACGAACACGACCTCGACCCTCGAGACCTCGGCATCCCGCTCGCCGATCTCGCCGACCTCATCGGCGGCTCGCCCGAGCACAACGCGCGCATCCTGCGCAGGACGCTGGAGGGCGAGAAGGGCGCGGTGCGCGACATCGTGCTGCTGAACGCCGCCGCCGGCATCGTCTCCTACGAGCTTTCGCACGATGCGACCCTCACGCAGCAGCCCATCGTCGAGCGTCTGCGCGTCGCGTACGAGCGTGCCGGCGCGGCCATCGACGACGGTCGCGCGGTCGCCAAGCTCGACGACTGGATCAGCGCCACGCAGGACACGACCGGGGCCTGATCGGCGCTCTCTCATGGATGCCGTCGCCGCGCTGCTGGAGATCGCCGGTCTGCTGGAGCGCGAGCGCGCCTCTCGGTACCGCGCCAAGGCGTTCCGGCAGGCGGCAGCCGTGCTCAGCGGTCTTCCGGAGCAGATCGTGCGGGACCCGTCGCGCCTGCGCGAGCAGAAGGGCATCGGCTCCTCGACGTTCGAGGTGATCCGGCAGGCCCAGCAGGGGCGAGTGCCCGACTACCTGGTCGAGCTGCGCGGTGTCGTGGAGCCCGAGGTGGCATCCGCACTGCGCCCGCTGCTGCGCGGGGATCTGCACAGTCACACCGACTGGTCCGATGGCACGACTTCGATCGAGACGATGGTGCAGGCCGCGCGGGAACTGGGCCACGGATACCTGGCGATCACAGACCACTCGCCGCGCCTGCGCGTGGCGCGGGGGCTGTCCGCCGAGCGGCTGCGCGAGCAGATCCCACTGGTGCGCGCGCAGTCGGGTTCGGGGCTGACGGTGCTCGCCGGCATCGAGGTCGACATCCTGGACGACGGCGGGCTGGATCAGCATCCGGACCTGCTCGCCGAGCTCGACGTCGTGGTGGCCTCCGTGCACTCCAAGCTGCGGATGGACTCGGCGCCGATGACGAGGCGGATGATCGCCGCGGTGTCGGATCCGCACGTGAATGTCCTCGGTCACTGCACGGGGCGACTCGTGCAGGGGGAGCGGGGCACGCGACCGGCATCCGAGTTCGACGCCCGAGTCGTCTTCGCGGCCTGCGCCGAGAACGGCGTCGCGGTGGAGATCAACTCCCGGCCCGAGCGACAGGATCCGCCCGACGATCTCATCGCGATCGCTCTGGAGGAGGGATGCCTGTTCTCCATCGACTCCGACGCGCACGCGCCCGGTCAGCTCTCCCTGCTCGACCATGGCGCGGTGAGAGCAGAAGCCGCCGGCGTGCCCGCGGACCGGATCGTCACCACCTGGGGGACGGACCGCCTGCGCGCGTGGGCGAAGGACTGATCAGGCGACGGATGCCAGCGCTGCGAGCGCCCGCGTCATGGAGGAGCCGAGGTTCCACTTCTCGGCGAGCGCGCCCGCGGCATCCGCTTCGGCCGGGTCCAGCGCGCGCACCCGCGTGCCCGGCGCAGTGATGTCGAGATCCGTCGCGACGCGGACCACGGTGGGTGCGACGTCCAGATAATCAGAAGCTTCGGCGAAGCGGGCGGATGCCGCCGCGCTGAGCTGTCCGCTCGCGGCCGCCTGCCGGATGCCGTCCAGATCGCCGTGCGCCAGCAGCAGCGTCGCCGCGGACTTCTCGCCCACGCCCTTCACTCCGGGCAGCCCGTCGGAGGCGTCGCCGCGCAGGGTGGCGAAGTCGGCGTACTGCGCGGGCAGCACGCCGTACTTGGCGACGAGCGTCGCATCCGTCACCATCTCCAGGTTGCTCATGCCGCGCGCGGTGTAGATGAGGCGCACGTCGCGCGCATCGTCCACGAGCTGGAACAGGTCCCGGTCGCCGGTGACGATGTCCACGGGAAGGGTGGCCTTCGTGGCGAGGGTGCCGATGACGTCGTCGGCCTCGTGCTCGGCCACGCCGATGATCGGGATGCCGACGGCGCCGAGCGCCGCGCGGATCAGCGGGATCTGCTGCGCGAGGGGATCAGGGGTCTCTTCGACATCCGGCCCGCTCTCCACCTCTTCGACCACGCGATGCGCCTTGTAGCTGGGGATGAGGTCCACGCGCCACTGCGGGCGCCAGTCGTCGTCCCAACAGGCGATGATCTCGGTCGGCTGGTACAGCGTGACGAGCTTGGCGATGATGTCGAGCAGACCGCGCACCGCGTTCACGGAGGATCCGTCCGGAGCCTTCACCTTGTCGGGCACTCCGTAGAAGGCGCGGAAGTAGAGGCTGGCGGTGTCGAGCAGCATCAGACGTTCGGTCACGGGCTCAGCCTAGACATCGAAAGCGGGACGGCGGCATCGGAGTCCCGATGGGCGGCGGAATCTGATAATCTGAAGTGTCACTTCTGGGCGAGCATCCGCATGCCTTCGTGACATCGCATTCCAATCCATTCGCCTCGGCACATCCCGGCATGCCGGCAGCCGAGGCCTGAGCTTCCATTTACAAGGACAACCCACTACATGACTAGCGCAACGACCGCCCCGGCCACCAAGCAGGTCGCGATCAACGACATCGGATCTGCTGAGGACTTCCTGGCCGCGGTCGAGAAGACCCTGAAGTTCTTCAACGACGGCGACATCATCGAGGGCACGATCGTCAAGATCGACCGCGATGAGGTTCTGCTCGACGTCGGATACAAGACCGAGGGCGTCATCCCCTCGCGTGAGCTCTCCATCAAGCACGACGTGGACCCCAACGAGGTCGTCGCCGTCGGTGACCTGGTCGAGGCACTCGTTCTCCAGAAGGAGGACAAGGAAGGCCGTCTGATCCTCTCCAAGAAGCGTGCGCAGTACGAGCGCGCCTGGGGAGACGTCGAGAAGATCAAGGAGAACGACGGCGTCGTCACCGGCACCGTCATCGAGGTCGTCAAGGGCGGTCTCATCGTCGACATCGGCCTGCGCGGCTTCCTGCCCGCCTCGCTCATCGAGCTGCGTCGTGTCCGCGACCTCACCCCCTACCTGGGTCAGGAGATCGAGGCGAAGATCCTCGAGCTGGACAAGAACCGCAACAACGTCGTCCTGAGCCGCCGCGCGCTGCTCGAGCAGACGCAGTCGGAGTCGCGCTCGAACTTCCTCAACAACCTGCACAAGGGCCAGGTCCGCAAGGGCCAGGTCTCCTCGATCGTCAACTTCGGTGCGTTCGTCGACCTGGGCGGCGTGGACGGCCTCGTGCACGTCTCCGAGCTGTCCTGGAAGCACATCGAGCACGCCAGCGAGGTCGTCGAGGTCGGCCAGGAGGTCACCGTCGAGATCCTCGAGGTGGACCTGGACCGCGAGCGCGTCTCCCTGTCGCTGAAGGCGACGCAGGAGGACCCGTGGCAGGTCTTCGCCCGTACGCACGCGATCGGCCAGATCGCAGCGGGCAAGGTCACCAAGCTCGTCCCGTTCGGTGCGTTCGTGCGCGTCGCAGACGGCATCGAGGGCCTCGTGCACATCTCGGAGCTCTCCAGCAAGCACGTCGAGCTGGCCGAGCAGGTCGTCTCGGTGGGCGAAGAGGTCTTCGTCAAGGTCATCGACATCGACCTCGAGCGTCGCCGCATCTCGCTGTCGCTCAAGCAGGCCAACGAGGCGGTCGACCCCAACGGCACCGAGTTCGACCCGGCACTGTACGGCATGCTCGCCGAGTACGACGAGAACGGCGAGTACAAGTACCCGGAGGGCTTCGACGCCGAGACCGGTGTCTGGAAGGAAGGCTTCGACACTCAGCGCGAGGCATGGGAGCAGGAGTACGCCGCTGCTCAGGCTCGCTGGGAGGCTCACAAGCTCGCTGTCGCCAAGGCCGCCGAGGCCGAGGCCGCTGCCGGAGACGATTTCGCTGCGGCGCAGTCGTTCACCAGCGACTCGGGTGCAGGCACCCTTGCCGACGACGAGGCTCTCGCGGCTCTGCGCGAGAAGCTCTCGGGCGGCAACGCGTAAGCATCACTGCAGCAGGAACGGGTCGTCGCCTTCGGGCGGCGGCCCGTTCCGCGTCTCCGGGCGAATCGACACTCGGATGACGCGCAGCGGGCGTCCACGGCTCGGTCCCGGGCGCTGCCGGCTCAGAGTCGGGCGATCTCCTGGCGCGGACGCACGGCGATGTCGGTGAGGTGCACGTCGGCGGGCGCGTCGACCACGAACCTCACGACCTCCGCGATGGATTGAGGACGGATGTACCGCTCCGAGTCATAGGCATCCGCGGGCAGCATCGCCCGCAGCATCCGGGTGTCCGTCTGACCGGGCGCGATCGTCACGACCCGGATGCGATACGGCTCCTCATCGATGCGCAGCACATCGGCCAGCCCGCGAAGGGCGTGCTTGGCGGCGGTGTAGACGGCGGACCCCGCCACGGGGCGGGTGCTCGCACCGGACCCCACGAAGACGACCGTTCCCTGCGCGGTGCGCAGCAGAGGCAGCGTCAGACGGGTCAACTCCGCGGGCGCGACGACGTCGACGTCGAAATGCGCGCGCCAGTCAGCCACAGTGGCATTCTCGACGGACAGCGGGCGGGCGATGGCCGCCGCGTGCACGAGCACGTCCAGTCGCGTCAGTCCCGCCGCGAGGCCGGCGATCGCGGACGGATCCGCGAGATCGACGGGTGCGGTCGTGCATCCGGTCTCGGCGTTCAGCGACGCGAGCGCCTGCCCGTCGCGCCCGACGGCGATCACGGTGTGCGTCGAGGACAGCGCCCGGACGATCTCGGACCCCATGCCGCCGGACGCGCCGGTGACGAGAGCGACGGGACGCTGCGCCTCGGGAGGGCGCGTTTCGGTGAGTGCGGTCATGCGGGAATCCTCCTGGGGGAATTGCGCCGGGCGCACTGCAGCACGTCGAGCGCGCTGCGCGCCACACGGTCGGTCTCACGCAGCATGGTCGGGTCGGTGCGCGGCATCGGGCTGATGATCGCGTCGTGCATCGTCTCGTCGATCGGGATGCCGGCGATGTGCACGCGCGCGTCGATGCTCCCATCACGGTGGATGAGGCGCCCACTGGCGGGATCGACGTCGAATCCGCCGGTGGCGGCGGTTCCACCCTCGCGCGTGGGGATGCGGAAGGCGCGCGCCCTCCCGGCATCCGTCAACGACCGCGTCAGCGGGTCGGCGCTGTCGTCGACGTCGTGGAAGTGCATCCACGCGTCCAGTAGCGCTTTCGCGGTGACCTTCGAGCCCCGCACCGTCGGGGACCCGGCCTGGAACGCGCCGTCTTCGACGGCCACGGTGGCCGCGGGGCCGAGGAACCGGACCAGCCCAGCCTCGATCAGCGCCAGCAGCTGACGATTGCGGAACGCGGGCGGACCCGACCCGACCGTGCCGCCGAACGCGTGCAGCAGCCGGAATCCGCTCGCGCGCGACTCCGCATCGAATCCGCCGAACGACCCGATCAGGCTCGTCGGCTGACGCGCGGAGCCGAGCGACCACAGCCCCGCCTTCAGCGGACTGTCCGCGCCGCGCTCCGCTTCCGCCAGATCGGATGCCACGAACTCCCGCACCCATGCGTCGAATGCGTCCGGGGTCGGGAAGACCCGAGGAGCGGGGAACAGCAGTTCCGCGAGTGGGAACCGATCGTCCGGATCGGCGACCACGAGGTCCGCCACCTGCTGCACGGCCCTGACCACCGCATCCAGCGGCCCATCCGGCGGCACGGCGGCCTCCGTGATGGTCCGCTGCGCCTGCTCCCAGGTGACGGTCACGGCATCCGGCCGGATGCGGTGCAGCGTCTCGTAATACGCCAGGAAGGCGTCCTTGATGACGAGCGGCCAGATCCGACGGTCGAAGTCGATGGGGCGGGGCACCGTCGCCCAGTCGACCGCGCGGAGCAGGCGCTGCGGCGAGGCGGGCGGCAACGACCCGTACAGGCTCTTCGCCCGATACGGCAGCCCGCGGTGCGAGGTGACGTGCAGCACCGGTTCCCGCCCAGAGGCGTCGTAGCGCAGGCCGCCCGGCGCGTCGACGTCGGCGATGAAGCGCCCGCCGCGGCCGATGGTGAGGAGGGCCATGGCGTCGAAGAAACCCATGCCGAGCCCGCGCACGATCACCGGCGCGCGGTCGGGGATCCGATCCAGCTGCTGCTCGACCGGATTGTCCGGGCGCACCCAGATCAGTGCGGGATCCGCCGCGGTCGCGCGCAGCAGGCGCTGCTCCTCAGCGGTGTCGCCGCGCGGCATCCACCCGGTCGCGGCGATCACGGCATCCGCGATGAGCGTCGTGCCGTCGCCGAGGATGACCGCATCCGCGCCGTCCTGCTCGCGGATTCCCACCACCCGTGCCAGGTGCGGGACGACGGTGATCGTCGGCGGCAGGGAAGCGAGTGCGTGCGCCAGGCACCAGCGGATGTACTCGCCGTACAGAGCGCGGCTGGGATGCGACTCCGGACGAAGGTCTGCCAGCTCCGCGCGGAACGACTCCGCGACATCCGGGCTGTCCCCGCCGTCGCGCACCAGCAGGCACCACTCGTACAGATTCGGCCCCGGGCGGACCGGCCCCGCCACAGTGCTCGCCTCGTCGGTGAACAGCGTCACGGCGGCGGCGAGCGTGTTCATGCACAGCTCCCGCGTCTGATCCGTGCGCCAGACGCGACCCGCGCCGATCTCGGTGTCGTCGATGAGGTGCACCACGAGCTCGCCGACGCCCTCGAACTCCGCCGCGCTCGCGCCGATGCGCTCCAGGAGCGAGACACCACGCGGCCCCGCGCCCACGATGACGAGCACGGCACGATCGGGGGAGAGCATACCTACAGGTATATCGTCGTCGCCGCGAACGCGGCTCTCGACGCCCCGCGTATGAAGCCGTGTTACGGGCGGATGCCGACCGACCCCCGGAAAGGGGAAACATGGAGCCGGGCGCGGACCGCGCCGATACACGTACCCGGGAGCATTTCATGCACAAGACGTTCAGGTTCGTCGGACTGGCAGCACTGACCGCAGTCGCGCTGGCGGTCACCGCGTGCGCGCCCGCAGATGCCGGTGCGGCCGGTGCGGGGGACGACTCGTCTCCGATCGTCTTCGGTGTGTCGGGGCCCCTGACGGGGAACCAGGCCGAGTACGGCAAGAACTGGCAGGAGGGCTTCGAGATCGCCCTCGACGAGATCAACGATGCCGGCGGTGTGAACGGCCGGCCCATCGAGCTCGACTTCCAGGACAGCCAGGGCGAGGCCAGCCAGGCGACCACCATCGCGCAGCGATTCGTGTCGGACGACTCGGTGCTCGCCGTGATCGGCGACTTCTCCTCGGCGACGTCCATGGTCGCGAGCCCCCTGTACCAGCGCGGCGGCGTGCTGCAGCTGGGCATCACGAACTCGCACCCCGATTTCACCACCACCGGCGACTACATCTTCAGCCCCAGCATCACGCAGGAGGCGGAGGCCGTCGAGATCGAGGACGCCGCGCACGAGCAGGGTTCGAAGATCGCGATATTCAACCTGAACACCGACTGGGGCAACACCGCACTCGAGATCCTCAAGGCTGAGGCGAAGAAGAACGGCGACGAGATCGTCTTCCAGGCTCCGGTGGAGGAGGCATCCACCGACTTCAAGCCGCAGCTCCTCAAGGCGCGCGACGCGAAGCCGGATGTCGTGATCTTCTACACCTACTACTCGACCACCGCGCTGCTCGTGAAGCAGGCGCAGAAGGTGGGCCTCACCGACGTGCCGTTCATCGGCGTCGGATCCAACTACTCGCAGGAGTTCCTCGAGCTGGCGGGCCCCGCCGCCGAGGGCTTCGTCGTGGACACCAGCTTCTACGACGGCTCGACGGAACCCGACGTGCAGAAGTTCGTCACCTCCTACGCGGAGAAGTTCGGTCACAAGCCCAACCTGTTCGCCGCGTACGCCTACGACGGACTGAAGCAGCTGGCCTGGGCCGCCGAGCACGCGAAGAAGCTCGATCGCGCCGGCATCCGTGATGCCCTGCGCGACGGCGAGGAGATCCCCTCGATCATCTACGGACCGTTCGCATACGCGGAGGACCGTCGCGTCGCGGCGCCGCCGTTCTCCTGGCTGACCGTCACGGACGGGGAGTTCACGCTCGCCGCGGAGTAGGCACCGGAGGCTCCGCTCGAACCCCACTGCTCGAAGGAAGTCCTGTGCTCGATCTCTTCTTGGCCGGCCTCATCAACGGCAACGCCTATGCGCTGGTCGCGCTCGGACTGTCGTTGGTGATCGGCGTGGCGAACGTCGTCAACTTCGCGCACGGTTCGCTGTTCGCCATCGGAGCGATGGTGGGCTGGTTCGTCACCTCCGCACTCGGACTGCCGCTGTGGCTGGGGGCGCTCGCCGCGGTCCTCGTCACGGCGGCGATCGGATATCTCATCAACCTCGTCGCAGTGCGCCCCTTCGCAGGCAGAGCGCCCATCGCGGCCGTGCTGTCGACCATCGCCGTGATGATCGTGCTCGACAACCTCACCCAGACGATCTTCGGCCCGCAGGTGCGGCCGTTCGACACCGGTCTGCCCGAGGTGTCGTTCACCGTCGCCGGCGTCTCGTTCGGCATCATCGATTTGATCATCCTCGGAACGACGCTCACGCTGATGGTCGTGCTCGCGCTCGGCCTGCGGTACACGAAGATCGGTCGCGCAGTGCGCGCCACCGCGCAGGACAGGGAGGCCGCGGCGCAGATGGGTGTGCCGGTCGCCCGGGTGCAGTCCCTCGCCTTCATGGTCGCCTCGGGCCTCGGGGGACTCGCCGGCGTACTGGTCGCCGCCTACTTCACCACGATCGCGCCGACGCAGGGGTTCCAGGCCGGTCTCGCCGGAATCGCCGCGGCGACCCTCGGCGGGCTCGGATCGCTCGTCGGAGCCGTCGTCGGCGGGCTGCTGCTGGGCGTGCTGGAGTCGTTCGGCGTCGGCATGTGGGGAGATCCCGCGCGCTCGCTGATCACGTTCGGCGTGCTGCTGCTCGTGCTGTGGATCCGGCCGCAGGGTCTGTTCGGTGCGCGCACCGTCGCCCGCGAGCCGCTCACCGGCACGTTCTTCGCGCAGGCGAAGCCGCTTGCGATGCGACGCTGGCAGGTCGCGGTGCTCATCGTGCTGTCGGTGATCCCCGCGATCCCCGGGCTGCTCGACGGCTACGCCTCGCAGGTCGGCGTGCAGGTGCTCGCATTCGCCATGATCGCCCTGTCGATGACGGTGATCGGCGGCGCTGCCGGGCAGCTCTCGCTCGGGCAGGCGGGCCCGGTCGCGCTCGGCGCGTACTGCGCGGCGCTGCTGACCAAGAACCTGGGCTGGTCGTTCCTGCCGTCCGCGCTCGTCGCCGGTCTGTTCGCGGCGGTGCTGGTCACGCTGCTGGCGGCACCGTCGTGGCGGCTCTCCGGGCACTACCCGGCCATCGCGACGCTGGCGACCGGCGCTGCCATCTCCGCGTTGATCCTCGTGGCCGCCCCCATCACGGGCGGCGGCAGCGGCTTCTCGCTGATCCCGCTCCCGGACGTGTTCGGCATCCAGCTCAGCAGCCCGACCGAGCTGTACGCGCTGGGACTCGGGATGCTGCTCCTGCTGGTCCTGCTCGTGCACCGGCTGGACCGTTCTCACCTCGGCCGGTACTGGCGTGCGACACGGGATGACGAGGTCGCCGCCCGCTCGGCCGGCATCGCGACACCGCAGTACACCTCGCTCGCGTTCGGGATCGGCGGGTTCATCGCGGGCGTCGCGGGCGCGTTCTGGTCGGCCGAGTTCGGATTCCTCGACCCCAAGATCTTCAGCCCGAACCTCTCCTTCCAGATCGTGATCATCGCCGTGCTCGGCAGCATGCTCCGCCCGTTCGGGGCGATCCTCGGCTCGGTGATCATGGTGGGCGGGCTCGAGCTGTTCCGTGCGGCGTCTGAGACCCGGCTGCTCGTCTACGGCATCGTGCTGCTCCTGCTCGTCCGCTTCCGGCCTCAGGGGCTGTGGACGCACCCGCTGCCGTTCGCTGCGCTGTGGCGCCGCCTGCGCGGTGCGCCGGACCGATCCGAGCACCAGGACCCGCCGACCGGCGAGGTGCCCGTGCTCGCGGGCACACTGTCCCCCGCGACGAAGGAGGCCCGCTCATGACGCGCGTGCTCGAGGTGCGGGGACTCAGCCGCTCCTTCGGCGCGGTGCGCGCCGTCGGCGGAACGGACTTCCACGTCGACGAGGGCGAAGTGGTCAGCATCATCGGCCCGAACGGCTCGGGCAAGACGACCACCATCAACCTCCTCACCGGCGAGCTCCGCCCCGATGGCGGCACCGTCCGCTACCGCGGCGAAGACGTCACCGGGCGCAGCGCCGACGTGGTGGCGCGTCGCGGCATCCGGCGCACGTTCCAGAACGGTCGGGTGTTCGCGAACGCCACGGTCGCCGAGAACGTGCTCGTCGGCCAGGTGCCCCTGGTCCGCGCCGCATCGCCCCTGCCCGGACTGCGCGGCATCCCCGTGCTGCGCTGGGTCGCGCTCGTCGCCGAGACCCTGGCCGCGGTCGTGGGCAGCCCCGCGCTGCGCCGGGAGCAGGCGGCCATGGAGGAGCGGGTCGGAGCCCAGCTCGCCCGCTTCGCGACCCGCCTCGGACCGCGCCGCGACCACGCCGCCTGGACCCTGTCGTACGCGAACCGGCGACGCACGGAGATCGCCCGGGCGCTCGCCTCCGAGCCGGGCCTGCTGCTCCTGGACGAGCCGACCGCCGGCATGAACACCGCCGAGACCGCCGAGGTCATGCATCAGCTCCTGGAGCTGAAGGCCCAGGGGCAGACGATGATCCTCGTCGAGCACAAGCTCGACCTCGTCATGACCGTCTCGGATCGCGTGGTCGTCATGGACGGCGGCGTGATCATCGCCGACGGGACGCCGGCCGAGGTGCAGAACGACGAGCGTGTGATCGCGGCGTACCTCGGCAGCCGCCGCGGGCGGACCGCCGCCGATCGAGCCGCGGATGCGGGGGAGGAGACCTCATGACTGAGCCGCTGCTGGACGTGCGCGGTGTGGATGTGCACTACGGCGAGTTCAAGGCCCTGCAGAACGTGAGCTATTCGATCGGGCAGGGCGAGATCGTCTCGCTGCTCGGCGGGAACGCGTGCGGCAAGTCGACGACGATGAAGACGATCCTGCGCCTGGTGAAACCGACTGCCGGTGAGATCCTGTTCGACGGGCGCAGCATCCTGAACGACTCGACGGCCGACGTCATCCGAGGCGGCATCGCGAGCGTTCCCGAGGCGCGTCGGGTGTTCCCGGAGATGACCGTGGAGGACAACCTCCTCGTCGGCGCGCACACGCGACGCGGCTCGACCCGCGCGCTTCGCGAGGATCTGGACGCGCAGTTCCAGCTGTTCCCCCGTCTCGCCGAGCGTCGGCGTCAGGCCGCGGGGACGCTGTCCGGCGGGGAGCAGCAGATGCTCGCATTCGCCCGCGCCCTGATGTCGCGCCCGAAGCTCATCTGCATGGATGAGCCGACCATGGGGCTCGCACCCATCATCGTCGACCAGGTGCTGGACGCCATCCAGCGCATGAACCGGGAGCTCGGCATCGCGGTGTTCATGGTCGAGCAGGCCGCCGAGCTCGCACTGTCGATCGCGCATCGCGGGTACGTGCTCGTCAACGGCGAGGTGCGGATGCAGGGCACCGCAGCCGAGCTGCTCGCCGATCCCCGCATCCGCGAGGCCTACCTGGGCGTCTCGGCCGCCTGATCCCCCTCATCCCGACCCCATCAGACAGGAGCATCCGGATGCCCACCACCGACGTCATAGACACGCTCGTCGGCATCGAGCCGGGCGACCGCCTCGACCAGCTTCGGGCGCGCCGCCCCGAAGCGCGCCAGCACGCCCAGGGCAGCTACGATGCGCTGTTCCGTCCCACGGACGACTCCGACGTCTCCCTGGTCGAGCGCGCAGTCGTCGCCGCGTTCGTCGCGCGTGTGCACGGGGAGTCAGCCGTGAGCGACTTCTACGCCGCCGAGCTGGATCGTCAGACAGCGGATGCCGAGGCAGCCGGATCCCTCATCGCCGCACTGGTTGCGGCGGAGGGCGCACGCGCGGCGGCGCCGGGGCCGTACGGCGCCTTCCACGGCGACATCGCGGGGGAGAGCACGACGGGACCGGAGTACGTCGCCGATGCCGCGCTGAAGGACCAGCTGGGCGGGCGCCTCTCCGCAGCGCTCGAGCACGCGCACCTGCTCGTCTTCCACCCCCGCGACAGTGCCAGAGAGCACCTCGGACGCCTGCTCGCGGCGGGCTGGTCGACCACCGGGATCGTCACCCTGTCGCAGCTGGTGTCGTTCCTCACTTTCCAGATCCGGGTGGTGCACGGTCTGCGCGTGCTGAACGCCGGACTCGCCGCCGAGGAAGGGACCGCACGATGACCGAGGAACTCGCCCCGCAGCCCGAGGTGACGGCGCCGCCCCGCTTCACGCAGCAGCAGCTCGACTGGCTGCCCTGGCTGCAGCCCCTCCCGGAGGACGACTTCACCGATCGGCACTACGAGGCGCTGGTGCAGCGGTCGCGGGTGAGGAACCCTTACTTCCGGCTGCTGGCGCGCGATCCCGACATCCTGCGGGAGCGCACGAAGACCGACCTCGACATCTTCTACAACACCGACGCAGGGTTGCCGCGCGCCGACCGCGAGATCGCGGCCACTGCCGCCTCGCGCGTGAATGGCTGCGTGTACTGCGCCTCGGTGCACTCCGGGTTCGCCTCGCACCACTCCAAGCGCTCCGACGACGTGCAACGTCTGCTCGACGAGGGCGTGACGGCGCGGATCGACCCGCGCTGGGATGCGATCGTGGATGCCGCCGCGGCGCTGACGGCGACGCCCCCGCGTTTCGGCGCCGCGGAACTTTCCGCGCTCGTCGATGCAGGGCTGGACGATCTCGAGGTGCTGGATGCCATCATGGCCGGGTCGTTCTTCAACTGGGCGAATCGGCTGATGCTGTCGATCGGAGAGCCCTCGCTCTGACCGGCGCTCTCCCGACGCCGTCGGCGCTTCGCGGGGCGTGCCAGGATGGACGGATGCCGCTCATCGCCCTCACCGGAGGCATCGCCTCGGGAAAGTCGACCATCGCCGCCCGCCTCGCCGAGCACGGCGCGGAGGTCGTGGACGCCGACAGGATCGTGCGGGAGGTGCAGGCCCCGGGCTCGCCCGTGCTGGCGCGCATCGAGGAGGAGTTCGGCGCGGAGGTGATCGGCGTAGACGGCGCTCTGGACCGCGCCGCTCTGGGCGCCAAGGTCTTCGGTGACGACGAGCGGCTCGCGGTGTTGAACGGCATCGTCCATCCCGCTGTGCGCGCGGAGTCTCAGCGCCGCTTCGACGCGGCGTTCGCGGCTGATCCCGACGCGGTCGTGGTCTACGACGTGCCGCTGCTCGTGGAAGCCCGTGTCGACGATCCGTGGGACCTGATCGTCGTGGCGCACGCGCCGGCATCCGAGCGTCTGCGGCGCCTGGTCGAGTTGCGCGGCATGGACGAGGCGTCGGCGCAGGCGCGGATCGACGCGCAGGTGTCGGACGACAGGCGTCTCGCGATCGCCGACGTCGTGATCGACACGGCCGGCACTCTCGAGACGACCCTCGGCCACGTGGACGAACTGTGGGAGCGGGTCAGTGCGCGCTGACCTCGCGCCTGCGCGCGTGGCGTCGTCGCAGCACGACGACGACGAGAACCACGAAGCCGATCAGGAACAGCACCGCCAGCACGGGGATGACGATCGCGGCCGCGGCGAGCAGGAACGAGGCGCCGTCCTCGACCGTGCTGAGCACGGGAGCGGCCAGCCCGCCGGTGGTGGCGTTGGCGGCCACGCGGGTGGTGGCCTTCGTGACGTGCACGACGAGCGCGACGACGACGCCGATCACGACGGGGACCCACGCGTTCGACGAGAAGAACGAGGCGGGATCATCGACGGCGAGCGTCTGCGCGCTCGCCCCGGCGCCGAAAGCGATGCCGCCGGATGCCGGACGCAGGATGCTTTGGACGACGTCGTTCAGAGAGTCGAGCGCGGGGATCTTGTCGGCGACGATCTCGAGCACGAGCAGCGCCCCGATGATCCACAGTGAGAGGTCGCTGGAGAGCCAGGACCAGCCCCCGGGGAGTTGCACGCCGGGGAGGAAGCGGTCCGCGAGTCCCAGCAGGAACAGTGGCATCCAGGCGTTGAGGCCGGCGGATGCCGCGAGGCTGGTGCCGATGATGAACTCGATCACGGCTCCAGACTAGGGGCATCCGGCCTCGGTGTCCGAGGCTCCGCCTACGCTGGAATCATGCAACCCACGCGCAGCGTCCGTCCGTTCGAGGTGATCAGCGAGTACGAGCCGGCCGGTGATCAGCCCAAGGCGATAGCCGAGCTCGCCGCACGTATCAACGCGGGTGAGACCGACGTCGTGCTGCTCGGTGCGACGGGAACCGGAAAGTCGGCGACCACGGCCTGGCTCATCGAGCAGGTGCAGCGACCGACCCTCGTGCTCGCGCACAACAAGACCCTCGCCGCGCAGCTGGCGAACGAGTTCCGCGAGCTGATGCCGAACAACGCCATCGAGTACTTCGTCTCCTACTACGACTACTACCAGCCAGAGGCGTACGTCCCGCAGACGGACACCTTCATCGAGAAGGATTCCTCGGTCAATGCCGAGGTCGAGCGGCTGCGTCACTCCACGACGAACTCGCTGCTCAGCCGTCGCGACGTCGTGGTGGTCTCGACCGTCTCCTGCATCTACGGACTCGGCGCGCCCGAGGAGTACCTGCGCGCGATGGTGGCGCTGCAGGTGGGGGAGCGGTACGACCGGGACGCGCTGATCCGGCAGTTCATCGCCATGCAGTACAACCGCAACGACGTGGACTTCTCCCGCGGCAATTTCCGTGTGCGGGGCGACACGATCGAGATCATCCCGGTGTACGAGGAGCATGCGATCCGCATCGAGCTGTTCGGCGATGAGATCGAGGCGCTGTACTCCCTGCATCCGCTCACCGGCGAGATCGTCGAGAGGCTCGACTCCGTGCCGATCTTCCCGGCGTCGCACTACGTCGCCGGCACCGACGTCATCCAGCGTTCGATCGGCACGATCGAGGCGGAGCTGGAGCAGCGCCTCGCGGAACTCGAGCGCCAGGGCAAGCTGCTCGAGGCGCAGCGGTTGCGGATGCGCACGACATTCGATCTCGAGATGCTGCAGCAGCTCGGATTCTGCTCCGGCATCGAGAACTATTCGCGGCACATGGACGGTCGCGAGGCGGGGGAGCCGCCCCACACGCTGCTGGACTTCTTCCCCGACGACTTCCTGATGGTGATCGACGAGTCGCACGTGACGGTGCCGCAGATCGGCGCCATGTACGAGGGCGATGCCTCACGCAAGCGCACGCTGGTCGAGCACGGGTTCCGGCTGCCCAGCGCGTTGGACAACCGTCCACTGCGCTGGGACGAGTTCAAGAACCGCGTCGGGCAGACCGTGTACCTGTCGGCGACCCCGGGCAAGTACGAGATGGGCATCGCCGACGGCGTGGTCGAGCAGATCATCCGCCCCACCGGCCTGGTGGACCCCCAGATCATCGTCAAGCCCTCCAAGGGGCAGATCGACGATCTGCTGGAGGAGATCCGGATCCGCGCCGCGCGCGACGAGCGCGTGCTGGTGACCACGCTCACCAAGAAGATGGCCGAGGAGCTGACGGACTTCCTCGGCGAGCACGGCGTGCGCGTGCGCTATCTGCACTCCGACGTGGACACCCTGCGCCGCGTCGAGCTGCTCACTGAGCTGCGCGCCGGTGTGTACGACGTGCTGGTCGGCATCAACCTGCTGCGTGAGGGTCTCGACCTTCCGGAGGTCTCGCTGGTGGCCATCCTGGATGCCGACAAGGAGGGATTCCTCCGCTCGGGAACCTCGCTGATCCAGACGATCGGCCGTGCCGCGCGAAACGTCTCCGGCGAGGTGCACATGTACGCCGACAACATGACGGACTCGATGACCAGGGCGATCGACGAGACCGATCGGCGTCGCGAGAAGCAGGTCGCCTACAACACCGAGCACGGCATCGATCCGCAGCCGCTGCGCAAGCGGATCGCCGACATCACCGAGGTGCTCGCGCGGGAGGCCGCCGACACCGCAGACATGCGGGCAGGGCGGAACAAGTCGGGTCGGGGCAAGTCGCCCACGCCGAACCTCCGACGCACGGGGATCGCGGCCGAGGGCGCCATGCAGCTCGAGGAGACGATCGGAGATCTGTCGGATCAGATGCTCGCGGCCGCCGCGGAGCTCAAGTTCGAGCTCGCGGCCCGGCTGCGCGACGAAGTGCAGGACCTCAAGAAGGAGCTGCGGGCCATGGAGAGGGCCGGCCACGCGTGAGTGCGTGACGGGAGGAATGCGCGATGGATGCTGAGGGGACGGAACTCGCAGATCGGGTGCGGGCGCTGCTGACGTCCGAGCCGAGCCTCGAGGAGAAGCGCATGTTCGGCTCGCGCGCCTTCATGATCAACGGGCGCATCCTGGTCGGTGCGCGAAGCGGGGGAACGCTGCTGGTCCGGCTGACCGAGGAGCACGGTGCCGCGATGCAGACGCGTCCAGGCGCCCGTATCGCGACCATGGGCGGGCGCACTATGGGGCCCAGTTGGCTGGACGTGGATGGTGCAGTGCTCGACGATGACGAGCTGATGTTCTGGATCGATGCCGCTAGGGAAGACAACGCCCCGGTCTGAGCCGGGTTCTCACGGGCACTGCATGAGCGGCTTCGGACCCTCACGGTCGAAGGTGTGCTGATTCATCGGCTTGCCGCAGAGCGGGCATGCCCGCTCTGCGCGCTCCTCGGCGCTGGGCGGGAGCGTGCTCTCGTAGGGGCCCACCGCGGCCGGGCCCGCGAATCTGATCAGCCAGGAGTTGAACCAGGCGTACAGCCCGCCCGCCTGGCGGATGCGGGCGCGCAGCGGGAGGTTCTCGGGCGTGTTCGGCATAACCCTTAGTGTACTAACTATTCGTGTATGCGTATACTCGGGGACGTGTCGACTGATGACGATCTCCTGCTGCTCGAGAACCAGCTGTGCTTCTCGATGGTCACGGCGGCGCGCAATGTCGTCTCGATCTATCGGCCGATCCTTGCGCCCCTGGGGCTGACCCACCCGCAGTACCTGGTGATGCTCGCGCTGTGGGAGCGGTCGCCGCGAGCGCTGCACGACCTGGCGGAGGACCTCGCCCTCGAACCCGCCAGCGCCTCACCACTGGTCAAGAGGCTGGAGCGTGACGGCCTGCTCGAGCGCACCCGCAGCACCGAGGACGAGCGTCGGCTCGAGATCGGCCTCACTGACAAGGGGCGTGCCCTCAGGGCCCGCGCGGTCGACGTCCCGAGGGCCGTGATGGCCAGCCTCGGCATCGACATCCCAACAGTGTCCGCACTGCGCGAGGCGCTCAAGCCGTTCTCCGGCGCCGTACCGGTCGCGTAGCGGATCCGGGGCGCGCGGTCGTCCCCCGCCGGTCGTGCTGCGAGCGAGCGCTTAGGGTGGTTGCATGACCGCGGACGCTGACGACGACACGCGGAAGTCGGCATCCGCTCCGGCGCGCACGCGGTCGTGGATGCCGGCCGGTATCGCGCTCGTCCTGTTCGTCGTGGCGATCCTCGCGGCATCCGTCGCAGGGCGGCCGAGTATCGAGGTGGGACGAAGCGACGCGGCTCCGCTGCCCCTTCCCGGTGCCGAGTCGACCCTGACCGGCACGCCGCCTCCGCCGCCCGGAGGAGAGAGACCCGACAACGCGCTGCTGATCATCGGCATGGTGCTCGCCCTGATCATCGTGAGCCTGCTGGTGATACTGCTGATCTGGACGATCCGCATGCTGATCAGAGCCTGGCGGGACCGCCCGCTGCGCCGACAGCAGGGCATCGAGGTCGACGTCGAGGTGAACGGTGCTGAGCCCGTCGGTGCGGCCGAGCCCGACGCGCCCACTGTCCGGCGGGGGATCGCGGCCGCACGCACCGCCGTCGATGCCCATGCCGACCCGAGCGATGCGATCGTCGCTGCCTGGTTGGGGTTGGAGGAGACCGCGGTCGACTCCGGAATCGGCCGCGCGCTCAGCGAGACGCAGGTGGAGTTCACACTGCGGATGCTGCTGCGCAGGCCCGGCATCGAAGAGCCCGCTCGCGACCTGCTGAGCCTCTACGAGGGCGTGCGATTCGGCGGGCGCGTCGCGGGAGAGCATGACCGCACCGCAGCAGCGCGGGCGCTGGCGCTGATCGAGGCGGGGTGGCGATGAGGATTCTGCGCACGCTGGGTCCGCCGCTCGGCATCGCCGTCCTCTTGGGCATCGCGCTCACGGCAGTGGGCATGCGGGGCGAATACGCCTGGGGCTGGGCCGTGCTCGGCGCGGCGATCATGGTCGCCGTCCGGATGATGATGCCCGATGACCCGCGGGCCGACGCACCGGGGCACGCCGAGGCAGCGGACTACGTCGGCTCCGACGTGTCGCGGCTCGCCTGGGCGATCAGCATCCGCACCGATACCGTCAACGAGGCCGTCACGCGACGCATCCGTGCCACTCTGCGCCGGCGCCTGCTGCGCCACGGCGTCGACGTCGATGACGAACTGCAGGCCGACGCCGTGAATCGGCTGCTCGGAGACGACCTCTGGGCACGGCTGACCAGTCGGCGCACCAGGATCGGCGACCTTCGCGACGCGATCGCCGCCGCGGAGCGCCTGGTGACCAGTCAGACACAGGATTCGACGAAGGAGACGTCATGAACATCCAGGAGATCGCAGAGACCGGTCATCGCATCCGCGCTGCCGTGGCGACGGCGGTCGTAGGAATGGACGATCCCCTCGAGATCGCCCTCGCGACGATCCTCGCCGGCGGCCATGTGCTGTTCGAGGACGTCCCGGGGCTGGGCAAGACCCTGGCCGCTCGCAGCCTGGCATCCGCTCTGGGGTTGTCGTTCCGGCGCCTGCAGTGCACGCCGGACATGCTCCCCGGCGACGTGACCGGCTCGTACGTCTACGCGCCCGACACCGGCGAGTTCGTGTTCCGGCCCGGCCCGATCTTCACCGGTCTGCTGCTGGCCGACGAGATCAACCGCACGACGCCGAAGACGCAGTCGGCCATGCTCGAGGCGATGGCGGAGCGGCAGGTGACCGTCGAGGGCAACAGTTTCGCGCTCGCCCCGCCGTTCCACGTGATCGCCACCGCCAATCCGATCGAATACGAGGGCACCTACGCCCTGCCCGAGGCGCAGTTGGACCGCTTCATGGTGCGCCTGTCGGTGGGCTACCTGGATCAGCAGGGCGAGACGGAGATCCTGCTCGGGCGGGCCCGCCGTCAGCAGGAGGCGACGCAGGTCGAGGCCGTCCTCGCCCCGGGCGAGCTCATCGCCCTGCAGCAGGCTGTGGAGGGCATCCACGTCGACCCCGACGTGGCGGCCTACTGCGTGGCGCTCAGCGCGGCGACCCGCAGCGCCCAGCACATCGCCGTGGGCGCTTCTCCCCGAGGCTCCCAGTCGCTGATGCTGCTCGGTCGGGCGCTGGCCGCGCTGGACGGACGCGAGTACGTGCGTCCCGATGACATCAAGCGGGTGGCGGTCCCCGTGCTCGCGCACCGGCTGACGCTGACACCGCAGGCCTGGGCGCAGGGGATCGAGCCGGCCACGCTGGTGTCGAACCTCGTCCAGACCGTCGCCGTGCCGCCGAGCGTCGCGGCGCTGCGCGGCTGACGCATGAGAACCATGGACATCGCGAGGGGCTCGTCGCGGCGGTCGAGCCCCTCGACCTACCTCGCGATCGTCGGCGCGCTCGGCGCGCTCGTCGTCGGCATCCTGCTCGCCCGTCCCGAGCTGATCGCCGTCGGTCTGCCGTTCGCGCTGTGGGCCGTGCACGCACTGGCCTCACCCGGGGGAGGGACGGTCCATGTGGACATCGCGAAGGTGGAGGACGAGGAGACGGGGCGCCTGAGCGACGACATCGTGATCCGGTCGGACTCCGAGATCGTCGAGGTGGCTGTCATCCAGGCGGAGCGCATCCGGCGCCGGGTCTTCGTGGCCGGCAGTGCGCTGCTGCACTCCCGAGTGCTCCCGCTGCACTCCGGACCCCTGACGAGCGTGGGCGTCGCGGTGCGCGGTCTGGATGCGGATGCCGGATCCCTCGGCGCCCCGCATCCGCGGATCGCCGTCACCCGCACCGTCCAGCCGGTCCTGCGCCGTCTGCCGCGGATGCCGCTGGCCCCGCGTCTGACCGGACTGCACGGTGCGCACGAGGGCAGCCGGCCTGGACAGGGCGGCGACTTCCGCGGCATCAATCCCTTCGCGCCGGGAGACGAACTGCGCCGCGTCGACTGGAAGGCCACCGCCCGTGCGGCCCGCCGCCCCGGGGAGCTTCTCGTGCGGCGGACGAACTCGCTGAGCGACGCCTCGGCGGTCATCGTGATGGACACCGCCGACGACCTGGGCGCGGTCGTCGCCACCTGGGGGAGCCCTGACGCGACCCGGAGCGGCATCACCTCCCTCGACCTCGCTCGCAGCGCGGCCCGATCCCTCGCCGCCGCGACGATCGATCAGGGCGACCGCGTGGCGTTCCACACCCTCGCCCTCGGCGGTCGGACAGTGCGCAGCGGCGGCGGTCGCCGGCACCTCGCCCGCATCGTCGCCGAGATCGCCGCGAGCGGGCGCGCGGGTGATGACGCGCGCTTCCGCCGCACACCGCCCGTGCCGCACGGTTCGATCATCTATGTGCTCTCGACCTTCTTCGATGGCGCGGCCGCCGAGATCGCGATGCGCTGGCGCGCGAGCGGGCATCGCGTGGTCGCCGTCGACACCCTTCCCGACCTTGATCGGAGCAGACTGACCACGGAGCGCAGTCTCGCGCTGGACGTGCTGCTCGCCGAGCGGCAGGACATGCTGCATCAGCTGCGCGAGGCCGCGGTGGAGACCGTGCGCTGGTCCTCGGGGATCGACGGCGCGCTGGCCGCACTCGCCAGGACGGGCGGCACGATCGCGCAGAGCGGAGCCCGGCGATGACCCGCGATGCGCGGCTCGTGATCGGTGCCGCGGTGCCCGGCGCGCTCCTGCCCGTCGCGGCGGCCGCGGTCGCGGGAGGCGCCGCCGCGCTGATCGGGATGCCCACGCTGTGGGTCGCCGTGGCGTCGGCGGCTCCACTCCTCGGCGGCATCGTCCGGATGATCGGCGGCGCCTGGATCGCGGCCGCGCTCCTCGTGATCGGTCTGGTGGCGGCCGACTCCTCGCCGTGGAGCACCGCGACCGTGATCGCCGCCGTGCACCTGCTGCAGGTGCTCGGCTCGCTCATGCTCGTCATCCCGCTGCGGTCCCGGATCGCGGTCCGCGCGCTCACGCCGACCGCCGTGCGCTTCGTGCTCGTCCAGCTGCTCTGCCAGGCGGTCGGCGTGCTCGCCTCGCTGCTGCCGACGCGGTCGGGGCTTCCCCTCGCGGCGATCGCGGGAGCCGTCTCCGCGCTGGTCTTCACCGTCCTCCTGGTACGGATGCTGCGGGCGCGGCGCGGCGGTGCGTTCTCGAAGCCTGACAGCGCTCGGGTCGCCGGCGGCTCCTCAGAGACCTGAGGGGACGGACAGCGCTTCAGCGGACGACGAGGGGATCGCGGGGATGCTGAGCGCGCCCCTTCGTGCGATGAGTTCCGCGATCCGGTCGCGGCATCCACCGCATCCGGTGCCGGCGCGGGTCTTCGCGCTCACGCCCGCCACCGTCTCCGCGCCCTCGTCGACGGCGCCCGCGATGCGCTCCACCGTCACGCCGTTGCACCAGCACACCGTCGCATCCGGCGCGAAGGGGTCACCGGCAAGTGCCTCATCGGCGTCGACGCCGTCGAGCCGGAGCAGTGCACCGCGGTCGGCGGGAAGCTCCGCACCCCGCTCGAACAGGAGGGTGAGCTCCGCTCCGGCCCGAGGCATCCCGACCGCGATGAAACCCTCGAGGATGCCGGCGCGCGTGACCATCTTGACGTAGGTCCCGCGGGCCGGGTCGAGCCACTGCGTCACCTGGCGTTCGTGACCGCAGGCGACCGCGTGCGCGTCCTCGTCCCAGGGCCCGGGGTCGACGTCGCCGCCGGCGACGACATCGACGCGCTCGGCCTTGAGAGTCACCACGGCGGGCCGGGCCTGGAGCGCCGTCGTCCCGTCCTTCTCCTCGCCGGAGAGGCGTGCCGCGAGCGCGTCCGCCTGCCTCCACCCAGGGCCGATGAGACCAGAAGGCGCTCCGGGCACGTAGCCGTCCGCGCGAGCCGAATCGTGAGCGGCAATCTGCGCGCAGTCGCCGATCGCATGGATCGCAGGGTCCGTCCAGCTCGTCAGGTCCGCGTCGACCAGAATGCCCGTCGACGCGGCGAGGCCGGCGGCGACGGCGAGTTCCACGCGTGGTGACGCCCCGACCGAGAGCAGCAGCAGATCGCCGTGCACGAGCTTGCCGTCGGCGCAGACGAGGGCATCGAACCGCGCGACGCCGTCCTCGTCCGTCCGGGTGACGATGCTCTCGGCGACGGAGTGCGCGAGCAGTTCCACCCCGGCCCCGCGCGCCGTGCGCGCCAGCATCCGCCCGCCGTCGTCGTCCAGATTGCGCCCCATCGGGACACCGCCGGTGTGGACGACGACGATGTCCGCTCCCTGCTCGCGCGCGGCAAGGGCGACCTCGAGCCCGAGCACCCCGGCGCCGAGCACCACGATCCTCCGTCGGTCGCGGACGGCGGCCGCGACCGAGGCCGCATCCGCGAGATCGCGCAGCGTCGTGACGCCGCGGGGGAGCGCGTGCTCTCCGCGGTCCAGCCGCTCCGGATGCTGTGCACGCACCAGACGGTGACGTCGAGCCTTCTCGATGCCGTACAGGGTGGGGATGTTCGCACGCGCACCGGTGGCGAGCACGAGGTGATCATAGGGAACGCGGTCGCCGCTGCTGGTGCGGACGACGCGGCCGTGCCGGTCGATCGCGATCCCCGCCTCGCCGAGTCGAACGGATGCTCCGGCTTCGACGGCATCCGCTGCGCCGGGCAGGTCCAGGCGTGCACGAGTGGCTCTGCCGACCGCGTGCTCGGCGATCAGCACGCGGTTGTACACGTCGTCGCGCTCGGCTCCCAGCACCACGAGGTCGACCCTGCCGTCGCGGACGGCGGGGAGCATCGCCTCCACGAACCGGGCTCCGACCGGGCCGAAGCCGATCACCACGACCCTCATCATGCGGGCGCCCCCGCCTTCGCCAGCGTGACGCGGGTGCGTTTGAACTCGGGCATCGCCGAGATCGGGTCGACGACCGCCTCGGTGAGCAGGTTGGCGCGCTGGCCGTCGGGAAAGTGGAACGGCAGGAACACGGTGTCGTGCCGGATGTCGGCGGTGATCTCGGCGCGAGCGCGAACGGCTCCCCGGTCGTTCGAGATCAGGACCTCGTCGTCCTCGCCGACGGCGAGGCCCGCGGCCGTCGCAGGATGCAGCTGCACGGTCAGTTCCGGGCGGGCGTCGACGAGCTCGGGAACGCGTCGTGTCTGCGCGCCGGACTGGTAGTGCTCGAGCAGCCTGCCTGTGATCAGTGTCATCCCGGGGGCGGCGATCGTGTCGCGGGCCGGTGAGACCGCGACGATGCGCGCGCGGCCGTCGTCGTGCGCGAACCTCTGCTCGAAGAGCCGGGCGGTCCCCGTGGATCCGGCGGGGTAGGGCCAGTACGCGGGCGCGCCGGTGTCGAGCAGCGCATGACTGAGACCGGAGTAGTCGGCGATGCCGCCGGCGGACGCGCGAGCGAGTTCGTCGAACACCGCAGCGGGATCCGTCGACCAGTCGCCCGGTGCGGCGAGGCGGCGGGCGAGCTCACTCATGATCCACAGCTCGCTGCGAGCGTCACCCGGAGCCTCGATCGCCTGGCGGCGACGGATCACCCGCCCCTCCAGCGAGGTCATGGTGCCCTCCTCCTCGGCCCATTGGGTGACGGGCAGCACATAATGCGCGAGGGCGGCGGTCTCGGAGAGGAAGAAGTCGCACACGACGAGAAGGTCGAGCGTGGCGAGATCCCGTGCGACGGACGCGGCGTCGGGGGCGGAGACGACGACGTTCGAACCGTGCACGAGCAGGGCCGCGACCTCGTCGCCGAGCATGCCGAGCAGCTCCATCGCGGGGACGCCCGGGCCCGGGATCGTCGATGCGTCGACGCCCCACACCTCGGCGACGTGGCTGCGGGCGTCCGGGTCGGTGATCCTGCGGTAGCCGGGCAGCTGGTCGCACTTCTGCCCGTGCTCCCGGCCGCCCTGCCCGTTGCCCTGCCCGGTGAGGGTGCCGTACCCGCCGCCGACCGTGCCGGGCAGCCCCAGAACGAGCGCGAGATTGATCGCGGCCGTCGCCGTGTCCGTGCCATCGGCGTGCTGCTCGACGCCGCGTCCGGTGAGGATGAAGGTGCGCGGTCGATCGGCGAGGCGTCTGGCGACCTCGCGCAGCCGTGCGGCGGGAACGCCGGTCACGGACTGCACGCGCTCGGGCCACCATGCCCCGACGCTGCGGTGCAGCTCCTCGATCCCGCTGGTGCGGGTCTCGAGATACTCGAGGTCCGCGAGGCCCTCGGCGAGCACCACGTGCGTGAGTCCGAGCAGCAGGATCAGATCCGTACCGGGCGCCGGCTGCACGTGCATCCCGGCGCCGTCCTCGGTGAGGCGGGCCGTCGCGGTCCGGCGCGGATCGACGACGATCAGCCCGCCGGATGCCCTGGCGCCGGAGAGGTGGCCGATCAGGGGCGGCATCGTGGCGGCGACGTTCGAGCCGAGAAGAAGGATCGTGTCCGCGTCGTCGAGGTCGGCGAGGGGGAAGGGCAGGCCCCGGTCGATGCCGAACGCGCGGTTGCCTGCGGCGGCCGCGCTCGACATGCAGAACCGGCCGTTGTAGTCGATGCGGCTCGTGCCCAGTGCGATGCGGGCGAACTTCCCGAGTTGATAGGCCTTCTCATTGGTCAGGCCGCCGCCGCCGAAGACTCCGACCGAGTCGGCGCCGCGCGTCGAGCGCAGCGTGCGCAGGCGCTCGGCGATGTCGTCCAGCGCATCGCCCCAGGGGACCGTCTCGAAGCCGTCCGCCGTGCGCCGCAGGGGAGACGTCACGCGCTCCGGATGCCGGAGCAGCTCCGCCGAGGTCCAGCCCTTCTTGCACAGCCCGCCGCGGTTGGTCGGGAAGTCGCGCGGTGCGACGTCGGCTCCGGCGTCCGTGGGCGTCAGCGTCATCGCGCACTGCAGAGCGCAGTACGGGCAGTGCGTGGCCGTCACAGCCGAGTCCCCGTACGCCGGCCCGCGCGTACGTACACGAGCGCGGTGACGGCGATCATGACGAGGTAGGCGCCGAGGAACCAGCCCAGCCCTGCTGTGTATCCGCCGGTGGTCGCCTTCGACAGGCCGAGCACCTGCGGGACCAGGAAGCCGCCGTAGGCGCCGATGGCGGAGATGACGCCGAGCGCCGCCGCCGCCTTGCGCTGCGATCCGATGTCACCGGAGGTGCGGTGCGCGTCATCGGCCCCCGCACGCCAGGAGAAGACGGTCGGGATCATGCGGTAGGTGGCGCCGTTGCCCATGCCGCTTGCCGTGAAGAGCAGCAGGAAGAGGGCCAGGAAGCCCCAGAATCCGATCAACGGGAGCATGACCATGACGACCGCGGTCAGCGCGGCCATCGCGATGAACGCGCCGAGGGTGATGACCGCTCCGCCGAACCGGTCGGCCAGCTTCCCGCCGTAGGGGCGGGCGAGCGAGCCGCACAGTGCGCCGAGGAAGGCGAGGGACAGTGTCGCGGTGCCGATGTGGAAGGACGAGAACTCCGGGAACTGGTCGACGATGAGCTTGGGGAACACACCGGCGAAGCCGATGAACGAGCCGAACGTGCCGAGGTAGAGGAACGCCAGGATCCACAGATGCGGTTCGCGCAGCGCGGCGGCGGAGGCCGCGAAGTCCGAGCGCGCAGTGGACAGGTTGTTCATGCGCAGCGCGGCCCCGACGACCGCGACGATGATGAGCGGCACCCAGACCCAGCCGGCCGCGGGGAGGGCCAGCGTGCTCGCCGCGCCGATCGTGATGACGATCGGAACGACGAACTGGGCCACTGCGGCGCCGAGGTTGCCGCCCGCGGCGTTCACTCCCAGGGCCCAGCCCTTCTCGCGCTGCGGGTAGAAGAACGTGATGTTGGACATGGAAGAGGCGAAGTTGCCTCCGCCGAGTCCAGCGAGGGCGGCAATGCCCAGCATCACCGGGAACGGCGTCTCGGGGCTGCCGACGCAGAGCGCGAGACCGATCACGGGCAGCAGCAGCAGAGCGGCCGACACGACGGTCCAGTTGCGGCCGCCGAAACGCGCGACCATGAACGTGTACGGGAAGCGCAGCGTCGCTCCGACCAGACTCGGCATCGAGATGAGCCAGAACGTCTGCCCGACATCGAACGCGAATCCCGCCGTCGGCAGCGAGATCACCACGATCGACCACAACTGCCAGACGACGAACCCGAGGAACTCCGCGAAGATCGACCAGCGCAGGTTGCGGCCCGCGATGCGGCGTCCGCCCGACTCCCACTGTCCATGGTCCTCGGCATCCCAGCCGTCGATCCAGCGTCCGGCTCTGAAGGTGAGGGCGCCGACAGCGGCGATCGGAGCCGTGCGCGGTGCTGATGCGGAGTCGATCGCGGTCATGGGTTCTCCGTTGCTCGGATGCCTGCCTGATTGATCCGAGAGTAGGAAGGCGATGTTTCCGGGGTGGTCGCCTGCCGATATCGGCGATGTAACACCGTCCTCACCGGCGCCGGGAGCGAGTGTGAGGGAAGAGCGGGCGGGGCGGCGCCGCGGCGAGGACGTCCGACCCTGACAGCGCTCTCGGCGCCAGTGTCGGTGGCCACTCATAGACTTGACCGGTGCCAATCGTTCCCGTCGCCTCGTCCGGAAAACTCAGTGTCCGCGGTGCCCGCGTGCACAATCTCAAGAACGTCGACATCGACATCCCCCGCGACTCGCTCGTCGTCTTCACGGGACTGTCGGGGTCCGGCAAGTCGAGCCTCGCGTTCGACACGATCTTCGCCGAGGGGCAGCGTCGGTACGTCGAATCGCTGAGCGCCTACGCGCGTCAGTTCCTCGGCCAGGTCGATCGGCCCGATGTCGACTTCATCGAAGGGCTCAGCCCCGCGGTGTCGATCGACCAGAAGTCGACCAACCGCAACCCGCGCTCGACCGTCGGAACGATCACCGAGATCCACGACTACATGCGCCTGCTGTGGGCGCGCATCGGCATCCCGCACTGTCCCGAGTGCGGTGAGCGCATCCAGCGCCAGACCGTCCAGCAGATCGCCGATCAGCTCATGGAGCTGCCCGAGCGCACGCGCTATCAGATCGTCGCTCCTGTCATCACGCAGAAGAAGGGCGAGTTCGCCGACCTGTTCAAGGAGCTCGGCGCCAAGGGCTACTCCCGTGCGATCGTCGACGGCGACCTGATCCAGCTGGCCGAGCCGCCGAAGCTGAAGAAGAGCTACAAGCACGACATCGCGGTCGTGGTCGACCGCCTGGTGGCATCCGACGACATCCTCGGCCGCGTCACCGACTCGGTCGAGACCGCGCTGGGCCTGGCCGGCGGCATCATGCAGGTGAACTTCGTCGACGAGTCCGGCGACGACGCCTGGCAGTCGTTCTCCGAGAAGCTGGCGTGCCCGAACGGGCACCCGATCGCCCTCACCGAGATCGAACCGCGCACCTTCTCGTTCAACGCGCCGTTCGGCGCCTGCCCGGCATGCGCCGGTCTCGGCACCCGCATGTCGGTCGACTCCGACCTGCTTCTGGGCGACGAGGAGCTGTCGATCCGCGAAGGCGCGATCCTGCCGTGGACGACGCAGGGCAAGGGGCTGTTCCAGTACTACGAGCGCCTGCTCGAGGGGCTCGCCCGCGATCTGGACTTCTCCCTGGACACGCCGTGGAACCAGCTGCACTCCGATGTCCGCGAGGCCGTGCTGCGGGGCGACGACTACAAGGTCAGCGTCAAGTGGAAGAACCGCTACGGGCGGGAGATGCGCTACACATCCGGCTTCGAGGGCGTCGTGCCCTACATCGAGCGGCAGTACCTGCAGGCCGAGTCCGACACCCAGCGCGGCCGTTGGGGCGAATACCTCCGCGAGGTGCCATGCCCGGTGTGCGACGGCGCCCGATTGAAGCCCGAGGTGCTCGCCGTGAAGGTGCACGGGCACTCCATCGCCGAGGTCTCGAGCCTGAGCCTGGCCGAAGCCAGCACGTTCATGCACACGCTCGTGCTCACCGACCGCGAGGCGAAGATCGCCGCGCAGGTTCTGCGTGAGATCCGCCTGCGTCTGGAGTTCCTGCTGCAGGTGGGGCTGGCCTACCTGAACCTCGGTCGCTCGGCGGGCTCCCTCTCCGGCGGCGAGGCCCAGCGCATTCGTCTGGCGACCCAGATCGGCTCCGGACTGACCGGTGTGCTGTACGTCCTGGACGAGCCCTCGATCGGGCTGCACCAGCGCGACAACCGCCGTCTGATCGACACGCTCGTGCGGCTGCGCGACCTCGGCAACACGCTGATCGTCGTCGAGCACGACGAGGAGACCATCGAGGCGGCCGACTGGGTCGTCGACATCGGACCCGGCGCCGGCGTCAACGGCGGATCGGTGGTGCACTCCGGGCCGTACTCCGCCCTGCTGGGGGAGACCGAGTCGATGACCGGCGACTACCTGGCGGGTCGGCGCGAGATCGTCACACCGAAGAAGCGTCGCAGGATCGACAAGAAGCGGATGCTGAGCGTCGTCGGCGCCCGCGCCAACAACCTGCAGAACGTCACGGCCGACTTCCCGCTGGGCGTGCTCACCGCGGTCACCGGGGTGAGCGGATCCGGCAAATCGTCCTTGGTGAACGACATCCTGTACCAGGTGCTCGCCGCGCGACTCAACGGAGCGCGCACCGTTCCGGGCAAGCACACCCGCGTCACCGGGCTCGACAACCTCGACAAGGTCGTGCACGTCGACCAGGCGCCCATCGGGCGCACTCCGAGGTCGAACCCGGCCACCTACACGGGAGTGTTCGACCGCATCCGGACCCTGTTCAGCGAGACCCCCGAGGCGAAGGTGCGCGGCTACCTTCCCGGCCGCTTCAGCTTCAACGTCAAGGGCGGACGCTGCGACGCATGCTCCGGCGATGGCACGATCAAGATCGAGATGAACTTCCTGCCCGACGTGTACGTGGACTGCGAGGTCTGCCACGGCAAGCGGTACAACCGCGACACCCTGAGCGTGCACTACAAGGGCAAGAACATCGCCGAGGTGCTCGAGATGCCGATCGCCGAGGCGGCCGAGTTCTTCGAGCCGATCCAGGCGATCCACCGCTACATGAAGACGCTCGTCGACGTCGGCCTCGGCTATGTGCGGCTCGGCCAGGCGGCCACCACCCTCTCCGGGGGCGAGGCGCAGCGCGTCAAGCTCGCCACCGAGCTCCAGCGCCGCAGCAACGGCGGCAGCATCTACGTGCTCGACGAGCCGACCACCGGTCTGCACTTCGAAGACGTCCGCAAGCTGCTCGAGGTGCTGAACGGACTCGTCGACAAGGGCAACACGGTGATCGTCATCGAGCACAACCTCGACGTGATCAAGTCGGCGGACTGGGTGATCGACCTGGGTCCTGAGGGCGGTTCCGGCGGCGGGGAGATCCTGGCGACGGGCACTCCCGAGCACATCGCCGCGGTCGAGGAGAGCCACACCGGCCGCTTCCTCGCCGAGGTGCTGGGCACGTCGACGGCCGGTCGGGCCCGCAAGGCGGGCTGATGGCGGACGTCCTGCCGTACAAGCCGCGCACGGGGGAGATCCCCACCGACCCCGGCGTGTACCGCTTCCGCGATGCCGAGGGGCGCGTGCTGTACGTCGGCAAGGCCAAGAATCTGCGTCAGCGCCTGTCCAACTACTTCGCACCGCTGCGCACGCTGCACGAGCGCACCCGGCGGATGGTCACCACCGCGGCATCCGTGGAATGGACGGTGGTCGCGACCGACGTCGACTCGCTGCAGCTGGAGTACATGTGGATCAAGGAGTTCGATCCGCCCTTCAACGTGCGCTACAAGGACGACAAGTCGTATCCGTTCATGGCGATCACCCTCGCCGATGAGGCGCCCCGAGTGATCGTCACGCGCAATCGGAAGATCCCCGGTGCGCGCTACTTCGGCCCGTACCCGAAGGTGTGGGCCGTGCACGACACCATCGACCTGATGATCAAGGCGTTCCCGATCCGCACCTGCAGCGACGCCAGCTATCGGCGAGCCATGCAGACCGGCAGACCGTGCTTCCCCGGTCAGATCGGCAAATGCGGCGGACCGTGCTCCATGACCGTCACGATCGAGGAGCACCGCGCGATGGTCGACGACTTCATCGCCTTCATGGCGGGCGGCGACGAGCGGTTCACGCGCGACCTGACGAAGCGGATGCAGGCGGCATCCGCAGCCATGGATTATGAGGCCGCCGCGAAGTACCGCGACAAGCTCGCGTCGATCGAGGCGGTGCTCGGCAAGAGCGCACTGGTGCTGCCCGCCGATGAGGATGCCGACCTGTTCGGCGTCGCCGAGGACGAGCTCTCCGCTGCCGTGCACCACTTCGTCATCCGCGGTGGGCGAGTGCGCGGCGTGCGCTCGCTGGCGATCGACAAGGAGCTCGACATCGCGCGCGGCGAGCTGATCGACCAGGTGCTGCAGCGGGTCTACGGCGATTCCACCGACATCCCGCGACGCGTTCTCGTTCCCGTGCTGCCGGAGGACGCCGCCGAGCTCGAGCTGTGGCTGCGGGACCGACGCGGGCGCAGGGTCGAGATCGCCGTGGCGCAGCGCGGTCAGCGCGCCGAGCTGATGCGCACGGCGACCCTGAACGCCCAGCAGGCTCTGCTTCGCCACAAGACGCGGCGCACCAGCGACTACGTGGCCCGCACGCAGGCGCTCACCGACCTGCAGGAGGCGCTCGGCATGTCCGAGGCGCCGCTGCGCATCGAGTGCTTCGACATCTCTCATCTGGGCGGGACGAACGTCGTGGCCTCGATGGTCGTCTTCGAGGACGGGCTGCCGCGCAAGGATCAGTACCGCTCGTTCAACATCGCCGAGACCACCGACGACACCGACTCGATGTACCAGGTGCTCACGCGGCGGCTCGCCCGGGTGGACTCCGCACCGGAGCCGGAGGACGAGGGCGACAGCGAGGTCATGGAGGCCGGCAAGCGCAAGCCGCGCTTCGCCTACAAGCCGCAGCTGCTGATCGTGGACGGCGGTCAGCCCCAGGTGCAGGCGGCCGCGCGCGCACTGCGCGACAGCGGGCGCACCGACATCGCCCTGTGCGGCATCGCGAAGCGGCTGGAGGAGATCTGGCTGCCCGGCGACGACTTCCCGGTGATCCTGCCGCGCACCAGCGAAGCGCTCTACCTCGTCCAGCGCCTGCGCGACGAGGCGCACCGCTTCGCGATCACGCACCAGCGCCGGCGCAGACGGCGCGACATCAACAGCGTGCTGAGCGAGATCCCGGGACTCGGGGAGTCCCGGATCAAGGCGCTGCTGCGCCACTTCGGTTCCGTGACGGCACTGCGCTCGGCAACGGTCGATCAGATCAGCGAGGTCTCCGGAATCGGCCCGACGCTGGCCTCGAGCATCCGCACGCACCTGGTGGGCGAGCAGGCCACCCCGACTGGCTAGGCTGGAGGCCGAGGAAGGGAGTCGACGATGGCGGCGGCAGATGAAGGCCAGTTCCTGATCGTGACGGGAATGTCGGGCGCGGGGCGCACGACGGCCGCGAATGCCCTCGAAGACCTCGGCTGGTACGTCGTCGACAATCTGCCTCCTCAGATCCTTCGCCCTCTGCTCGAGCTCACCGACATGGGCGCGGGCAACATGCCCAAGATCGCCGCTGTCGTCGATGTGCGCGGGCGCAGCCTGTTCGACGACTTCCCGGGCGTGGCCAGGGCGCTGAGCGCCCGCGGGGGAGTGAAGGTGCTCTTCCTGGACGCCTCCGATGATGTGCTGGTGCGTCGTTTCGAGTCCGTGCGCCGCCCGCATCCATTGCAGGGCGACGGCACGCTGCTCGACGGGATCCGCATGGAGCGGGCACGTCTGGCGCCCATCCGGGAGGCGGCCGACCTGCTCATCGACACGTCGGGCCTGAACATCCACCAGCTCGCGATGCAGGTCTCCGACATGTTCAGCGAGGAGGGCGCCGCCCGCCACCGCCTGACCCTGCTCAGCTTCGGGTTCAAATACGGGCTGCCGACGGACGTCGACCACGTCGCCGACATGCGATTCCTCCCCAACCCCTTCTGGAACGAGAAGCTGCGCGATCACACCGGGCAGCAGCAGGACGTGCGGGACTACGTGCTGTCGCGTCCAGGCGCGGCGGAGTTCCTCGACGCCTACGTGCAGATGCTGCGTCCTGTGCTCGAGGGGTATCAGCGCGAGAACAAGAGCCACTCCACCGTCGCGATCGGCTGCACGGGCGGCAAGCACCGTTCCGTCGCGATGGCGGAGGAGATCGCCCGCCGTCTCGCAGATGCACCGGGCGTCGCCGTGAACGTGCGGCATCGAGATCTCGGTCGGGAATGAGCTCCGGCCGCGGCGGTGCAGACGCCGACGGCCTTGTAAGCTGGTTCCTTGCGCCGCGATCCGGCGCGAGGATCGTGAAGGAGTCCCGTGGCATTAACGACCGACGTCAAGTCTGAGCTCGTCGGCATCCGCAACGCACCCCCGACGGTGCGTGTTGCCGAGGTGACGACCATTCTTCGTTTCGCGGGTGGGCTGCACTCCATCGCCGGCCGTGTGGCCGTCGAGGCAGAGGTGGATGCCGAGACTCTCGCCCGCCGGGTCAGCCGCGATCTCGCGGAGATCTACGGCGTGCGGCCGGAGATCGCCCAGGTGAAATCCAGCACCGCGCAGAGCGGCAGCATCAACGACGGCGTCCGCTGGGCGGTGCGCGTCATCGGCGCAGGGGAGACCCTGGCCCGTCAGACCGGACTGCTCGACGCCCGACGTCGTCCCGTGCGCGGCCTTCCCAACCGCCTCACCACCGGTGCGCCGGAGGAGCTCGCCGGCATCTGGCGCGGCGCCTTCCTCGCCGCCGGCTCACTCAGCGAGCCCGGCCGTTCGGCTGTCCTCGAGGTCTCCTGCCCGTCCGCCGAAGCCGCGATGGCCCTCGTGGGCGCCGCCCACCGGCTCGGCGTGGCGGCGAAGGCCCGTGAGGTGCGCGGCATGCAGCGCGTGGTGGTCCGTGAGGGCGAGGCGATCCGCACCATCCTCACCGCGATGGGCGCGCGGCGCACCGCGGTCACCTGGGAGGAGATGCGTCAGCGTCGCGAGGTGCGCGCGGGCGTGAACCGCCTTGTCAACTTCGACGACGCCAACCTCCGCCGCTCCGCCCAGGCGGCTGTGGCGGCCTGCGCCCGGGTCGAGCGCGCACTCGAGATCCTCGCCGACGACGTGCCGGAACACCTGCGCACCGCGGGCAACCTGCGCCTGGCGCATCGCGACGCGAGCCTGGACGAGCTCGGTCACCACGCCGACCCGCCGATGACCAAGGACGCCGTCGCCGGCCGCATCCGTCGCCTTCTCGCGATGGCCGACAAGCGTGCCCAGCAGGAGGGCATCCCGGGCACGGATGCCGCGGTACCCGCCGGACTCGACGACTAGCGATACGTCACGCGCTTCGTCACGCCGGGAAGGATCTCTCGCCCGGGCGGGTTGGCGTCAGTAGGATGTGAAAGGTCTGCTCCGCGACGCATACGGCATCGCGGAGAACGCAAGCGCCGCGGCGCGGCGCGGATTGGATGATATCGACATGGCGACATACACGCTCCCCGAGCTCCCCTACGATTTCGCGGCTCTCGAGCCCCACATCAGCGGCAAGATCATGGAGCTGCACCATGACAAGCACCACGCGGCGTACGTCGCCGGGGCGAACGCCGCGCTCGACGCACTCGCCGAGGCACGCGACAGCGGCAACCTCGCGAACGTGAACAAGCTCGAGAAGGACCTGGCCTTCAACCTCGGCGGCCACGTCAACCACTCGATCTTCTGGACGAACCTCTCCCCGAACGGCGGTGGGCAGCCTGAGGGCGAGCTCAAGACGGCGATCGACGAGTTCTTCGGCTCGTTCGAGAAGTTCCAGGCGCACTTCACCGCCGCGGCCATGGGCATCCAGGGCTCCGGCTGGGCCGTGCTCAGCTGGGACTCGATCGGCTCGCGCCTGATCATCCAGCAGATGTTCGACCAGCACGCCAACACGGCGATGGGCACCATTCCGCTGTTCCAGCTGGACATGTGGGAGCACGCCTTCTACCTGGACTACCTGAACGTGAAGGCCGATTACGTCAAGGCCGCGTGGAACATCGCCAACTGGGAGAACGTCGCGCAGCGGTTTGAAACAGCGCGCGAGAAGACCACCGGTCTGCTGGTACTGTCGTAAAAGATGGGCGTCCTGATGGGCGTTTTGCCCATCAGGACGCCGTTGTCCGCGCAATCCGCGAATTTTACGCACTTCCTTGATTAAGAACCAGGAGACTTTCGTGTCTGTCAAGATCGGTATCAACGGCTTCGGTCGTATCGGGCGAAACTTCCTTCGCGCAGCCCTCGCACAGAACGCTGACCTCGAGATCGTGGCGGTGAACGACCTCACGGACAACGCGGCTCTCGCGCACCTGCTGAAGTACGACTCCGTCGGCGGCCCCCTGGGCGTCGAGGTCTCGCACGAGGGCGACGTCATCACCGTCGCCGGCAAGGCCATCAAGGTCCTCGCGGAGCGCGACCCCGCAGCTCTGCCCTGGGGCGAGCTGGGTGTGGACATCGTCATCGAGTCGACCGGACGCTTCACCAAGGCTTCCGACGCCGGCAAGCACATCGCCGGTGGCGCCAAGAAGGTCATCATCTCGGCACCGGGCACCGACGTCGACGGCACCTTCGTGGTGGGCGTGAACGAGGACACCTACGATGCCGCGACCATGAACATCATCTCGAACGCGTCGTGCACCACGAACTGCCTCGCGCCGCTCGCCAAGGTGTTCAACGACGCCTTCGGCATCGAGCGCGGCTTCATGATGACGGCTCACGCGTACACCGCTGACCAGAACCTCCAGGACGGCCCGCACAGCGACCTCCGTCGCGCCCGCGCCGCGGCGATCAACATCGTCCCCGCATCGACCGGTGCGGCCAAGGCCATCGGCCTGGTCATGCCCGAGCTCAACGGCAAGCTGAGCGGCTCGTCGTACCGCGTGCCGGTTCCCACCGGCTCGATCGTCGACCTGACGATCATCGCCGAGCGCGACGACCTCACCGTCGACGAGATCAACGCCGTGTACCGCGAGGCAGCCGCGAGCGGTCGCCTGCAGGGCATCCTGGAGTACACCGAGGACGAGATCGTGTCGAGCGACATCCAGCTCAACCCGCACTCCTCGGTCTTCGACTCCGGTCTCACCAACGTCAGCGGCAACCTGGTCAAGGTCTCCAGCTGGTACGACAACGAGTGGGGCTACTCGAACCGCCTGGTCGACCTGACCGAGTACGTCGCCGAGCGTCTCTGATCTATGACCCTGCGCACCCTCGACTCGCTGGGGTCGCTTGAAGGCAAGCGCGTCATCGTCCGTTGTGACCTGAACGTCCCCCTTCGGGACGGCGTCATCACGGACGATGGCCGCGTTCGCGCCTCGCTGCCGACTCTGAACGCCCTCATCAATGCCGGCGCACGCGTTGTCGTGTGCTCGCACCTCGGCCGCCCCGATGGTGCGCCCGACCCGCAGTACAGTCTCGAGCCGGTCGCGCAGCGTCTGTCGGAGCTGCTCGGCAAGCCCGTCGCGTTCGCCCGCGACACGGTGGGGGAGTCCGCCCGCTCCGCCGTGGAGGCGACTGAGAACGGCGGGATCGTCGTCCTGGAGAACCTGCGGTTCAACGCGGGTGAGACCGCCAAGGACGATGCCACCCGCGAGGCCTTCGCCGCACAGCTCGCCGAGCTGGGTGATGCGCTGGTCTCCGACGGTTTCGGCGTCGTGCATCGCAAGCAGGCCAGCGTCTACGACCTGGCCGGCATCCTGCCGTCCGCGGCAGGACTGCTGATCGCGACCGAGCTGGACGTGCTGGACCGCCTGACCGAGAAGCCTGAGCAGCCGTACACCGTCGTGCTCGGCGGGTCGAAGGTCAGCGACAAGCTGGGCGTCATCGCGCACCTGCTGCCGCGCGTGGATCGTCTGCTCGTCGGCGGCGGGATGCTGTTCACGTTCCTGGCTGCCGAGGGCCATGCCGTGGCATCGAGCCTGCTCGAGAAGGACCAGCTCGACACCGTCCGCGGCTACATCGCCGAGGCGAAGGAGCGCGGCGTGGAGCTCGTGCTCCCCACCGACGTGGTCGTCGCCTCCGGTTTCGCGGCGGATGCCGATCACGAGACGGTCGCGGCGGATGCCATCGAGCAGAGCTCGTTCGGCGCCTCCGGCATCGGCCTGGACATCGGACCCGACACGGCCGCACGTTTCGCCGAGGCGATCCGCGGCTCGAAGACGGTGTTCTGGAACGGGCCGATGGGCGTGTTCGAGTTCCCCGCTTTCGCCGCGGGGACGAAGACGGTCGCGCAGGCGCTCACCGAGGTCGACGGCCTCAGCGTGGTCGGCGGCGGGGATTCCGCGGCGGCCGTGCGCCAGCTCGGATTCTCTGATGACCGGTTCGGTCACATCTCGACGGGCGGCGGGGCGAGCCTCGAGTTCCTCGAGGGCAAGAAGCTACCTGGACTGGAGGTC
Organism: Microbacterium sp. W4I4; assembly: GCF_030816235.1. NCBI lineage: Bacteria > Bacillati > Actinomycetota > Actinomycetes > Micrococcales > Microbacteriaceae > Microbacterium > Microbacterium sp. W4I4. The sequence continues at coordinate 174,538 of NZ_JAUSXT010000001.1, forward strand.
CTCGGATGGCAGTGAACTCTGCGGCGAAGCGGCGCACTGCGCTGATCGCGGGCAACTGGAAGATGAATCTCGATCACCTGCAGGCGGTGGCGACGGTGCAGAAGCTGCACTGGACGCTGAAGGACGCCGGTCATGAGGGCGACTCGGTGGAGGTCGCGGTCTTTCCGCCCTTCACCGACATCCGCTCGGTGCAGACGCTGATCGATGCGGACAAGATCCCGTTCGCGCTCGGTTCGCAGGATGTCTCGGCCCACGACTCCGGTGCGTACACCGGGGAGGTCTCGGGTGCGTTCCTGTCGAAGCTGGGTGTGCGCTACGCGATCATCGGCCACTCGGAGCGTCGTGAGTATCACCACGAGGGCGACGAGATCGTGGCCGCGAAGGTGAAGGCCGCGCTCAAGCACGGACTCGTTCCCGTGATCTGCGTGGGGGAGACCGCAGCGGACCTGGAGGAGTTCGGCGCAAGCGCCGTTCCCGTCGGTCAGCTGGAGAAGGCGCTCGAGGGCGTACCGGCTTCGGCCGACATCGTCGTGGCGTACGAGCCCGTCTGGGCCATCGGCTCCGGGCAGGCGGCGACTCCGCAGCAGGCTCAGGACGTCTGCGCGGTGCTCCGCGCTGTCATCGCGAAGTCGCTGGACGAGGATGCTGCTGCACGCACCCGCGTGCTCTACGGCGGATCGGTGAAGTCGGGCAACATCGCCAGCTTCATGCGCGAGCCCGATGTCGACGGCGCCCTGGTGGGTGGCGCGAGCCTCGTCGTCGACGAGTTCGCGGCGATCGTCCGCTTCGAAAAGCACGTCGGAGTGTGAGTCGGACGAGGCGCCCCGGCGCCTCGTCCTATAATCGACACCTAGGCGGGTCTTCTCAGACCCTGGCGAAAGGCTTCATCCCGTGGTGGTTCTCGAGTTTGTCCTGCAGGTCGTGCTGGGTATCAGCAGCGTCCTGCTGACGCTCCTCATCCTTCTTCACAAGGGTCGTGGCGGCGGTCTGTCCGACATGTTCGGCGGTGGCATGAACGCCGCCGTGGGCTCGTCGGGTCTTGCAGAGCGCAACCTGAACCGCTTCACGGTGGTGCTGGCGCTGGTGTGGTTCGTGGCGATCGTCGCACTCGGCCTGATCACGAAGTTCACGGTCATCTGATGGCGACCGGAGGAAACGCGATCCGCGGCACGCGGGTCGGATCAGGCCCCATGGGCGAGCAGGACCACGGATATCACGCAGATCGGGTCGCCGTGTCGTACTGGGACGGGCTCGGGAACGAGACCGTGCGGTACTTCGCCGCCGGACTCCCCGAGGAGGAGATCCCGGACACGATCGATCACCCGCACTCCGGACTTCCGGCTGGTCGCGACCAGCAGAATCCGCCGGCACTGGCCAAGCCCGAGCCCTACAAGACGCACCTCGCGTACGTGAAGGAGCGCCGCACGGACGAAGAGGCGCACCAGCTTCTCGAGGACGCCCTCACTCAGCTGCGCGAGCGCCGCGGCCAGGGCTGAACGCCTCCAGTTTGACAGGAACGCCCCCGGGATCCCCGGGGGCGTTCCTCGTGTCAGGGACGCCTGGACCGGCACCGCGAGGGACGCCTGGACCGGCACCGCGACGGGCAGACGACGAAGGCCCCGCCTCGCGGCAGGGGCCTTCGGTGATTCGGAGGGGCTGACGAGAATCGAACTCGCATCATCTGTTTGGAAGACAGAGGCTTTACCACTAAGCTACAGCCCCGAAAAATGCGCCCCGCTGAGCGAAGCACCTCATAAAGCATAGCGGACGGAGGGAGTGCTCCCGTCCGTTAGACTCGATGAGGCCGTTCCCGTGCGCGCGGGTTCAAGCCGGGGCGTAGCTCAGCTTGGTAGAGCGCCCGCTTTGGGAGCGGGAGGTCGCAGGTTCAAATCCTGTCGCCCCGACCACGGCCCCAGACTTCATGCCGCACAACTCATGCGGAAACAACAAGGAGAACACACCAGTATGGCCAACAGCACCGTCGAGAAGCTGTCCCCGACCCGCGTCAAGCTCAGCATCACGGTCACCCCTGAGGACCTCAAGTCGAGCATCGACCACGCCTATGAGCACATCGCTCAGGACGTGCAGGTCCCCGGCTTCCGCAAGGGCAAGGTTCCCGCTCGTATCATCGACCAGCGCGTCGGCCGCGGTGCGGTCATCGAGCACGCCGCGAACGAGGGTCTGGACCGTTTCTTCCGCGAGGCCGCGACCGAGCACAACCTGCGCATCGTGGGCCGCCCGGCCGCCGACATCACCCAGTGGCCGAACGAGAAGGACTTCTCCGGCGACCTGCTCGTCGACGTCGAGGTCGACGTGCGTCCCGAGATCGAGCTGCCCTCGTTCGAGGACATCACGATCACCGTCGACGCCGTCGAGACCGATGACGCCGCGATCGACACCGAGCTCGACGAACTGCGGGCCCGCTTCGGCACGCTGATCCCCGTCGACCGCCCGGCAGCGAAGGGCGACTTCGTCGAGCTCGACCTCGTCGCCACCATCGCGGATGCCGAGATCGACCGCGCCGACGGCGTGTCGTACGAGGTCGGTTCGGGCGAGCTGCTCGAAGGCATCGACGAGGCCATCGACTCGCTCACCGCCGGTGAGCAGACAACGTTCCGCTCGACCCTCGTCGGCGGCGACCACGCCGGTGAAGAGGCCGAGGTCGCTGTCACCGTCAAGGCGGTCAAGGAGCGCGAGCTCCCCGAGGCCGACGACGACTTCGCTCAGATGGCATCCGAGTTCGACACCATCGCCGAGCTGCGCAGCAGCCTGGCCGAGCGCGTCGCCCAGCAGGGCGTCTTCACGCAGAGCTCCGCCGCGCGCGACCAGCTGCTGGACACGCTCCTCGAGAAGGTGGAGATCCCCGTCCCCGCACAGCTCATCGAGGACGAGGTGCACAACCACCTCGAGAACGAGAACCGTCTCGAGGACGACGTGCACCGCGCCGAGGTCGCCGAGGCCAGCGAGAAGCAGTTCCGCACGCAGGTGCTGCTCGACACGGTCGCCGAGAACGCCGATGTGCAGGTCTCCCAGGAGGAGATGAGCCAGTACATCATCCAGTCGGCTGCGCAGTACGGCATGCCGCCGCAGGAGTTCATCGAGGCGCTGCAGACCTCGGGCCAGCTGCCCGCCCTGGTCGGCGAGATCGCCCGCAACAAGGCGCTCGCATCGGTGCTCGGCAAGGTCAAGGTCGTCGACAGCAACGGCAAGCCCGTCGACCTGTCGGAGTTCATCGGCGACGTCGACGAGGCTGACGAGGCCGAAGAGGCCCCCGCCGAGGAGAAGCCCGCCAAGAAGGTCGCTGCGAAGAAGGCTCCGGCCAAGAAGGCTCCGGCCGCGAAGGCTGCGGACAAGGCCGACGACGCCGAGAAGAAGCCGGCCGCGAAGAAGGCTCCGGCCAAGAAGGCCGCCGCGAAGAAGGACGAGGCCGAGACGGCCGAGTGATCGCGGATCATTCCCGGAGAGGGCGGATGCCGATGGCATCCGCCCTCTCCTTTTTTCTGCGACGACTCCCGCGCCGCCACGCTGATATGCCGACGGCGAACACGGGAGAAGCAGCATCCTGCCGCCGGTAGATTCGTATCACCGACACACGGAAGCAGGAGCTGACATGGCTGAACCCCTGATGGCGACGAGCGTCTTCGACAGGTTGCTGAAGGATCGCATCATCTGGCTGGGCTCTGAGGTGCGCGATGAGAACGCGAATGAGATCTGCGCGAAGATCCTCCTTCTCGCCGCCGAGGATCCCGAGAAGGACATCTACCTCTACATCAACTCACCCGGTGGCTCGATCACCGCGGGCATGGCGATCTACGACACGATGCAGTTCGTGCCGAACGATATCGTCACGGTGGGCATCGGAATGGCCGCGTCCATGGGGCAGCTGCTGCTGACCAGCGGCACCAAGGGCAAGCGCTACATCACCCCGAACGCCCGCGTGCTGCTGCACCAGCCGCACGGCGGCTTCGGCGGCACGTCCAGCGACATCCAGACGCAGGCGCAGCTCATCCTCTCGATGAAGCAGCGTCTCGCCGAGATCACGTCCGGTCAGACCGGCAAGAGCGTGGAGCAGATCAACGAGGACGGCGATCGCGATCGCTGGTTCACGGCGGCTGAAGCCCTCGAGTACGGATTCGTCGACCACATCCGCGAGCACGCCACCGACGTGCACGGCGGCGGCGGAACCGGCGCGGACCACGTGGAAAAGTAAGACAGGACGAGACACATGCACACACCCACTTTCCGCGCCGCCGGGAACCTTCCCTCCAGCCGCTACGTGCTGCCTCAGTTCGAGGAGCGCACCGCCTACGGCTTCAAGCGCCAGGACCCGTACAACAAGCTGTTCGAAGATCGCGTGATCTTCCTCGGCGTGCAGGTCGACGACGCCTCGGCCGACGACGTGATGGCGCAGCTTCTGGTCCTGGAGAGCCAGGACTCCGAGCGCGACATCACCATGTACATCAACTCGCCCGGTGGATCCTTCACCGCCATGACGGCGATCTACGACACTATGCAGTACGTGGCGCCGCAGATCCAGACCGTCGTGCTGGGCCAGGCGGCATCCGCGGCATCCGTGCTGCTCGCCGCCGGTGCACCGGGCAAGCGCCTCGCACTGCCCAACGCCCGCGTGCTCATGCACCAGCCGGCGATGGGCGAGGCTGGTCAGGGACAGGCCTCTGACATCGAGATCCAGGCCCGCGAGATCCTTCGGATGCGCACCTGGCTCGAGGAGACGATGGCCCGTCACACCGGTCAGCCGGTGGAGAAGGTGCACCGCGACATCGATCGCGACAACATCCTCTCCGCCGAGGAGGCTCGGGCGTACGGCATCGTCGACCAGGTGCTGACCTCGCGCAAGCGCATCTCCTGATCTGACGTCGAGACGAGCGGTCCGGACCATGTCCGGGCCGCTCTTCCGCGTCCTGGCCCAACGGATGCGCATCACGACCAGACGGGCTTGCTCATATGCGCACTCGCGTGCGCGCACGTCGGCAGACTCCTAAGCTGGACGCGGAAGGAGGATGCCGTGGATGACGAACTGCTGATGGTCCGTGTCGCCGAGCTCTCGTACGACGAGAACAAGACGCAGGACGAGATCGGCGCGCTTCTCGGCATCTCCCGCTGGAAGGTCGGCCGGCTGCTGGTGCAGGCTCGCGAGCGCGGCATCGTGCGCATCGAGATAGTGCACCCCCGTGCCCGTCGCCTGGGTGCGGAGCGGGCTCTCATCGAGCGCTTCGGCCTGAAGGACGCCATCGTCGTCCCCGCACCGGATGACCCCGGCGCAGTCCTGGAGCGCGTCGCACGTGCGGCGGCGGACATGCTCACCGCACTGCGTCCGGTTCCCCGAACGCTCGCAGTCAGCTGGGGTCGCACTCTGACGGCCATCGCCGATGCGCTGCCCGATGGCTGGGCGCACGGCGTGACCGTCGTGCAGGCCAACGGGGGCGTGAGCCTCAACCGCCGCTCGGGAGGTGCGGCGTCCGTCGCCGTCACCACCGCCCAGCGCGGCTCCGGACAGGCCGTCCTGCTGCCCAGCCCCGCGATCCTGGAGCGCGTCGAGACCAAGCAGGCCATCGAGTCCGATCGCACGGTCGCAGGGATCCTCGACCAGGCGGCCCATGCCGACACGCTGCTGTTCACCGCCGGACCGTGCGATCCGGGATCCGCGCATGTCGAGAACGGCTACCTGACCGTCGACGACATCGCCGAGCTCGCCCGCCGCGGAGCCGTGGGCGACGTGCTCGGCCGCTACATCGATGCGGACGGCAACATCGTCGATCCCCACCTGGACGCCCGCACCGTGGGCGTCTCCCTCGCCCAGGTGCGCTCCGCACCCCGATCCATCTTCGTCAGCGCCGGCGCCGCGAAGCACGACATCGCGCGTACAGTCGTCAGCACCGGGCTGTGCAGCGTTCTGGTGACTGACGAATCCACAGCACGAGCACTCTTGGAGGAGATGTGACGACCACAGAACTGATGCGGCGCAACGCCGTCGACGTGCTGGGCGGTGAGCCCGACGACGCGACCCTGCGCCGATTCCTGCACGGACTTCCCGGCGTCGACGCCGTGGGCCTCGAACAGCGCGCAGCGGGCCTGGGCACCCGCTCGATCAAGACCACCTCGAAGGCGTGGGCGCTCGACAAGATCATCTCGCTGATCGACCTCACCACTCTCGAGGGCTCCGACACCGCGGGCAAGGTGCGATCGCTCGTCGCGAAGGCGAAGACCCCGGATGCCTCCGACCCGACCGCCCCGCTGGTCGCGGCCGTCTGCGTGTACGGCGACATGGTCGGTCACGCCGTCGAGGCGCTGGGTGCCCTCCACGGCGACCCCGATGACGGCCGCATCTCCGTCGCCGCCGTCGCCACCGCGTTCCCGTCCGGTCGCGCCTCGATCGAGGTCAAGCTGGCGGACACGGCGGATGCCGTCGCCGCCGGAGCCGACGAGATCGACATGGTCATCGACCGCGGGGCGTTCCTGGAAGGGCGCTACGGCCTGGTCTTCGACCAGATCGCCCGGGTCAAGGAGGCCTGCCGCCGTGAGGACGGCAGCTACGCCTCGCTCAAGGTCATCATGGAGACCGGAGAGCTGAACACCTACGACAACATCAGGCGCGCGTCCTGGCTGTCGATCCTGGCCGGCGGCGACTTCATCAAGACCTCGACCGGCAAGGTGTCGCCCGCCGCGACCCTGCCCACCACGCTGCTCATGCTCGAGGCCGTGCGCGACTGGCATCGGGCGACGGGAGAGAAGATCGGCGTGAAGCCGGCCGGCGGCATCCGCTCGTCCAAGGACGCGATCAAGTACCTCGTCACCGTCGCCGAGACCGTGGGCGAGGAATGGCTCCAGCCGCACCTGTTCCGCTTCGGCGCATCGAGCCTGCTCAACGACGTGCTCCTGCAGCGCCAGAAGCTCACGACCGGCCACTACTCCGGTCCCGACTACGTGACCATCGACTAGGACCTCTGATATGTCATTCCTGGAATACGCTCCCGCACCGGAGTCGAAGGCGATCCTGAACCTCAAGGACAGCTACGGGCTGTTCATTGACGGCGAATTCGTCGACGGCTCCGGACCCTCGTTCCACACCATCTCGCCCGCGGACGAGAGCCGCATCGCCGAGATCGCCTCGGCATCCGATGAGGATGTCGACCGCGCGGTCGCCGCTGCACGCCGCGCCCACGGCAAGGTGTGGTCGAAGATGAGCGGCCGCGACCGCGGCAAGTACCTGTTCCGCATCGCCCGCCTCGTGCAGGAGCGCGCACGCGAGCTGGCCGTGGCCGAGAGCCTCGACAACGGCAAGCCGATCAAGGAGAGCCGCGACGTGGACGTGCCCCTGGTGGCCGCGTGGTTCTTCTACTACGCGGGCTGGGCCGACAAGCTCGACTACGCCGGCCTCGGCGCGAACCCCAAGGCGCTGGGCGTCGCGGGTCAGATCATCCCCTGGAACTTCCCGCTGCTCATGCTCGCGTGGAAGATCGCCCCGGCTCTCGCCGCAGGCAACACGGTCGTGCTCAAGCCCGCCGAGACCACGCCGCTGACCGCACTGATCTTCGCGGAGATCCTGCAGCAGGCCGACCTGCCCGCCGGTGTCGTGAACATCATCACCGGCGCCGGTGCGTCCGGAGCGACGCTGGTCCGCCACCCCGACGTCGACAAGGTGGCCTTCACCGGCTCCACCGGCGTCGGTCGCGACATCGCGAAGGCGATCGCGGGCACCGACAAGCGCGTCACACTCGAACTCGGCGGCAAGGCGGCGAACATCGTCTTCGATGACGCGCCGATCGACCAGGCCGTCGAGGGCATCGTGAACGGCATCTTCTTCAACCAGGGACATGTGTGCTGCGCGGGCAGCCGCCTGCTGGTGCAGGAATCGATCCACGACGAGGTCATCGACCGGCTCAAGCATCGCCTGTCCACGCTGCGTCTGGGCGACCCGCTGGACAAGAACACCGACATCGGCGCCATCAACTCGGCAGCGCAGCTGGCCCGCATCCGCGAGCTCAGCGACATCGGCGAGGCCGAGGGCGCCGAGCGCTGGACCGCCGACTGCGCCATCCCCGAGAAGGGATTCTGGTTCGCGCCGACCATCTTCACCGGTGTCGAGGCATCGCACCGCATCGCCCGCGACGAGGTGTTCGGCCCGGTGCTGTCGGTGCTGACCTTCCGCACGCCCGCCGAGGCGATCGCGAAGGCCAACAACACGCCGTACGGCCTGTCGGCCGGCATCTGGAGCGACAAGGGCTCCCGCATCCTCGCCGTGGCCGACAAGCTGCGCGCGGGTGTGGTGTGGGCGAACACCTTCAACCGCTTCGACCCGTCGAGCCCGTTCGGCGGGTACAAGGAGTCCGGCTACGGCCGCGAGGGCGGCCGACACGGCCTGACCGCATACCTGAAGGGGGCATCGGCATGAGCCAGCGATTGACTGTTCCGAAGACCTACAAGCTCGCGATCGGCGGGGCGTTCCCCCGCAGCGAGTCCGGCCGCACCTACGAGGTGCTCTCGAAGAAGGGTGCCTTCCTGGCCAACGCCGCCAAGGCGTCGCGCAAGGATGCCAGGGATGCCGTCGTCGCCGCGCGCGCGGCGGTGAAGGGCTGGTCGAGTGCCACGGCGTACAACCGCGGGCAGGTGCTGTACCGCGTCGCGGAGATCCTCGAGGGCCGCCGTGCCCAGTTCATCGATGAGATCGCCCAGCAGGAGGGCGTCAGTGCCGCCGTCGCGGGCGCGCAGGTGGATGCCGCCGTCGACCTGTGGGTCTGGTACGCCGGCTGGTGCGACAAGTACACCCAGCTCGCAGGCAACGCCAACCCGGTCGCCGGCCCCTACTTCAACATCTCCGTGCCGGAGCCGACCGGCGTCGTCGTCGTGGTCGCTCCGCAGGATTCCGCGCTGCTCGGTCTGGTGTCGGTGCTCGCACCGGCGCTGGTCACCGGCAACACGGTCGTGGCCATCGCCAGCGAGCGGTTCCCGCTCTCGGCGATCAGCTTGGCCGAGGTGCTCGCCACCAGCGATGTGCCCGGGGGTGTCGTGAACGTGCTGACCGGCTCGCCGGCCGAGATCGCACCGTGGCTCGCCTCGCACGCCGATGTCAACGCGATCGATCTCGCCGGCGCCGGCGACCTGGACTGGGTCGAGCTGGAGATCGCGGCCGCCGGTACGCTCAAGCGCGTGCTGCGCCCCGGCAAGGTCTCCAACGGTGCCGTCGAGCAGAGCCTGGATCGCATCACGGCGTTCACCGAGACGAAGACCGTGTGGCACACCAAGTCGATGCTCTGACGTGCCTCTGATGCGCGAGGGCCCGGTTCCGCTGATGGCGGACCGGGCCCTTCCTCATGCGCGCCAATACGGCCCGGTGTCGGTGCGGGCGGTTAGGCTCGATTGACGGCATAGGACCCCGCCTGGCCGCTCGCTTCGAGGAGGACGCGCATGGCACGCATCGGTGAGAGCGCTGACCTGTTCAAATGCTCTTTCTGCGGGAAGAGCCAGAAGCAGGTGCAGCAGCTGATCGCCGGCCCCGGCGTGTACATCTGCGACGAGTGCGTCGAGCTGTGCAACGAGATCATCGAGGAGCGGATGGCCGAGGCGGGCGGCGGGCCCGTCGCCGACTTCGAGCTGCCCAAGCCCCGCGAGATCTTCGCCTTCCTCGAGGAATACGTGGTCGGGCAGGACGACGCGAAGCGCTCGCTGTCCGTCGCCGTGTACAACCACTACAAGCGCGTGCGGGCACGCGGCACGATCCAGTCCGCCGAGGAGCGGGCCGAAGAGATCGAGGTCGCCAAGAGCAACATCCTCATGCTCGGCCCGACGGGAACGGGCAAGACCTATCTCGCGCAGACGCTCGCCAAGCGACTCAATGTCCCGTTCGCCGTCGCCGACGCCACCGCACTGACCGAGGCCGGCTATGTCGGCGAGGACGTCGAGAACATCCTGCTGAAGCTGCTGCAGGCGGCCGACTACGACACCAAGCGCGCCGAGACCGGCATCATCTACATCGACGAGATCGACAAGATCGCGCGCAAGGCCGAGAACCCCTCCATCACCCGTGACGTGTCGGGCGAGGGCGTGCAGCAGGCGCTGCTGAAGATCCTTGAGGGAACCGTGGCATCCGTGCCGCCGCAGGGCGGTCGCAAGCACCCGCATCAGGAGTTCCTGCAGATCGACACGACGAATGTGCTGTTCATCGTGGCCGGCGCGTTCGCCGGGCTGGAGGACATCATCTCCGCCCGTGTCGGCAAGCACGGCGTCGGCTTCGGTGCTCCGCTGCACGACAAGGGCAAGGACCTCGACCTGTTCAGCGAGGTGCTCCCCGAGGACCTGCACAAGTTCGGCCTGATCCCGGAGTTCATCGGGCGTCTGCCCGTTGTCACCTCGGTGTCTCCGCTCGACCAGGACGCGCTCATCGAGATCCTCACCGGCCCGCGCAATGCGCTGGTCAAGCAGTATCAGCGCATGTTCGAGATCGACGGCGTGCAGCTCGAGTTCGAAGAGGACGCGCTGCGTTCGATCGCCGACCTCGCCGTGCTGCGCAAGACCGGTGCCCGCGGACTGCGCGCGATCCTCGAGGACGTGCTCGGCCCGATCATGTTCGAGATCCCGTCGGCCGATGACGTCACCAAGGTCGTCGTGACCAAGGCCGCGGTCGATGAGGGCGCCCCGCCCACGATCGTCCTCGCGCGCAAGCGCAAGAGCGCCTGAGTCCACAGGTCGTCGCGGGAGCCCCTCGACGGCGATCTTCGGTCGTGCCAACATGATGCCATGAGCACTGTGCAGCACCGAGGTGCGGAGATGGGCGAGGATTCCAGCGCTGAACCTCTCGCGACACGATTGTTGGCGGCGCTCGTTTCCGCGATGGAGCTGTATTCCGTCGAACTCGGCACCCGCCACGGGCTGTACGAAGCGCTTCGCGATCTTGGACCGATCTCCAGCACTGAGCTGGCACGTGCGTGTCATGTCGATCAGCGATACCTCCGAGAGTGGCTCGAGCAGCAGGCAACCTCAGGGTTGATCGACGTGGCCGCCGCGGGCGATACCTCGACCCGTCGGTACGCGCTCAGTCAGGGACAGGCATCCGTGCTCGTAGACCCGGAGAGCCCATACGCGATGGCCGCGGCTGCGGCGTTCCTGCACGGTCTCGGCAACGCCTTCGACGCCGTCGCCGATGATTTCGTCCACGGCGACGGGGTGAGCTACGCCGCGTTCGGACCCTCGGTCCGGCACGCCATCGCAGCACTGAACCGACCGTCGTTCGCCCGCGACCTCGGAACGTGGGTCGCGGCGATGCCGGACATCGATGTACAGGAGCGCGCACAGCGAACAGTGATCATCGACGCCGGTTGCGGGACGGGATGGTCCACGCTCGCGCTCGCTCGCGAGTTCCCGATGGCGACGGTGATCGGGATGGACCTCGATGAGGAGTCCATCGCCGACGCGGAGACCCGGCTCACCCAGGTCGCCGAAACCGATGCCGCACTCGCGTCAAGGGTGCGATTCGTGCGTGCCGACGCGGGTGACCCCGTCGCACTTCATGCGATCGCACCTGACGGTGCGGCGCTCATCACCGTGTTCGAGGCGCTTCACGACATGAACAGACCAGCCGCCGTGTTGGCGGCGCTGGGGACGGCGCTTGCCGATGGCGGTGCCATTCTCGTCGGCGACGAGAAGGTGGCCGACGAGTTCACGCCGAACGGCGACCAGCTGGAGCGGCTCAATTATGCCTTCAGCGTGCTGCACTGTCTGCCCGCCACGATCGCCGAGGGGCCGGGCGAAGCCAACGGAACAGTGCTTCGACCCGCCACCGTCCGCCGGTGGGCAACGCAGGCCGGACTCAGCCGGGTCACTGATCTCGACATCGAGAACGACCTCTGGCGCTTCTACCGGATAGACCGGGGCTGAGTCGACAGCAGGTCAGTCGTCCAGACCGCGCCTCGTCAGGAGCGGGGCGATCTCGGCATCCCGGCCCCGGAAGTCGCGGTAGGCGTCCAGCGGATCCTTCGAACCACCGACTCCCAGCAGGCGCCGGCGGAAGCGGTCGCCGTTCTCGCGCGTGAGGCCTCCGTTCTCACGGAACCACTCGACGGTGTCGGCGTCGAGCACCTCGCTCCAGATGTACGAGTAGTAGCCGGCGCTGTACCCGCCCGAGAAGACGTGCGCGAAGTAGGTCGACGAGTAGCGGGTCGGCACGAGCGGGTTCGCCAGGCCGATGTCGGCCAGCGCGGATGCTTCGAACCCGGGGACGTCATCGATCGCGGCATCCGGGCCGACGCGGTGCCAGGCCTGGTCTAGCCACGCGGCGGCCAGGTACTCGCTGGTCGCATGCCCCTGGTCGAACGCCTCGGTGGCGCGCAGCCGCTCCACGATGCCGGCATCCAGCGGCTCACCGGTCTCGTGGTGGCGTGCGTAGCTGCTGAGCACCTCGCTCCACAGGATCCACATCTCGTTGACCTGGCTGGGGAACTCCACGAAGTCGCGGAACACGTTCGTGCCGGCGAAGTGCGGGTAGGTGACCCGTGCGAAGAGCCCGTGCAGGGCATGCCCGAACTCGTGGAACAGGGTGGTCACCTCGTCGAGGGTGAGCAGTGTCGGCTGCCCGTCACCGGGCTGCGAGACGTTGAGGTTGTTGACGACGACCGGCAGCGTGCCGCGCAGGGCGGACTGGCTGACGATCGGGTTCATCCACGCTCCGCCGCGCTTGGAGTCGCGGGTGTACAGATCGAGCACGTACAGTCCCACCTCCGACCCGTCTGCGTCGTGCACCTCGAACACCCGCGCGCCCGGGTGATACGCGATCAGGTCCTCGCGTTCGGTGAAGGTCACCCCGTACAGACGGCTCGCCGCGAAGAAGACCCCGTCGCGCAGCACCCGCTCGGCTTCGAACCACGGGCGCAGGGCCGCGGTGTCGATGTCGTAGCGGGCCTGTCGCACCTTCTCGGTGTAGAACGCCCAGTCATGCGCCTGCAGTGCGAACGGCTCCGGCTCGGATGCGTCGACGATCTCCTGCAGCGCCACGCGCTCCTGCTCGGCGTTGCGCGCCGACGGAACAGCCAGGTCGCGCAGCATCCGCTCCACCGCCTCGGGCGTGCCGGCGGTCTCGTCGGCCGTCACGTATGCGGCGTGCGAGGGGTAGCCGAGCAGCGCCGCGCGCTCGGCGCGCAACCGCACGATCTCGGTCAGCACGGCACCGTTGTCGTTGGCGTTCCCGCGCGATCCGCGCGACAGCGACGCCTCGAGGATGCGCCGGCGGCTCTCTCGGACGGTCAGGGAGGCCAGGTACGGGTGGCCGCTGAACAGCGGCAGGCCCACGAGGTGCTTGCCCTCCTCGCCACGATCGGATGCCGCACGGGCGGTCGCACTGAGCTCGCCCGCGGTAAGACCGTCGAGCTCCGTCACATCGTCGAAGATCACCGCGAGCTCGTTCGTGTCGGTGAGCAGGTTCTTCTCGAACGTCGTGCTCAGGGTCGACAGGCGCTTGTTCAGCTCCGTCAGGCGGGCCTTGGACTCCTCATCGAGTGCCGCTCCGGCGTGCGACATCTCGCGGAAGTGCCGCTCGACGAGGTACCGCTGCTCGGCATCCAGGTCCAGCTCGTCGAGCTGAGCGTGCACCTGCTGTACGCGCCAGTACAGCTGCGCGTCCAGCCGGATCGCGTCCTCGTGCGCGGCCATCAGCGGGGCGAGCTGCTCGTCGATCTCCTGGATCTCCGGCGTCGCATCCGCCGAGCTCACCGTGTAGAACGCGTGGGCGACCCGATCCAGCAGCTCACCGCTGCGCTCCAGCGCCACCAGCGTGTTCTCGAACGTCGGCATCGAGCGGACGACGGTGATCGCGCGCACCTCGCGCAGGTGCTCCTCGAACGCCTGCTGGAACGCCGGCAGGTAGTGCTCGGGGCGGATCGCCGCGAAATCGGGCAGTCCGTAGGGGAGCGCGGACGGGGAGAGGAGCGGGTTCGTGGCCATTCCCCGAGCCTAGGACGTGTCCGCGCACACCGCCCTCAGCTGCTCAGGCGCGCCATCACCCGCTGCAGCGACTCGATCACCTGTCGCACCGAGCGGCGGCGCAGATGCTCGGGACGCGCGAGCACGTCGATCGCGCGCAGGGTGTTGACTCCGCGCAGCGGCAGGCGCACGATGTCGCGGTCGTCCACGCTGCGCGAGGTGTAGCGGGGCAGCATTCCGATCGCATCGCCGGTCGCCACGACGGCGGCCACCGCGCCGTAGTCGTTGATCCGGTGCTGCACCTGCGCCGGCTGATTCGCGACGGCGGCGATCGCCCGCAGCACGTCGTCCGGCGAGTAGCCGATGCGGCTGGTCACCCAGCGTTCGCCCGCGACATCGGCGGGGGACAGGGAACGGCGGGAGGCGAGCGGATGCGAGGCCGCGACCGCCACATCCAGGGGCTCGCGCACCAGGGTGAGGCTGCGGATGCCGCTGCTCGGCCACGGCGCGGAGTGATCCATCCGGTGAGCCAGCACCAGGTCGTAGCGTGCCGTCAGCGCGGGGAAGTCGCTCTGCGCGACGTCCTCGTCGGTGAGATGCACGGTCGGGGCCGGCGGTGTCGCGGCGAGCTCCCGCACGAGCGCGCCGAAGAGAGCCTGGCCCACGCTGTGGAAACCGCTGAGCGTGACCGGGCCGGCGGCATCGTGCTCGAAGGCGTCCAGGGCGTTGCGGGCGGCCGCCATCGCGTCGATCGCCTCCGCTCCCGATGCCGCGAGGACCTCGCCGGCGGCGGTGAGCACCAGGGTGCGTCCCTGCTTGCGGGTCAGTGGTGTGCGGAACCCGCGCTGCAGGGCGGCGAGCTGCTGCGAGACGGCCGACGGCGTGACGCGCAGCGCCTCGGCGACGGCGGTCACGCTGCCCAGCGCCCCGAGCTCGCGGAGGATCTGCAGCTGATGGAGTTCCACGTTCCGATCCTATGTGTAAGCGATCTCTACAAGAACTGTGCAGGAAATGACGATTGCTCTACACGGTCGATTGCGGTCAGATCGAATCATGAAGGCACTTTTCAAGCCCGCCGCGGCTGCCGGGCTCGAGCTCGTCGATCGGCCCGATCCGGTCGCCGGCGCGGCTGACGTGATCATCCGGGTGCTCCGCACCGGCATCTGCGGCACGGACCTGCACATCCGCCGCTGGGACGACTGGGCGGCATCCGCGATCTCCGCCCCTCTCATCCCAGGCCATGAGTTCTACGGCGAGGTCGTGGAGATCGGCCCGCTCGTACGCGACATCGCCGTCGGCGACCGGGTCTCGGGGGAAGGGCACATCGTCTGCGGAACCTGCCGCAACTGCCGCGCGGGCCGTCGACAGATGTGCATCCGCACCATCGGGCTGGGGCTGCAGCGCGACGGCGCGTTCGCGGAGTACGTCTGCCTGCCCGCCACCAACGTCTGGGTGCACCACGACGACGTCACCCCCGAGCTGGGCGCGATCTTCGACCCGCTCGGCAACGCCGTGCACACCGCGCTGACCTACCCCCTCATCGGCGAGGACGTGCTGGTCACCGGATGCGGCCCGATCGGCCTGATGGCGATCGCCGTCGCACGGCACGCAGGCGCGCGCTTCATCACCGCGACCGACGTCAGCGCACCTCGGCTGGAGATGGCTCTCACCATGGGAGCCGATCAGATCATCGACGTCTCGCAGCACGACATCCGCGACGCACAGGTCGCCCTGGGCATGCGCGAGGGATTCGACATCGGATTCGAGATGAGCGGGGCGCCGAATGCACTCCCGGCCATGATCGACAACATGAACCACGGCGGCCGCATCGCGATGCTCGGTCTGCCGAGCTCGAGCTTCGGCATCGACTGGGGCAAGCTGGTCACGCACATGCTCACCATCAAGGGCATCTACGGTCGCGAGATGTTCGAGACCTGGAACGCCATGGGGGCGATGCTGCAGACCAGCGTCACGCTGCGCGACGCGATCAGCCGCGTCGTGGCCGACGTCCTTCCGGCGCGCGATTGGGAGAAGGGCTTCGCCGCCGCGGAGTCGGCGGGCACGGGCAAGATCATCCTCGACTGGACAGAACTGTAGAAGGCGGACCCGACATGTACACGACATTCCAGACGCATGTGGCGGACGAGCTCGCCGGCATCGAGTCGGCCGGCCTCACCAAGCACGAGCGGGGCATCCGGGGTCCGCAGAGTGCGGAGATCATCGCCGACGGCGCCGAGGTGCTGAACTTCTGCGCGAACAACTACCTGGGCCTCGCGGATGATCCGCGCATCCTGGACGCCGCGAAGACCGCGTTGGACGCGTGGGGCTACGGCATGGCCAGCGTGCGCTTCATCTGCGGCACGCAGGAGCAGCACCTGCAGCTGGAGCGCCGGCTGTCGGCATTCCTCGGCACCGAGGACGCGATCCTGTACTCCTCGTGCTTCGACGCGAACGGCGGGGTCTTCGAGACCCTGTTCTCGGCAGAGGACGCGATCATCTCGGACGAGCTGAACCACGCGTCGATCATCGACGGCATCCGCCTGTCCAAGGCCCGCCGACTGCGCTACCGCAACCGCGACATGGCCGATCTCGAGCAGCAGCTGAAGGACGCCGCCGACGCGCGCTTCCGCGTGATCGTCACGGACGGCGTGTTCTCGATGGACGGGTACATCGCGCCGCTGCAGGAGATCTGCGATCTCGCCGAGCAGTACGACGCGCTCGTCTTCGTCGACGACTCGCATGCGGTCGGCTTCATCGGCGAGAACGGCCGCGGCACGCCCGAGCTGTGCGGTGTGTCCGATCGGGTGGACATCTACACGGGCACGTTCGGCAAGGCCCTCGGCGGCGCATCCGGCGGGTATGTCGCCTCGCACCGCGACATCGTCGCGCTGCTGCGCCAGCGTTCGCGCCCGTACCTGTTCTCGAACACGCTCGCCCCGTCGATCGTCGCGGGAACCCTCACGGCGCTCGACCTGGTCGAGGGGTCAGCGGACCTGCGTGCCCGACTGCGCGAGAACGCGGCGCTGTTCCGCAGACGGATGACGGAGGAGGGCTTCGACCTGCTGCCGGGGGAGCACCCGATCGTGCCGGTGATGTTCGGCGACGCCGCCCAGACCGCCGAGATCGCGGCGGCCATGCAGAAGCACGGCGTGTACGTGACGGCCTTCAGCTTCCCGGTGGTGCCGAGGGGCCTCGCCCGCATCCGCGTGCAGCTCTCGGCAGCGCACACGGCCGAGCAGGTCGAGCGCTGCGTGGCTGCATTCGTGGCCGCCCGCGCCCTCGTGGACTGACGCCGGTCAGCTGCCCCAGTACCGGCGCCGGATCCGCGCCCAGTCATTGCCGGGCAGGTGCGGATATAGCAGTGACGCTGAGAGGCAGTACTTGCTCACCGAATGAGGACGGATGCCGGCGTGCAGCAGCATCCGGTCCAGCGCTCCAGCGCCGTCGGGTGACTTCGTCTCCACCAGCACCTCTGCCGGCCCCGAGATCCGACGTGCGCCGGACACGCTGTCGAGGTCCTGGTCGATGGTGATCCGGTGGTGCCCGTCGGTCAGGGTCGTGCGCCGGTAATCGGTCTCGAGCACGGGACGCAGCTCGCCGGCACCCATGCCGATGAGCGAGGTCACGTACCGGCGCCCATCCTGATCGAGCAATCCGAGTCGATCCGGATCATGCGGGCGGCGCTGCTTCACGGTCAGACCCCGCAGGCCCTTCGACTTGACCTCCAGGCGGCTGACGCCGGTATCGCAGTACAGCCGGGTGCGCACCTTGAAGCGATTCCTGCGCCGTTGCACGTGCTGCCGGAAGAACGTGAAATCCGGTGTGTCCAGGTACACGGTGCGATAGCGGAACGTGCGCCGGTCGCCGATCTGCAGCACCCTCAGTCCGTCCTCCGGCAGCAGCCGCGCGAGCAGGTCGCGCGGGACGAAGTACTTGCGGTCCACACGGCTCATGAGCGCGGCGGACGAGTCCAGCTCGGTCAGTGAGATCGGTGCGAGGCCCTGCACGACCTTGTCGAACGCGGTCATGCCGATACGTGGTGTCGAGCGGATGCGTCGACCGGTGCCGGTGCGGGTGCCGTTCCCCGTGCCGGCAACGGGGGCCGGGGCGGCGTCGCGAAGGGGGCGGGTGCGGGGACGCGCGCGGGCAGACCCGACTGCGGGGCGGGGGAAGCGGGCGCGGACACGAGCGAGGAGGTCTGCACGTGGTCGGGCCGCAGCGACGTGCTCTTCGCCGCCTGATAGCGGACGTCAACGACGGTCGTCTCGCGCACCAGATCCAGCTCCAGCACCTCGAAGCGCACGGATGCCGTATCGAACGTGTCGCGCAGCACCTGCTCGAGCTCGCCCTCGTCGAGATAGGCGCGATCCAGGGTCACCGTGCGTCGGCGGGCACGACGGGCGGTCCAGCGGCCGTCCACGACGAACATCGCGAGCACGATCAGCCCGGACAGCACCGGAGTGATCCACTCCGGCACGGGCCGGAGCCCGGCGATCAGGCCGAGCACGAGCGACACGAAGTAGTACGCGATCTCCTGCTGGGTGATCTGATCCGAGCGCAGGCGGATGATCGAGAGGATGCCGAAGAGCCCGATGCCCAGACCGATTCCGACCTCCACCGAGCTCAGCGCGATCGTCACCGCGAGCACACCGATGTTGAGTGCGATGTACGACAGCAGCAGGTCGCGCCGCCGGTGCCGTCGGAAGTACAGCACGTAGGCCAGGACGGTTATGGCGATGAGATCGGTGATGATGGCGATGGCCAGAGACATGTGATCCTCCTCAGATCGGCGTTGACATCAACGATTCCGGTTCCGAACGTGAGGAGGATGAGGCCCAGATGAGAGAGTTCACATGTTGGCGCGCAGCCGGTACCCGGCACCGCGCACCGTCTCGAAGCGGTCCGCGCCGAGCTTGCCCCGCAGGTAGCGGATGTACACGTCCACGACGTTGGAGCCGGGGTCGAAGTCGAACTCCCAGACCCTGCTGAGCAGCTGCTGCCGGGTGAGCACCTCGTCGGGGTGGCGCAGGAACGTCTCCAGCAGGGTGAACTCCCGGGTGGTGAGCTCCACGTCGAGGTCTCCGATGCGCGCGCGCCGGGTGCGCAGATCGAGGGTGAGATCCCCGGCCTTGAGCACGGTCGACTCCGTCGCGGAGGGCGCGGTCAGGCGCAGCCGGATGCGAGCCAGCAGCTCATCGAACGCGAACGGCTTGTGCATGTAGTCGTCTGCGCCGCCGGAGAGCCCGGCGACGGTGTCCTCGACAGCATCGCGAGCGGTGAGGATGATGATCGGGATCTCCACCCGCTCGGCACGCAGCCGGCGCAGCACGCTGAATCCATCGAGCCCGGGCAGTCCGATGTCGAGGATCATCAGATCGAACTCGCCCGAGCGGGCGAACTCCACTGCGTCATTGCCGTTCACGACGGTCTCCGACCGGAACCCGTTCGAGCGCAGGCCCTTCACGATGAAGGATGCGATGCGATCCTCGTCCTCGGCGAGCAGGATGCGATTCATGAGGGCTCCTCGACAGGGCGGACCGGCAGGTCGAGCGTGAAGGTGGCTCCGTGCCCAGGCCGGGAGTCGACGCCGACCGTGCCGCCGTGTGCCGCGGCGATGCGGGCGACGATCGCCAGCCCCAGGCCGCTGCCGGGGCGGCGGGCGCCGGACGCGCCGCGCGCGAAGCGCTCGAAGATGTGCGACTGCTCGGCATACGGGACTCCGTCGCCGCCGTCGCGCACCCAGAGCAGCAGGTGCGTCTCGTCGAGCCGCCCGCCGATCGCGATGGGATCGCCGCCGGACGTGTGCTCCACCGCATTCGAGATGAGCTGCAGGAGCGCCTGTGTGAGGCGCTGCCCGTCGGCTTGCACGATGCCCTCGGGGATCGCATCGATCGACCAGGTGCGCTCGGCCAGAGCGGAAGCCTTCGCCAGGGTCTCGACGACCAGATCGGCGACATCGACGACATCCGTCATCAGGAAGTCCGGACGCTCTGCACGCGCGAGCAGGATCAGATCGTCGACGAGGCGGGACATCCGTCGCAGCTCGTCGTCGACCAGCCGCAGCGTCTGCTCGCGTTCGGTCGGGTCCTCGCCCATCAGCTCGAGATGCCCTCGGATGACGGTGATCGGCGTGCGCAGCTCATGACCGGCGTCGTCGAGGAAGCGCCGCTGGCCGTCGAACGCGGACTGCACGCGGTCCAGCATCCCGTTGAAGGTCACCGCCAGCTGGGCGACGTCGTCCGTGCCGACGACGTCGATGCGGCGCGCGAGGTCGCTGCCGTCGATTCCGGCGGCGGTCTCCTGCACCTCACGGATCGGTGTGAGCGCCCGGCCCGCGACGAACCACCCCGCGGCTCCCGCCAGGGCGAGGGCGAACACCGCCGCGACCGCCATCGTCACGATCGTCGACCACACCTCCTGCTCCTCCGGGGCGAGGAACTCGACGACCACCAGCGCCCCCGTGACGGGATCGCCGGTGAACTCGACTGGCATCGCCGCATACATGGCGGCGCCGGCCGACGTCTCGATTCGGCCGGGATGCCGGAGCACGCAGCGCGCTCACGTCGGCGACGAACTCGGCATCCACATCGAGACGCGCGGGGGGTGAGTCCGCGCTGCGGCGATCTGCTTGCGCGTTCACCACGCTGAAGTAGGTCTCATCCTGTTCGGGCACGTTGTGCGACAGGTAAGCGGTGAGCAGCTGCTGGGTGCCGGTGAAGCCCTCGCCGCTGCTCGGGTCCACGCCTGCGGCGAAGGCGTGCAGCTTCGCGGCTTCGTGCTCGAGCTCGCTGACGGCGGATGCTTCGACCCGTGACAGCAGGACTCGGCCGGTCGAGAGCACGATCACGCACAGCGCGAGCGCGACCACCAGAAGAGTCCAGGCGAGGATGCGGGTTCGAACGGTGACGCCGCGGCGACGCTCAGTCGTCATCGTCATCCAGGTCGTCGTCGTCATCGTCGTCATCGTCTCCGGCCGGGGGTGGGGGAGCCGGGGGGACGACGGTGGCCTCGTCGGGGGCCGGTGTCGTCGTGTCGGGGGTAGGGGTGGGGGTGGAGGTTCCGGGTGCGCCGTCGTGCGGGGTGACGACGACGACGGGCCCGAGCTGCGGGTCGGGCGGTGCGAGCACCGCGTCAGCGGCCCACCATCCGCCGACCAGCAGAACGGCGCCGATCGGCACCGCGATGTAAGCCCAGCGTGCCATGACACCAGTCTTGCCGAGATCCGGCGCCGCCGCTGACAGATGAGAGATCTCTCATGCCCTCGCAGGTGCATCCACTTCTTTGCAAAGGAAAACTTGCAAAGAACTCTTTGCAAGAGTATCTTTGCATGCATGACGGAGAACGAGCGGGGACGCACGCTGGAGTCGGGTGCGCTGAAGGCACTCGCGCACCCACTGCGGGTGCGGATCTACGATCTGCTCAGCGAGCGCGGGCCTCAGACGGCCAGCACCCTCGCCCAGCTGATCGGTGAGACCTCAGGTGCCACCAGTTATCACCTGCGAGCTCTGGCCGCGCAGGATCTGATCCGAGAGGTGCCCGATCGCGGCACGGCCCGGGAGCGCTGGTGGGAGCGTCCCAAGGGGCGCATCAATCTGCCTGGTCCGGCCGACGCGACGACCCCCGCGAGCCGGGCCGCGGCGCAGATCGTCACGGCAGAGTTCATGCGGCTGCGTCATCAGGCGCTGATGGACTACCTCAACCGTTCCGAGTCCGAGCAGGCGGAGGGGTGGCAGGACGCCGGCCTCGTCATGACGACGATGCTCGACATCACGCCCGAGCAGATGGCCGAGGTCAGCCGGCAGCTCTCGGAGGTGGTGGATGCCGCGATCGAACGCTACGCCGGCCAGGAGTCCCTGCCCGGTGCCCGACGCGTCACGCTGCGCGCCGATATCTTCGACCTCCCCACCGCGGGACGCCGCACGTCGACCGACAAGGAGTGATCATGACCAGTGCAACGCTTCACCTCGCGGCCCCCACCGCGCTCGAGCGCGGGCTCACGGCCATTGCCGCGACGATCACGCGTTACGTCGACCGCCGCATGGCCCTGCGCGCCGAGCGTCGCGAGATCGCCGTCGATCTGCTTCGCGAGCAGCAGGCGCGCAAGCAGGATCCTCGAGCGCTCGACATCGCGCTGCTGTCGATGGGCTCGCGCTCGCGCTGAGCGGTCTGCCGATGGTCCGCCTCTCGTCAGCGCCCGGCCTGCAGTCGAATCCCCGCCAGCAGGAGGTCGAGGCCTCCGATGAACTGATCGCGGTCGTCGTGGCCGTCGAACTCATCGATGATGTGGTGGACGAACGGAAAGCGATCCGGATCGAGCGCGCGCCACTGCGCCGTCGCGCCGGCCATGTACTCCTCCCGGCTCACGTCCCCCGAGACGACGGCCGCAGGCGGCTCCTGCCCCAGGTCGGCGGCGGTGCCGATCACGTAGCCGACCACGGCTGAGGTCGCGTGGAAGGACTGCCGGGGCGACAGGTCAAGGCGCATCACCTGCTCGCCGATCAACTCGTACAGCTGCAGGGAGTGGACCTGTCTGGTCGTGTCGCGCAGCGCGTAGGCGCCCAACCACGGACGATCAGCGATCGCGTCGAACATGGTCATGCCGATGAGGCGAAGATCATCGATCGGGTCACCGGTGCCGACGCCGTCGACCTCCGTCAGTACGCCGCCCAGCACCGAGTCCGCCGCCAGATCGAGCAGCTCCTCGCGCCCTGAGACGTACCAGTAGACGCTGGCGACACCGCCGCCCAGCCGTGCAGCGAGGGTGCGGAAGGTCAGTCCCTGCGCACCCGACTCGTCGAGGATCGCAACGGCTCCGGCCAGAACGGACTCGAGGGAGTGGGTGGCGCGAGCACGCGATCGCGGACTGCGCGCCCGCGAGGGCGTCTCGGCTGACTGCGGGGACGATGCCATGGCTCCATCCCACCACATGGCGCGACTCGACCGGGAAGCGGCTTGCGAGTTATCGAACATTGTTCTAGTGTATCGAACGGCGTTCGAAACCGAACACTGTTCGATACCGATCCGAGGTACTCATGAGCACCGCACCCGCAGCCCCCACCCGCACCTACATGTCGCTGAAGGCTGCGTGGATACCTCTCGCCGCACTGTGCCTCGCGTTCTTCGTGGAGATGGTCGACAACACGCTGCTCTCGATCGCTCTGCCGACGATCGGGCGCGACCTCGGCGGGGATACGACCGCTCTGCAATGGATCACCGGCGCATACTCGCTCACCTTCGGCGGGCTGCTGCTCACCGCGGGATCGATCGCCGACCGCTTCGGTCGACGCCGGGTGCTGCAGATCGGCCTGGCGCTGTTCGGGCTGATCAGTCTCGCAGTGCTGCTCGTCGGCACGACCGGCGAGCTCATCGCGCTGCGCGCGGCCCTCGGTGTCGCGGCCGCCGCGATGGCGCCGATCACCAACTCCCTCGTGTTCCGGCTCTTCGACGACGACAAGCTCCGCATGCGTGCGATGACGCTGATGATCGTCGTCGGGATGTCGGGATTCGTGCTGGGACCGCTGCTCGGCGGCACGATGCTCGTGCACCTGCCGTGGCAGTGGCTGCTGATCGTCAACGCGCCGATCGCGCTGGTCGCCAGCCTCGGCGTCCACTTCGGTGTGCCGGCCGACAGCGCCGACGGACTCACGAAGGACCGGCTCGATCTGCCGGGTGCGGCGTTCAGCATCCTTACCATCGGCCTTGCGTGCTACGCGCTGACGAGTGGCGTCGAGAACGGCTGGATCTCGCCGATCACGGTCACCGTCGCCGTCGGCGCGGTGGCATCCTGCGGTCTGTTCATCCTCCGGGAGCGCCGCGCGGCATCGCCGATGCTGGACCTGTCGCTGTTCCGCGTCGGCACCGTGCGGGGGGCCGTGATCGCGCAGATCGGCACCTCGGTCGCGATGGCGGGCGTGATGTTCGCGCTCATCCTGCACTTCCAGTACGCATGGGGCTGGTCGCCGCTGCAGGCGGGACTCGCCAACCTGCCGCTCATCGCCACCATGATCCTCGCCACGCCCATCACCGAGCGGCTCATCAGCCGCTTCGGCCACCGCATCGCGTGCCTGTTCGGGGCGGTACTCCTGGCTGCAGGACTCGCGATGATGGCGTGGGCGGTCGAGCAGGACTACCTCGAGATCGCGGTGGCGATGGTGGTCATGACCATCGGCCTGCGCACCGTCATGACGATCTGCGCCGTCGCGCTGGTCGGCGCCATGCCCGAGGATCGCACCTCCATGGGGGCGGCCATGAACGATTCCGCACAGGAGGTCGGCACCAGCGTGGGCACCGCGTTCGTCGGCACGCTGATCGCCGTGCTCGTCACGACGGTCCTGCCGGACGACGCTTGGAGCCCCGAGCTGGTTGCTTCGTTCTTCCACGGCGAGCAGCTCCTGTTCGTCGTGCTCGCCGTGGCGGTGGGGCTCATCTCGAGCATCGGCGCGCTCAGTCTGACGAACGCGCACACCGCGGACGAGCACCCGGCGCCCACCCCTTCCGTCGACGTGGTGATCGACGCGAAGAGGTGAGTGCGCGGGGAGGTCAGCGCGTCGCGCCGACCGGGACCTGGGCCTCCGCCTCGACCGGCTTCGCCCGTCCCGGCAGCACGGTGCAGACGCCCACGGCGACGACGGTGAACCCGACCGCCCACCAGAAGGCGGTGTCGAAGCCGGCGGCGAGGCCGACGAGGTCGGCCGCGCCGCTCGTCGTCGCCTCGAGGATCACGGCGAGGATCGCCGTGCCGAAAGCGCCGCCCAGCTGCTGCGCGAGTCGCGTGATGATGCTCGCATGCGGCACCTGGTCGCGTTCGAGGCCGACGAAGGCGACCGACATCATCGGGATCATCAGGGTTCCCATCCCGAAGCCGCGCACCACCAGTGCCGCCATCAGCCAGACCACGTTCGTGGAGGCATCCGACACGGCGAAGGGGACGGTGGCCAGGCCCATGACGATGAAGCCGACGATCGCGACGGTGCGCGCGCCGAGCGAATCGGTCAGCCGCCCGGCGATCATGCGGCTGAGCAGTGCACCGACGCCCTGAGGGATCAGCAGCAGCGCCGCGGTGAGCACATCCGTGCCCCGGACGATCTGGAAGTAGAGCGGCAGCAGCAGCATCGATCCGTAGAGGGCGGCTCCAGAGAGGAAGAGGATCGCGCCCGAGGTCGCCACCGTCCGGCGCTTCAGCAGCCTGATATCGATCAGCGCCCCAGTGCGCCGCCGCACCTGACTGAACACGAACGCCACTGCCAGCACGACCCCGGCGATGACGGGGATCCACACGTCCAGCCGCGAGAATCCGCCGTCCTGGCTGACGTTGGAGAGCCCGTACAGGATGCCGACGAGCGCCGGCGAGATCAGGACCAGCCCCACCCAGTCCAGTGCCGGACGGCCACGGGGAGTGTCGGAAGGGAGGAATCGCCAGGCGAGCGCGAGCCCGACGAGGCAGAAGGGCACATTCACCCAGAAGATCCAGTGCCAGTCCAGCCAGGTGAGGATGAGCCCGCCGAGGGTCGGGCCGATGATGGGTCCGAGCGCGGCCGGCAGGCTGACCATCGCCATGAGGCGCCCGAGGCTCGCACCGGCGGGAACCTGCTGCACGGCGAGGGTCGCCATGAGCGGCATCATCAGGCCGCCGCCGAAGCCCTGCAGGACGCGGAACGCGATCAGACTGGGCGCGTCCCAGGCCAGGCTGCACGCGATCGAGGCGATCAGGAAGATGGTGAGCGCGATCATCCAGAGGCGTTTTCCGCCGAGCCGGGCCTGGGCCCACCCGACGATCGGGATGGCGACCCCGAGCGCGAGCAGATACGCCGTGGTCACCCACTGGATGGTACTGACCGGCACGTCGAGATCCTTCGCGAGCGTGGCCAGCGCGACGCTCATGATGGTGCCGTCGAAGATGACGGCGAGGCCCCCGGCGACCAGCACCAGAGCGGAGACGATGGCGCTGCGCGGTACCGCGGGCGCTGTGGGGGAAGTCATGCGAACTCCTTCGAATAAGATACAGACGTGTATCTACCGTTGGCGAGTGTACGCGGGCCGGATAAGATACACAAATGGATCTTGAGAAGCCGACGAAACGACGCCGCGGACAGGAACTCGAGAATGCGATCCTCGCCGCAGGCTGGGATCAGCTTGTCGAGGGCGGGTACAACGCGTTCACGATCGACGGGGTCGCCGAACGGGCGGACACCAGTCGCTCGGTGATCTACCGGCGCTGGCCCGATCGTGACGACCTCCTGGAGGCCTCGCTCACGTACGGCCTGAATCAGGGACGAGAGCTGACGCCGCCCGACACCGGGAGCCTGCGCGGCGACATGATCGAGGCGCTGCGCCGCTCCAACCGGCTGCGTGGATCCATCGCACCGCTGATGAGCGTGTTCATGGGCGCCTACTATGCCGACTCCGGCCGCACGTTCGCCGAGGTGCGAGAGCGGGCGCTCGGACCACGCGGCGGCGGTCCGCTCGACATCATCCTGGAGAGGGCCGTCGCTCGGGGGGAGGCCGATGCCGCGAAGCTCACCCCGCGGGTGAGGTCGGTCGCGGTCGACCTGTTCCGCCACGAGATGCTGATCACGGCGGCGCCGCTGTCGGACGAGGTGCTCGATGAGATCGTCGACGACGTGTTCCTGCCGCTGGTGCGACCCGACAGGACGTGACGGGAATTCTGGCTCAGTCGTCGAACGGGCGGGCGACGACCTCGCCGGATGCCGTGAGCAGGACCTCCCACCCGGCATCCAGCTCGGCCAGTGGCCGGCCTTCGAGCCAGGTGAGGGTCCAGTGCCCTGTCAGACCGCGTCCCTCGACATCGGCGATCGCCGGGCGCAGCGCTGCCGGCACGGATGCCGGCGGCTGCGTCCCGGCCGCCCAGCGGGTGCCGAGCTGCATCACTGCTCCACCGGAGCCAGCTCGATCGCCGTGACGGCCAGCTCGTCGCCCTCCACGACGGTGAGCTCCGCGATGCGACCGACTGCCCGCAGATCGTCGGCGGCCGCGCGCAGTGCATCGGCCTTGGCCGGAGGCGCCGCGATCGTCGCGCTGGAAACCGGGGTCTTCTGCGAGGCCTTGGCCTCGGTCTTGGCACGACGGATGCCGATCAGCGCAGCGCTGGCGACGGACAGCACCGCCGGGTCGCCCTCGGAGCCGAGCGGCTCCGGCCAGGAGGCGGTGTGGATCGAGCCGTCCTCGAACCAGGACCACGCCTCCTCGGTCGCGAAGGACACGATCGGGGCCAGCAGGCGCAGCAGGGTCGACAGTGCCAGGCGCAGGGCGAGCGCCGCGGAGGCCTGGCCGACATCCGTCTGGTCGTAGGCGCGCTCCTTGACGAGCTCGAGGTAGTCGTCGCAGAACGTCCAGAAGAACGCCTCGGTGACCTCCAGCGCCTTGGCCTGGTCGTAGTTCTCGTACGCGGCGGTGGCCTCGCGGGTCACGGCGTCCAGCGTCGCGAGCATCGAGGCGTCCAGCGCGTGGGTGATCTGCGCGCCCTCGGGCACGGGGAAGGAGAGCACGAACTTCGCCGCGTTGAGGATCTTGATCGCCAGGCGGCGCCCGATCTTCACCTGGGTGGGGTTCTGCGGGTCGAAGGCCGCATCCATGCCCAGTCGGCTCGATGCCGACCAGTACCGCACGGCATCCGAACCGTGCTTCTCCAGGATGTCGGCGGGGGTGACCACGTTGCCCTTGGACTTGGACATCTTCTTGCGGTCGGGGTCGACGATGAAGCCGGAGATCGCCGCGTTGCTCCACGGTGCGCGCTGGTCCTCCAGCGTCGAGCGGAGCATGGTCGAGAACAGCCAGGTGCGGATGATGTCCTGGCCCTGCGGACGCAGATCGAACGGCGCGACCAGGTTCCAGAGGTCCTTGTCGCGCTGCCAGCCGCCGGCCAGCTGCGGGGTGAGCGAGGAGGTCGCCCAGGTGTCGAAGATGTCCTGCTCGGCCACGAAGCCGCCAGGCACGCCGCGCTGCTCCTCGGTGAAGCCCGCCGGCACGTCGGTCGTCGGGTCGATGGGCAGGATGTCGTGGGCAGGGGTGAGCACGCGGTCGTAGTCGCGCTCACCGTTCTCGTCGAGGCCGTACCAGATCGGGATCGGCACGCCGAAGAAGCGCTGACGCGAGACCAGCCAGTCACCGGTGAGCCCGCCCACCCAGTTCTCGTAGCGCACCCGCATGAAGTCGGGATGCCAGGACATCTGCTTGCCGTTCTCCAGCAGCTGGTCGCGCAGCTCGGCATCGCGGGCGCCGTTGCGGATGTACCACTGGCGGGTGGAGACGATCTCCAGCGGGCGGTCGCCCTTCTCGAAGAACTTCACCGCGTGGTTGAAGGGCTTGCCGACCTCGATGAGCTCGCCCGACTCGCCCAGCAGCTCCACGATGGTCTTGCGGGCGCTGAACACGGTCTTGCCTGCCAGCTGCTCGTAGGCCGCCTTGCCGGCATCCGTCCGGATCGCCTCGGGAGCATCGGTCAGCACGCGGCCGTCCTTGCCGAGGATCGTGCGGTTGGGCAGATCCAGCTCCCGCCACCAGATGATGTCGGTCACGTCGCCGAAGGTGCAGATCATGGCGATGCCCGAGCCCTTGTCCGGCTGGGCGAGGTGGTGCGCGAGCACCGGCACCTCGACGTCGAAGACAGGAGTGCGCACGGTGGTGCCGAACGAGGCCTGGTACCGCTCGTCATCCGGGTGCGCGACCAGTGCCACGCAGGCGGCCAGCAGCTCGGGACGGGTGGTCTCGATGTGGATGTCGCCGGAGCCGTCCGTGCGGTGGAAGGCGAGGCGGTGATACGCAGCCTGCTGCTCGCGGTCTTCGAGCTCGGCCTGCGCGATCGCGGAGCGGAAGTCGATGTCCCACAGCGTCGGGGCCAGCGACTGGTACGCCTCGCCGCGGTCCAGTCCGCGCAGGAACGCCAGCTGGCTCTGCCGGATGGTGTCGTCGGAGATGGTGCGGTAGGTCTGGGTCCAGTCCACGCTGAGCCCCAGCTGGCGGAACAGCGCCTCGAACTGCTTCTCGTCCTCGATGGTCAGTTTCTCGCACAGCTCGATGAAGTTGCGGCGGCTGATGGGCAGCTGGTCGGCCGCCCGGGAGGACTTGTTGTCGCCGCCCTCGAACGGGGGCGTGAACTCGGGGTCGTAGGGGAGCGTGGGGTCGCACCGCACGCCGTAGTAGTTCTGCACGCGACGCTCGGTGGGCAGGCCGTTGTCGTCCCAGCCCATCGGGTAGAAGACGCTCTTGCCGCGCATGCGCTCGAAGCGGGCCTTGATGTCGGTGTGCGTGTACGAGAACACGTGGCCGATGTGCAGGCTGCCGGATGCCGTCGGCGGGGGAGTGTCGATCGAGTAGACGCCCTTGCGGCCGGCCTCTGCGGCGCGGATGCGGTCGAACAGAAACGTGCCCTGCTCCGACCAGCGCTCACCCCACTTCGCTTCAAGGCCTTCGAGGACGGGCTTGTCGGGGATCTGGTTCGATGCGGACGCGGCCATGTCGGTCTCCTTGAGCGATGTGTGCGGCACTGTGTGAGCGTGCCTGAGTGTGGGTTGTCCGAGAAGTCTATCGGCTGCCCCGGCGATCGGTTTTGATCGACCCCGTCCAAGAAACGCCGCTAGCATGGAGTGTTCCCCTGTTCCGCACTTTCGCGAGGTTCCCGAATGCCTTCTCTTCCCGTGCGTCTTCTCCCTCTCGCTGCGCTCGCCGCGGCATCCGCTCTGATTCTCAGCGCCTGTGCCGGTCCCGCATCCGACGGCGCGGCCGACCCTGCCGCGAACACCGATGCTGAGCTCACCTGGGCGATCGAGGGCGCCAACCTCGCCAACGGGCACATGGACCCGCAGACCAGCCAGCTGGACGTGTCGGCGATGGTGCAGCGGCAGGTGCTGGACTCCCTGGTGTTCCAGGAGGCCGACGGCTCTTTCTCGCCGTGGCTGGCCAAGAGCTGGAAGGTCTCCGATGACGGCAGGGCCTACACGTTCGAGCTGCGCGAAGACGTGACCTTCACCGACGGCACCCTGTTCGATGCCGCTGCGGTCAAGGCGAACTTCGACCGCATCGTGGATCCGAAGACCGAGTCCGCGCAGGCGGCCAGCATGCTCGGCGGCGAGCTGTACGCCGGGACGAAGGTCATCGACGACCACACCGTCGAGGTCGACTTCACCCAGCCGTACGCTCCCTTCCTGCAGGCGGCGAGCACCGCCCAGCTGGGCTTCTGGTCGCCGAAGGTGCTGGAGTCCTCGGCCGATCAGCTCAAGGCGGGCGGCCCGGACGTGTCGATCGGCACCGGTCCGTTCGCGCTCAGCGAGTACACCGCCGATCAGGAGCTCGTCTTCACCCGCAACGACGACTACGCATGGGGTCCTGACGGCGCGAAGGCTCCGAAGATCAAGACGCTGCGCGTGGAGATCCTGCCCGAGGCCTCCGTGCGCGCCGGTGTGCTGAGCTCCGGCGAGGCGCAGATCGCGAGCAATCTGCCGCCTAACGCCGTCTCCGGTCTCGGCGATGACATCACGGTCGCCTCGAAGGAGTACCCGGGCCTGCCGTACTCGCTGTTCCTCAACGAGAAGTACGGCGTCTTCGCCGACCAGAAGGTGCGCCAGGCGTTCGAGCTGTCCATCGATGTCGACGCCGCGGTCAAGCAGATCTTCTTCGGCCAGTTCCCGCGCGCGTGGAGCATCCTCGGCCCCACCACTCCCGGCTACGACAAGGCGCTCGAGGGCACGTGGGCGTTCGACGCCGACAAGGCGAACGCCCTGCTGGACGAGGCGGGCTGGACCGAGCGCGGCAAGGACGGCATCCGCGTCAAGGACGGCAAGCGCCTCTCCGCGCGCTGGATCGCCTGGACCCCGATCTCCGACGACCGCACGGCACTGGCCAACGCGATCCAGTCC
Organism: Microbacterium sp. W4I4; assembly: GCF_030816235.1. Taxonomy (NCBI): domain Bacteria; kingdom Bacillati; phylum Actinomycetota; class Actinomycetes; order Micrococcales; family Microbacteriaceae; genus Microbacterium; species Microbacterium sp. W4I4. The sequence goes on from NZ_JAUSXT010000001.1 coordinate 205,338, forward strand.
GACCTGAAGAAGGTCGGCTTCGAGATCGTCCGCGAGAAGCTCGAGCCCGCCGCGTACAACGAGCAGTACGGGCCCAAGACCTACGACCTCACCGACTGGGACTTCTCCGGCGTGGATGCCGACCTGCTGCGCAGCCACCTGGGCACCGACGGCTTCCAGAACGCCTCGCAGGTCAGCGACCCGGCTGTGGACAAGCTGCTGGCCGAGGGCCTGGCGACCAGCGACACGGCCGAGCGCGCCGCGATCTACACGAAGATCCAGCAGTGGAACTCCGAGCACGTGGCCATCGTCCCGCTGTACGTCGCCTCGCAGATCACCGCCTCCGCGAAGGACGTCACGGGCCTGACCTACGACCTGTACGGCCGTCCGCTGTTCTACGACGTGAGTCTCTCCGACTGACATCCTTGTCCACGTGGCACGTCTTCTGAGCAGGGTCGCGGGGATCGCAGCATCCGCCGTCTTCGTGCTGTGGGGTGCCGCGACGCTGGCGTTCCTCGCGTTCCGGGTGATCCCCGGTGACGCCGTGTCGGTGATGCTGGGCCCGCAGGCCCAGGTCAGCGAGCAGGTCAAGGACGGCATCCGCGCGGACCTGGGGTTGGATCGTCCGCCTCTGGAGCAGTACTTCGGCTACCTCGGGGGGCTGCTGCACGGCGATCTCGGCCGCTCGTACCAGCTGCGGCTGCCGGTGACCGAGGTGATCGGACGCCAGCTCGGACCGACCCTGCAGCTGACCGCCGTGGCACTGCTGATCGCCCTCGTCCTGGCGCTCGCCGTGGCGCTGTTCGCGCGTCGCGGTGTCGCGCGGGCGCTGGTGGTCACCGTCGAGCTGATCGTGCTCTCCTCGCCGGTGTTCTGGATCGGACTCCTGCTGCTGGCGGTCTTCGCCTTCGGGTTGGGCTGGTTCCCCGTCGCGGGCTCCCGCAGTCCCGCCACGATCGTGCTGCCCGCGGTGACCCTGGCGCTGCCGGTCGCCGCGCTGATCGGGCAGGTGCTGCGCGACGGCATCGACCAGGCCGAGCGGCAGCCCTTCGCGGAGACCGTGCGAGCCCGCGGTGCCGGTTCTGCACGGGTGGTGCTGCGGCACTCGCTGCGGCACGGAGCGGCGAACACCCTCACGCTCACCGCGTACCTGGTGGGATCCCTGCTGGGCGGTGCGGTGCTCGTCGAGACCGTTTTCGCACGACCAGGGCTCGGCCGGGTCACGTTGGCCGCGATCATCAACCGGGACCTGCCCGTGGTCGCCGGGATCATCATGCTCAGCGCGCTGGTGTTCGTGGTGGTCAATGTGGCGGTCGAGCTGCTGCACCCGCTGCTGGACCCGCGACTGCGCGGGCGGACCGCGTCGTTCGGCGGGGGCATGCCGGCGATGGGGGAGCGACGATGAGGGCGCGCACCGCGGGGATGTGGGTGGCCGCAGCGTTCCTCGCCCTGGTGGCGCTCGCCGCCTTCGCGCCGGGCCTGCTGGCGTCGCAGGACCCGTTGCAGACCGATGTGCGCGCCGCCCTGCAGCCGCCGAGCGCCGCGCACCTGTTCGGCACCGACCAGTCCGGCCGGGATGTGTTCTCGCGCGTGGTGCACGGCGCCGCTCGGTCAGCGGGGATCGGGCTGCTGGCCACCGTGCTGGCCCTCGTGATCGGGCTGATCGTCGGCGCACTGTCCGGCATCGCCCCGCGACCGATCGACACGGCGACGATGCGGGTGACCGACATCCTGCTCGCGTTCCCGGAGTTCCTCGTCGCGCTGATCGTCGTGGCGGTGCTCGGCCCGGGCGGGGTGAACGTCGCGATCGCCGTGACCGTGGCCGCCGTGCCGGTGTACATCCGGCTGGCGCGTATGCAGACCCGCACGCTGCGGATCGCCGAGCACGTCGAGGCGGCGCGCATACTCGGGGTGGGGCGCCTGCGCGCGTTCACGCGGCACGTGGTGCCTGGTGTGTTCGGGGCGCTCAGTGTGCTGGCGACGATCGGGATCGGTTCGGCGATCCTGGCCGCGGCGGGACTGAGCTTCCTGGGCCTGGGACCCGCGGAGCCCGACCCGGAGTGGGGGCTGATGCTCGCGGGTGGACGCAACGTCCTGGGGCAGGCCTGGTGGATCTCGGTGTTCCCAGGGCTGGCGATCACGATGACCGTGATCAGCGCCACCGTCATCGGCCGCACTTTGCGCGCTCGCGCCGACGGGAGTGCGTCATGACCGCCGTCGACGTGCAGGAGCTGCGGGTCGAGATCGCCGGGCGCGCGGTCGTGGACGGCGTCAGCTTCACGGTCGCGCCGGGGGAGTGCGTGGCGATCGTCGGGGAATCCGGCGCGGGCAAGTCGCTCACCGCCCGTGCGCTGCTGGGGCTGCTCCCCGAGAGGGCGGTCGTGTCGGCATCCCGCCTGGAGATCGACGGAGCGGATGCCGCACGGCTGAGCGAGCTCGGCTGGCGCAGACTGCGGGGTCGATCGATCGCCCTGGTGTCCCAAGACGCCCTGGCCGCGCTGGATCCGCTGCGCCGGATCGGACGGGAAGTCGCCGAGCCCATGGAGATCCACGGGCTGCATCCCGGCGGCCGCGACGACCGGGTGCAGGAGCTGCTGACCTCGGTATCGATGCCCGACCCGGTGCGGACCGTGCAGAGTCGACCTCACGAGTTGTCGGGCGGAATGCGCCAGCGCGCACTGATCGCCTCGGCGCTCGCCGGGGAGCCGGCCGTGCTCGTGGCGGATGAGGCGACCACGGCACTGGATGCCACGGTGCAGGCGCGCATCCTCGACCTGCTGCGCTCGATCGCCGACGCGGGCACCGCCGTGGTGTTCATCAGTCATGACTTCGCCGCGGTGCGCCGGGTCGCCGACCGCGTGCTGGTGATGCGCGACGGGGTGATCGTGGAGCAGGGCGCCGTCGATGAGGTCATGCGCGCACCACGCAGCGAATACACCCGGGCGCTGGTCGCCGCCAGCACGGCCGACCTGCGTGCGCCGCGGGAGGGTGGGGCCGTTCCGCTGCTGCAGGCTCGCGGCCTGTCGGTGGCGTTCGATCGCCCCGCCGTCGTCGGAGCGAGCTTCACGCTCTCCTCCGGACGGACGCTGGGAGTCGTGGGGGAATCCGGCTCGGGCAAGACGACGCTGGCTCGGATGCTGGTGGGGGTGCAGCATCCGGATGCAGGGGAGCTGACATGGTCATCACCGCAGCGGGTGCAGCTCGTGCACCAGAACCCGCTCGGAGCCTTCGACCCGCGCTGGACGATCGCCCGCTCTCTGACCGAGGCGCTGCAGGCCGCCGGGGTGCCGCGCGAGGAACGCCCCTCTCGGGTCATCGGGCTGCTCGCCGAGGTCGGGCTGGCACCGGAGCTGGCGGGTCGGCGCGCACGTGAGCTGTCCGGAGGTCAGCGGCAGCGCGCCGCGATCGCCCGCGCGCTCGCCGCGGACCCGACCGTCCTCGTGCTCGACGAGCCGGTCTCCGCTCTCGACCCGACCGTGCGCGGCCAGGTGCTCGCGCTGCTGGATCGGCTGCAACAGGAGCGGGAGCTGACCATGGTGTTCGTCTCGCACGACCTGGCGGTGATCGCCGCGGTGTGCGACGACGTGCTGGTGATGCAGGACGGGGTGATCGTCGAGCAGGGCCCGGTGGCGGACGTGTTCGCCGCTCCCCGGCATCCGTTCACCCGGGAGCTGCTTGCGGCAGCGGGTGCGGATCAGTAGTGATAGCGGCAGGCCGCGATGCGCACCTCGTCGTCGACGAGCCGGTAGACGAGTCGGTGCTCGGCATTGATCCGTCGAGACCAGTAGCCCGAGAAGCCGTGTTTGAGTGGCTCGGGCTTTCCGATCCCCTCGTTGCCGTTGCGGACGATGTCCATGATCAGCTGGTTGATGCGCTTGAGCAGTTTGCGATCCTGAGCCTGCCACCACAGATAGTCGTCCCAGGCTTCGGGGCTGAAGGTGATCTTCATCCCAGGAGATCGCGTACGGAGCCTCCGCCGGATTCGAGCGCATCGATGGATGTGAGAAGTCGGCGGGCATTCGCCGGGCTGCGCAGAAGATACGCCGTCTCCTTGAGTGATTCGTAGTCATCGAGAGAGACGATTACGGCCGGTTCGCGACCCGCGCGCGTGATGACGATCTCCTCGCGGTCGTCGACGACACTGTCCAGAACCTCGGCATACCGGGCTCGGGAGTCGCTGTAGCTCATGGTTCTCATGACCCCTCCTCACGTTGCGTACGTATTATTGTACGTCACTTAGTACCGCTCTGGGTGAGTTCAGTCGCGCAGGGCGATGCCGGCCGCCGCCGCGAATGCCGGCGCGAGCAACTCGGCCTGACGGAAGGTGAGCGTCGTTCCCCTCAGCGAGGCAACGTCGAGGAAGGACAGCGCGTCGAGTCCGCGCAGGTCGACGTGCTCGGCGCGCAGGCCCCGGGTGTCGACCTCATCGGAACGGCTGTCGGTGAAAGCGAGGCGGGTGAGGGTCGCGCCGGGCAGGTCGAGAGCGGTGATCTGGCAGGAGCCGATGCGCACGTCGACGGCCTTCGCCGCTGCGAGGGTGAGGTAATCGATCCGCACGCCGTGCAACTCCAGCTCGCCGATGCGGGCATCGCTGAGATCGAGGGTGCCGATCCGGCCGCCGGAGATGCGCACCCGGCGAAGATTCGCCGACCGTGCAGGCAGATCTGCGATGCGCAGCTCCCGCAGCTCGACATCCATCAGGGTCGCGCCGCGCAGGTCCAGCGTGTCAGCGGTCCCGGTGAGCACGCACTGCTCGAGCGTGGAGTGGGCGAGATCCGCATTGCCGTCGAGCTCGATGCGGGAGGCGATGAGATCCGTGCTGCGCCGCGGCTGCGCGGCATCCAGACGCTCGGGCAGATCGGGTGCGGATACCAGGGGCGGGCGGAGGTCATCACTGCGTCGAGCCATGCGCTCGACTCTAGGCGAGGGCGCTGGCGCGGACGGAAAACGTCGGTGAGGGACGCCGCGCACCGACGTTTTCCATCCGGCTCGACGACTCTCGGATGGAAAGGGCTGGTTCGCCGGGCCGGGGACCTACGGTTTCCATCTTCCGGATGGGCGATGTCATCAGAAGGGCATGGCTGACCAGGAGTGCGGTGTTCGCGGACTGGCGTAGAATGGCGGGACAAGCACTGATCCGGACATCACCGGGGAGCTCTCGGAAGAACGGTCGCAGGACCCAGTAGAACCGAGCGGGGCAGGCCCGTCATCGCCGCAGTGAGAGTGGCAGCGCCGTGAGGCGCGGCACGCGAGGTGGTACCGCGGTCCGCGAGGATCGTCCTCGCAGCAGCATCCACCCACGACACTGCGAGTGCACATGACCTACCCCCGCCCCTCCGTCACTGGGACCGAGTCCTCCTTCGGCCCGGCCGCCGATTCCGTCGTCCCCAGCCCGCGATTCCCCGAGATCGAGACCGAGGTCCTCGACTTCTGGAAGAACGACGACACCTTCCGGGCATCCATCGCGCAGCGCGAGGGCGCCGACGAGTGGGTCTTCTACGACGGCCCTCCGTTCGCGAACGGTCTGCCGCACTACGGGCACCTGCTCACCGGGTACGCCAAGGATGTGTTCCCGCGCTTCCAGACCATGCTCGGCAAGAAGGTCGACCGCGTGTTCGGGTGGGACACGCACGGTCTGCCCGCTGAGCTCGAGGCCATGAAGCAGCTCGGCATCACCGAGAAGAGCGAGATCGAGGCCATGGGCATCGACGTCTTCAACGCGAAGGCGCGCGAGTCGGTGCTGGCCTACACGCACGAGTGGCAGGACTACGTCACCCGTCAGGCGCGCTGGGTGGACTTCGAGCGCGGCTACAAGACGCTGGACCTCGGCTACATGGAGAGCGTGCTGTGGGCGTTCAAGACGCTCTACGACAAGAACCTCGCCTACGAGGGCTACCGGGTGCTGCCGTACTGCTGGCGCGACGAGACCCCGCTGTCGGCGCACGAGCTGCGCATGGACGACGACGTGTACCAGGACCGTCAGGACCCGTCCGTCACGGTCACCTTCCCGCTCACCGGCGCGAAGGCCGAATCCCTCGGACTCACCGCTGTGCGCGCCCTCGCCTGGACGACCACACCGTGGACGCTGCCGACCAACCTCGCCCTCGTCGTCGGACCCGACATCGAGTACGTCGTGCTTCCGGCCGGCCCGAACGGCGCCGCCGACATCGTGGCGGGCGACGACCCCGCCGAGAGCGACGCGCACCGCTACCTGCTGGCCCGCGACCTGCTCGCCGGCTACGCCAAGGACCTCGGCTACGAGTCCGCCGAGGACGCGCTCGCCGCCGTCGACGCGACCCACCGCGGCTCCGAGCTGCAGGACGTCACCTACGACCGACTGTTCGACTACTACGCCGACACCGAGACCTGGGGCACCGAGAAGGCCTGGCGCATCCTCGTCGACGACTACGTCACCACCACCGACGGCACGGGCATCGTGCACCAGGCGCCCGCCTACGGTGAGGATGACCAGCGCGTGAGCAATGCCGCCGGCATCCCGACGATCATCTCGCTCGATGACGGTGGACGGTTCCTCTCGAACGTCACGGACGTCGCCGGTCAGCTCTGGATGGATGCCAACACGCCGCTGATCCGCCTGTTGCGGGGAGCTGGACGGATGCTGCGCGAACAGAGCTACGTGCACTCCTACCCGCACTGCTGGCGGTGCCGGAACCCCCTGATCTACAAGGCCGTCTCGAGCTGGTTCATCCGCGTGACGGACATCAAGGACGACATGCTCGCGAACAACGAGCAGATCACCTGGGTGCCCGAGAACGTCAAGCACGGCCAGTTCGGCAAATGGCTCGAGGGCGCCCGCGACTGGTCGATCAGCCGCAACCGCTACTGGGGCTCGCCGATCCCGATCTGGAAGAGCGACGACCCCGAGTACCCGCGCGTGGACGCCTACGGCTCGCTCGCCGACATGGAGCGCGACTTCGGCACGCTGCCGCGCAATCCCGAGGGCGAGGTCGACCTGCACCGGCCGTACATCGACGAGCTGACCAGGCCGAACCCCGACGACCCCACCGGCAAGAGCACCATGCGCCGCATCGAGGACGTCTTCGACGTGTGGTTCGACTCGGGCTCCATGCCCTACGCGCAGGTGCACTACCCGTTCGAGAACCAGGAGTGGTTCGACTCGCACGCGCCCGCCGACTTCATCGTCGAGTACATCGGGCAGACCCGCGGCTGGTTCTACGTCATGCACGTGCTGTCCACAGCCTTGTTCGACCGTCCCGCGTTCACCGGGGTGAGCTGCCACGGAATCGTGCTCGGCAGCGACGGCTACAAGATGTCGAAGTCGCTGCGCAACTATCCGGACGTCAGCGAGGTGCTCGACCGCGACGGCTCGGATGCCATGCGCTGGTTCCTGATGTCCAGCTCCGTGCTGCGCGGCGGCAACCTCGCCGTGACGGAGGAGGGCATCCGCGCGGGTGTGCGCGAATTCCTGCTGCCGCTGTGGAACTCCTGGTACTTCTTCGCGACGTACGCCAACGCCTCCGACGGCTACGAGGCGACCTGGCGCACGGATTCCACCGATGTGCTGGACCGCTACATCCTCGCCCGTCTCGGCGACCTCGTCCGCGAGGTGCGGGTCGATCTGGAGGGGCTGGATTCCACCACGGCATCCGCTCGCCTGCGCGACTTCGCCGAGGTGCTCACCAACTGGTACATCCGCCGTTCGCGCGACCGGTTCTGGGCGGGCGTCACCGAGGATCCGAAGAGCCGTGAGGCCTTCGACACGCTGTACACGGTGCTGGAGACCGTCGCCCGCGTGGCGGCACCCCTCGTGCCGCTGATCAGCGAGCGCATCTGGCAGGGCCTGACCGGCGGACGCAGCGTGCACCTGACCGACTGGCCGGATGCCGAGCAGTTCCCGGCCGCGGATGACCTTCTCGACGAGATGGGATGGGTCCGCGAGGTAGTGAACCTAGGACAGGCGCTCCGGAAGAGCAAGAAGCTTCGGGTGCGACTCCCGTTGCCGAAGCTGACGATCTACCGGACTCATGGTCCGGACATCAATGCCTATTACGACATCATCCGTGACGAACTCAACGTCAAGCTTGTCGAGGAGTCTGGTTCTGGTCGAGACGGCATCGATTACGACCTACGGCAGACCCTGAGCGTCAATGCACGAGCGGCTGGCCCGCGAATTGGCAAGCAGGTGCAGGATGCCATTCGGGGATCGAAAACCGGGGACTGGAGAGTTCACGGGACTGGTGTCATCGCGGGGAATGTCGAACTCGTGGAGGGAGAGTTCACTATCGAGCTGGAAGCGGCGAAGCCCGATGATGCCGTTGCATTCCTCAGCGGCGACGGCTTCATCGTGCTCGACACCGTCACCACTGCGGAGCTGGAGGCCGAGGGCCTGGCCCGTGATGCCATCCGCGTCGTGCAGGAGGCGCGCAAGAACGCGGGCCTGGATGTCAGCGACCGCATCGTGCTGGCGCTGAACGCCTCGCCGGAGAATGCCGCGGCTCTGCAGCAGCACGCCGAGCTGATCGCGGGGGAGACCCTCTCGATCGGGTTCGCCGTGCAGCCGACCGAGGGGATCGAGGACCTTCTGGCGGACGTCACGAGTCCGGGAGACGGCGTGTTCCGCAGCGGCGCGAAGGCGCTGGGCGCGAACAAGGACGCCGTCATCATCACGATCGACACGACCGCACAGGAGGGAACCGCGTGAACGACGAACAGCGAGCAGACGCCGTCTACGAGGCGCTTCTCGAGCGGGCGGGAGAGCGCTGGGTGCAGCCGCGCAAGGAGCGCACCGCGCGCATCCTGACCCTTCTCGACGACCCGCAGCGCACCTACCGCGTCGTGCACATCACCGGCACGAACGGCAAGACCTCCACTGCCCGGATGATCGAGAGCCTGCTGCGCGCCCATGGGCTGCGCACCGGACTGTTCACCAGCCCGCATCTCAAGCGCTTCACCGAGCGGATCATGATCGACGGTGAGCCCATCGACGATGGTGCGGTCGCCGACGCCTGGGACGAGATCGAGCCGTTCGTCGGCATCGTGGATGCCGAGCTCGAGTCTGCGGGCGACGCCCCGCTGACCTTCTTCGAGCTGCTGACGGTGCTCGCCTTCGTCGCCGCGGCGGACGCGCCCGTCGACGTGCTGGTCCTCGAGGTCGGCATGGGCGGCTCGTGGGATTCCACCAACACCGCCGACGGCGACGTCGCGGGTGTTCGCGCCGATCGCGATGGACCACGCCGACCGCCTGGGCGACACGATCGAGAAGATCGCGGAGGTCAAGGCCGGCATCATCAAGGACGGCGCGGCCGTCGTCTCCGCCGAGCAGAAGCCCGAGGTCGAGGCCGTGCTGCGTCGCGTCGCCGTGGAGAAGGGCGCCACGCTCGCCCTGGAGGGCGATGCCTTCGGCCTGTCGGCGCAGACCCTCGCGGTCGGCGGGCAGCTGATCAGCATCAAGGGGCTCGCCGGACAGTACCCCGACGAGTACCTTCCCCTGTACGGCGCGCATCAGGGCCACAACGCGGCCCTCGCGGTGGCCGCCGTCGAGTCGCTGATCGGGGGTGGAGCGCAGCCCATCGCCTCGGACATCGTGACTGATGGACTGCAGGGCGCCACCTCTCCTGGACGCCTGCAGCTGGTCGGGATCGCACCGACCGTCGTCGTGGATGCCGCGCACAACCCGCATGGTGCGCAATCGCTCGCCCGCGCGCTGGACGACAGCTTCGACTTCGACGAATGGGGTCTGGTGGTCGGGATCTTCGCCGACAAGGACACCGCCGGCATCGTCGATGCTCTGCTGCCCGCGGTCGGCGAGGTCTTCGCGACCTCGCCGGACTCGGATCGGGCGGCGGATGCGGATGCCATCGCCGACCTCGTCGAAGAGCATGGCCGCCGCGCGAGCGTGCACGCCACGCTCGCCGAGGCGGTCGATGCGGCACGGGAGTGGGCGGCATCCTCCGAGCGCCGCGCGGTCGTCATCGCCGGTTCCATCGTGCTCGCCGGAGAAGCCCTCCGACTCTCCGAGGACGAGGACTGGAAGAGCGGATGGCGCGCATGAGCACTCCGCGTGCACGTGCACCGCGCACACTCACCCAGAAGCTCGGATCCATCGTGCTCGGATTCGAATCGATCGTCGTCTTCCTCGCGGGTCTCACGGTCTTCGGGCTGAAGGCGCTGCCCGAGGGCATCCCGCCCTGGTGGGGGATCGTCGGCGGCTCGGTGCTCGCCATCGCGATGATCGCCCTGGCGGGCGCCATTGCGCGTCCCGGAGCGATCGTGGTGGGTTGGGTGCTGCAGGCGCTCGTGCTCGCAGCGGCGTTCCTCGTTCCCGCCATCGCCCTGGTCGCCCTGATTTTCGGAGGCATGTGGGCGTATGCGACCATCGTGGGGGCCCGGGTGGACCGGAGATCTCCCACCGACACCCCCATCGAGCCACACACAGAGAGCGAATGACATGGCCACTGAAGAAACACTCGTCCTCGTCAAGCCGGACGGCGTCGCACGCGGTCTGACCGGCGACATCCTCGCCCGCATCGAGGCGAAGGGGTACGCGCTCGTCGACATCCGTCTGGTCGAGCCCGACCGCGACCGTCTCGCGGCGCACTACGCCGAGCACGAGGGAAAGCCCTTCTACGAGCCGCTGCTCGAGTTCATGATGTCCGGCCCGTCCGTGGCCATCCGTCTGGCGGGCAACCGCGTCATCGAGGGCTTCCGCTCCCTCGCCGGCACCACCGACCCGACCACGGCTGCTCCCGGTACGATCCGGGGCGACCTCGGCCGGGACTGGGGCCTGAAGGTGCAGCAGAACCTCGTGCACGGCTCGGACAGCCCTGAGTCGGCTGCGCGCGAGCTGGGCATCTGGTTCGTCTGAACGCGCTTCGACAGGCTCAGCGACCCATGAACCGTGGGTCCCTGAGCCTGTCGAAGGGCAGGTCTCAGAACAGCAGACCGGCCATCTCGCCGAGGAAGTCGAGTCCGGCCAGCTGGGCCATCGCGATGACGATCGCGTAGGCGAGGATCGTCATGAGCGGCACCCAGGCCATCATCCGTCCCGCCCAGTGCTGCACGCGCGTCGAGCGCGTCAGGGTGCCGTTGCGCAGCAGGTGCACGACGGTGGCGATGAACGTCGGGATCGTCACCGCCCAGGTCACCATGCACCACGGGCACAGCACGGCCAGGCTGTAGATGCTCTGCCCGATCAGCCAGCAGATGAAGGCGAACGCGCCGAGGATGCCGAGACCGAACAGGCCCCAGAACCAGCGCGGGAACCGCACGCCCGCGAGCAGGGCCACGCCCATCACGAGCACGGCCATCCATCCGGCAACGCCGATGATCGGGTTGGGGAACCCGAACGCGGCGCCCTGCCAGGAGCCCAGGTTCTTGTCGCACTGGATGAGCACGCTCACGAAGCAGTTGGTCTGCTCGGACGGATTCTCCAGCAGGAAGAACTTCTCCAGGGTCAGCTGGAAGGCGGCCCACCAGCCCACCAGGCTTGCGATGATCAGCCAGATCCCGTACCCGACGTGCCGTGTGCGCTGCGTGGTCATATGTGGATTATCCCAGCGCCGGCTATGCGCTTGACGGGAGTCCGACGCGCGCGTCGCGACAAGGATGCCACCGGCATCGCCGCAAGGTGCGATAATGGCTCGAGATGACATCGCGAGCGTTCGCGGTCGCATCGTCAAGACTTCGGGGACATACGCCCCACGCGATCTGGCCTTTGAGCAGATCGCACGCCGATTGAGTTCGCGGTTGCAGTATCGCCGCACGAGTTTCCGCGGCACCCAGTGTCCGCGCAGGGAGTAAGCCAGAGATGGCCGTTGATAATGATGACAAGACCACCCCTACCTTCGACACGACGCCGGCGCAGCCGGTAGCAGAGGACTCCGCCGTCGCGGATTCCGTCGTGGACACGCCAGGGATCGAGACCGAGTCGGATGCGGCGGATGCTCCGGCAGACGCGACAGCACCGGCCGACGAGACCTCCCAGGTGTCTGAGGCTCCTGCCGAGGTCGAGCCCGGAGCCCAGGTCGTCCCCGGCTCTGAGGACGCCGAGCAGACCGAAGAGCCTGCTGCAGCGGCGGACGAGCCTGAGGTCGTCGCGGAGCCCGAGACGCCTGCGGAGCCCGAGACGCCTGCGGAGCCCGAGGAGCCGAAGCCGGTGACCGCGGTGAGCCTGGGGCTGATCCCCGAGGTGTTCGTCTCGAAGGTCTCCACTCTGCTGCACTTCCATGCGCCCGAGATCCTCCCGCTTCCGGCATCCACCCGTCGTGACGACGAGGACGACCGCGACGAGGACGACCGCGGCTCCGCCTTCTCGCGCCGCGGCGGCCGTCGCCGTCGCGGATCGGACGGCGACGACACCCGTGAGGAGCCGCGTCAGCGCCAGCGCACGGTCGAGTACATCACCGAACCGAAGGCGATCAAGGGCTCGACCCGTCTCGAGGCGAAGAAGCAGCGCCGACGCGACGGCCGGGATGCCGGCAGGCGTCGCCCCGTCGTCACCGAGGCGGAATTCCTCGCCCGTCGCGAGGCCGTCGACCGGATGATGGTCGTGCGGGCCAAGAACGGCCGCACCCAGATCGGCGTCGTCGAGGACAACGTGCTCGTCGAGCACTACGTCGCCCGCAACCAGGACGCGTCTCTGATCGGCAACGTGTACCTCGGTCGCGTGCAGAACGTGCTTCCCAGCATGGAGGCCGCGTTCGTCGACATCGGACGTGGCCGCAACGCCGTGCTCTACTCCGGCGAGGTCGACTGGGACGGCGTCGAGACCGGCAACCAGCCGCGTCGCATCGAGCTCGCGCTCAAGCCCGGCGACCGTGTGCTGGTGCAGGTCACCAAGGACCCGGTCGGTCACAAGGGCGCCCGCCTGACCAGCCAGATCTCGCTGCCGGGTCGCTACCTCGTGTACGTGCCCGGCGGCTCGATGAACGGCATTTCGCGAAAGCTGCCCGACAACGAGCGCGCACGTCTGAAGCGCATCCTCAAGGAGGTGCTGCCGGAGTCCTCCGGCGTGATCGTCCGCACCGCGGCCGAGGGCGCCACCGAGGAGCAGCTGACCCGCGATGTGCAGCGCCTCACTTCGCAGTGGGAGCACATCCAGAAGCTCGTGAAGTCCGCTCAGGGTGCGACCCTGCTGCACGCCGAGCCCGACCTGCTGGTCAAGATCGTCCGAGACGTCTTCAACGAGGACTTCACCCGGATGATGATCCAGGGCGACGACGAGCACAGCACGATCACCGCCTACCTCGAGAGCGTCGCTCCCGACCTGCTCGAGCGCGTGGAGACGTACACGGATGACGTCGATCCCTTCGATGCGTACCGCATCACCGAGCAGATCGAGAAGGCGCTGGACCGCAAGGTGTGGCTGCCCTCCGGTGGATCGCTGGTCATCGACCGCACCGAGGCCATGACGGTCGTCGACGTCAACACCGGCAAGTTCGTCGGCTCCGGCGGAAACCTCGAGGAGACCGTCACCAAGAACAACCTCGAGGCCGCCGAGGAGATCGTCCGACAGCTGCGTCTGCGCGACATCGGCGGCATCATCGTCGTCGACTTCATCGACATGGTGCTCGAGTCGAACCGCGACCTCGTGCTGCGTCGCCTGATCGAGTGCCTGAGCCGCGACCGCACGAAGCACCAGGTCGCCGAGGTCACCTCGCTGGGACTCGTGCAGATGACGCGCAAGAAGATCGGCCTCGGCCTGCTCGAGACCTTCAGCGAGCCGTGCGAGGTCTGCGCGGGTCGTGGCGTGGTCGTGCACCACGACCCGGTCGCGAAGCACCGTCCAAGCTCCACGAGCAGCCAGGGACGTCGCTCGCGCGGCTCGTCCTCCCCGCAGCAGTCGGGCCAGCAGTCCGCGCCCCAGCAGGCTCCGGCCGGCACAGGCACGCACAGCATCACCGAGGGTGCGAAATCGGCACTGGCCGTGATCGCGGCATCCACCATCGTCCCGGCGACCGGTGAGCACCCCACCGATGCCGCCGATGTTCCCACGGTTCCCGCCCCGGCCCAGGCGCCGGCTGCGGCCGAGCGTCCGAAGAAGTCGCGCAGGAAGCGCGGCGGTGAGCGCAAGGGGCCGCGCAGCGAGGCCGAGCAGCTGCTCGACTCCGTGCTGGACGCGCTTCCCGAGCCCAAGGCTCCCGGTCACGGTCGCAACCGTCGCCGGGTGACGACGGCGATGCTGACCGCTTCGCCGGCGGCGATCAGCGAGTCGTCAGAGCCTGTCTCGGGCTCGGACGCGCAGTCCTGAGGCGATCAGACGCCTGGTGAGCTCCTTGCCTCCGACATGCACCGCACCGGAGGCGACGAGTCTCACCAGCGCGTCCGCAGGCACGTCGTAGTGGTCGAGGTCGAAGGCTCGGCGGGGGATGTCGTTGGCCGCCGCGAAGGCGTGCAGCTCGTCCAGACTCTCATCGCTGATCAGGTGCGACCACAGTCGTCCGTGCGCCGGCCAGGCGGGGTCATCGACGAGAACGGTCATGCTGCGAGCCTACGGCGTGACACGCCCGCGGTCTCGCTTTGCGGCATCGGCTCCCATCCGGTAAAGTTGTCCTTTGGTGCGAGACCCCTGTCGGCTTTTCGAGTCGCAGGAGAAGCCTTGCGTCTGCACCCGTCGCTCGGGCGATGTACGCAAGCGACAGTCTTCCCGTGAGATTCCCGGAGCGATCCGCTCCCCAACGAAACAGGTATGAAGTGGTTTACGCAGTAGTGCGCGCCGGTGGCCGGCAGGAGAAGGTAGAGGTCGGCACGATCGTTCAGCTCGATCGTGTTCAGGCTGCTCAGGGTGAGAAGATCGAGCTTCCCGCCGTGCTTCTCGTCGACGGCACCACGGTGACCACCGACGCCGACAAGCTGGCGAAGGTCACGGTCACGGCAGAGGTCATCGGCAACCTCCGCGGCCCGAAGATCATCATCCAGAAGTTCAAGAACAAGACCGGTTACAAGAAGCGCCAGGGTCACCGTCAGGACCTCACGCGCGTCAAGATCACCGGCATCAAGTAAGCACGGAAGAGGCTCAGACATGGCACATAAGAAGGGCGCGAGCTCGACCCGCAACGGTCGTGACTCCAACGCACAGCGACTCGGAGTGAAGCGCTTCGGCGGCCAGGCCGTCAACGCCGGCGAGATCCTCGTCCGTCAGCGCGGCACCCACTTCCACCCCGGCGCAGGCGTCGGCCGTGGCGGTGACGACACGCTGTTCGCTCTTGAGGCGGGCGCCGTGCAGTTCGGCACCAAGGGCGGCCGCAAGGTCGTCAACATCGTCGCTGCCGCTCAGTAAGCAGCAGTTCTCTCGAGACGGGGCGGGCTTCGGCTCGCCCCGTCTGCGTATCCGCACATCCCTCGGCCGCGCTCAGGCCCCGAACCACCAGGAGCAGCGAAATGGTCACCTTCGTCGACACCGTCACCCTGCATCTGCGTGCGGGCAAGGGCGGCAACGGCTGCGTCTCGGTCCACCGTGAGAAGTTCAAGCCTCTCGGCGGTCCTGACGGCGGCAAGGGCGGCGACGCCGGCGACATCGTGCTGGTCGCCGACCAGCAGGTGACGACACTGCTGTCGTACCATCACTCGCCGCACCGCAGCAGCGGCAACGGCGGCCCCGGCATGGGTGATCACCGGTCGGGTGCTGACGGCGAGACGCTGGAGCTCCCCGTGCCACTGGGCACCGTCGTGAAGACCGAGGACGGCGAGGTCCTGCACGACATGCTCACCCCGGGGGAGCGCTTCGTGGTCGCCGAGGGCGGTCGCGGAGGCCTGGGCAACGCCTCGCTCTCCTCGCCGAAGCGCAAGGCTCCGGGCTTCGCCCTGCTGGGAACACCCGGCGTCGAGACCTCCATCCAACTCGAGTTGAAGACCGTCGCCGATGTGGCGCTGGTGGGCTTCCCCTCTGCGGGCAAGTCCAGCCTGATCGCCGCCATGTCGGCCGCACGCCCGAAGATCGCCGACTACCCCTTCACCACACTGCACCCCAACCTCGGAGTCGTGCAGGCCGGCGAGAGCCGTTACACGGTCGCCGACGTCCCTGGTCTGATCGAGGGCGCCAGCGAGGGCAAGGGGCTCGGGCTGGAGTTCCTGCGTCACGTCGAGCGCTGCAGCGCCCTGCTGCACGTGCTGGACTGCGCGACCCTGGAGCCCGGACGCGACCCGCTGTCCGACCTGGACGTCATCCTCGCCGAGCTCGGCGCCTACGAGGTGCCCGAGGGGCAGACGCCCCTGCTCGAGCGGCCGCAGCTGGTCGCCCTGAACAAGGTGGATGTCCCGGAGGCGCGCGATCTCGCAGAGATGGTGCGCCCTGAGCTCGAGGCGCGCGGCTTCCGCGTGTTCGAGATCTCCGCGACCGCGCGCGAGGGTCTGCGCGCGCTGAGCTTCGCTCTCGGCGAGCTCGTGGACGAGTACCGCAAGGCCGCAGCCGTCGAGGTCCCCGCCGAGCGCATCGTCATCCGCCCGCGGCAGTCCCGCGAGCAGTTCACGATCCGGGTCGAGGGCGGCACCTACGGCAACGTGTACCGCGTTCTCGGCGAGAAGCCGGTGCGCTGGGTGCAGCAGACCGACTTCCAGAACGAAGAGGCCGTCGGGTACCTCGGCGACCGCCTGGAGCGACTCGGCGTCGAGGACGCCCTGCTCAAGGCCGGCGCCGAGCCGGGCTCCACGGTCATGATCGGAACCGGCGACAACAGCGTCGTGTTCGACTGGGAGCCCTCGATCGCATCCACGGCAGAGCTGATGTCCTCGCCGCGAGGCACCGACATCCGCATCGGCGGAAGCAGCCGCCGCACGACCAGCGAGCGCCGCGAGCGCTACTACGAGCGGATGGACGCCAAGGCGGCCGCCCGCGCCGAACTGGAGGAGCAGCGCCTGGCATCCCGCGAGGGCGAGGAGTGACGGCGCTGCATCGCGCGGATCTGGCATCCGCCGCCCGCATCGTCGTCAAGGTCGGATCGTCCTCGATCAGCGGTGAGGCCTCCTGGCGCATCCCGATGATCGTGCAGGCGCTGTCGGCCGCGCATCGCCGCGGTGCGGAGATCATTCTCGTCTCATCGGGGGCGATCGCCACCGGCATCCCGGTGCTCGCGCTCGACTCGCGTCCGACCGACCTCGCGACCCAGCAGGCGGCTGCGGCCGTCGGCCAGAACATGCTGGTGTTCCGCTATCAGGAGGCGCTGCGTCCGTTCCGCATCGTCGCGGGTCAGGTGCTGCTCACGACGGGCGACCTGGAGAACTCGACGTCGCGCAGCAATGCGCGGCGGGCGATGGACCGGATGCTGGCGCTGGGCGTGCTGCCGATCGTCAACGAGAACGACACCGTGGCGACGCAGGAGATCCGCTTCGGCGACAATGACCGACTGGCCGCGCTGGTGGCTCAGCTGCTGCACGCGGACGCGCTGGTGCTGCTCAGCGACGTCGACTCGCTGTACACGAAGCCGCCGACCGACCCGACGGCGGAGCCGATCGACCGCGTGGCGGCCGATGCGGACCTCAGCGGCCTGGAGTTCGGAGCGTCGGTCGTCAACAGCGTGGGCACCGGGGGAGCGGCTACCAAGGTCTCGGCGGCGCGCATGGCAGCTGCCACCGGAATCGGAGTGCTCGTGACCAGCGCCGATCTGGTCGGACGGGCGCTCGAGGGCGCCGCGATCGGCACCTGGTTCGAGCCCGCCGTCACCGACTGATACTCCGAGGTCACGCAGGGCGCCGGCAGCCTCGCGCGCCGATAAACTGACCGGATGAGCACCCCTGTCGTAGATCCGTCCGCCGTGCCCTCCGATTCCGCGGAGAAGCCGGAGGACCGGCTCGTCAGGGCGAAGGACGCGTCACGGTCGATCGCGCAGCTCACCAGCAGCGGGCGCACCGGAGCGCTGCAGGCGATCGCCACCGCGATCGATGCGAACGTCGAGCGGATCGTCGCGGCCAACGTGCTCGACATCGAGCGCGGACGCGAGTCGGGCATCGGCGACGCGCTCATCGACAGACTGCGTCTGGACGACGTGCGCGTGGCTTCCCTGGCATCCGCCGTGCGCGACGTCGCCCTGCTTCCCGACCCGATCGGGCAGGTTCTGGGCGGGCATCGGATGCCGAACGGCGTCACCCTCGAGAAGGTGCGCGTCCCCTTCGGCGTGGTCGGAGCCATCTACGAGGCCCGACCCAACGTCACCGTCGACATCGCCGCGCTCGCACTGCGATCGGGCAACGCCGTGGTCCTGCGCGGAGGCAGTGCCGCCCGTTCGTCCAACACCGTGCTCGTCGAGATCATGCGTTCAGCGCTGGAATCCGTCGGAATCGATCGGGAGGCGATCCAGACCGTCGACGACTTCGGGCGCGACGGGGCGCGGGCGCTCATGCACGGCCGCGGCCTCGTCGATGTGCTCGTGCCGCGCGGCAGCGCTTCGCTCATCGAGACCGTCGTCACCGAGTCCACCGTCCCGGTGATCGAGACGGGAGCCGGCGTCGTGCACATCGTGCTGGACGAGTCGGCACCGGTGGACTGGGCTCGTGACATCGTCGTGAACGCCAAGATCCAGCGTCCGAGCGTCTGCAACGCGGTGGAGACCGTGCTGGTGCTGCGCCAGGCCGCACCCCTGCTCGTCCCCATCGTCGCCAGCGCCCTGCAGAGCGAGGGCGTCGCCATCCACGGTGACGACATGGTCGCCGGTCTCGTCTCGAACGTCATCCCCGCAACGGAGGAGGACTGGTCGACCGAGTACCTCAGCCTGGACATCTCCATGAAGGTCGTCGACACTCTCGACGACGCGCTCGCGCACATCCGCCGGTACAGCACCGGCCACACCGAGTCGATCATCACGACCGATTCCCGCAACGCCGAGCGCTTCCTCGCCGAGGTCGACTCGGCCGTGGTGATGGCCAACGCCTCCACCCGGTTCACGGACGGCGGCGAGTTCGGCTTCGGCGCGGAGGTCGGCATCTCGACGCAGAAGCTGCACGCCCGCGGGCCGATGGGTGTTTCGGAGCTGACCAGCACGAAATGGCTGGCTCGCGGGTCAGGTCAGACGCGGGGTTGAGGACTAGACTGGTGAGGCGTTTGCTTGACCGCTCAGAAACGGAGCCAGAATGAACCTCGTCGCTCAGATCGCGATGGCCGCAGCGGAAGCCGAGCACCACGGCAACGTGGCGGCCGAGACGCTGATCTTCGGACTCCTCGCCGCCGGCGCCTTCGCGCTGCTGGCACTGGTGACGCTGTCGTACCGCAACGTCGCCAACCGCCACTCGGCGAAGGCCGAGGCATACGCCGAGAAGCACGGCAGGGACGGCCACGGCCACTAGGCGCGCATGCAGGATTCCACCTCTCGGGCACCGCGCATCGGCGTGATGGGTGGCACGTTCGACCCCATCCACCACGGTCACCTGGTCGCCGCCAGTGAGGTGGCGCATTCCTTCGATCTCGATGAGGTCGTCTTCGTGCCCACGGGCGAACCGTGGCAGAAGGAGAACGTGTCGCCCGGTGAGCACCGATATCTGATGACGGTCATCGCCACCGCCTCGAACCCCGGCTTCACCGTCAGCCGCGTCGACATCGACCGCGACGGGCCGACGTACACGATCGACACGCTCCGTGATCTGAAGAAGGAGCGTCCCGACGCGGACCTGTTCTTCATCACCGGTGCGGATGCCGTTGCGCAGATTGTCAGCTGGAGGGACCATGATGAACTCTGGGAACTCGCCCATTTCGTCGCCGTCTCCCGACCCGGCCACGTACTGAGCACTGACGGACTGCCCTCGGACAAGGTGAGTCAGCTCGAGGTTCCCGCATTGACGATCTCATCCACCGCTTGTCGGGAGCGGGTCGCGGACGGACAACCGGTCTGGTATCTGGTGCCGGACGGGGTCGTCCAGTACATCGCAAAGCATCATCTGTATCGGAGCAAGGCATGACAACATCGGATCAGGACGGACAGCATCAGCTCACGCGCAAGCAGCTGCGTGAGATCCGCCTGACCGGTTCGACACCGGTCATCACGGAAGCGGAGGCCGCTGCTGCGTCGCAGCCGGCGGCCGTGCTTCCGCGCGCCGCCGAGCCTGTGGAGATCGCTCCCGTTCTCGACATCGAGGCGAAGGAAGCGGATGCCCCGCTGACCCGTCGTCAGATGCGCGCCCTGGAACATGCCCATCCCGTCGCCGACGACAACGACGAGGCCGTCGAGCCCGAGGTCGTGGAGTCCGAGGCTGTCGAGTCAGAGGATCCGGCCGAGGAGCAGCAGCTTCCCGGGGAGCTCGTCTCCGGCGTTCCCGCGTTCGAGCAGGTGCCGGCGACGGCAGAGGTGCCGCGCTTCGATGCCTCAGACGCCGCTGATGACGAGGCCGATGGGGAAGGTTCCGACCCGGAATCCGAGACCGACGTTGCAGCAGAGCCCGAGGTCGAGCCCGGATCCTCCGATCGCGATCAGGTCGCGGCGATCTTCGACGCACCCGTGGAAGACGACGCCCAGTCCGTCGACCCCGCGGCGGCCGAGATCGAATCGGGGGAGTCGGACGACGAGGCGGACGAGCTCGAGGTCGTCACCGCGGAGCGCCCTGTGGTCGGTGCGGCGTTCGGCCTGGGGGTCAAGCCCGAGAAGCCCGTCGGCGCCCTGTTCGACGACCTGCTCGACGGCCGGTCCTCCTCCGGATCTCATCACTCCGCCTCCACCGCCCTGATCTTCACCCCCTCGGCAGGTGCCGGATCCCTCTCGGGGCCCATCGCATCGACCGGTGAGCTGCTGATCACCGGAACCTATTCGCTTCCCGACGGGATCGGCTCACAGGGTCACGCGCACGGCACGGCAGACGGCAGGGATGCCGACGCCGTGCTTCTGGACGGCGAGCTCGCGCCCGCTTCCTCTCCCACGCCGATCGCTGCCAGCTCTGCGATCAGCACATCCAAATCTGCCGGCGAGGTCATCCGACCGCCGGTGCCCGACAAGGGCAACAAACTCATGCTCACTCTGGCGATCGTCGCCGGCGGACTCGCGCTCGCGCTGGCCGCCACGCTGATCATCGCCGCCACCACTGGAGTCTTCGGTTGATGCAATCCCCTGAGAACGCTGTAGAGATGCTTCGGATCGCCGCTGACGCGGCCGATTCGAAGGGCGGCGAGGACCTCGTCGCTCTGAACGTCTCCGAACCGCTGCCGTTGGTCGACGTGTTCCTGCTCGTCACCGGAAACAGCGAGCGCAATGTCGCCGCCATCGCCGATGAGATCGAGGACAAGCTCTTCGAGGCCGGCCACAAGCGCGTGCGCCGTGAGGGCCGCGCCGAGGCCCGCTGGGTCCTGCTGGACTTCGGCGACCTCATCGTGCACGTCTTCCACGCCGAGGAGCGCGTCTACTACGGGCTCGAGCGGCTCTGGAAGGACTGCCCGGTCCTCCCGATCGAGCTCACGGAGCGGGTGGCGGGGGAGTAGCCCCGCTCGACTCGCCGTCGGGGCGACGGGTTCCGACTCCGGCTTCGTCGTTGGTCTCCGAGATGTCGGGGATGGCGGCCTCGTCCGCAGGGTCGACCTGGACCGTGTCGGCAGCGCCGCTGTCGGCGCCTGCGCCGCCGGCGGGGACGTCTTCGACATCCGCATCGTCATCGACTCCTGCGGCCAGCCGGTCGGCGGCCGCACTGTCGACGCGATCCGCGTCGATGTCGGGGTCGAGCACGCGCTCTCCGTCGACCTCGCGTGTCGCGGCCTCGACCTCGGGGTCGGCGTCGGGGTCCTGCGGCAGGAAGTTGGGTGTGGGGTTCGACATGGTCGGCTCCTCTCGTGGCGGATGCTGCGACGCTACGCGCGACGACGATCACCGTGGAGCGGGTTGACGGCAACGGCCGTGCACGCTAGCCGACGGGGATCGGAGTGCGACACTCCCGGCGTCCGGCTCCGATTGGCGATGGCTCGAACGTCCGTAGTATGCTTTACAGGTTGCCGCGACCCCGGTCGGGCAGCAGATGGGCCTGTGGCGCAGTTGGTAGCGCACCTGCATGGCATGCAGGGGGTCAGGGGTTCGAATCCCCTCAGGTCCACCATCGTCTCCGTCCGATCAGGACGCCGTAACAGGCTGCCGAAGGATCGTGCGCAGCTTCTCGGGAGCGGTCCTTCGGGCGTCGCTGAGATAGATCTCGTGGTGCCGTCCGGTCACGCGCAGATCGTTGTGCGGGATGAACGCGCCATGCATGCGCTCCAGGACCGGAGCCTCGTCGTCGTACGGTCCGATGTGCAGCGTCTGCACGCACCGCCCCTCGGACAGCGTCTCCACGCGGATGTCGTCGAGGCGAGCCGGTCGGCTCTTCGCGACGGCCCGGTCGACGGCTTCGCGGACGTGCGCGTCGTCGAGCCAGTCCGGAACCAGGAGCATCATCGTCCAGTCCCATTGCGACTTGTCACGCGCGACGGTGAAGCTGTCCATGTCCTCCGCCCACCACAGTCCCTCCAGCGGCGGGACCACGTAGTCGCGTCCCAGCTCCGTCTTGCTGAGGAACTTGAGCCTGTATGCGACGGGATATAGGGCGGCGAGCGCGTCCGAGTACGACGGCGAGGTGTTCGGGTCGCCATGCCCGTCGATCATCAGGTACTGAAGATCCGGAACGTCGACGACACGGAAATCGTCCCGCGGCGCCCGGTAGCAGTCGAGGGACCTCTTGAAGTCGACCTTCGCGGTCATCCTGCACCCGCCATGCTCTGCGACACCGTTGCCTCCACCGCGCTCCGCGAGCCAGCGTAGTGCGAGACCGCGTCGTACTGCATGATGGAACGACGATGAGGTATGCAGCGAGGCGAGCCGGACGCCATGTCGGCAGGCTGTCGCTGATCGCACTCATCGTGGCCCTGGTCGTCGTCGGCATCGGCGGGATCGACGCGGTCGCCGAGCGGATGCTGGCCACGGGTGCGAACCGCATGCTGACCGACGCCGAGCCGCAGGCCCGTACGGCCCTGCTCTTCGCCGACGGCGCCGCTGACGTCGACGCGCAGGATGCCCGGATGCGCGCGGACATCGCGACCGCGTTCGCCGACGTCGACACGGTCGTCTCCCGCACGAGCACGATCGACCTCACCCTGGGAGTGGGGTCGAAGGCGCAGCCCACCGACGGTTTCTCGGCCATCCGGCTGCTCGACGACCCCCGCATCTCCGATCTCGCCGACCTCACCGGGGGCTCCTGGCCGCAGGAGCAGGGACAGATCGCCCTGCCGGATGCAGCGATGCAGCGACTGCATATCGGCATCGGCGACGACGTCCTGCTCGCCGACGGCACCGCCTCCACCCTCGTGGGAACCTGGACCGCGAAGGACACGGCCGACCCCGCCTGGCACGGCGATCCCGCTGTCGCCTCGGGTGAGGACGACGGCACAGTCGGCCCCGCCGTGGTCGTGACCGGTGCGCTGGCGGAGCGAGGGGATGCAGCCACGGCCATCTGGGAGATCCGTCCGGTCGACCTGCGGATCGCCGACATCCCGCTGCTGCAGCAGGCGATGACGACGCTGCGCGGGCTTCCGCTGCAGATCGACCCGCACAATCAGCACGGCACCCGCGTCCTCGGGACGCTGGAAGACACCCTGCATCGTCAGACCGCGGCCATCACCGCCACACGCGGTCTGCTGGTCGCTCCGCTGCTGGTCATCGCTCTGCTGGGCGCCCTCGTGCTCGGCGTCGTCCTGAGCACGCTGTCGGCTGCCCGTGGTGAGGAGATCGCCCTGCTGCGCGCTCGGGGAGCATCCGTGCGGCGCCTCACGAGGACGGCCATGGCGGAGACCGCGCTGCTGGCCGCAGCGGGCGCAGTGGTCGCACTCCTGCTTCTCGCGATCTTCGTCGGCGTCAGCGCGCTCGCACTCGTGACCGCCGCGGCGGCCGTGGTGTTCTCGATCCTCGTCGCGGCGGTGTCCACGCTCCGCAGCGCGGGCGGTGCGGATGCCGTGCGCCCAGGTGCGCAGCGCAGCGACGCCTCGCGTTCGCTCACGATGCTGCTCGTTCCGGCCGGGATCGCCGTCGGACTGGCGGCGCTGTCCGGCTGGCAGCTGTTCAGCACCGGTTCCGTCCTCCGGGCGGATGGTTCACCCGAACCGCTCGCATCCGTCGCGCCCGCGCTGCTGCTGATCGCGGCCTGCGCCCTCGCCCCGGTGGCGGCCGCACCCCTGGCCGCGCTGGCCGAGCGGCTGCTGCGTCGCACCAGGGGGATCGCGCCGATCCTGCCGGTGCGGCAGATCGCCCGGCGGATGTCCGGAACAGCGATCGCGATCGTGTGCCTCGCCCTCGCCGCCGCCTCCGTCGCGTTCGCGGTGACGGCTCCGGTGTCCGCGGATGCTGCCGAGCAGCGCACCCGTGACGCCGTCCTCGGTGCGGATGTGCGGATGATCTCCGATGGCGCACTGGATGTGACGGCTGACGTCGCCTCGACCTGGGCCGGGGTGACACGGGCCTCCGAGGTGCTGCGCGCACCGCTCACCGTGGGTTCGGAGAAGGCCGTCTTCCTCGCCGGAGTGCCGGGCGTGCCCGACGCCGCCCGCACTGCTCAGCCGGTCGCCGGGGACAGCATCCCCGCGACGGTCACGCGCAGCCTGGCGGACCGTCTCGGCGCGAAGGTGGGGACGGTGTTCACCGCACAGATCCGCTTCGTCCTCCACCCGGTGGACATCCGGGTCTCGACGATCGTCGACACGCTGCCCGGCGTGGGCGACGGATGGGCCGTCGCCGCGGGGGCCGAGGAGCTGAGCATCGTCGAGGTGCAGCTCACGGCCAACGAGCTCTGGCTCGACAGTCGCGATCCCGCCGCCACGGCGAGCCGGCTGCGCGCGCAGGTGACGCACCCCGTGCGCATCCTGACCGCACCGCAGGTGAGCGCCGCACCGGTGACCTCCGTCGCACCCGCCGTTCTGACCGCCGGCGCCCTCTTGGCCGCGGTGCTGGGCGCCATCGGGTTCCTCGCCGCGTCGACGACGGCATCCGCGGCGCGCCGCGACGAGCGGCGGGTGCTGCTCGCGCTCGGACTGCGCGACTCGCGTGAGCGCGCTCTGCGCATGGGCGAGACGGTGGCCGTCGGCGTGTATGCCGTGCTGGCCGGCGCCGCACTGGGCGCCATCGTGGCGTCGAGCGTGCTGCCCATCGTCCTGGGGGCGGGCGCATGAGCGGTCTGACACGGTTGTTCCGCGGTCCGGCCACGACTCCGGGGCTCTCCCTGCTGCTGGTCGTGGTGATCGCGGCGCTGTCCTACCTCGGAGTCGCCGCCCCGCAGCTCCTGTCGATCGGACGCACCGCGACGATCCACCGCGCCGTGGATGCGCTGTCCGACGCGTCCAGCTGGCCGGCCGTGACGGCGCCGGGCCTGCCCGTCTCCGGTGCGACGTCGGATGCCGATGCGGGCGTCTGGGGTGGAGTCCTCGCCGCGCTGGAGCAGAAACGGCAGGAGCAACCCGAGCCGCTGCGCAGCCTGCTGGGCACGCCACGGATCGCGATGACACTCGGCCCGGCGGCCTCGATCGACGAGGATCCCCACCGCGTCACTGCCGTGCCGCTGAACAAGGTCGGACTCGTCTCCGATCCAGGCCTGCTGCACCGGTCCGAACTGCTGCAGGGCAGCCTCCCGCGCCTGACCGAGCCGTCTGCCGGCATCGAGATCGCGCTCACCCAGAACGTCGCCGATCAGCTGAGCTGGCCGTTGGGATCCGAGCGCCGCTGGGGCGGAGCCCGGCTCACCCTGACGGGCATCCTCGCGCCGACGGACGTCGACCGCGGCGACTGGAGCTTCGTCCCCGGATCGACGTCACCCGTGATCGAGGTCGACGGCAGCGGCAACCGCATCCTCGTCGCGGCGGCCTTCATGCACGCGGACGAGGCCGCGAAGCTCGCCGACCACGTCGCCGACTTCAAGGTGACGTCCTGGATGCCGATCGACACCCGAGGCATCGATGACGACACGGGGGAGAGGACCGCCGAGCAGCTGCGGCTGCTGGCGGCCGATCCCGTCATCATCCCGATGCGCGACTCCCCGTTCTTCCCCAGCGGACTGCAGTACCGCTCCCTGCTCTCGCAGTCGATCGACGAGGGGATCGGACGCGCGGATGCCATGACGCCGGTCGTCACCGTCGCCGCGGTCGGCCCGATCGTCGTCGCGCTGGTCGTTCTCGCCCTGCTGAGCCGTCTGATCGCCGTCCGCAGGGTGGAGGCCACCCGCGTGCTCCGGGCGCGCGGAGCATCCGCCCCCCGCCTCGTCGCCCTGCTGGGAGGGGAAGGTGCCGTTCTGGGCGTGCTCGGCGCCGCGATCGGCGCGGGAGCGGCCGCGGCTGTGACGGGCTGGGCCGGTGCGTGGGCGCTGGTGATCCCCGCGGTGCTGGCCGCCGTCCCCGCAGCCTCCCTGCCCTGGGGTGCGCTGACCGAGGCCGAGCGCAGCGGACGTGCGGATCTGGGAGAGAAGACCGGCGGGGCGGGTGGCCGCCGGATGCTGCTCGAGGTCCTGACCCTGGTCGTGACGGCCGTGCTCGTCGTGATCGTGCTGACGCGCGGCGGTGGCGGCGGTGCCGACCCCCTGCTGCTGGCGCTGCTCGTACTGATCGGCATCTCCGGCAGCATCCTGACCCTGCGCCTGCTGCCTGTGCTGCTGCGGATCGCGGAACGACGTGGAGGGCGGCGGGCCTCCCTCGCGTCGCTGCTCGGGCCGGCGCGCGCCCGTCGCGACACGGTCGTGCGCACGGCGCCGGTTCTCGGGCTCGTGATCGGGCTGGGAGTGGCCGTCTTCGCCGTCGGATTTTCCGCCACCGTCATCGACGGCATCGACCGCGCCGCCGCCGTCGGGGTCGGCGCCGACCTGCGCGTGGACTCCCCGTACATCCGGGCCGCGGCGGCCGAACAGGCCGGCTCGATCGACGGGGTGACCGCCACAGCCGGTCGCGGCGGCGGCTCGACGATGTCGATCTCCGCGGGATCGAGAACCGCACAGGTGCGGGTCTACACGGTCGACCGGGACGCGTTCGTCGCCGTCCAACGCGGTGTGCCGGGCGCGATCCCGCTGCCGGTCGGCCTCTCCGGGCCCGCGGACGCGGCGGTGCCCGTGGTGGTCTCCCAGACGGTGCTCGACCTGCTGGGGACTCAGGATTCCGACGACCCGC
Organism: Microbacterium sp. W4I4; assembly: GCF_030816235.1. NCBI lineage: Bacteria > Bacillati > Actinomycetota > Actinomycetes > Micrococcales > Microbacteriaceae > Microbacterium > Microbacterium sp. W4I4. The sequence continues at coordinate 232,360 of NZ_JAUSXT010000001.1, forward strand.
AGATCACGCTCGCCAGACAGCCGGTCCACATCGTCGGGAGTGCGCCGTCGCAGATCCCCTTCGGCACGGCCGAGCAGTGGCTGATCGTCGACGACGCCAACGCGGAAGCACTCGGTGTGCGGGACATCACGCTGCAGCAGCTGTACTTCGCGCTCTCGCCCGATGCCGACCCGACGGCCGTGGGCAAGGCCGCCGCAGACGCGCTCGGCGGGGACGTCACCGTCCAGATACCCGCACAGGTCGCCGCCACCCGCGCCGCGGACCCATCGTTCGAGGTCGTGCGGGACACCCTGCTCGCGGCGAGCGGCCTCGTGGCGGTTCTGCTGGCACTGGGAGTCCTCGCGACCCTGCTGCTCGGTGCTCCCTCCCGGTCGCGCATGCTGGCGATCCTGCGGACACTGGGCCACGCGCCGCGCGGCGCGGGCGGACTGGTGGCGTGGGAGATCGCACCGGCGCTGCTGCTGTCGCTGCCGTTCGGAACAGGCGTCGGCATCGCCATGGCCGAGCTGGTGATCCCGCAGCTGGACCTGCGGGCCTTCGTCGGCGGAGCGGTGCAGCCGCCTGTGGTCCTGGGTGGTGTGTGGCTGCTGATCGCGGTCGCGGCATTCGCACTCATCGCCGCGGTCGCGATCCTCGTCGCCGTGCTGCTGGCTTCGCGTCTCGGAATGGCGAGTGCGATCCGTGCGGATGAGCGGGGAACATGATGCTCTCAGGAGAGGATGGCTGACATGGCGGACGGAGCGATCGTGTGCGAGGGGCTCGTGCGCATCTTCACCGCGCAGGGTGTGGAGGTGCAGGCGCTGCAGGGGCTGGAGCTGCGGGTGGCCACGGGCGAGATGGTCGCGGTCGTGGGCGCATCCGGCTCGGGCAAGAGCACGCTGCTGGGCATCCTCGCCGGGCTCGACCGGCCCAGCGCCGGATCCGCACGGGTGGCCGGACATGACCTGGTGACCATGAGGGGTGCGGAGCGACTGAGATACCGTCGCAGCAGCGTGGGGTTCGTGTGGCAGCAGTCCTCCCGCAACCTGCTGCCGTACCTGTCGGCCAGGGAGAACATCGCCATGGTGCACGATGTCGCCGGCGTCGTGCCGCGCTCCGAACGCGCCGCAGCCGGCGACGACCTGCTGGAGCTGCTGGATGCCGCCGACGTGACCGATCGGCGCCCGGCGGAGATGTCCGGCGGCGAGCGCCAGCGTGTGGCGATCGCGGTCGCCCTCGCCAATCGGCCCCGGGTGCTGCTGGCGGACGAGCCGACCGGGGAACTCGACGATCAGACCAGCGCGGAGGTGCTCGCGGCGATGGAGACCGTGAACCGCGAGCGCGGGGTGACGACACTCATCGTCACGCACGACACCGGCGTCACCGAGCACGTCGAGCGGACCGTGCGCATCCGCGACGGCCGCACCGCCACCGAGACGCTGCGCAGAACGGACACCGACGATGCGGGGCGTTCGGTGCGCACCGCCCAGGAGTACGCCGTGCTCGATCGCGCGGGGCGGATGCAGCTGCCCGCGGACTTCGTCTCGGCGCTGGAGCTGCGCGAGCGGGTGCGCCTCAGTCTCGAGCCGGATCATGTGCGCGTCGCGCCCGGGCACGATCAGCAGATCCCGCCCGATGCCGGCGAGTCGACCGAGGGAGCGTCATGACCGCCGTGCTGCGTGCCGAATCCCTGTCCCGGGTGTTCCGCAGTGCGGGTGGTGATGTCGTCGCGGTGCGCGATGCGGACCTCGCCGTCGAGTCAGGTGAACTGGTGGCCGTCGCGGGACGCTCGGGTGCGGGCAAGACCACCCTGCTCACGATGCTGGGCGGTCTGGACGCGCCCACCGAGGGCAGGGTCCTCGTCGACGGTGCGGACCTCGCGGCGCCCTCGACCGACGTCGACGCGCTGCGCGGGTCGCGGATCGCATCGATCTTCCAGACGGCCGGGCTGATCCCCGTGCTCTCGGCGGCCGAGAACGTGGAGGTGCCGCTGCGCATCCGTCGCGTCGATCCTGCCGAGCGCGACCGCCGTGTCGCTCAGGCGCTGCGCGATGTCGGCCTCGAGGACCATGCACGGCAGCGTCCGGGGGAGCTGTCCGGTGGGCAGCAGCAGCGGGTGGGCATCGCGCGCGCACTGGTGATGGCGCCGGGGATCCTGCTCGCCGATGAGCCGACCGCGCAGCTCGACAGCGAGACGGGGGCGCAGATCATGGATCTCATCGCGCAGCTCGTGCATCACCGCGGTACGGCGGCTGTGGTGGCCACGCACGACGTGGCGATGCTCGCGCGCGCCGATCGCGTGCTCGAGATCCACGACGGCGTGCTGCGCGAACGCGTCGACTGAGCGCGACCTGTTCGACGGAGCCGTCAGGAGAAGACGCTCACCCCGTACAGCGCGAACACGAACAGGTGCACGGCCCCGTGCAGGGGCGTCAGACGGCGTGCGCTGAAGGTCGCCAGCGTCAGCAGCAGCGTCAGGCCGAGCAGCAGCAGATCCACCGGGGTCTCCGCGAGCAGCACGGGGCGGCCGGTGAGCAGGCCGATGGTCAGCACCGCGGGAATCGTCAGCCCCGCCGTCGACACCAGCGCGCCATGGCAGAGATTGCTCGCTCGCTGCATCTCGCCGAGCGCCGCCGCGCGGACGGTCGTGATCGCCTCGGGCAGGAAGACGATCAACGCGATCAGGATGCCCGAAAGCGCCACCGGCGCACCGGCACGCGCCAGAGCATCGTCGAGCAGCGTCGCCATGTCGTGCGAGAGCAGCACGATCGGCAGCACCATCGCGATCAGCAGCAGGGAGCGGGCGATCAGCTCGGTGCGATGCCGGCGCAGCACCGCGGTGAGCGACGGGGGAGTGATACCGACAGCGGATGCCGTGGGCCCGGCATCCGCGATCTCCTGGAAGTCCGCGCGCTGCGCGCCCATCTGCCGCACCAGGAAGAACACGTACAGTCCGACGGTCAGGACGATCATCATGATCGCCTGAGGTGCGGTGTAGGCGCCGTCCGCGCCGATCAGCGCGGGGAGCGCGAACGCGACGGACAGCAGCACGATCAGCATCCCCAGATACAGCGAGACGCCGGTGCGATTCGCCCGCAGACGCGGGTGACGCGACCCTCCCACCAGCAGGGCGACGCCGATCACGAGGTTCAGGATGATCATCGACACGGCCATCACCGAATCGCGGGCGATCGTGGCGTGCTCGCCGGGGCCGAGCATCACGGCCGCGATGAGGATCACCTCGATGGCCGCGATCGACAGGGTGAGCACGAGCGTGCCGTACGGGTCGCCGAGGCGGTGCGCGAGGTGCTCGGCCTCGATCACCACCCCGAAGGCGCTGATGACGATCACCGCGACGATGCCGCCGAGGACCAGCCACAGCAGCCAGGTCGGCAGCGGACCTGCCAGCAGCGGACGGACTGCCGCCAGGAGCAGGAAAGCGCCCCAGCCCAGGAGAAGGCGGATGACCGCGGTCGGGGTGAGGACGGATCGGAGGAGCTCGGAGGTGCGCACGGCTGATGCCGAATCTGCGGGGCCGTCCCTGCGTGTGATCTCTCCGTCGGGTCGTCCCGGCGGTCGCTTCGCCTCCAGCATACGGAACATCCGCGCGCCGTTGCGCGTTGTCGGTGGGTGTGAGCATCCTCGAGAGCGTCGTCATCGGAGCGGGTCAGGCCGGCCTCTCCGCGTCGTACCATCTGAAGCGCCTCGGCATCGAGCACGTGGTCCTGGACGCGAACCAGCACGCAGGCGGCGCCTGGCAGCACCGCTGGGACGCGCTCACGATGCTCGACGTCCACGGGGTCGCGGAGCTGCCGGACGGCGCTCCGCCGGCGCGTTCCACGCTGCGCGCCAATCAGGCGGTACCTGCGACCTTCGCCGAGTACGAGCGCGCCCATGACCTGCCCGTCCTCCGCCCGGTCTCGGTCTCACGGGTCTCGGACGAGGGCGGCTCTCTGGTCGTGCACGCGGATGCCGGGCGGTGGCGCACCCGCACACTGGTGAACGCCACCGGCACCTGGACCTCGCCGTTCCTGCCGCACTACCCGGGCATGGAGACCTTCCTCGGCGAGCAGCTGCACACGATCGACTACCCCGGTCCTGAGCACTTCCGCGGCAAGCGCGTGCTCGTCGTCGGTGGCGGAGCATCCGCCGTGCAGTTCCTCGGCGCGCTCGCACCGATCACCGACACGCTCTGGGCGACCCGCCGACCGCCGGTGTGGCGCACCGACGACTTCACGCCCGAAGCGGGTGCTGCCGCGGTCGCACTGGTCGAGCAGCGCGTCGCGCAGGGTCTGCCGCCGGAGAGCGTCGTCAGCGTCACCGGACTCATGCTGCGCCCGCAGGAGCGCGAAGCGGAGCGACTCGGAGCCTACGCCGCGCGTCGACCGATGTTCGAGCGGATCGAGCCCGACGGCGTGCGCTGGTCCGACGGGGCTTTCGAGCCGGTCGACGTGATCCTCTGGGCCACCGGCTTCCGTCCGGCGATCGGGCACCTCGCTCCGCTGCACCTGCGCAGCCCGCACGGCGGCATCCAGCTCGACCGGAACGGCCGCGGAACCACCGTGGTCATCGATCCGCGCGTCCAGCTGGTCGGCTACGGTCCCTCGGCGAGCACGATCGGCGCCAACCGCGCCGGGCGCTCGGCTGCCAAGGGCGTGCAGCGCGTGCTCACGGCGATCGCCGAGCGGGCACCCAGCGAGACAGCGGGTGCGCTGGCGTAGCGTTGCAGGCATGCGCCGAGCACTTCTGGGGATCGTGGCGGCCGCGCTGGCGGTCGTGCTCGCCGGCTGCGCGCCGGCGAGCGGCCACGAGGCGTCGTCGTCGTCCCCGGCGCGCTCGAACCCGACGTCGACTCCCAGCCCCACACCCACGGTCGATCCCGTGATCGCCGCCGTCGAGCGCATGAGCGTCACCGAGCAGGCGGCCTCCGTCGTCATGGGGCATATCGACGGCACGGACCCGGCGGCGCTGCGCGCCTACATGGCATCCGGACCCGACGCGGCACTGCTGGGCGGCTTCATCCTGATGGGCGGGAACATCTCCGGCGATGCGGCACAGGTCAAGGCGGTCACCGACGCGCTCACCGCGGACGCGGCCCTGCCGCCACTGATCGCGATCGACCAGGAGGGCGGAACGGTGTCCCGACTGCCCTGGGATCGGATGCCGGGCGGGCGCGCACTGCAGGCCGACGACGCGGCGCACACCCAGGAGGTCTTCGCGCAGCGCGCGCAGCTGGTCGCCGACACGGGCGCAAACCTCAACTTCGGGATCATCGCGGATGTGCCCCGCGGCCCGTCGTCGTTCATCGCCTCGCGGGCGCTCGGCGTCGATGCGGAATCCGCGTCGATGCGGGTGACCGCGGCCGTGAAGGGCGAGCGGGGGATCGTGCTGTCCACGCTGAAGCATTTCCCCGGTCATGGGGCTGCGCCCGGAGACTCCCACCACCTGATCCCGACCACGACGGAGACGCTCGACCAGTGGCGCGCCGACGATGCCGGGCCGTTCATCGCGGGAGTCGATGCGGGTGCGGAGGCTCTCATGTTCGGACACCTCGCCTACACCGCCGTCGACGCCGCCCCCGCCTCACTGTCCGCGCGCTGGCACGCCATCGCCCGCGACGAGCTCGGGTTCGACGGCCTGATGATCACCGACGACCTGGGCATGCTGAGCTCCTCGGGCGTCGACGCCTACCGGAATCCGGTCGCCAACGCGGTCACGGCCATCGCGGCCGGCAACGACATGGTGCTCATGATCGCCGGCTCCACCGCGACCACCGCATCGGAGATGGCCACCGGGATCGCGCGGGCCGTCACCGACGGAACCCTTCCCGCGGCTCGGCTGAAGGACGCCGCCGAGCACGTGATGGCGCTGCGATTGCAGCTCGCCGCGCACACCACGACAGCGCCGTAGCGCTCAGCCCAGCCAGGCCTGCAGCAGCCGCTCGCGCAGTGCGGTCCCGCGCTCGGCGAACTCCCTCTGACGGCGCACGTACTCCGCCTTGCCCTCGGCCGTCTCGATGCGCACCGGCTGCACGCCCCAGTCCGAGAGATCGTAGGGTGCGGCCTCCATGTCGAGCAGACGGATGTCGCGGGCCAGTTCGAACGTGTCCAGCAGCAGCTCGCCGGGGACCATCGGCCCCAGCTTCACCGCCCACCGGTACAGATCCATGCCGGCGTGCAGACAGCCCGGCTGCTCCAGATCCGGTTGCGATTCGCGGGTCAGCGGCAGTCGGTTGCGCGGCACGGCGTCGTCGGTGAAGAAGCGGAAGGCGTCGAAGTGCGTGCAGCGCAGGTCATTCGACTCGACCACGGCATCCGTGCCGTCCTGGCCCAGTCGCAGCGGTGCCGGATGCCGATGCGCGTCCGCGCGGTACACCATGGCCCATTCGTGCAGCCCGAAGCATCCGAACTGTCCCGGACGCGACGCCGTTCGGCGCAGCATCCGCTCCACCAATCCGGCGAGCTGCGACTTCTCGGCCTGGAACCGCGCCGCGTCGGGAAAGACGGCGTCGCCCGAACCGGCGGGGGAGTACCACCGCCACTCGCTGCGCTCGGGCGCGTGCTCGAGGATCACCCCGGCTCCCGGATGCCAACGGCGCAGCAGAGCCGGCTTGTAGGCGTAGTACGTGAACAGGAAATCCCACACCGGATGCTTCTCGCCGCGCGCGGCGCGCTCGCGATGAGCCGCCGTCAGCGCATCCGCGCGTGCCTCATGCTGCTGCGCGCGCTCGACCCACTGGTCGCGGGGAAGAGGAGCGATGTGCACCAGACGAGGATACGCGGGTGGGAGACTCAGGGAGCTTTCGGCGACGCGGCGTACGATTGTCGCCGACCCGAGGAGCCCTTCGTCATGCCCGAATCCCTGCAGCGCACGCCGATCTTCGTGGACGCCGCAGGACGTCGTCTGCGATGGGTGCGCACTCTGCTGTGGTCCGTCATCATCGTCGCCGCCATCTACGTCCTGCTCGCGTTCAGCGCACTGCTGGGCGGACCGCGCATCGACGCGCCCTTCCTGCCTCAGCCGATCGTCGCGGATGCCCCGGCCCCGAGTCAGGGCCTCGACGCGCCCGCACCGGCGACCTCCACTCCGGCCTCCGACGCGCCCGGCTCGACGCAGCGCTCCGCGGACCCGAGTGACCCCCCGACCCCCGTTCAGACGGCCCCGGCCCGCTCGACGCCCCTGCCATCGACTCCCGCCGTGGAGCCGGCGCCGCAGCCTACACAGACGACACCGGGGCGCAGCAGCGATGCGAGTGGGACCGTGCGCGACACCAACCCCGGCGCCGCACACCGCGTCGAACCCACCGGAGCCCCCGTCCGTCCGTGATGCGACGAGCGTCGATTCCGCGGAGCACGCCGAAGGCGGGCGCCGTCGGCGTGCGCGCGCACTGGGTGACCCTCGTCGCCGTGCTGCTGGCCATCTCCGCCGCGCTGGTCGTGCAGGGTTACACCCATCACCTCACCAGCACAGGCGGAGACATCAGGCCGGCGTCGGCCGCAGCTCCCGCGCCCGAAGCCGCGCGCGATGGCGGGCCGGTCATCGACCCGCGCGACGGCATCGACGCGGTCACCCCCGCGTCGCGCACCGTGGCACTGACCTTCGACGACGGTCCGGATCCGGAATGGACCCCGCGCATCCTCGAGGTGCTGGCGGAGCATCACGTGCACGCGACGTTCTTCGTGGTCGGGACGGCGGCGGCCGAGCATCCCGACCTCCTGCGGCGGATCCTCGCCGAGGGGCACGAACTCGGCACGCACACTCTCACCCATGCGGACCTCACCGACGCGCCCGACTGGCGCTCGAATCTCGAGATGGCCGGCGCCCAGAGCGCGATCGCAGGCGCGACGGGCAGGACGACCTCGCTGTTCCGCCCTCCCTACAGTTCGACGCCGGACGCCCTGGACGCCGCCACGTGGCACGTGGTGCAGAAGGCGGGGGAGGCCGGATACCTGAGTGTGCTGTCGACGCTGGACAGTCGGGACTGGGCTCGCCCCGGGGTCGCCCGCATCGTCCAGAACGCGACCCCTCCCGATGACGCCGGTCAGGTCCTGCTCATGCACGACGGCGGCGGCGACCGCTCCGAGACGGTCGCGGCGCTCGACCGGGTGCTCACCCAGTACGAGAACGACGGGATCACAGCCACCACGCTGAGCGCCGCCACCGGGCTGAGTGATTCCACGGGCGCGAGTGATTCCAAGGGCGCGAGTGATACCAAGGGCGCGAGCGATACCGGAGGCGCGAGCGGGGTGATGCGGCCCGCGACGACCGCCGAGCACTGGAGCGGCATGGCCCTCATCGCGACGCTGTGGGGCAGCAGCGTCGTGATCGCGCTGATCGAGATCGCGCTCGTCCTCAGCGGAGTGGTGATGCTCGCGCGTGCCGTGCTCGTGCTTGTGGCGGCGCGTCGGCATCGCCGCCACGCACGCGACGCGTCGCGGAGGAGGGTGTGGCTTCCCGATGGCACCGTGTCCGTCATCGTGCCCGCGCACAATGAGGCGGCCGGGATCGAGGCCGCCGTCCGTTCGATCGCCGCATCCCGGCATCCGGTCGAGATCATCGTCGTCGACGACGGCTCCACCGACGGCACCGCCGACATCGTCGAGCGCCTCGGGCTGGACCACGTGCGCGTGATCCGCCAGTCCAACGGCGGCAAGCCCTCGGCACTGAACACCGGGATCGCCGCCGCGCGCGGCGAGATCATCGTCATGGTCGACGGGGACACCGTGTTCGAGCAGGAGACGATCGAACGCCTTCTGCAGCCGTTCGTCGACCCCGCCGTCGGGGCCGTCTCCGGAAACACGAAGGTGGCCAACCGCGGAGGCGTGCTGGGCGCGTGGCAGCACATCGAGTACGTCGTCGGATTCAACCTCGATCGCCGGCTCTTCGATGTGGCCGAGTGCATGCCCACCGTGCCCGGAGCGATCGGCGCGTTCCGGGCCGACACGCTGCGACGTGTGGGCGGTGTGAGCGATGACACGCTCGCCGAGGACACCGACCTCACCATGGCGATCTGCCGGGACGGCTGGCGCGTCGTGTACCAGGAGGACGCGCGCGCCTGGACCGAGGCGCCCGCCTCACTCGGGGCCCTGTGGCGACAGCGCTACCGGTGGTGCTACGGCACCCTGCAGGCGATGTGGAAGCACCGCGGGGCGGTGCTTCAGGGCGGTGCGGCCGGCAAGCTCGGGCGGCGCGGCCTCGGATACCTGCTGGTGCTGCAGGTGATCCTGCCCCTGTTCGCCCCCGTGGTCGACGTGTTCGCCGTGTACGGGCTGCTCTTCCTGGATCCGCTGCGGATCCTGGCGCTGTGGCTCGCGTTCCTCGGGTTGCAGCTGGGCATGGCGGTGTACGCGTTCCGGATGGACGGCGAATCGCTGAAGCCGTTGTGGACTCTGCCGCTGCAGCAGGTCGTCTACCGCCAGATGATGTATCTCGTGGTGATCCAGTCGGTCTTCACCGCTCTCGCCGGCACGCGTCTTCGCTGGCATCGGATGCAGCGCTACGGCACCCTCACGGTACCGCCGGTCGCCGCCTCGCACTGACGAATGCAAATGTACCTTGACGGGTACGTAAGCATGTGGGTACATTCGCTGCATGGACGCACTGCTGCACGCGCTGGCCGACGGCAATCGGCGAACGGTGCTGGACATCCTGCGAGATCGTCCGGCGACTGCCGGCGAACTGGCCGAGGCCCTTCCGATCGCCCGGCCGGGAGTCTCCCGGCATCTCCGGGTGCTGCGGGAGGCGGGGCTGGTCGAGGTGCAGCATGACGCCCAGCGTCGCATCTACCACCTGCGCCCGGAGGCTCTGGTCGAAGTGGACGACTGGCTGGGGACCTATCGCGCGCTGTGGCAGCACCGCCTCGACGCGCTGCACACCGAGATCGCACGAGGAAGAAGGGAACGATCATGAACATCAAAGGAACGATGCGCACCCTGGAGGACGGGCGCGGCGCCGTCCGCGTCGAAGACGTCTACGACACCGACATCGACGATGTGTGGGAAGCGTGCACCATGCCGGAACGGCTCGTGCGCTGGATCGCGGAGGTCTCCGGTGACCTGAGGGTCGGTGGCGGCTTCCACGCGCTGTTCACCAGCACGGCCGACGGGGAAGGCACGGTGGAGGTCTGCGATGCGCCGCATCACCTGCTGCTGCACATGGGTGCGGACACCGATGAGCCCACGCAGATCGAGGCCTGGCTGACCGTGGAGGGCGATCGCACCCGACTGGTCGTGGAGGAGCGCGGCCTTCCGGCCGACAAGCTGCACTTCTACGGCGCGGGCTGGCAGGTGCACCTGGAGGATCTCGGTCGATGCCTCGTCAGCGGTGCGAGCGTCCATCCCGACGGCTGGTCGGCGCAGGCGCCCTCGCCGGCGTGGGACGAGAGCTGGACGGCGCTGACACCGGCCTACGAAAGCATCGGCGGCTCTGCCCACGTCGAGGGCTGAGCTTGCCCTCGCTCGCGGATCAGCTCGGGTCGATGAGGCCGACTTCGCCGAGGCGGTCGCGCAGGCCTGCACCGTCCTCCGCGCTCACCCACGGCACATCCTCGGCGATGTGCTCCGCCGAGGCTCGTCCGCCGGCCAGCACGGCTTCCGCGGGCAGCAGCCGGCGGATGGCGACGCCGGCGACGGACCCGGGATGCTCGCTCAGGAACTGCGAGTAGATCGCCTCGTCATGCTGACCGTCGTCGCCGATCAGCAGCCAGCGCACCTCGGGGAACTGCTCGGCCAGGCGGCGCAGGTTGCTGAGCTTGTGCTCGCGCCCGCTGCGGAACCAGCGATCGTGCGTGGGCCCCCAGTCGGTGAGCAGCATGGCGCCGGCGGGGAACAGGTTGCGGCTCAGGAAGCGGCGCAGCGTCGGCGCGATGTTCCATGCGCCGGTGGACAGGTAGACCACCGGAGCGCCGGGGTGGTCGCGGCGCAGCTGCTCCAAGAGCACAGCCATCCCCGGTACGGGGGTTCGGGCGTGCTCGTCGACCACGAAGGAGTTCCACGCGGCGATGAAGGGTCGGGGCAGAGCGGTCACCATGACGGTGTCGTCGACGTCGCACACCACGCCGAAGTGCTCGCCGTCGGCGACCACGAACACGGTCGCCTCGACGGGCTCGAGCCCCTCGACCGACATCGTGAACGTCTGCCAACCGGGTTCCAGGTCGGCTGCGATGACGGTGTCGACGACGCCGCCCCGGTCGGCGACCACATCGTGGGTGCGGCCCCCGATGTGGATCTGGACCGAGGCGAAGCTGACCGGGATGCTGACGAACGACCGCCAGCCGCGCACACCGGCGCCCTCGGTGCGGGATCGCTTCAGCGGCGGCACGATCAGCACACGGCCGACCACACGCACCCATCCGGTTCCCGCATACCCAGGGAAGGGGACGACGGTCGCCGAACGCCCGCGTCGGCGGGCGCGGCGCTCGCGCCAGACGTGGAAGCGGTGCTCGAGACGAGCGAACCAGTGGATCTTGGCCGCTGAGGCTGGGGACATCAGGTCCAGTCTTTCACGCTTCTCCACTCTTTCAGTCGTCACTCTTTCAGCCGTCGGAGTGCGGCTCATCCGACATGTGGCGCTCCTCGCGCCTGGCGATGATCTTCTTCACCAGCAGCAGCACGACGAGCAGGATCACGATGATGCCCACGAAGACGTAGCCGGCATAGTGCACGCGCTGCGAGAGCTCCTTGTAGCTGCCGGCGGCGCCGGCGGCGAGGCCGACGTAGATCGACGCCCACAGCACGCAGGCGGGCAGCGTCCAGGCGATGAAGCGGCGGTAGGCGTAGCCGCTCATGCCGACGGTGAGCGGCACGAGCGAGTGCAGCACGGGCAGGAAGCGCGACAGGAAGATCGCGATGCCGCCGCGGCGCAGCAGATAGCGCTCCGAGCGCGCCCAGTGCTCCTCGCCGATCCGTCGTCCCAGCCAGGACGCGCGGATGTGCGGGCCGGCCCAGCGCCCCAGCCAGAATCCCAGCGATTCGCCGATCAGGGCGCCGATGACGACGGTCACACCGAGCGCGACGCCCTGCCCCCAGGAGGTGACGCCGATCGCCGCGACGAGCACGATCGTGTCGCCGGGAACGACGAGACCGATCAGAATGCTGGTCTCGAGCATGATGGCCAGACCCGCCAGAGCCGTGCGCAAGACCGGATCGACGGACTGGACCGTCTCGATCGCCCAGAGCACGAAGTCGTTCACCCCACGAGCGTAAAGCCTCGGCAGTGGTCCTACGCTGTGAACGTGCCCGCACCTCGACCCCGCTCTGCCGTTTCCCTCGAGGCGCTGCCCCTGGAAGGCACCGCCGATTCTGAGACGCTCTTCGTCCGTCTTCTCGCCGATGAGCCCGCTTCGTTCTGGCTGGATGCCGGTGCGCAGGCGCGCGAGGGATGGAGCATTCTGGGCTGCGGGCGGATCGAGACCGATCCGGGCGCGGTGCGCGCGGTGAACCTGACCGGCACCAGCGCAAGCCACGACGACATCCCGTTCACCGGCGGCTGGGTGGGGTGGCTGGATTACGAATCCGGTGCGGCCGCTCTCGGCGCCCCGACTGCGGATGCCGCGACGGGCGGCGCCTGGATCGCGGCCACGCGCGCGATCGCGGTCGATCACCGGAGCGGGCGCGTGTTCGTCCTCGCCGAGCGCTCCGACCTCGCCGCATGGCATGCCGAGGTGAGCGCAGCCATCGACCGCACTCCGCCTTCACCGCCCGCCCCGATCTCAGCAGACCGCGAGGCCATCGCTCGTCACGGCGTGCGGGGGTATCTGCGGATGATCCAGGACTGCCGTGACGCCATCGAGCGCGGTGACGCCTATCAGCTGTGTCTGACGACCCGCTTCTCGGTGGACCGCCCCGCCGACCCGATCGAGGCGTATCGGCGCCTGCGCACGGCCACGCCCGCGCATCACGGCGGGTATCTGCGGATCGGGGAGCAGCACCTGCTCAGCGCCAGCCCCGAGCGGTTCCTCACGGTCGCGGACGGCACGGCATCCACCAGTCCGATCAAGGGAACCCGTCCCCGCGGCGTCGACGACGTCGAGGACGCCCGGCTCGCCGAAGAGCTGCGGACGGATGTCAAGGAGCGCGCGGAGAACGTGATGATCGTCGATCTCATGCGCAACGATCTCTCCCGCATCGGCGTTCCGGGCACGGTGCGGGTGGAGCGGCTGTGGGAGGTGGAGTCCTATCCGGCCGTGCACCAGCTGGTGAGCACGGTGAGTGTGCGTCTGCAGGACGGGGTCTGCTTCGGTGATCTGTCGGATGCGACCTTCCCCGCCGGCAGCATGACCGGCGCGCCCAAGCTGTCGGCGACCGGCATCCTGCACGGGCTCGAGCGCGGCCCGCGCGGGGTCTACTCCGGATGCTTCGGGCACGTGGGGCTCGACGGCCGGGTGGACCTGGCGATGATCATCCGCTCGATCGTCGTCACACCCGATGGCGCCTACGTGGGTGCAGGGGGCGGGATCACGTGGCTGTCGCGCGCCGAGGCCGAGGTCGTCGAGGTCGCCACCAAGGCGCGCGCCCCGCTGGCCGCCCTCGGTGCGCGGGTGCCCGCGGAGTGGGCCGCGGTCACCGACACGCGATAACCTGGAGGGGCCCGATATCCGGGCCGTCCCGCACCGTCAGATTGGCTGTTCCTTGTCAGAGCATTCGTCAGAGTCCCACGCACTGTCTTCTGAGGCGACACCCGCTGAGGCGATGTCCGCGCACGACATCCAGGGCAAGTGGCAGAAGTACTGGGCCGAGAACGAGACGTTCCGCGCCGGCGGCGCGGATGACGACCGCCCGCGCAAGTACATCCTCGGCATGTTCCCGTACCCCTCCGGCGACCTGCACATGGGGCACGCGATCAACTACCTGTATCCCGACATCGTGGCGCGGTACTGGCGTCACCGCGGGCACAACGTGCTCAACCCGATCGGCTGGGACTCGTTCGGCCTGCCCGCCGAGAACGCGGCCATCAAGCGCGGTGCGGACCCGCGCGAGTGGACCTACAAGAACATCGACCAGCACAAGGCCGGCTTCCGCGGCTACGGCATGTCGTACGACTGGTCGCGCGTGCTGCACACCTCCGATCCGGAGTACTACCGCTGGAACCAGTGGCTGTTCCTGAAGCTGCACGAGCGCGGCCTGGCATACCGCAGGAAGAGCGCCGTGAACTGGTGCCCGAACGACCAGACGGTGCTCGCCAACGAGCAGGTCGTCGACGGCCGTTGCGAGCGCTGCGGCGCCGAGGTCGTGAAGAAGAAGCTCACCCAGTGGTACTTCAAGATCACCGACTACGCCGACCGGCTGCTGGATGACCTGGACGGCCTCGAGGGGCACTGGCCGCACAAGGTGCTGCAGATGCAGCGCAACTGGATCGGCCGCTCCATCGGCGCGGACGTCGACTTCCACATCGAGGGCCGTGAGGCCCCGGTGACCGTGTTCTCCACGCGTCCCGACACCCTGCACGGCGCCACGTTCTTCGTGGTCGCCCCCGACGCCGACCTGGCCGCGGAGCTGGCATCCGGGGCTTCGGCCGAGGTGCGCGCGCGCTTCCAGGACTACCTGGAGACGGTGCAGAAGCAGACCGAGATCGAGCGGCAGTCCACCGACCGGCCCAAGACCGGCGTGTTCCTCGAGCGCTACGCCATCAACCCCGTCAACGGCGAGAAGCTGCCGATCTGGGCCGCCGATTACGTGCTGGCCGACTACGGCCACGGCGCGGTGATGGCCGTGCCCGCGCACGACCAGCGCGACCTGGACTTCGCTCGCGCCTTCGATCTGCCGGTGAGGATCGTGGTGGACACGACCGTCGACGGCGGCGCGAACGAGGGCGGCGACCTGGCCGAGCTGGATCCCGCCGTCACCGGTACGGCGCTGGTCGGCAACGGCCGGATGACCGGCTCCGGCGAGCTGGACGGTCTCGACAAGGTCGCCGCGATCGCGGCGACCATCGAGCGCATGGAGGCCGCCGGCACCGGTCGCGCGGCGAAGAACTTCCGCCTGCGCGACTGGCTGATCTCCCGTCAGCGCTTCTGGGGCACCCCGATCCCGATGCTGCACCTGCAGGACGGTTCGGTCGTTCCGGTGGCCGAGGACCGCCTGCCGGTCACTCTGCCGAGCGTGGAGGGACTGGATCTGCGTCCCAAGGGCACGTCGCCGCTGGGAGCGGCCGAGTCGTGGGTGCGCACGGTGGACTCGGCATCCGGCGAGCCGGCGCTGCGCGACACCGACACCATGGACACGTTCGTGGACAGCTCCTGGTACTTCCTGCGCTTCCTCTCGCCGAACAGCGATCAGTTCGCGTTCGACCCCGAAGAGGCCAAGCGCTGGGCGCCGGTGGACGGCTACTTCGGCGGCGTCGAGCACGCGATCCTGCACCTGCTGTACGCGCGGTTCATCACCAAGGTCCTGCACGACATGGGCCTGATCGACTTCGACGAGCCGTTCACCAACCTGGTCAACCAGGGCATGGTGATCATGGACGGCGCGAAGATGTCCAAGAGCAAGGGCAACCTCGTCGAACTGTCCGACCTGCTCGGCCGGTACGGGGCGGACGCCCTGCGCCTGGGCCTGGCATTCGCAGGCCCGGTGGAGGACGACAAGGAGTGGAACGGCGTGTCCATCTCGGGTGCGCACAAGTTCCTCTCCCGCGTGCTGCGCGTCGGCGACGAGACGTCCGGCCCGGTGGGTGCGGATGCCGCCACCGGAGATGCCGGACTCCGCCGCATCACGCACCGACTGCTCGCGGATGCGCCCGGACTGCTGGAGCAGACCAAGTTCAACGTGCTGGTCGCCCGTCTGATGGAGCTGGTCAACGGCATCCGCAAGACCATCGACACCGGTGCCGGCGCGGCGGATCCCGCCGTGCGCGAGGCCGCCGAGACCGTCGCACTGATGCTGGAGCCGATCACCCCGCACACCGCGGAGGAGCTGTGGGCGCGGCTCGGACACGAGCCGTCCGTCAGCGCCGTTCCGTGGCCGGATGCCGACCCCGCGCTGCTCGTTCAGGACACCGTCACCACGGCCGTGCAGGTGGGCGGCAAGGTGCGCGCGACGATCGACGTGCCCGCCGACATCTCGGATGCCGAGCTGGAGGCCGCGGCCCGTGCCGACGAGCGCGTGCAGCGGGCCCTGGAGGGCAAGGAGATCGTGCGGGTGATCGTGCGCGCTCCGAAGATCGTGAACTTCGCCGTCAAGGGCTGAGACCCCTGGATCAAGAGAACTCCTGCACATCCCCGCGATGTGCAGGAGTTCTCCACATCCGCCGGGAAGCGCCGTTCGAGCGTCGCAGCGGATGCGTAGCGTGACGGAGTGCCCGCCTCGGAACCGACAGACGCCCCGTCGCGTCCGCGTCTGCGGCTCGGGATCGGCGCGGCCATCACCCTCGGGCTCGTGGTGCTCTCCGCGGCCGTCGGCTGGGGGATCCTGCGCGGGCAGGCCGCCCCGATGGACGCCATCGCGCTCGATGACGGCAGCGACAGCAGCGAGGTGACGGTCGATTCCGGCGGCGGACTGTACGTGCACGTGCTCGGCGAGGTCGCGCACCCCGGGCTGTACATCCTCGATCCGGATGCGCGCCTGGTCGACGCCCTGGCCGCGGCCGGCGGCACGCTGGAGACCGCCGACCTGAAGGCGGTGAACCTCGCCCGTCCGCTCAGCGACGGGGAGCAGGTGGTCGTTCCCGGGCAGGGCGAGGAGACGGCGGCGGGTGTCACTGGCGCCTCCGCGGTCGGCGCGGACGGCACGATCGACCTGAACGCCGCGACGCTGGCCGACCTGGAGACGCTTCCGCGGATCGGACCGGCTCTCGCGCAGCGCATCATCGACTGGCGTGAGGAGAACGGCCGGTTCCGCGCTGTCGAGGACCTCATGGCCGTGCCTGGCATCGGGGAGAAGCTGCTCGCGGGCCTCCAGGGCAAGGTGCGGGTGTGAAGGACCTGCGCACGAGCCTGCTGGCGGTCATCCTCTGGGCGTCCGCGCTGCTGTGCATCCAGCTGCCGATGATCGCCCTGCCGATGGCGGGCGCATGCGGCACCGGAGCGGTGCTGGCACTGGTCGCCTGCCGCGTGACGCGGGCGAGCGGCCTGCGGATGAACGGGCTGGTCGTGCTGACCCTGCTGTGCTGCTGCGCCGTCGGGCTGAGCGTCGCCGCGGCCCAGCCGCAGCGCGCGGTGCTCGGCGAGTCCGACGGGCGGGCTGTGGCGGCGATCGTGACGGTGTCGTCCTCGACATCCGTGGGTTCCGACGGACGCCTCTGGTTCGATGCGCAGACGATTCGGTTCGGCGCGCCGGGAGACATGGATCCGATCAGTGCGTCCGTGCGGATCGGAGTGGACCCCGTGGACGGCGTGGACCTGGGCGCCGTGGTGGAGGTGAGCGGGCAGGCCAAGGGAACCGAGCCCTCCGAGCAGGCTGGCCTGGTGATCTTCGCCACCGACGCGGAGGTCGTGTCGCCGGCATCCGGGATCTTCGCGATCGCGGCGAGCACGCGGGCGGAGTTCGTCGCCCGTGCCACCCGGCTGCCCGAGCCGGGCGCCGGCTTGCTGCCCGGCCTGGCGGTCGGCGACACCAGGGCGGTCTCCGAGCAGCTGAACGCGGCGATGCTGGCATCCGGGCTCAGTCACCTGACGGCGGTCAGCGGAGCGAACTGCATGATCGTCGTCGCGGCCGTGTTCTGGCTCGTCTCCCTCGCGGGCGGAAGCCGATTGCTGCGGGTGGCGCTGTCGCTGCTCGCGCTGGGCGCGTTCGTCGTGCTCGTCACTCCGGAGGCGAGCGTCGTGCGCGCGGCGGTGATGGCGGCGCTGGCGATGCTGAGCGTGCTGCTGGGGCGCCCCAGCGCAGGGCTGGCGATGCTCTCGCTGGCCGTGTGCGGCCTGCTGATCGCCGATCCCTGGTTCGCCGCCTCACCAGGCTTCGCGCTGTCGGCCGCCGCGACAGCGGCGCTGCTGGTGCTGTCCCGACCGCTGCTGCGGGGTCTGGGGCGATGGATGCCGGTGCCGCTCGCGCTCGCACTGTCGGTGCCGCTGGCGGCTCAGGTGGTGTGCGGGCCGATCATCGCGCTGTTCTCGGAGCAGCAGTCGCTCGTCGGCGTCGCCGCGAACCTCATCGCCGCGCCGGCCGCACCGATCGCCACGGTGATCGGGCTGCTGGCCTGTCTGACCTCGGCGGTGCCGGCGGTGGCCGATCTGCTGGCCGCGGCGGCCTGGCTGCCCGCCGCGTGGATCGACATGACGGCGACCGTCAGCGCCGGGCTTCCCGGCGCCACGATCGCCGTGGTCGCGGGCCCGGTCGCGGCGATGCTCGTCGGTGTGATCAGCACGGCCGCCACCGTCGTGCTCGTCTGGCCGCGGTCGCGGAGGCTGCGGACGGCCTCCGTGGTCGTCCTGGTCGTCGCTCTGGGGCTCGGCGGGTCTCGGATGCTCCTGGACGGTCCGCTGGCGAGGCTGACGAGTCCGGGGGAGTGGACCATCGCGATGTGCGACATCGGACAGGGGGATGCCGTGCTCATCCGCTCCGCCGACCGGATCGCACTCATCGACACCGGGCCCGATCCGGACGCGCTGCGGTCGTGCCTCGCTCAGACCGGAGTCTCCCGCATCGATCTGCTGGTGCTCACCCACTTCGACCTGGACCACGTCGGCGGTACTTCCGCCGTGGTCGGCAGAGTCGGCACCGTGCTGCACGGACCGGTCGCCGAGGACGACGAGCACCGGATGCTGGCCGACCTCGCCGGTGCGGGCGCGACTGTGCGGGATGCGAGCATCGGCATGTCCGGCAGCCTCGGGGAGGCGCGCTGGAAGGTGCTCTGGCCCGAAGCGGACCCGGTGGTCTTCCCATCCGGGAACGATGCGAGCGTGGTGCTGGAGATCGCAGGCGGCGGGATCCCCCGAGCCCTGCTGCTCGGAGACCTGGGTGCGGTGTCCCAGCGGATGCTGCTCGCGTCGGGCCGGGTGCGCGGAACGTACGCGGTCGTGAAGGTCGCCCATCACGGCAGCGGTGACCAGGAGCCGGAGCTGTATGCCGAGGTGCGCGCGCCGGTCGCGCTGATCGGGGTCGGCGCGGACAACGACTACGGGCATCCGCGGGCCGAGACGCTGGCGTTCCTGGATGCCGTGGGCTCCCGTGCACTGCGCACCGACCTGCGCGGGCTCATCCTGGTCGGCGCGCGGAAGGACGAGCTGCTGGTCTGGTCGGCGAAGTCGCCGCCGGACGGCGGATGAGATCCCCATGGCACCGCAGGGATGTCGGCGCCGCCGGTAGGCTGGATCCATGGCCGCCCCTCGTTCCTCCTCCCGCGGATCCGGCGCGCGCGGCGGTGCTGCGGTGAAGGGCGCGAAGATCCCCCAGGTTCCGTGGCGCGAGCCGCGACCCGCGCCGATCGTGCTGGTCTCAGGGCCGGAAGAGGTGCTCGCCGAGCGGGCGGTCGCCGGTGTCCGCGAGTACCTGCGCGCGGAGGATCCCTCCCTCGAGGTCAGCGACATCCGCGCCGACGACTACGCCGCGGGCACCCTGCTCGGGCTCACTTCGCCCTCGCTTTTCGGCGAGCCGCGGCTGGTGCGGGTCTCGGGCGTGGAGAAATGCTCCGACGCGTTCCTGCAGGAGGCCGTGAAGTACATCGAGCACCCGCAGGAGGGCGCCACCGTCATCCTCCGGCACACCGGAGCCAGCGTGCGAGGGAAGAAGCTCCTCGACGCCGTGCGCGCCGGCACCGGCGACGGAATCGAGATCCCCTGCGCCGCCGTCAAGCGCGACGGCGACCGCGTGGACTTCGCGGCGGGGGAGTTCAAGGCGGCGCGCAAGCGCATCGCGCCCACGGCGCTGCGGGCGCTCGTCTCCGCGTTCGCGGATGACCTCACCGAGCTCGCCGCGGCGTGCCAGCAGCTGATCGGAGACGTCGAGGGAGACATCACCGACGACATCGTCACCAAGTACTACGGCGGTCGGGTCGAGGTGTCCGCGTTCGTGGTCGCCGACACCGCCATCGCCGGACGCTACGGCGAGGCGCTGATCGCGCTCCGCCACGCACTGGCATCCGGGGCGGACCCGGTGCCGATGGTCGCGGCGTTCGCGATGAAGCTGCGCACCATGGCGCGAGTCGCCGGCAACCGCGAGCCGAGCCGCCAGCTCGCCCAGCGCCTTGGCATGAAGGACTGGCAGGTCGATCGTGCGCGTCGCGACCTCAACGGCTGGAACGAGCGCTCGCTCGGCATGGCGATCCAGGCCACGGCTCGCGCGGATGCCGAGGTCAAGGGCGCCGCGCGCGACCCGATCTTCGCGCTGGAGCGGATGGTCGCCGTCATCGCGACCCGTGAGCCCTTCGGTGCACCCACGGGTTCCTGAGCACGCGGAACCCGCGCACGGACACGAAGAAGGCCCGCCCCGGAACGGGACGGGCCTTTCTCAAGCGATCGGAGCTCAGAGAGCGGCGACCTGCTTGGCGATCGACGACTTGCGGTTGCTCGCCTGGTTCTTGTGGACGACGCCCTTGCTGACGGCCTTGTCGAGCTTGACCGATGCGACCTTGAGGGCGGCCTCAGCGGCGGCCTTGTCGCCGGCGCCGATGGCCTCGCGGGTCTTGCGAACGACGGTCCGCAGCTCGCTCTTGACGGCCTTGTTGCGCTCCTGAGCCTTCAGGTTGGTCTTGTTGCGCTTGATCTGCGACTTGATGTTTGCCACGTGTGAACGCTTTCTGTCTGGATGATTATCGGATGCTGCAGACGAGAGAGGGCGCCGACAGCGGTCGTGAAGGACGAACCCACACGCAAGCCAAGAGTCAATGTTACCAGCACTCGGCCCCGGCGCCGAACGGAGGAGGTTCGCGAGCCTCGCGTCGGACGACCCGCACGGGATCCGGTCGCACAGAACGCGGTACTGGGTGCAGAATCGACGGTACCCGGACGACGACGTCAAGGAGAACGATGACCTCCCCGCACACTGCCCTCAGCGATGCACCTCGCCTGCGCTGGTCCACCGCCACGGCGGCCTTCCAGATCGAGGGGTCGCGCACCGCCGACGGCCGCGGTCGCTCGATCTGGGACGACTTCGTCGACCGGCCGGATGCCGTCATCGATGCGAGCACGGCCGACCCTGCCTGTGACAGCTACCGGCGCACCGCCGACGACATCGAGCTCGTGGCAGGCCTCGGTGTGGACCGGTACCGCTTCTCGATCCCCTGGGTGCGGATCCAACCCGGCGGCACCGGTCCCGCGAACCAGGCCGCCCTGGATCATTACTCTCGCCTGGTCGACGGACTGCTGGAGCGCGGCGTGACACCGTTTCCCACGCTGTACCACTGGGAGCTGCCCAGCGAGATCGAGGCCGCGGGCGGCTGGCTCGAGCGAGACACCGCAGAGCGCTTCGCCGACTACACGGCCCTCGTCGCCGATCGGCTGGGGGACCGGGTTCGCGGCTGGTACACGCTGAACGAACCCGCCATGACCACGCTGCAGGGTTACGGCACCGGCGAGCTGGCACCGGGGCAGCAGCTGCTGTTCGGCGCGCTGCCCACCGTGCACCACCAGCTGCTCGCCCACGGCAGGGCCTCGGCCGCGCTGCGCGCGGCCGGCGCCACCCAGGTCGGGCTCACCAACAACCACACCCGGGTCCTGCCCGCCAGCTCATCGGATGCCGATCTGATGGCGGCGTTCCTGTACGACACGATCCACAACAGGATGTTCTCCGAACCGCTGCTCGCCGGCGCCTATCCCGACATCGAAGCGCTCGGGCTGCCGCCGCTCCCGGTGCGGGACGGCGACCTGCAGCTGATCTCGGCGTCCCTGGACTTCTACGGAGTCAACTTCTACAACCCGACCACCGTCGCGGCGCCGCCCGAGGACAGCCCGCTGCCCTTCGAGTTGCAGCCGACGCCGGATGCGCCCATCACCGGATTCGGATGGCCGATCGTCCCCGATGCACTGCGCGATCTGCTCCTGGACCTCGCTCACCGGCATCCGGAGATGCCGCCGATCATCATCGGCGAGAACGGCGCCTCCTTCCCGGAGCCTGGCACGGCGACGAGGGTGCAGGACGACGACCGCATCGCGTATCTGAGCGCGCACATCGGCGCCGTGCAGCAGGCGATCGCACAGGGCGTGCGGGTCGAGGAGTACACGATCTGGTCTCTGATGGACAACTTCGAGTGGGCGGACGGCTACACCCAGCGCTTCGGCCTGGTGCATGTCGACTTCGATTCCGGCATCCGCACGCCCAAGGCCTCGTACGACTGGTACCGCGACCTGATCCGCGCCTCTCGCACCGATGACTCGCGCACTGATGACGGAGCCCGTCGATGACCGGCACCACTCGCAGGGGCGCCGGTTGGATGACGCTGTTCACCCTCGCCTGGCTCGCCATCTGGACGGTGCAGCTCACACCCGTCCAACTCCTGCTGCCTCTGCAGCTGGACACTCCGCAGGACGACTGGATCCGCGGCGTGGTCTCCTCGGGCCTGGTGCTCGGCGTCGGCGGTCTCGCCGGCATCGTCGCAGGTCCCCTCGTCGGCGCGATCTCCGACCGCTCGCGCTCCACGCGGGGGAGACGCCGCCCGTGGGCTCTGGTCGGCGTCTGGATCGCGGCCGTGTTCCTCGTGCTGACCGGTTTCGCGGACGGGCCGTGGCTGGTGGGTGCCTGCTGGGTGGGCGTGTCGATCGGAGTCTCCGTGGCATCCGCGGCATTCACGGCGCTGATCGCCGACCAGCTGCCGCCTTCTCAGCGCGGAGCCGCCTCCTCGGCCGTGGGTTCCAGCCAGGCGGTCGGGATCGTCATGGGCGTCGGGCTGGTCGTCCTGCTGGGGCTGAGCGTGCTCGCGGGCTATCTGCTCCTCGCGGCAGTGATCGCCGTCGTCGGCACCGTGACCGCCCTCCTGCTTCCGGACCCGCCCGCCGCCGCATCCGATCTGCCGCCGCGCACGCGGGTGCGGCTGGCGTCGCTGCGCGACCGGGACTTCGCCTGGATGCTCTCCGGGCGTCTGGTCGCCAACATCGGCAACGCGCTGGGCACGGCCCTGTTCCTGTTCTTCCTGCTGCACGGCCTGAACCAGCCCCACGCGCAGGCTCAGGACAATCTGCTCCTGCTCATCGTCGTGTACACGGTGTTCGTCGTGATCGCCTCGGTGTTCACCGGCATCCTCTCCGATCGCACCGGACGTCGTCGCGGCCTGACCGTCGCGGCGACCTTCGTGCAGGCCGCATCCGGGGTGGCCATCGTCGTCGTGCCGACCTTCGAGATGACCATGGTCGCGGCGGCTCTGATGGGACTCGGCTACGGCGCCTTCTCCACCGTCGGTCTGGCTTTCGCCACCGACCTGCTTCCCGACGAGCAGGACCACGCACAGGATCTGGGCATCGTCAACGTCACGGCGGCGCTGGGGCAGCTCATCGGGCCCATGCTCGGTGCGGCGCTGGTCGCGCTGGTCGGCGGATTCTGGCTGGTGTTCCTGATGGCGGCCGTGCTCTCGGTCGCCGGTGGGCTCATGACCGGGCTTGCACGACAGCCAGAGCCAGTCCCAGCACCGCATTGAACGCCTGCGGTCGCATGGCGGTCACCAGATGCGTCGTCCGCGGCACGAGGATCAGCTCCGCCTGCGGAGCCAGTCGACGGAACAGCCGCTCATTCACGCGCAACTGGTCGAACTGACCGTTCACGAACCACAGCGGGATGTCGATGCGTGCGACCGCCGCGGCGATGTCCAGTGCGGCGAGACTGCGCAGTGCGGCATCCTGTGCGTCCAGCGCATATCCGCCCGCTCCGAAGTCGGTGCGCGTGTCGAGGGGGATCGTCGCCGCCAGCACCCGGTCGCTGAGCCAGCGCCCACGACCCGGAAGCGAGTCCATCGCCCCGGCGAGCAGGCGGTAGGCCCGCAGAGCGGCGCCGCGGGGGAGGGCGCTGCACGACGCCGCCACCAGGCCCGCCACAGGCGGCGGCTCCGCTCCACCCGTGTACGCGAGCGAGAGCAGCCCGCCCATCGAGTGCCCGACCAGGAGCACGGGCCCAGCCTCTGCCGCCGCACGGACGGCCGCGTCGATCGTGTGCAGCGCCTCGTGCAGCGTGAAGTCCTCGTCCATCCGCGTGCCGTGCCCGGGCAGATCAACGGCCGTCGCGGGTACGCCCGCCGCGTCCAGATGGGCGAGCTGCGCGCGCCACATCGTGGCGGAGGTGCGGATGCCGTGCACCAGGACGACTTGAACGGTCACCCTCACAGCATAGAAAGGGCGGGCAGCATAGAAAAAGCGGGGCCGGTGGATGAACCACCGACCCCGCTCACTTCGACAGGCTCATTGACCCATGCGGGTCGCTCAGCCGATCAGACGGGAATTACTTCTCCCAGCCCACGTTCTCCACCGGCGTCACACCGAAGAGGTCGAGACCCACGTAGGGCTCGGGGGTCAGGTTGGCCAGACCCTTCTTGGCCGCGGAGATCGACGGACCGTTGTAGAGCGGGATCAGGCCCCACTCCTTGTAGATCTCGGCCTCGAGCTTCATCGCGGCCTCGGTCTGCTTGACCGGGTCGCTGATGGACTCGACCTGGTCGTGGATCATCTGGTCGGTCTCGGCGTTCTGCACACCGGAGAGGTTCAGGCCCTGGTCCTGACCGTAGAGCTGGAAGAACCAGGCGGCGCCGAACGGGTCGGACGAGGTGAAGCGGAGACCCGCGATGTCCCAGTTCTTGCCGTTGTAGTCCTCGGCGAACTTGTTGGAGGGACGGACATCGATCTTGACCTCGATGCCGATCTCCTTCTCCGACTTCTGGATCGACTGCGCGAGCGCCGCCTGCGTCGGGTCATCGCTGAAGATCGGGTAGACCGCGGACAGCTTGACGCCGTCCTTCTCGCGGATGCCGTCGGAGCCCTTCGCCCAGCCGGCGTCGTCGAGGATCTTGTTGGCAGCCTTGACGTCGTACTTCCAACCGGCCTTCTCGAGGGAGTTGGCGTAGCCCGGCTGGAACGAGAACAGCGTCAGCGAACCCGCGGGGTCCTCCGAGTAGTCCAGGCCGTTCCAGGCGATCTTCTTCTGCTGCTCGATGTTGATGGCCATGAAGAAGGCCTGGCGGACCTCGACGTCCTTGAACTGGGGCTTCTCAGCGTCCAGCTCGAGGATCGTGTTCGCGGTCTGCTGGGCGCGGTGGATCGTGATGTCCTTCATGTCCGCGACCTGCGCGAGGCGGTCCTTCGTTCCGACGCCCACCGTGTCGATCTCGCCGTTCTTGAAGGCGTTGATCGAGGCCTGAGCATCCATGCCCTTGAAGGTGACCTCGTCGAGCATGGGCTTGTCGCCCCACCACTTGTCGTTCGGCTTGAACGAGACGAAGTCGGTGTTCGCGTCGAACTTGTCGATCGTGTACGGGCCTGCACCCCACTCGGCGTGCGGGTCGTTCAGCATCGCCTTGTTGAAGGTCTCGGGGTCAGCGAGCTTCGGGTGGATGACGCCGCCGTTGAACGGCATCTGCGGCCAGGCGAACTCGCTCTTGAAGGTGACGATCGCGGTCTTGGGCGTGTCGCCCTGCTCGACCTTCTCGATCTCCTTGTAGCCGTCGATCGCGTTGGGGTTGAAGCCCTCGTCGTTCGAGCGGTTGGCCTTCCACGTGGCGTCGATGGCAGTCCAGTCCATCGGGGTGCCGTCGTTCCAGGTCGCCTTGTCGGTGAACGTGAAGGTCAGGACCGTCTTGCCGTCCTTCACCTCGTCCTTCCACTCGTCGAGGTAGTTGTCGTTCTTGTACAGCGTGCCGTCCGGCTGCATCAGGATGATCTGCGGCATGTACCAGGCTGCGATGCGGGCGGTGTCAGCGCTGGCGTCACCATTGAACGCGTTCAGCTGCTCCGGGACCTCGTTGATCGGGAAGTTGACCTTGCCGCCCTGCTTGAGGTTCTCGCGCGGCTGCGGGTTGTAGTCCGCGGCCTGGGTCTCGGGGGCCTTGTCGCCGCCCTTGTCGCCGCCGTCACCGGTGTTTCCGGTATTGGCTGCGCACCCGCTCAGTGCGAGTGCGAAAGCGCCGGTCACTGCCAGCGCTCCCATCAGCTTGTGCTGCTTCATGGTGCTCCTTTCGCCTTTCGGCGTGTCATAAGGGGAGATTAGTTCGCCTGACGCCGGATTCATCGCGTGGATGAGTGAATCCCGCCTAACCGTTATCGGACGGTGATCCGATGGTTACCTTGCCGAAATAACGGTTGCGATTCAGACGGTCGCGGGACGTGTGCTCATGGTCTCCGGATCGAACACGACGCGCTGACGCGTGCGCTCGATATCCGGGTCCGGCACGGGGATCGCGGACAGCAGCGCCTGCGTGTACGGGTGCTGCGGGTTGTCGAAGACCTCGTCGACATCGCCGTACTCCACGAACTCGCCGAGATACATGACAGCGACGCGGTCGGCGATGTGACGGATGACGGAGAGGTCGTGCGCGACGAACAGGTACGACAGTCCGAGCTTGACCTTGAGTTCGTCGAGCAGGTTGATCACGCCGGCCTGGATCGACACGTCCAGTGCGGACACGGGCTCGTCGAGCACGACGATCTTCGGGTTGGTCGACAGGGCGCGGGCGATGCCGATGCGCTGGCGCTGACCACCCGAGAACGCGCCGGGGAAGCGGTCGCGGTGCGCGGGATTCAGACCCACCAGGTCCATCAGCTCCTGCACGCGCGCGTGGATCTCGTCTCGCGACATGCCGATGGCCTGCATCGGCTCGGCGATGATGTCCGTGACGGTCATGCGCGGGTCCAGCGCCCCCATCGGGTCCTGGAACACGATCTGGATGTCGTGGCGCAGTTCGCGCTCGAGCTTCCTGTTGTGCAGTCCGTTGACGCTCGTCCCGGCGATGATGATGTCGCCGTCGGCCTGCTTCTCGAAGTTCATGATCTCGAGCAGCGTGGTCGTCTTGCCGGAGCCGGACTCTCCCACGATGGCCATGGTCTCGCCCTGGCGGACGTCGAAGCTGATGCCCTTGACGGCCTGGACCTCGCCCACCTTGCGCTTGAGGAACGCGCCCTTCAGCAGCGGGAAGGTCTTGACCATGTTGCGGACCTCGAGGGTCACGGGGCGCTCCTCGCGGGGGGTGCGGGTGAGCTCGCTCTCGTGCACGGGGACCGGCGGGTACACCGGAAGGCCGCCGATGAGGCCCTCGTCGTCGATCTGGTCGGCGCGGATGCAGGCGGCCTCGTGGAACTCGCCGGCGGTGGCCTCCACCGGAACCAGATCGGGCTCGCGCTTCCAGCAGGCCTCGATGGCGATCGGGCAGCGCGAGGCGAACGGGCAGGCATCCGGCAGATCGATCAGCAGCGGCGGGTTGCCCTTGATCGGGATCAGCGGCTCCTTCTCCGCCTTGTCCACACGGGGGATGGCACCCAGCAGGCCGATCGAGTACGGCATCCGGGTGTTGTGGAACAGCTCGTGCGCTGCGGCGTGCTCGACCGGCTTGCCCGCGTACATGACCATGACGTCGTCGGCGGTGCGCGCGACCACACCCATGTCGTGCGTGATCATGATCACGGCGGCGCCGGTCTCGTCCTGCGCCTTCTCGATCAGGTCGAGGACCTGCGCCTGAATGGTGACGTCGAGCGCGGTGGTGGGCTCGTCGCAGATGATCAGGCGCGGGTTGTTGGCCATGGCGATGGCGATCACGACGCGCTGGCGCATTCCGCCGGAGAACTCGTGCGGGAACGACTTCATCCGCCGTTCCGGGTTGGAGATCCCGACGACCGTGAGCAGCTCGAGCGAGCGGTCCCAGGCCTCCTTCTTCGAGAGCCCGCGGTGCACGGTGAGCGCCTCGACCAGCTGGTCGCCGATGGTGAACACCGGGGTGAGGGAGGTCAGCGGGTCCTGGAAGACCATGGCCATGCCGTTGCCGCGGATCATCGACATCTGCTTGTCGGACTGGCCGAGCAGCTCCTTGCCCTCGAACTGGACGGAGCCGGTGACCTTCGCGTTCTCGTCGAGCAGGCCCATGATGGCCAGCGACGTGACGGACTTGCCGGAGCCCGACTCGCCGACGATGCCGAGCGTCTTGCCGGCCTCGAGGTCGAAGGAGACCCCGCGCACGGCGTCGACGCGGCCGGCCTCCGAGGCGAAGCTGACCTTGAGGTCGCGGACGGAGAGGACGGTCTTCGAATCTGGTGTGCTCATGCGCGGCCTCCAGCCGCCGAGGTGGGATCGAGGGCGTCGCGCAGTCCGTCGGCGACCAGCGCCATCGAGACGGTCAGCAGCGTCAGAGCGAGTGCAGGGAAGTAGAAGAGCCAGGGCGCGCTCGTGACACTGGCTGCGCCGTATCCGATCAGCGAGCCGAGCGAGACGTCCGGCAGCTTCACGCCGAAGCCGATGAACGACAGGCCGGTCTCGGTCATGACGGCTCCGACGACGCCGAGCGTGAAGTTGATCACGAGGAGCGAGCCGATGTTCGGGACGAGGTGCCGCAGCACGATGCGCATTCCCGAGACGCCCATGTAGCGGGCTGCATCGATGTACTCGCGCTCGCGCAAGGACAGTGCCAACGTCCAGATGACACGGGCGGGGAAGAACCAGCTCACGAAGATCATGGCGAGCGAGATCACGCGCCAGTCGCCACCGGCGTCGTTGGACACCAGGGCGAGGATCAGGAAGGTCGGCACGACCATGAGGAAGTGGATGATGATCAGCGTGATCTGCTCGACCCGGCCCCGGAAGTACGCGGCCGCCGTTCCGACGATGGCAGAGAGCGCCGTCACCCCGACGGAGACGGTCAGGGCGATCATCAGCGAGCGCTGCAGACCGACGGCGGTCAGCGTCCAGTTGTCGTTGCCGCCGGCGTTGGTGCCGAACCAGTGCTCGGGAGACGGGCCGGTGCTGAGGTTCAGGAAGTCCTGATCGTCGAGCTTGTAGGGCGTCAGGAGCGGGACCACGACGGAGTAGATCGCCATCAGGATGAAGATGATCACGCCGGCGACGGCCGGCTTGTTGCGCATGAAGCGACGCGTGTACAGCGTCCACTTGCTGAGCTGCTTGGTGGGGATGCGCTCTGCAGTCGTGTCGGGGCCGACAGGCGGCTGCACCGTGGGATCGATCATTTCGGTGCTCATATCAGCTCACCCTCACTCGCGGGTCGAGGACCACGACGGCGATGTCGGCGAGCAGAGCGCCGACGGCCGTCAGCACGGCACCGAAGGCGGCGACGGCAACCACGCCGTGCACGTCGTTTCCGTTGATGGTGGTCAGGAAGTAGCGGCCCATGCCCTGCCAGGCGAAGATCGTCTCGGTCAGGATCGCGCCGGTGAAGATCCCGGGGATCGAGAAGGCGACCTGCGTGGCGACCGGGATGAGCGAGGTCCGCAGCGCGTGCCGGCGGACGGCCTGCTGCTTGGTCAGTCCCTTGGCGCGCGCCGTGCGCACGTAGTCGGCGCTGATGTTGTCGAGCAGCAGGGTGCGCTGCAGGAAGTGGTACTGCGCGTATCCGATGATCACCAGGGCGATGGTGGGCAGGATCAGATGCTGCAGTGCGTCGATGATCACCGGGAAGAACCCGGTCACCCCCTCGGTCGAGGAGCCGGTCACGTAGAAGACGCGGGTGCCGACCCAGTTGTTGAAGTTGATCGCGAGGATCACCACCGCGAGACCGGCGACGATGATGTTGACGTTCATGGTGACGATCGACACGCCCTGCCAGATGCGGTCCCCGAGCCTGTACTGGCGGGATGCGGTGTAGACGCCGATCCAGATTCCCAGCAGCGTGGCGATGATCGTGGCGCCGAGCACGAGCTCCGCGCTGATCCACATGCGGAACGCGACCTGCTCGTTGACCGATCCGCCCGTCGGGCTCATGCCCCAGTCCCACCGGGTGATGATGCCCGAGAACCAGGTCCACCAGCGGTCCATCAGCGGAACGCTCGCGTCGAGGTTGCGTGGCCGCAGCAGATTCTCGATCTGCTCGGGGCTCATCGGGGGTTTGCGGCCGACGTAGTTGCTGTGCGGGTCGAGGAACGACCACGCCAGGAAGTACGTGACGTTGGTCGCGACCACGATCATCAGCAGCCAGCCAAGGGTCCGGCGCACGAGATACTTGATCAAGGTGGTGATTCTTTCTCTTCTACAGCACGCGCGGGATCTGCCGACGCAACGCTGGGTCGGGATGACATTCAAGCATCATCCGCGCGATAACGCACACCGACAGCGCGGCAGGCTGTGATGCAGTCCTGTGGTCCTCACGCCCCGGTCAGGGTGTGTTCGGGCAACTTCGGGAGACTATCACCGCTGGCGTCGAATGCGGGATTTGGGCACCCGGCTCGTAGACTTGCGGGAACCCTTCCGGCCGCCTCAAGGACCACATGTCACCCCGCGCAATCACCCCGCTGTCGCCGTCTGCGACGCCCGCCACGCAGATCCGCAACTTCTGCATCATCGCCCACATCGACCACGGCAAGTCGACGCTGGCCGATCGGATGCTGCAGATCACCGGCGTCGTCTCCGACCGTGACATGCGTGCGCAGTACCTGGACAGGATGGACATCGAACGCGAGCGCGGCATCACCATCAAGAGCCAGGCCGTGCGGATGCCGTGGCAGGTGGCCGCAGACCCCGCGGCAGGCGCCCAGACCTATGCATTGAACATGATCGACACCCCGGGCCACGTCGACTTCACCTATGAGGTGTCCCGCTCGCTGGCGGCCTGCGAGGGAGCAATCCTGCTGGTGGACGCCGCGCAGGGCATCGAGGCGCAGACGCTCGCGAACCTCTATCTCGCACTCGAGAACGACCTCACCATCATCCCGGTCCTGAACAAGATCGATCTGCCGGCGGCGGACCCCGACAAGTTCGCCAAGGAGCTCGCCGACCTGATCGGCGGTCGTCCCGAGGACGTCATGCGGGTGTCCGGCAAGACCGGGGTCGGCGTGGAGGAGCTGCTCGATCGCATCGTGCAGGAGATCCCCGCGCCGGTCGGCGACCCCGACGCCCCGGCACGCGCCATGATCTTCGACTCCGTCTACGACTCCTATCGCGGCGTGGTCACCTATGTGCGCATGATCGACGGCAAGCTGTCGCCGCGCGAGCGCATCCAGATGATGTCGACGCAGGCGACCCACGACCTGCTCGAGATCGGCGTGTCCAGCCCCGAGCCGATCCCATCAGACGGTCTCGGCATCGGCGAGGTGGGCTACCTGATCACGGGTGTGAAGGACGTCCGGCAGTCCAAGGTCGGCGACACCGTCACGACGGCGCGCCGTGCGGCAACCGAGGCGCTTCCCGGCTACACGGATCCCAAGCCGATGGTCTTCTCGGGCATCTACCCGATCGACGGCAGCGACTACGGCGACCTGCGCGAGGCCCTCGACAAACTGAAGCTCTCGGACGCCTCGCTGCAGTACGAGCCGGAGACGTCCGTCGCTCTCGGCTTCGGCTTCCGATGCGGCTTCCTCGGCCTGCTGCACCTGGAGATCATCACCGAGCGGCTCTCGCGCGAGTTCGGGCTGGACCTCATCACCACCGCGCCCAGCGTGATCTACGAGGTCACCACCGACACGGGCGAGACCGTCGTCGTCACCAACCCGAGCGAGTACCCCGACGGACGCGTGGCATCGGTCGCGGAGCCCATGGTCAAGGCAGCGATCCTGCTGCCCAAGGACTACGTCGGCACCGTGATGGAGCTGTGCCAGTCGCGCCGCGGATCGCTGCTGGGCATGGAGTACTTCAGCGAAGAGCGCGTGGAGCTGCGCTACATGATGCCGCTCGGCGAGATCGTGTTCGACTTCTTCGATCACCTCAAGTCCAAGACCCAGGGCTACGCGTCTCTGGACTACGAGCCCGCCGGGGTGCAGACGGCCGACCTGGTCAAGGTCGACGTGCTGCTGCAAGGCGACAAGGTCGACGCGTTCAGCGCGATCGTGCACCGCGAGAAGGCGTACGCGTACGGCACGCTCATGACCGAGCGGCTGCGCAAGCTCATCCCTCGGCAGAACTTCGAGGTGCCGATCCAGGCGGCCATCGGTGCGCGGATCATCGCCCGCGAGACCATCCGCGCGCTCCGCAAGGACGTGCTCGCCAAGTGCTACGGCGGCGACATCAGCCGCAAGCGCAAGCTGCTCGAGAAGCAGAAGGAGGGCAAGAAGCGCATGAAGATGGTCGGCCGCGTCGAGGTGCCGCAGGAGGCGTTCATCGCCGCACTGTCCGGCGACGTCGAAGGCAAGGACAAGAAGTAGGCAACACGACCGCTGTCGTGAGACGTCTTCCAGGCGAGTCACGTAGGCTGGAACTCATGCGTCGCGGGACATTCCGAGAAGGCACGGTCGACTATGCCGCGGTCGGGGCCACTCATGCCCCCGACCTCATGCAGTATCCGCCGGAGCACAGCGTTCCCGCCGAGGACTCGTGGCGGATCGGCAGCGGTGAGGATCGTTTCCGCACCGCCGCAGAGGCTCTGCTGTCGTGGACCGCGCAGCGCGCGGCCGGACTCAGCCTGAGCGATGTGCGCCCCGAGTCCGGCGCCGCCTACACAGGCGTCAGCTTCGACGCCGAAGGCACGCCGATCGCCCCGAACCGCACCCAGCTCGAGCAGCGCTTCGACGCCGAGGGGACGCCGTTCGCGGCCCCCGGCATGACGCTGAAGCTGCGCGGGCGCGTCAAGGGTATGCGGGCGGATGCCGAGCTGCGGGTGATCTCGGTCACCGAGGAGCGCCGGCGGGTCGGCTTCGTGCTGGGCACCCTCGGCGGCTCTGTGGTGAGCGGTGAGGAGTCCTTCGACATCGAGTGGCGCGAGGACACCGACGAGGTCTGGTTCACCGTGCGCGCCTTCGACGCACCGGCAGCCGTGCTGTACCACCTGCCCGGCATGGTGCGTCGGCGCAGGCGTGAGCTCTTCGCCCGCTATCTGCGTGCGATCTCGCCGCTGTATGCGACGCCGATCTGATGGCGGGCCCGCTTCCCCTGGGAGATCCTGCACCGGCTGACGGCCTGCTGCCCTCGAACCTGGACATCGACGCGACGGTGCCCTTCTCCGCCTACCTGCACGTGCCGTTCTGCCGGGTGCGCTGCGGGTACTGCGACTTCAACACCTACACCGCGACCGAGCTGCGCGGTGCACGCCAGGATCAGTACGCCGACACGCTGATCCGCGAGATCGAGCTGGCGCGGGGCGTGCTCGACGCGGCCGGTGCGCTGCGTCCCATGGATACCGTGTTCTTCGGCGGCGGCACGCCGACCCTGCTGCCCGCCGGCGACCTCGCACGCATGCTGCACGCGGCATCCGACGCCTTCGGCATCCGCGACGGCGCCGAGGTGACCGTCGAGGCGAACCCCGACACGGTCACACCCGAGGTGGTGGAGACTCTGCTGCAGGCCGGGGTGAACCGACTCTCGATCGGAATGCAGTCGGCCGTGCCGCACGTGCTCGCAGCGCTGGACCGCACGCACCGGCCCGAGAACGTCGACACCGCTGTGGCGGCCGCACGCGCCGCGGGTCTCGATGTCAGCGTCGACCTCATCTACGGCGCCCCGGGGGAGTCGCTGGCCGACTGGGAGCAGTCCCTGGACATCGCCCTGGCCCTGGAGCCCGACCACATCTCCGCCTACGCCCTCATCATCGAAGACGGCACCAAGCTCGCCAGGCAGATCCGCCGAGGCGAGGTCGCGGCACCGGATGACGACCTGCAGGCGGACATGTACGAGACCGCTGATCAGCGGCTCGCCGCGGCAGGCTTCGACTGGTACGAGGTCAGCAACTGGGCGCGCCGCCCTTCGCCCGGCTCAGGGACCCGACTGCATCAGTCACGCCACAACATGGCGTACTGGCGCGGCTCGGACTGGTGGGGCTTCGGCCCGGGAGCGCACAGCCACGTCGCCGGCCTGCGCTGGTGGAACGTCAAGCATCCCGCCGCCTACGCGCAGCGGCTCGACACGGGAGATTCGCCCGCCGCCGGCCGGGAGCGGCCCGACGCCCAGGCGCGCACCCTGGAGCGGGTGCTCCTGCAGAGCAGGCTCGCCGAAGGACTTCCGATCGCCGACATCGCCGAACCGTATCGCGTCCGGGTCGCCGAGTTGATATCGGACGGGCTGATCGACGCTGCCTCCGCGCTGCGCGACAAGCACGTGCGGCTCACGCTGCGCGGACGGCTGCTGGCCGATGCCGTCGTGCGGGCTCTGACCGAGTAGCCGCGGCCGGCCAGGGACTGGTTCAGGCAAGCGGGGTAGGATTGGCACTCGGAAGGTCGGAGTGCCAGCGGGGAGGGATCATGGTCACAGAGCGAGGACTCGAGGTTCTCCGCGCGATCGTGCAGGACTACGTCGCCACGCACGAGCCCGTGGGCAGCAAGTCGATCGTCGAGCGGCACGCGTTCGGCGTCTCCGCCGCCACGATCCGCAACGACATGGCGCTGCTCGAGGACGAGGACCTCATCGAGGCGCCGCACACCTCTTCCGGGCGCGTGCCGACCGACAAGGGCTATCGCGTCTTCGTGAACCACCTCGCGCAGGTGCGTCCGCTCTCCACCGGGCAGCGCAGCGCGATCGAGTCGTTCCTCACCGACCCCGCCGACCTCGATGACCTGATGGCGCGCACGGTGCGCGTGCTGACCCAGCTGACCGGCCAGGTCGCCCTGGCGCAATACCCCTCGTTCGCCCGCGCCAGCATCACGCACATCGAGCTGGTGGCTCTCGCCCCGAACCGGATGCTGGTCGTGCTGGTGACCGATGCCGGCGGCGTCTCCCAGCGCATCGCACCCCTGCCGATCGACATCGACGAAGCGGATGTCGCGGTGCTGCGGGCGCAGCTCGCAGCCCTCATCACCGGCAGAGCCGTCGGGGAGGCATCCGATCGGATCCGCTCCGTCCTCGGTCCGGATCAGGTCGCGACCGGTCCGCGTCTGCACCCGGCGCTGCTCGTGCTGACCGGGGTGATCGCGGAGGAGCTCGCCGAGTTCCGTCAGGAGCGACTCGTGATGGCGGGTGCTGCGACGCTCGCCCGCCGGGAGCAGGACTTCCGCGGCAGCATCCACCCTCTGCTGGAGGCGATCGAGGAGCAGGTGACCCTGCTGCGGCTGATGAGCGAGATGGTGACCGACGAGCACGGACTCGCGACCAGCATCGGCACGGAGAACGCCTCGTTCGGACTGGGTGAGGCATCCTTCGTCGCCAGCAACTACGCCGCACCCAGCGGCACCGCACGCGTCGGAGTGATGGGCCCGACGCGCATGGACTACCCGAGCAACCTCGCGGCGGCCCGCGCCGTGGCGCGCTACCTGTCGCGCATTCTCGAGGAAGACGGAACCGGGCGCTGATGCGCCGGGTCGAACACATTCACGCACACGCAGAAAGGTGATCGTGGCGGATCATTACGAAGTACTCGGAGTCTCTCGTGAGGCATCGCAGGACGAGATCAAGAAGGCCTACCGCAAGCTCGCGCGGCAGCTGCACCCGGATGTGAACCCGGGGGAGGACGCCTCCGAGAAGTTCAAGCTCGTCACGCACGCCTACGACGTGCTCAGCAACGACGAGTCCCGTCGTCGCTATGACATGGGCGGCGATGACAACGGCGGCTTCGGGGGCGGCGGCTTCGGCGGATTCGGGGACATCTTCGAGACGTTCTTCGGCGCGGCCGGCGGCGGTGGCCGATCGGCCCGCCCGCGCTCGCGTCGAGAGCGCGGCGAAGACGCCCTGGTGCGCCTCGACCTGGAACTCGGCGACGTGGTCTTCGGCGTGCACCGGGACATCGAGGTCGACACGGCAGTTCTCTGCGAGACCTGCAACGGCAGCTGCTGCCAGCCGGGCACCTCGCCGGTCACCTGCGACGTCTGCGGCGGCTCCGGGCACGTCCAGCGCCAGGTGCGCAGCCTGCTGGGCAACGTCATCACCACCCAGCCCTGCGGCAGCTGCGAGGGATTCGGCACGCGGATCGAGTCCCCGTGCGGCGCCTGCGCCGGTCAGGGGCGGGTGCGCACGCGTCGCACCGTCGAGCTCGACATCCCCGCGGGTGTCGAGACGGGCCTGCGTCTGCAGCTGCCCGGATCCGGTGCGGTCGGACGCGCCGGCGGCCCGAACGGCGACCTGTACATCGAGGTCACCGTTGCTCCGCATCCGGTCTTCAGCCGCGAGGGCGACGACCTGCTGGCCACTCTCGAAGTGTCGATGACGGATGCCATCCTCGGCACCACCACGACGATCGAGGGCCTCGACGGGCCGGTCGATCTCGAACTGCGCACCGGAGTGCAGTCCGGGGACGTGCTGACGATCGGCGGACGCGGGATCACCCCGCTGCGCGGCAGCCAGCGCGGTGACCTGCGGGTGGGTGTGCAGGTCCTGACACCGACGCGCCTGGACTCCGCTCAGCGCAAACTGATCGAGGAGTTCGCGAAGAAGACGAAGGCGCCTGAGCCGAAGCTGGCCCAGTTCCAGCAGGGCCTGTTCTCCAAGCTGCGCGACCGCTTCCGCAGCCACTGAGCCCACACCACTGCCCGGACCCGATCGGAGCCGACATGGCCCTGCACTTCATCGTTCCCGACTGCACGGACACCCAGATCGGCGACATCATCTCGCTCACCGGCGCCGAGGCGAAGCATGCCTCGGTCGTGCGGCGGGTTCGGGTGGGGGAGACCATCACGCTCGGCGACGGGAAGGGCACCTGGCTGGAGGGAGCCGTCGAAGACGTGTCGCCCTCGCGCGTGACGGTGCGGATCGGAACCCGCAGCACGCAGGAGGTTCCGGCGTCGCGGCTGCTGCTCGCCCAAGCGCTGGCGAAGGGCGATCGCGACGAGCTGGCCGTTCAGGCAGCCTGCGAACTCGGCGTCGATGAGGTCATCCCGTGGCAGGCGGCGCGCAGCGTGTCGCGCTGGGAGGGTCCGAAGGCCGTGAAGGGTCGCGAGCGCTGGGCGAGCATCATCCGCGAGGCCGCCAAGCAGGCCCATCGCGCCTGGGTTCCCGAGGTCGCGGCGGTGGAGAGCACTGCGCAACTCGCGAAGAGGGCAGCGGATGCCAGGATCCTGGTGCTCGACCCGTGGACGACCACGCGCCTGACCGCGATCGAGTCCGACGGGCGCGACATCGTGCTCGTCGTCGGACCCGAGGGCGGCATCGCACCCGAGGAGCTGGAGCGGCTGGAGGCCGCGGGCGCGGAGCGCGTCAAGCTCGGAGACACGGTTCTGCGCACCTCGACGGCGGGGCCGGCCGCGATCGCGGTGCTCTCCGGCATCCTCGACCGCTGGTGAACAGCCCTCATCAGGACCAGGGTTCATCAGCATCCGTGCTCAGTAGACTGAACGTCATGACAGAGCCCTCGATCTTCACCCGCATCCTGAACGGGGAGATCCCCGGCGAGCTCGTCGCGCAGACCGAACGCGTCTTCGCCGTCCGCGACATCAACCCGCAGGCACCCCTGCATCTGCTCGTCATCCCGAAGACCGAGCAGTACCGCGACGTGACCGAGCTCGCGGCGGGGGACCCCGCGCTGCTGGCCGAGATGGTCGACGTCGCCCAGCAACTCGCCACCGAGCACGCCAACGGCGAGTATCGCCTGATCTTCAACAAGGGCGCCAGTGCCGCGCAGTCCGTCTTCCACGTGCACGCTCACGTGCTGGGGAACATCGAGGAGGGCAAGCTCGTTGGCTTCTGACACGGCATCCCCCTCCGACAGCGGCACCGCCGCGCAGTTCCCCGCCCAACCCGAGCGAACCGAGCGCATCTACGCCGACGGTGTGGCCATGGTGCAGCTGCTCGGTCCGCAGGATCGACTGCTGCGCATGCTGGAGAAGCAGCATCCACGAGTCCAGGTGATGGTCCGAGGCAATGAGATCAATCTCGGCGGTTCGGCAGCAGACGTCGCCGATGCCAAGAAGCTTGTCGAGGAGTTGCTGGAGATGACGAGAGCCGGACATGACCTGGTGCCGAGCGACGTGGAGCATTCCGCCCGCATCCTGCGCCGTGAGGAGGGGCCGCGCCCGAGCGAGGTGCTCGGCGAGGCCATTCTGTCCACGCGCGGCCGCGTGATCAGGCCGAAGACCCTCGGGCAGAAGGAGTACGTCGACGCGATCGAGGAGAACACGATCGTGTTCGGCATCGGTCCCGCCGGAACGGGCAAGACGTACCTCGCCATGGCGAAGGCCGTGCAGGCGCTGCAGCGAAAAGAGGTGCAGCGCATCATCCTCACGCGACCCGCCGTGGAGGCGGGGGAGCGCCTGGGCTTCCTGCCCGGATCGCTGACGGACAAGATCGACCCGTACCTGCGCCCGCTCTACGACGCACTGAACGAGATGATGGATCCCGAGATCGTGCCGCGCCTGATGGCGGCGGGAACCATCGAGGTCGCGCCCCTCGCGTACATGCGCGGTCGCACTCTGAACGACTCCTTCGTCGTGCTCGACGAGGCGCAGAACACCACTCCCGAGCAGATGAAGATGTTCCTCACCCGCCTCGGCTTCGGCACACGGATGGTCGTCACGGGCGACATCACGCAGGTCGACCTTCCGACGGCCGCGTCGGGACTTCGACTCGTGACGCGGGTGCTCGACGACATCGACGACATCCACTTCTCGCGACTCACCAGCGACGACGTCGTGCGCCATTCGCTGGTCGGCCGCATCGTCGACGCCTATACGGAATACGACGAGCGGCGCACCGCCTCCCGCGCGGAGCGCGAGCAGGCACATGAGTTCGCGAACCGCGCCGAGCGGCGCACGGGCGCACGCCCGAACCCGAGAGACAACAAGCTGAGAGACCGCAAGCCGAGACGGGGCCTGGAATGATCGAGATCAACAACGAGTCGGCGATCGAAGTCGACGAGACCGTTCTGCAGCGTCTCACGGACTACAACCTCGCCCAGCTGCACGTCAGCCCTGACGCCGAGGTGGCGATCGTGCTGGTGGACGAGGGCGCGATGGAGTCGCTGCACGTGCAGTGGATGGACGAGCCCGGCCCGACCGACGTGCTGAGCTTCCCGATGGACGAGCTGCGTCCAGGCAGCCCCGACCGCCCGACCCCTGCCGGGCTGCTCGGCGACATCGTACTGTGCCCGCAGGTCGCTGAATCGCAGGCGCAGACCGCCGGTCACACACTGATGGACGAGCTCATCCTGCTCACCACGCACGGGCTGCTTCACCTGCTGGGCTTCGACCACGCCGAACCCGACGAGGAGCGTGAGATGTTCGGGCTGCAGAAGACCCTGATCGAGGGCTTCGCGCGGGCTGAACGGCACCGATGACCCCGGTCTTCCTTCTCGCCGTCGCGGTCCTGATGGTCGCGTTCGGCGGCGTGATGGCGGCGGTCGACGCGGCGTTCTCGGTCAGTTCGACCTCCGATCTGGAGGAGCTGGCGGAGACGGGGCGCGGTGCCCCGGCACTGCGCCGGATCGCCGCTGATCCCGATCCGCACGTCAACGCGGTCGCGTTCATGCGCGTGCTCTCCGAGACCACCGCCGCTGTGCTCGTCACCGTCGCGCTGGACTCGCTGCTGCCCAGCATCTGGTGGGCGATGCTCGCCGCTGTCGTGCTGATGACGGGAATCACGTTCGTGCTGGTCGGCGCCAGTCCGCGCTCCTACGGCCGGCTGCACGCCGCCGGCATCCTGCGGTTCTGGGCCCCCACCGTGCGCGGCGTCCGCATCCTCCTCGGCCCGCTCGCGCAAGCGCTGGTGCGTGCCGGGCGCCGGGTCACTCCGGGCGGCGGACGCAGCAGCTTCGCGTCCGAGGAGCAGCTGTTGAGCATGGTGGACGAGGCCGCATCGCACGACCTCATCGAGGCGGACGATCGCGATCTGATCCACTCGGTCTTCGACTTCACGGACCAGTTCGTACGCGCCGTGATGGTGCCGCGCACTGAGATCCTGACGGTGGATGCCGCGGCCACGACCACCGAGGCGATGGACCTGTTCCTGAGCAGCGGTGTGTCGCGCATGCCTGTCGTCGACGACGATGCGGACGACATCGTGGGTGTGCTGTACCTGAAGGACCTGGTGCAGTTCGCCTACCGCGACGAGAGCTCCTGGCGCGGGGCGCCGGTCAGGCCGATCGCCCGACCCGCCATCTTCGTGCCCGAGTCGATGCGCGCCGAGACGCTGCTGCAGCAGATGAAGCGCGACGCGGTGCACGTGTGCATCGTGATCGACGAGCACGGCGGCATCTCGGGTCTGGTCACCCTCGAGGACCTCATCGAGGAGCTCGTGGGAGAGATCGCCGACGAGTACGACCGCGGTCCGGCCGAAGTGGTGGACCTGGGTGCAGGACGGTACCGGGTGAACTCCCGGCTGCCGCTGGAGGACGTCGGCGACCTTTTCGGCCTGGAGGTCGAGGACGAGGACGTCGACTCGATCGGCGGACTGCTCGGCAAGGCGCTCGGGCAGATCCCCCAGCCGGGTGCGATGGTGTCCGTGCAGGGCCTCGTGCTCACCGGCGGCGCATCGCGCGGCAGAGGACGAGGCATCGCGACGGTGTTCGTGGAGCGCGCCCCGGAGGGGCATGATGAGGACGGCGATCGTGACGGAGGACAGCGGAATGACTGAGAACAGCGACCGGACTGAGCAGGCCGGAGACGGCGGACAGACCCGCAGCGGATTCGTGACGTTCGTGGGAAGGCCGAACGTCGGCAAGTCCACGCTGACGAACGCGCTGGTCGGCGAGAAGATCGCGATCACCAGCGAGAAGCCGCAGACCACGCGGCGGGCGATCCGCGGCATCCTGAACCGCCCGGACGGGCAGCTCGTGATCGTGGACACCCCCGGCATCCACCGTCCGCGAACCCTGCTCGGCGAGCGACTCAACGACCTGGTGGAGCAGGTTCTCGGCGATGTCGACGTGATCGGCTTCTGCGTGCCGGCGACCGAGAAGGTCGGGCCAGGAGATCGCCGGATCGCGGCGTCGCTGGACGGCTACGGCCGCGCCAAGAAGATCGCGATCGTCACCAAGACGGATGCCGCCGACAAGGACCAGATCATGGAGCGCCTCATGGAGGTCGACTCGCTGCGTGAGGACTGGGCCGCGGTCATCCCGCTCTCGGCACTGGGTGATGGGGTGATGGGAAGCGACCAGCTGGATGTCCTCGCCGACGAGATACTCAGGCTGCTGCCGAGGGGCCCTCGACTGTATGACGACGGGATCGTCACCGACGAGTCCGAGGAGGACCGCATCGCGGAGATCATCCGCGAGGCGTCGCTGGAGGGCGTGCGCGACGAGCTGCCGCACTCGATCGCCGTGGTCGTGGACGATATCGCACCGCGCGAGGACAGCGACCTCACCGACGTGTACGCCTCGATCGTCGTCGAGCGCGACAGTCAGAAGGCGATCATCATCGGTCACAAGGGCTCGCGGCTGAGCAAGGTCGGCGCCGTCGCGCGCGCGGACATCGAGAAGCTGCTCGGCACCCGCGTATTCCTCAAACTGCATGTGAAGGTCGCCAAGGAATGGCAGCGCGACCCCAAGCAGCTGGGACGTCTGGGGTTCTGAGGATGGCCCGGCACTGGATCGCACCGGACTTCGGTTCGCCCGACACCTGGTGCTTCGAGGAGTACGACGTATCGGCGCCGGGTCCCGGCGAGGTCACGATCCGCGTGCTCGCAGCCGGTGTGAATCCCGCGGATGCGAAGCACG
This sequence comes from Microbacterium sp. W4I4, assembly GCF_030816235.1. Classification (NCBI taxonomy): domain Bacteria; kingdom Bacillati; phylum Actinomycetota; class Actinomycetes; order Micrococcales; family Microbacteriaceae; genus Microbacterium; species Microbacterium sp. W4I4. The sequence continues at coordinate 273,832 of NZ_JAUSXT010000001.1, forward strand.
TCGCCGCGCCGCGCCCCGGCATCGAGATGCCCGTGCCGATCGGGTACGAGATCTCCGGTGTGCTCGCGGCGATCGGGCCCGGCACCGAGATCGTCACGGGGTCGGCGTCCGTCGGCGACGAGGTCATCGCCTTCCGGGTGCGCGGCGGCTACGCGACGGAGATCACGGTTCCGGCGCAGAAGGTGCTGCGCAAACCGGCCGCTCTCACGCATCCCGAGGCTGCCAACCTCCTCCTGGCCGGTACGACCGCGGCCGAGATGCTCCACGTCGTGCGTGCCGAGCCTGGGGAGACTCTGCTGCTCCACGGAGCGTCCGGTGCGGTGGGCGTCAGCGTGCTGCAGCAGGCCGCGCTGCGCGGCATCCGGGTGATCGGCACCGCCTCGCCTTCGCGATTCGACGAGGTGCGCCGGTTCGGCGGCATTCCCGTCGCACATGGTGACGGACTCGCCGACCGCGTCGCAGCGGCACTCGACGCCGCGGGCGCCGAGCGCATCGATGCGGCGCTGGACGGCGTGGGCACCGACGAGGCGATCGACGTGTCGCAGGCATTCGTCGCCGACCCGTCGCGCATCGTGACGATCGCCGCTCCCGCCGCCGCGGCCGTGCACGGCTTCCATGCGATCGCCGGCTCCATGCCGGAGAGCGCTCGTTTCCGCGACGGCGTCCGCGAGCATCTGGTCGAGCTGGCCGAACGCGGTGCGCTCGTCGTGCCCGTGGCCCGTGTGTACCCGCTGGATCAGGCGCCGCAGGCGCTCGCGCTGCTGGCATCCGGGCATCCGGGCGGCAAGGTCGCGCTCGTCCCCTGACGGGCCGCGGCGGTCATCGCGTGAGCAATCTGCCAACCGGGGTGTTAGCATCGGGGTATGCCTCTGGGCGGAATGCTTCTTCTTAGCTGCCGCGACGAGTCCTGAACATCGGGCCTCTCTCGTCGCGGCGCTTGTGTTGGCCTGAACACACTTTCTGACGAAGAGAAGCCCCAATCATGAAGAACTCCCAGAAGCCGTCTGCGATGCCGGTGCACAAGTACCGCCCCTTCCACGAGCAGATCAGCGTCGACCTTCCCGACCGCACCTGGCCCTCGAAGCGCATCACCGAAGCACCGCGCTGGTGCGCGGTCGACCTGCGCGACGGGAACCAGGCACTCATCGATCCGATGTCGCCCGAGCGCAAACGCGTCATGTTCGAGCTGCTCGTCAGCATGGGCTACAAGGAGATCGAGGTCGGTTTCCCCTCGGCGAGCCAGACCGACTTCGACTTCGTGCGCCAGCTGATCGAGGAGAACCTGATCCCCGACGACGTCACGATCCAGGTGCTGACGCAGTGCCGCGAGCACCTCATCGAGCGCACCTACGAGTCGATCCGCGGCGCCAAGCAGGCGATCGTGCACTTCTACAACTCCACCAGCGTGCTGCAGCGCGAAGTGGTGTTCCGCTCCGACCGCGAGGGCGTCAAGCAGATCGCCCTCGAGGGCGCACGCCTGTGCCGTGAGTTCGAGAAGCGCATCCCCGACACCGAGGTCTACTACGAGTACTCGCCGGAGAGCTACACCGGCACCGAGCTGGAGTACGCGCTCGAGGTGTGCAACGCCGTGATCGAGGTGCTCGAGCCGACTCCGGACCGCAAGGTGATCATCAACCTGCCCGCGACGGTCGAGATGGCCACCCCCAATGTCTACGCCGACTCGATCGAGTGGATGAGCCGACGCCTCGCGCACCGCGAGAACGTGATCCTGTCGCTGCACCCGCACAACGACCGCGGCACAGCCATCGCCGCCTCGGAGCTCGGCTACCTGGCCGGCGCGGACCGCATCGAAGGCTGCCTGTTCGGCAACGGCGAGCGGACCGGCAACGTCGACCTGGTCGCGCTGGGCATCAACATGTTCACGCAGGGCATCGACCCGCAGATCGACTTCAGCGACATCGACCAGGTCAAGCGCACGGTCGAGTACTGCAACCAGCTGCCCGTGCCCGAGCGCAGCCCATGGGCCGGCGACCTCGTGTTCACCGCGTTCAGCGGCTCGCACCAGGACGCCATCAAGAAGGGCTTCGAGTCGATGGCTGCGAAGGCAGAGGCGCAGGGCGTCACTGTCGACGACATCGAATGGGGCGTGCCCTACCTGCCGATCGATCCGAAGGACCTGGGCCGGTCGTACGAGGCGGTCATCCGCGTCAAACTCGCAGTCCGGCAAGGGCGGAGTCGCCTACCTGCTGAAGACCGACCACGCACTGGATCTGCCCCGCAAGCTGCAGATCGAGTTCTCGGGCGTGGTGCAGGCGAAGACGGATGCCGAGGGCGGCGAGGTCACCAGCGACCAGATCTGGTCGATCTTCAACGACGAGTACCTGCCGGCGGATGACGCCGAGGCCAAGTGGGGTCGTTTCGAACTTCTGGGAACCCAGACGCGCAGCGACATGTCCGGCGAGGTCTCACTGGACGTCGTGCTGCGCGACGGCGACGAGCGGGTGGCCACGGCGGGCACAGGCAACGGGCCGATCGCCGCGTTCATCGAGATCCTCCGCGAGCGGGGCTTCGCGGTCTCGCTGTACGACTACGTCGAGCACACCATGTCCAGCGGGGGCGACGCGCAGGCGGCCGCCTACGTGGAGCTGCAGGTCGACGAGCACCGGCTGTGGGGCGTCGGCATCGACGGCGACATCTCGACCGCGTCGCTGAAGGCGATCGTGTCGTGCGTGAACCGCTCGATCCGCACGCGTGCGGGCGAGCTCGCCGCGGTCTGAGTGCTTCGACGGGCTCAGCAGCCGATGGGTCGCTGAGCCTGTCGAAGCGTCACGGCTTGATGATCGGGATCATCCCGGTCTCCGTCGCGACCTTGCGGCGGTGCAGTCGGCGCTGCTCGGGCAGCGAGACGTCGTAGATCACGGCCAGCACGCGGATCACGGCGGTCAGGGCGATCCCGGCTATGGCGGCCACGGCGATGCTGAGGCCGAAGGCGTGCATGATGACGATCAGAGTGCAACCAGCGCCCGCTGCGACCGCGTACAGCGAGCCGACGTGCATGATCGCGACGGGCAGACCCATGAGCATGTCCCGCAGCGCTCCGCCGCCGACCGCCGCGCACACGCCGATGAAGACGGCGGGAACGGGTGGGATGCCGAAGGCGATGGCCTTGCTGACACCGAAGGCGCCGAACATGCCGATGACGACGGCGTCCAGACCCACGATGAGGGTGTTGAGGCGGTTGAAGACCCCGGCCAGCAGCATCCCGAGCAGTGCGGCGCCCACGGCCGTGACCAGGTACCAGTCGCTCTGCAGGGTGGCCGGGGGCTGACCGATCAGCAGGTCACGGATGAGGCCGCCGCCCATGCCGATCATGATGCCGATGATCGCGACGCCGAGCCAGTCCAAGCGGCGCTGGCCCTGGAATCCGGCGGCGAACATGGCACCCTGGATGCCGCCGAGGCCGACGCCGAGGAGATCGGCCCAGAGGGGGATGGTGAAGAGCGGTTCCGTCACCCGTCCATTCTGCTGTGTGCGGGGGATAATCGTTGAGTGCCGACCTATCGAGACGAAGCGGTGATCCTGCGCACCCACAAACTGGGTGAGGCTGATCGGATCGTCACGATGCTCTCGCGCCGCAACGGCAAGATCCGAGCGGTGGCGAAGGGTGTGCGCCGCACGTCGTCGAAGTTCGGGTCGCGGCTCGAGCCGTTCATGGTCGCCGATGTGCAGCTGTATCAGGGGCGATCGCTGGACATCGTGCAGCAGGCGGAGTCGCTGGGCACCTACGGCGCCGACATCGCGGCCGACTACGAGCGGTTCACGGCGGCCAGTGCCATGGTGGAGACCGCGGATCGACTCAACGAATCCGAGGCCACGTCGGATCAGTATCTGCTGCTGGTCGGAGGTCTGCGCTCGCTCTCACGTGGCGAGCACGCCGCGCGCAGCATCCTGGATTCGTACCTGCTGCGAGTGATGGCGCTCTCGGGCTGGGCGCCGGCGCTCGAGGACTGCGCACGCTGCGGCGTGCCCGGCCCGCACGCGCACTTCGGCGCGCAGTTGGGCGGCGCGGTGTGCACGGACTGCGCACCCGCCGGCAGCCCGCGGATCTCCGCCTCCACCCTGGGACTGCTGCGAGCTCTGATGGCCGGCGACTGGGAGCTGATCGATGCGGCCGCGCCGGGAGATCTGGCGGCGGCATCCGGCACCGTCGCCGCATACGCGCAGTGGCATCTGGAGCGCGGCATCCGATCCCTCGAGCACGTTGTCGCGCCTGCGCGACTCGCGCCCTTCCACGGACAAGGATCACGGTGACCCCGAAGCCCTACACGCACAAGGATGCGGTGCCGTTCCGCCCGCTGGACTGGACCGGTGCTCATCCGCCGACCTTCCCGGCCGTGCCGAATCATGTCGCGATCGTGATGGACGGCAACGGGCGCTGGGCGAACCGGCAGGGGCTCACGCGAATTCAGGGGCACAAGGCCGGCGAAGAGGTGCTGCTCGACGTCGTGGCAGGCGCCATCCAGGCGGGTGTGAAGCACCTGTCGGTGTACGCGTTCTCCACGGAGAACTGGGCGCGCTCGCCCGAAGAGGTGCGCTTCCTGATGGGTTACAACCGCGACGTGCTGCACAGACGCCGCGACCAGCTCAACGAGTGGGGCGTGCGGGTGCGGTGGGCCGGCCGCAAGCCGCGGCTGTGGGGCTCGGTGATCAAGGAGCTGCAGTTCGCCGAGCAGCTCACGCGCGGCAACGACGTGCTGACGCTGACGATGTGCGTCAACTACGGCGGTCGGGTCGAGCTGGTGGACGCCATGCGGGCCATCGCCGAGGATGTCAAAGCCGGTCGCATGAAGCCAGGCGCGATCACGGAGAAGCAGATCCGCAAGCACCTCTACGTGCCGGACATGCCGGATGTGGACCTGTTCCTGCGCAGCTCGGGGGAGCAGCGCACCTCGAACTTCCTGCTCTGGCAGTCGGCGTACGCCGAGATGGTGTTCCTCGACACGCTGTGGCCGGACTTCTCGCGCGAGGAGCTGTGGCGCGCGATCGGGATCTACCTGTCGAGGGATCGTCGCTTCGGGGGCGCTGTGGATGCCCCGGACGAGTCGTCCTGACCGGCATCCGGTCCTGTGCGGGCTGGCGGCCCGCCCGATCCACTGAGGTGGTCCCGTTCTGCTGACCGATCTCGAGGATCAGTCAGCAGATCGTTCGTTCGTCGGCTGATCGGGCTGTCGCAGGCTGGTTGCGAGCCAGCGCTCGGCCTGGCGCGGGTGGCTCAGTCGCACGACGGTGAGGTGCGGGAACTCGATCTCGTGGGCCGGCATCCGCTCGCGCCAGCGGTGCAGGGTCTTGGCCTGCCAGCGGAGCACGTTCTCTTCGGGGTCGGTGGTGGTCGCGAGCTTCCACAGGGTGGGTTCGCGGTTGCCGTTCCAGAGTTCGCGGCGCAGGATGCTGCGTGCGAGGGTGCGGCGCCACAGACGTGCCCGCACGATGCGGTCCGGGTAGTCCAGCCAGACCACGAGCTGTGCGCGTGGTGGGAGCAGGTCGTTCACGCCGCGAGCGGTGTACTGCCATTCGCTGACCCACGTGTCGGTGGCGGCGAAGGCGCGCACGTCGTCGAGGAATTCGGGGCGGGGGACCCAGCCGGGCCCGTGGTGCAGGGCGTCGAGCTCGTAGCAGGGGATGCCCAGGGCATCGGCTATCCGTGCGGCGAATGTCGTCTTGCCCGATCCGGAGACGCCTGCGACGAGCACGCGGGTCGGCCGGAGGGGCAGCGGATCGTGGGCGTCGAGCACTGAGAAAGGGTATCCCAGTGGTAGACGAGCCTGCGGTGCCTCAGCAGCCGGGTGCGGTGGGGTTTTCGGTGCAGGTGTGGGCGACGAGGGCGGTGTGTGCTTCGTAGATGTGGATGTGTTGGGTGGTGCCGGGGATGGTGAGGGTGCCGGTGATGGGGATCCAGCCGGTGCCGAGGTCGATTTCGGCGGTGTAGGTGGTGTCGGTGTGGGCTGTGTAGGTGCCGCGTTCGGTGTAGGTGTGGCTGGTGTCGGTGGGGGTGAATTGGGGGAGGTGGAGGTCTTCCCAGGTGTTGCCGCTGGTGGTGGATGTGCGGGTGGTGGTGTCGCCGTAGTGGAAGGTGAAGGTTTTGGGTGTGAAGCGTGCGGTGAGGGGGTAGCCGAAGAGGGTTCCGTTGCGGGTGTGGGTGGTGGCGGTGGTGGTGAAGTTGGTGGGGAGTCCTGCGACGCCGAGGTTGTTGGGTTCGCCGGTGAGTGTGGCGGGTGCGGGGGCGAAGCTGGCGAGGTCGGTGATGGAGAACGCGGGCGTGGCGGGTGTGCTGCCGTCTTCGGTCGGTTCTACGTCCTTGGGTGTCAGGCGGAGGCATTCGTCGAGGCTGGTCCACTCGACGCACCGGTTGTCGAACGGATGCGTCGGCTTCGGCGGCTTCGGGGTGAAATCGAGATTCACCACTGGACTGGTGGCACCCTGATGAGCTTCCGGATTTGTTCGACCCGGCGTACCCGGTATTTTCTGCGTACCGGCCAGGTTCAAGCGCTCGTTCTTGAGATCCTGTCGGAGCGAGTCAAGGAGCGAGCCGAGCTCGTCGCCCTCTCCGGCGAGTGCGGGGGAGGCCGACAGCAAGCATGCGGCAATGATTGCCGATGCTATGACTCCTAAACCAGGTCGCCCGCGGTTCAACATGTGAACTCCGAAGTTGGCTCCTTGCTGGACATGATCTGCAGGCCCGTTGAAGTTCCTGCGGGGACGAAGAGGACTTTTCTTCCATGCCGCGCGGCCCGGTTGGCCGGGAGAGCAGATTCACCGTCAGGCGTGATCAAGTCGACATCACCAGTATCGAGGCAGAGCTGCGCGATGATCTCATCTGCCGAATTCGACACAGGCGTGAAGGAGTCGAAAGTGCTGACACCGGTCTTCTTCAGATTCTCGGCGTGGTACAGCGTCAGGCTTTCTTTCTCCGGGGCGAGAGCGGTGCCCGTCAACCATTGATATACGGGTTCAAAGGACTTGGGATCTGCCGTGTCTACGGCATTCACTGCGTCCGTGTACGCCCGGTACGTCTCTTCCGCCGCAGCGAATGCTTCTTCGTCTGATGCGAACAGCGCGGTCTTGGTCGGCTTGGGTTCCGGCTCGGGGGTGCAGGCGGCCAGCATCCCGAGCGCGAGCAGACCGGCGGACAGCGCACCGACGGCGCGGAGGGACGAGGTCGCGAAAGTCACCCGGACACGGTAGCCCGAATGGCTCAGTTCCCGCTGGAGTTATCCACAGCGGTGGTCAGAAGGGTGCGTGGGCGTCGGCTGGAGTGGTCCAGTCGATGTCTGCCCCAGGTTGTGGGGGATGCGCGATGGGTTCTGGCCCGCTGGGCACGAACATGACCCGCCTGGGTGGCCGATCAACGTGGGTTCGGCCGGTGGGGCTGGTCCATCTGAGGGTCCAGTCGGGGAGCTGTCGGGCGGTCCAGCGGTGCTGGTCGGGGATCGACGGATGCTTCAGTGCGTGGTGGGTTTTGCAGAGGTGGGCGAGATTGTCCAGACTGGTCGAACCGCCGAGGGCATGGTCGAGGGTGTGGTCGGCTTCGCAGCGGTGCACAGGCATGCGGCAGCCGGGGAACCGGCAGTGCTGGTCTCGGGCTTGCAGGAACCTGCGCATCCCGGCGGTGGGGGTGTAGGTGTCGGTTTCGGTGACCATGCCGGTGGGGTCGAGGAACAGACGCGTCCAGCCGGTGTTCCTCCCCGCGAGGGCCCGGGCGATGTCGGGGTGCAACTCTCCGTGCCCGTCGAGCTGGGCGGGGTGGTCGTCCAATCCGGCGAGGGTGGTGGCGTTGACGGTGACCTGGATGGTCGCGGTGACATTCGACAAGCCCGGACCCTGGACCTCGGACGGGTCAGCGCCCAGGAGCAGGTCGGTGAGCAGGTCGGCGCGGATCTGGTCGGTCGTGCGCTCATCCGAGGGGATCTGGATGACCTTCGGGCCGGCGGCGAGCATCCGGTCTACATGCTCCCAGTACGCGTCGAGGTCCTCCTCGAACGGGTCACTCGTGAACGTCCCACCGCTCCCGAAGATCACGCCACCATCCCAGACCTCCGCGGCTTCCGCCTCCCAGGCGTCGTCGTCGACCGGGAGCATCGGAGCACGGTCGTCCGTGTTGTGCTTCTGCACGCGGGCCAACCGGGTGAGCCTGTCCAGGATCCCGATGGCGAGATGCTCCGGCAGCACCGCCTGCAGCAGCGCAAGGCCGTCACCCACTGACCGCACCGTCACCGTGCGCTCTGCCCCGGCTGCCTTGTTCCGTTCGGTCAGGCTCAGCCCCGCGATGGCCGCGGCGACCTCGCGGACATGGGCACGGGTACGCGCCGGGGCTTCGGTCTCCGCGAATGCGAGAGCCGCGGTCTCGAACGCTACGAGCATGCTCTCCTCGATCACGCCGTCGCGGATCGCCGCACGGACAGGTGCTGCCGCGCGCACGATCTCCCGCACATGCGCGGCCGTCACCCGGCCGGCCCGGAACGTGTCCCGCAGGGCGGGGAAGTCCTGGTCCAGGAACCGTGCGTCGGCGAACGCCTGCGACACGCTGCCGGTCGCGATCCGTCCCGCCGCGGAGAACTCCGCGATCATCGACCGCTCGATCGCATCCCGATGCACCGGCTGCGCCACGACATCCGCATCCATCAACCGGGCCCGCTGCGCGAGCAGGTCCGCGGAACGGGCTTCCAGCATGGCGATCTGACGACGCGTCTCGACCCACTCCTCCAGCAGCGCGGACTGCGCTTCCAGGTGGGTGATCGTGTCGGTGGACATGCCTCCAGTATAGAACAAAGCTTCGACATCGGGAAGGGTTGTGGAGAAGTATTTTGCCTGGTGATCCGGGCGTTTCGTCTCACTGTGCCTGCTCAGTGACCGGGTTCAGCGACCGGAGCGCGCACGCCCGTCGCGTGGGGCGATCTCGACCGCGTCCGAGGCGACGAGGTCGTTCAGGTGCCGCGTGATGCTCGCTCGGAGTGCGTCGTGCCGTTCGCCGAGTGCGGTGGCCGGATCACTCCAACTGGTGGGGTCGTAGAGCCAGACGGGGAGACGGACCAGTTCCGACGTCTCCCACTCGTAGCGCGGCCAGACATGGGCGTGGACGAACGTGTCGGCGTTGCCGAGCACCTCGATGTTGGTGCGCCGGAACGACGGGTCGGCTTCGCGGCATGCGCGTTCCACCGCCGTGGCGAGCAGGTCGGCGTCGGCGAGGAACCTGACACGTTCTGCCCTCGGCATATCCGCCAGAGACTTCGCATTCGGATCACGCCCGAGAAGCACGCAGTAGCCCGGCAGGAACTGCACGTCGCCGATGACGGCATAGCCGCTGTCCAACTCGGCGATGACCGTGGGGTTCTCGCCGCGTGCCGCTGAGCCGATCCGATCCTCGCGCCAGTCCATTCCACGACGATATCGGTGCCGCGGAATACCCCGGCACATCGTGCAGTTGCACGTGTTGTGAGCGAACCCATCTCGATAGACATCTGGTCCGACATCGCCTGCCCGTGGTGCTACATCGGCAAGCGCAATCTCGAGACGGGATTGGCGGCTGTCGCCGGTGACGAGGATGCGCCGCAGGTGACCATCACCTTCCACTCGTTCGAGCTCTCGCCCGACACCCCGGTCGACTTCGACGGCGACGAGATCGACTTCCTCGCCGGGCACAAGGGAATGCCGCGCGAGCAGGTCGTCGAGATGCTCGACAACGTCACGAACGTCGCCAAGAACGCCGGTCTCGAGTACCGCTTCGACATGCTCAAGCACACCAACACGGTCAAGGCGCACGAGCTGCTGCATCACGCGAAGGAGCAGGGGCTCCAGCACGAGATGGAGGAGCGGCTGATGTCCGCCTACTTCACCGAGGGCAAGCACGTCGGCCGGATCGACGATCTCGTCGAGCTCGCCGTCGAGATCGGTCTGGATGCCGATGCCGCCCGCGACGCCCTCGACAGCGCCAAGCACCTGCCCGACGTACGCCAGGACCAGGTCCAGGCCCGCGCCTACGGCATCCAGGGCGTTCCGTTCTTCGTCATCGACGGACAGTACGGCATCAGCGGCGCGCAGCCGCCGGCCGCCTTCGAGAACGTCATCCGCGACGTCTGGGCGGAGAAGAGCGCGGCGAAGTCTGACGTGACCGCAGGCTGAGGCCCGCTACGCGTAGGGATGCGGCGGACTCAGTCCGCCGCATCCGGCTCAATGGGAGAGCGCATCCTCGATCGCGGAGACGACCTCGGCGGAGTCCGGAAGCTGCTTGGGGCGGAAGCGCTGTACCGAGCCGTCGCGTCCGACGAGGAACTTCTCGAAGTTCCACTCCACCCGGCCGCCCTTGCCCTTGGCATCCGTCGTCTGCTTGAGAGCCTTGTAGAGCTCGTGTGCGCTGCGCCCGTTGACCTTGACCTTGTCGTTCACCGGGAAGGTGACACCGTAGGTCGTGGAGCAGAACTCCAGGATCTGCTCCATCGACCCCGGCTCCTGACCCATGAACTGGTTGCAGGGGAATCCGAGCACGGTGAACCCGCGATCGGCGTAGGTACGCTGCAGCTGCTCGAGCTGCTCGTACTGGGGAGTCAGCCCGCACTTGGAGGCGACATTGACCACCAGGACCACATCCGAGCCGAAGTCGTCGAGTGTCTTCACCGAGCCTTCGGCGTCGGAGAACGGGATCTGTCGGATGGTCGAATCGGTCATATCCCCAGCCTAGATCTGCTGGGTCCGGGCAGGGCCGAGGTCTGGGAGAATGGAAGGGATATGACTCTCGCCACTGACACAGCACCTCTCGCAGGGACTGCTCCCGCACTCCGCATCGGTCCGATCGACCTCGACGTGCCCGTCGTCCTCGCACCCATGGCGGGGATCACGAACACGGCGTTCCGGAGACTGTGCCGCGAATACGGGGCGGGGCTCTACGTCAGCGAGATGATCACCTCGCGCGCCCTTGTCGAGCGCAACGCCATCACGATGCGCCTCATCCAGCACCACGAGAGCGAGACGCTGCGCTCCATCCAGCTGTACGGCGTGGATCCGGCCACGATCGCCGAGGCGGTGCGCATCATCGTCTCCGAGGACCGCGCAGACCACATCGATCTGAACTTCGGCTGCCCGGTGCCCAAGGTCACCCGCAAGGGCGGGGGAGCGGCGCTGCCGTGGAAGATCGGCCTGTTCTCCGACATCGTCGACCGCGCCGTGAAGGCTGCCGGTGACGTGCCGCTGACCGTCAAGATGCGCAAGGGCATCAATCAGGACCATCTGACCTTCCTCGACGCCGGCCGCGCCGCCGAAGATGCCGGTGCGGCAGCCGTCGCACTGCACGCGCGTACCGCTTCGGAGTACTACTCGGGTCACGCCGACTGGAGCGCCATCGGTGAGCTCAAGCAGGCCGTCACCAGCATCCCGGTTCTCGGCAACGGCGACATCTGGTCGGCGGACGACGCCGTGCGGATGATGTCGGAGACCGGTGCCGACGGGGTCGTCGTGGGCCGCGGATGCCTGGGGCGCCCGTGGCTGTTCGGCGAGCTCTCGGATGCCCTGGGCCAGGGTGTCGAGACCAAGCCGAAGGTCGACGCGACCCTGCAGTTCGTGACTCAGGCGTTCCGCAGGCACGCAGAGCTGCTCGTGGAGTTCTTCGAGGACGAGGACCGCGGATGCAAGGACGTGCGAAAGCACGTCTCGTGGTACTTCAAGGGCTACCCGGTCGGCGGTGAGGTGCGCGCGGCTCTCACGCGGGCGTCGACCTTGCAGGAGATCGACGACCTGCTCGGTACCCTGGGCGACTCGCCGTACCCGGGAATCGGCGCGGAGGGACAGCGTGGGCGTGCAGGGTCTCCCAAGCGCACCGCACTGCCTGAGGGCTGGCTGGACTCGCGAGAGATCGGCGAGGGCATCGGCGACATGATGCGCGGCGCGGAGGTCGAGAACAGTGGTGGTTGATCCGGCGGGGGATTCCGGTACACCGGGCTACAGCACCCACGACGCCGAGCGCGTCTTCGCCGAGACGCACCGATCCTCGCGCAACGACTTCTCCCGTGACCGCGCCCGTGTGCTGCACTCCGCGGCGCTGCGCCGCCTCGCTGCCAAGACACAGGTGCTCAGCCCAGCCAGCACGGCCGATTTCGCCCGCAATCGCCTCACCCACTCGTTGGAGGTCGCGCAGGTCGGCCGTGAGCTCGCGAGCGCACTGGGCGTGTCCGAGGACGTGGTCGACACGGCCTGCCTCAGCCACGACCTGGGCCATCCGCCGTTCGGGCACAACGGCGAACGCGCACTCAACGACTGGTCGGCCGACATCGGCGGGTTCGAGGGCAACGCGCAGTCGCTGCGCATCCTCACTCGGCTCGAGACGAAGGTGATGGACGACGACGGGCACTCCGTCGGCCTGAACCTCACCCGTGCAAGCCTGGACGCGGCGTGCAAGTATCCGTGGACGATCGACAACCCGATGCCGGATCCGGGCGGACGCCTGAAGTTCGGCGTGTACCCCGAAGACGAGCCGGTCTTCCGGTGGATGCGGGAGGGCGCCCCCGGACGCCTGCGCTGCATCGAGGCCGAGATCATGGACCTCTCCGATGACATCGGATACTCGGTGCACGACTTCGAGGACGCCATCCTCAACGGCTACCTGGACGTCTCCCAACTCTCCGACCCCGTCGAGCACGACGCGCTCATCGACCGGATCCAGCAGTGGGTCGGCTACGACTACACCCGCGAGGAGCTCGCCGACGCCCTGTACCGGCTGGCCCGCCAGCCGATGTGGCTGAGCACCTTCGATCGGTCCCGCCGCGATCTCGCGAGGCTCAAGAACCTCACCAGCGACCTCATCGGCCGATTCGCGCGGGCATCCGTGGCGGCGACCCGCGAGGCGCATCCCGGCCCGTCCATCGCCCGCTACAACGGCCACGTCGTGGTGCCGCGGGTGGTGGAGACCGAGATCGCCGTGCTCAAGGGCATCATGGGTCAGGCGATCGTCACGATCGAGGCCCGCAAGGGCGTGTACAAGGAGCAGCGCCGCGTGCTGGGGCGACTCGCGGATGCCCTGTGGTCCACGGACGCGCTGTGGTCGGCCGGCGCCGATGTGCTCGAGCCCGCCTTCGCCGCCGATTTCCTGGACGCGACGACGGATGCCGAGCGTGCCCGCGTCGTCGTCGACCAGATCGCGAGCCTCACTGACCAGACCGCAGTCGACTGGCACAACCGCCTGGTCGGCGAGATCGACCCGGCCGAGGTCGGCATCTGGACGCCGAGGCACGTACGCCCCGCTGCGCACCGTCGACCTGCCGCGCGGGTGTCCGCCGAAGGGGCGCACTGATGGCACGGATCCTGCAGGCCGACGTCGAAGAGGTGAAGTCCCGCACGAACATCGCGGACATCGTCGGGGAGCGCGTGGCGCTGAAGTCCGCGGGGGTCGGGTCGATGAAGGGGCTCTGCCCGTTCCACGACGAGAAGAGCCCCAGCTTCCACGTGCGCCCGCAGGTGGGCTTCTATCACTGCTTCGGATGCGGCGCCTCCGGCGACGTGTACTCGTTCCTGCGTGAGATGGACCATGTCAGCTTCACCGAGGCCGTCGAGCGACTGGCCGGGCGGGTCGGATACGCCCTGCACTACGAGGACGGCGGGGCGGCTCCGGAGACCAGCGGGCGCAGCCGGCTGTACGCGGCGAACACCGCGGCGGCGGAGTACTTCCGCGGCCGGCTGCTCAGCCCCGAGGCCGAGAGCGCCAGGCGGTTCCTCGGGGAGCGCGGCTTCGACGCCGGGTCCGCTGCCCACTTCGGCGTCGGCTACGCGCCGCGCGGCTGGGACCACATGCTCAAGGCGCTGAGCGATCAGGGATTCACCCGCGAGGAGCTCAGCAATGCCGGACTGGTCTCCACCGGTCAACGCGGCGTGTACGACCGCTTCCGCGGGCGGGTGGTCTGGCCGATCCGCGACGTCACCGGGCAGACGATCGGCTTCGGCGCACGCAAGCTGTACGACGACGATCAGGGCCCGAAGTATCTCAACACACCCGAGACGCCGATCTACAAGAAGGCGCAGGTGCTCTACGGACTCGACCTCGCCAAACGCGACATCGCCCGCGGTGACCCGCGTCGCGTGGTCGTCGTGGAGGGATACACCGACGTCATGGCCGCCCACCTCGCCGGCGTCACCACCGCCATCGCCACCTGCGGCACGGCGTTCGGCACCGAGCACATCAAGGTGCTGCGCCGCGTGATGGGCGATGACTCCGCGGCCGGTGAGATCGTCTTCACCTTCGATGGCGACGAGGCGGGCCAGAAGGCCGCGCTGCGCGCGTTCTCCGAGGATTCGCGCTTCACGGCGCAGACGTTCGTCGCCGTCGCGCCCGACGGTCTGGATCCGTGCGACCTGCGCCTGCAGCGCGGGGACGCCGCGGTGCGCGGGCTGATGGATGCCAAGGTGCCGATGTTCGAGTTCGCGATCGATCGCAAGCTCGCAGGATACGACCTCTCCACAGTCGAAGGGCAGGTCGGTGCGCTGCGCGCCGCGGCGCCCATCGTCGCCGTGATCCGCGACGAACTGCTGCGTCCCGGTTACGAGCGCGTGCTCGCCCGTCGTCTCGGCATGGACCCGACCGACGTGCACCAGGAGGTGCAGCGGGCCGCACGAGGCGCCGCTGCGGCAGAGCGAGAACCCCAGCGCAGCACGCAGCAGAGCTCGACGGCAGCGGCCGCCGAAGCGCCTTCGACGCGCGTGCGTCTGGCGGACCTTCCTCGCACGGCCGACGTCGCCATCGAGCGGGACGCGCTGATGGGCATCCTGCAGTACGGGCATCTCATCGATCCCGAGCTGCTGGGGCGCGCCGTGGCGGAGCAGTTCCGGAACCCGGGACTGGATGCGGTGCGCGAGTCCGTGGCCGCGGTCGAGGACCGCACGCGGGTCGGCTGGTCGACGTCGGCCGCGGATGCGGTGCGCGAGCCCTACCGGAGCCTGGCGGGTGAGCTGCTGATGATGCCATTCCCCGCGAAGGACGAGGAACGGGCGCTGTTCTCGGCCACAGACCTCTGCCGCCGGTTGATCCTGCGCGCGATCGACCGCGAGAAGAACGAGCTGCTCGGGGCCGTGCAGCGCATCCCGGCGGACTCCGACGGGGGTCGCGCGCTGCGCATGCGACTGCGGGACATCGACCTGGAACGGATGAGATTCGTCGAGTCCTGACCACCGGGAGCGCGTTCAGCGGGCAGGATGGAGGAATGCCATCCGCCGACGACATCGCGATCGAGTGCTCCGACCTGGTCATCGACCGGATCGGACACGGCGGCGTGACCCGTGCGATCGACGGCGTCACCTTCACGGTGCGCCCGGGCGAGCTGATGTGCGTGGGAGGGGCGACCGGCTCCGGCAAGTCCACGCTCGTGGCCGCCCTCGCCGGCGTCCAGGACTCCTCGCTGAAGGTGGCCGGTGGGCGCGCCCAGGTGTGCGGCGTCGACATCCGCCGTCCCGGACGCAGGCGTCGGATGCTGACGGCTCGCAGCGGTTACGTCGCTCAGGGAGCCGGCGCGAACCTCCCGCCGAGGCTGACTGTCGGCGAGGTCATCGCCGAGCCGATCACCTCGCGGGAGAAGAAAGTGAACAGCCGGGCGCTCGCGATCCGTGTCGCCTCGCTCCTCGACGAACTGCATCTGCCTCTCGGCGCTGCCTCGAAGTTCCCCTACGAGCTCAGCGCGGGTATGCGTCAGCGCGTCGCGATCGCCCGAGCGTTCATGCTCGAGCCCCGTGTGCTGATCGCGGACGAGCCGCTCGCGAACCTCGATCTGGAAGTGCGGCCGGTGGTGTTCGACGCGATCACCCGGCGACGCACCGAACAGTCCATGGCCGCGCTGCTGGTCACCAACGATGCGGCCTTCATCCGGGAGCTGGATGCTGAGGCCCTGATGCTCCGTGGCGGTCACGTGGTCGCTCGAGGCATCGGGCGCAACCTGGTCTGGGCGCCGAACGCCGAGGCGGATGCCGCACGCTGATCGCGCCACGCCCGGGGTGTCGCTCGTGTTCGAAGCATGGTGCGGAGTTTGCTAAGCTGGATGAGTTGCCCGCCCGCGGGGAACATGATCCTCGGTAGCTCAATTGGCAGAGCAGCCGGCTGTTAACCGGCAGGTTCTTGGTTCGAGTCCAAGCCGGGGAGCCAACCCCACTGAAACCCCGCCCTCGTGGCGGGGTTTCGTCGTTGCGGAACCGCTCAGGCCTACGGCTTGAGCTCCTGGGCGAGCATCACGAGGATCCCGCTGGGGCCGCGCAGATACGTGAGCTTGTAGATGTCCTGGTAGGTCGCCACAGCGCGCAGCGGGTGGCATCCGTGCCGCGCGGCGATCGCCAGGGACTCCTCGATGTCGTCGACGGCGAAGGCGACCCGGTGCATGCCGATCTCATTCGGCTGCGTCGGCTGCGTCTCGATGGCATCCGGATGCAGGTACTCGAAGAACTCGAGCCGGCCGTGGCCGTCGGGAGTCTGCAACACGGCGATCTTGGCATGGTTGCCGTCCAGACCGACAGCCGTGTCGGCCCACTCACCGCTGACGGTGTCACGGCCGACCAGGCTGAGTCCGAGGTCGGTGAAGAAGGAGATCGCCTCCTCGATGTCGCGGACGGCGATGCCGACGTTGTCGAGCCTGATGATCATCGGTGATCCTCTTCCTGTCCATTCGTGGGTGTCAGAGCAGTTCGGCGCGCAGCTGTTCCGCCGACTTGGGGGAGAGCAGCCCGGGCGCCACATCGAACGGGGTCTTCGCACCGTGGTCGCCGCCAGCCGCCATCCTCGCCGCGGCCCGTGCGTAGGCGACCAGGACGCTGGCGGTGAACTCCGGGTTCGAGTCCAGCGTCAGGCGGAACTCGACGGTCTGATTCGCGCTGGCAGAGGTCGTCCCGCTGCGGATCACGAAGCCGCCGTGCGGCGCGCCGGCATGGGCGCGTGCGAGCTCTTCTGCGGTGATGAAGTGCACCGTGGTGTCGTACGGCGCGAAGTAGTCCGGCATGCTCACGATCGCCTCGCGCACGGCATCCGGATCCGCATCATCCTCAAGCACCACGAAGCACTCGCGCGTGTGCCTGTCGCGCGTGCTCAGTGCGGGGCGCCCCCCGGAGCGCACCTGAGCGATCGCGTCGTCGGACGGGATCGTGTACTGCACGCCGCCGGCGACTCCTGGAACGCGCCTGACCGCATCGGAGTGCCCCTGGCTGAGTCCGCGGCCCCAGAACGTGTGCGTCTCGCCCTGCGGGAGGATCGCCTCGCCGTACAGCCTCTGCAGCGAGAACAGGCCAGGGTCCCAGCCTGTGGAGATGACGGCCGTCGTCCCCGCCGCGCGGGCAGCCGCGTCGACGGCGGCGAAGTGCTCGGGAATGCGAGCGTGCGTGTCGAAGCTGTCGACGACACTGAAATCGGAGGCCAGTGATGGCGTCTGCACGGGCAGGTCGCTCTTCGATCCGCCGCACAGGACCAGCACGTCGATCCGGTCGCGCATCGTCGGAAGATCATCGACGGAGCGCACCGACGTGTCGGGGGAGAGCGTGGTGACCGAGACCGGATCGCGACGCGAGAACACGCCGACCAGATGCATGTCCTCGTTCAGGGCGACCGATCGCTCCACGCCCCGGCCGAGATTGCCGTAGCCGACGATTCCGATGCGGATCGGAGTGCTCATCATCCCTCCAGGTCGTCGACCCCGGGCATCCAGCTCGCCCCGCCGCGCGACCAGCCGCGCTTGCGGGCGATCTTCTGCGCCGTCTTCCAGTCGCCGTCCGACAGGCGATCGACGTACAGGATGCCGTCGAGGTGATCGAACTCGTGCTGCATGATCCGCGCGCGCCAGCCGTCCACCTCGATGCGCACCGGCGCGCCCGAGAGATCGATGCCGGTCACCATCACCCGGTCGGAGCGGCGCAGGGGGAACCGCTCACCGGGGAAGGACAGGCACCCCTCGGACTCCTCGTCGGGGTCGGGTTCGCCGGGCTCGAACGGCGTCATCCACAGCACCGGGTTCAGGATCTCGCCGCGCCACGGCTGCTCGTCGTCGTCGACATACGAGTAGACGTATATGCGCAGTGCCACACCCACCTGCGGGGCCGCGAGACCCACACCGGGAGCGATGTCCATCGTCTCGTACATGTCGGCGACGAGAGTGCGGATATCGTCGGTGATGTCCGCGACCTCCGCCGCGGGGGAGTGCAGAACGGGATCGCCCATGATGCGGATCGGAAGAACAGCCACGCCATAACCCTACTGGGCCGCTCCCGCCCGGTAGGGTGAAACGGTGCACGGGGTGGAGATGGCGACTGGTGTCAGCGACCAGCTGATCGGTGTCTTTCAGAACCCCGCACTGCTTCTGGGCATCCCGCTCGCTCTCGCCGGCGCCGTGTTCATGTCCCTCGGGGCGCAGTACCAGCACCGCGGCGTCGAGAAGGTCGAGAAGCTCACCGGCGTCGAAGGCGCCTCCGGGCTGAGCGGCGCCCAGCTGAAGAGCCTGCTGACCCGCCCCTCGTGGATCATCGGCACGATCATGCTCGGCTTCGCGATCATCTGCCAGCTCAGCGCGATGGCGATCGCCCCGCTGATCGTCGTGCAACCGCTGGGAGCGGTTGCCCTCGTCGTCACCACCCTGCTCAACGCCCGCGTGTCGGGTCATACGCCCACCAGGAAGTCGCTGATCGCGATCGGCAGCTGCCTCGGCGGCATCTTCCTGTTCGTGGCACTCGCGGCCCTCTACGCGGTCGAGCGCGAGATCAGCGACGAGGACCTGTTCACGATCCTCGCCATCCTGCTGGTGGTCATCATCGCTCTCGGCACCTGCTGGCTGATCCTGCGGCACCGCATGCGCGCACTGTTCTACGTGACGGGCGCCGGCATCCTCTACGGATTCGTCGCGACGCTGGCGAAGGCGGTCATCAGCCGCATCCAGACCGGCAGCTTCGGCTGGCTCACCATCGTGTGCGTCATCGCCCTGATCGCCGCGGCCGCGGTCGGCGCCTACTTCGTGCAGTCCGCGTACAGCTCCGGCCCGCCTGACCTGGTGATCGCCGGCCTCACCGTGGTGGACCCCATCGTCGCCGTGCTGATCGGCGCCCTGGTGCTCGGTGAGACGGATGCCGCACCGGTGCCGGTTCTCGTCCTGTTCGGGATCGCAGGAGCGATCGCCGTGTTCGGCGTCTTCGGGCTCGCCCGGTATCACCCGCAGGTGCTCAGCGAGAGCCAGGAGCTGGGCATCCAGCGCGGCAGCGCGCATCCGGAAGCGTCAGGAACCATGACGCGTCCGGGTGACGCGACGCCGCGGACGGATGAGCCGGAGCACCGAGGCCCCTCGATGGATTCAGGACCCCCGAGCGCTCAGTAGTCGCGGTCGATGAGCTCGGGTGCGACCTCGGCCGCTGCCGCCTCATCGACGAAGAACACCGTGCGGCGGCGTCCCTTCGCGCCGGCTGCCGGCACGCTCGCATAGCTGGCGCCTGCCAGGGCCAGACCGAGCGCAGAAGCCTTGTCTGCGCCGGTGATGACCAGCCAGACGCGCTTGGAGGCGTTCAGGACGGGACGCGTGAGCGTCACCCGCTCGGCGGGCGGCTTGGGGGAGTTGCGCACCGGAAGCGCGGCGGCATCGGTCGCCGTCACCTCTGGTCGATCCGGGAACAGCGACGCGATGTGACCGTCCGGGCCGACGCCCAGGAAGCACACCGCGAACGAGGGCCACGCCTCATCATCGGAGCCGAAACGCGCCAGTTCCGCGGCATAGGCGGCGGCGGCCTCGTCAAGGCTCAGGCCGTCCGACGGAGCAGCGACCTCGTGGATGTTCTCTGACGGAACCGAGATGTGATCCAGCAGCGCCTGACGCGACTGCAGCGAGTTGCGGTCGGTGTCGTCGCGCTCCACGAAGCGCTCATCGCCCCACCAGAAGTGCACGAGCGACCAGTCGATCTCCGCGGTGCGCGGATCCTGCGCAGCAGCGGCGAGCACCGCCCCGCCCATCGATCCGCCGGTGAGGCAGATGTGGGCGAGGCGGCCGTTGCGGGTGCGCGCGCGCACCCGGGTGAGGAACCGGTCGGCGACGCGCGCAGCCAGGGCTGCCGGTGTCGGCTCGACGACGACGGACTTGACCGATCCCTGCACCTTCACGTGCTCACGCTCCCTTGTCAGCGGGGCCCAGACGATTCCAGCCCTCGGTGATGACACGACCGTACAGCAGGTCGGCGTCGAGGCGACGCAGCTCCTCCGCCAGGCACTCGCGCAGAGTGCGACGCGGCAGATGCAGCTCGTGATCGGGCTGGTCGGGCTGGGTGAGGATCGCCACATTCGGCATCGGGCGCTCCAGCAGGATGTCTCCGCTGGCGCGCGTCAGGCGCACCGACTTGATGCCCTCCTGCCAGTGCTCGGGGTCCTCGTACGACCAGCTGACCGGCACATCCAGCGCCATGCGCAGCCAGGCCGCCAGCAGCGCGGTGGACGGCGATGCCGCAGCTCCCCGCACCTCGACCGCGGTCACCCGCTCGTACGGCGGCTGGTCGAGCACGGCGGCGAGCTGCTCGCGCCAGTGAGTGAGACGCGTCCATGCCAGATCCGTGTCGCCGGGTGCGTGGGTCCTGCCGAGCAGCGCGAGCCGGTCGCGCACGTCCGGCGACGTGGCGGCGTCCGTGATGCGGCGCTGGGCGATGCGTCCGAGCGGGGATGACGCGGCATCCGTCGGAGCCTCACCAGGCCACCATGCGACGACCGGGGCGTCCGGCAGCAGCAGGCCGGTCACGAGGCTCTCCTCGTTGCTGGCCGCGTCGCCGAAGGCGTGCAGCACCACGACCTCGCTCGCTCCGGCGTCGCCTCCGACGCGGATCTGCGCGTCGAGTCGGGCGTCGCCTTCGCCGGTGACCAGCACGATGACGCGCATCGGGTGCTCACGGGAGGCGTCGTTGGCGGCGTCGATGGCCGCTTCGGCGACGCCGTTGCGGGCGACGATGAGCAGGGTCAGCACACGTCCGAGGGCGACGGCGCCGCCCTCCTCGCGCACCTTCACCAGTTGCTTGGCGACCCGGCTGACTGTGGTGTCGGGAAGATCGATGATCACGGGCGTCTCCAGACTCGTCCATCACGGGCTAGAAGGGCGTCAGCGGATGCCGGCCCCCAGGATCCGGGCGCGTACTGCTCCAACGGGGCGCGCAGCGTCGCCCAGTACTCCTCCACAGGGTCGAGGATCTTCCAGGACAGCTCCACCTCCTCATGGCGGGGGAACAGGGGCGGATCGCCCAGCAGCACATCCAGGATCAGACGCTCGTACGCCTCGGGGCTGGCCTCGGTGAACGCGTGGCCGTAGCCGAAGTCCATCGTCACGTCGCGCACGTTCGCGCCGCTGCCCGGCACCTTGGAGCCGAAGCGGATGGTGACGCCCTCGTCGGGCTGCACGCGGATCACCAGGGCGTTCTGCCCCAGCTCGGAGGTCTGCGAGCGGCCGAAGAGGTGCTCGGGTGCCCGCTTGAAAACCACCGCGATCTCGGTCACGCGGCGTCCGAGCCGCTTGCCGGTGCGCAGGTAGAAGGGCACACCCGCCCAGCGGCGCGTGTCGATCTCCAGCTTGACGGCCGCGTAGGTCTCGGTGCTGGACTGCGGGGCCATGCCGTCCTCTTCGAGGAAGCCGTTGACCTTCTCACCGCCCTGCCAGCCTCCGGCGTACTGTCCGCGGGCCGTCGCCTGCGAGATGTCCGCCGGAAGGCGCACGGCCTCCAGGACCTTCTCCTTCTCGGCGCGCAGATGGTCGGCCGACATGCTGATCGGCTCCTCCATGGCGGTCAGCGCCAGCAGCTGCAGCAGGTGGTTCTGGATGACGTCGCGCGCCGCTCCGATGCCGTCGTAGTAGCCGGCACGGCCGCCGACGCCGATGTCCTCGGCCATCGTGATCTGCACGTGGTCGACGTAGTTGCGGTTCCACAGCGGCTCGTACAGCTCGTTGGCGAAGCGCAGAGCCATGATGTTCTGCACCGTCTCCTTGCCGAGGTAGTGGTCGATGCGGAAGATCGCGTCGGCCGGGAACGCCGACTCCAGCGCCTCGTTCAGCGAACGGGCCGACTCGAGGTCGCTTCCGAACGGCTTCTCGATCACCACGCGACGCCAGTGCAGATCATCCGCGGTCTGCTCGCCGACCAGGCCGGACTCGCGCAGCTGCTTCGCGACCTCGGGGAAGGCCTTCGGCGGGATCGACAGGTAATAGGCGTGGTTGCCCATCGTGCCACGCTCGACGTCGAGCTTCTCGACGGTCTCGCGCAGGCGGGCGAACGAATCGGGGTCGTCGAACGTGCCCTGCACGAAGCGGATGCCCTGCAGCAGCTGCTGCCAGGTCTCCTCACGGAACTCCGTGCGGGCGTGCTGCTTGACGGCCTCGTACACGACCTGTGCGAAGTCCTGGTCCTCCCAGTCGCGGCGTGCGAAGCCGACCAGGGCGAACCCGGGGGGCAGCAGGCCGCGGTTGGCGAGGTCGTACACGGCGGGCATGAGCTTCTTGCGCGACAGGTCGCCTGTCACACCGAAGATCACCAGCGCGCTGGGACCTGCGATGCGATTGAGGCGACGGTCATCGGGGTCGCGGAGCGGATTGCGTCCGCGCGAGATCGGGGCAGTCATCGAGGGGGATATCTCCAGATCTTCCGGATGGTTCACTGCGTCGCAGTGAACAGGGTGAGGACGTCATCGGCGGCATCCGTGATGGTCAGCGAAACGACGGGCCTGCCGTGCCCGGACAGGACGGCGGCATCGCCGGCCGCCTGGGCCTGGATCAGCTGTCCGAAGGTGAACGGACGGCCGGGAATCTCGAGGTCGACGTCCGTGCGCTCGAGGATCTGCAGGAACACGCCCTGCGCAGGACCGCCCTTGTGGAACTGGCCGGTCGAGTGCAGGAAACGCGGACCCCACCCGAAGGTGGTGGGCCGCCCGGAGTCGGCGGCGACCATCTCGCGGATGCCCTGCAGCTGACCCAGCTCGAGCCTGTTCACGTAAGCCTGGACCGAGACGTAGCCGTCATCGGGCAGCGCCGCCCAGAGCGCATCGAGCACGCCTTCGATCGTGCCCGAGGCGGCGAGTGCGACGTCGCTGACGCGCACCTCGATGCCGTCCTGGACGAATGCCGGTTCGGTGACCTCGGGACGTGCGTCGAGAAGTCCGCGCGCGGCGGTCTTGGCCGCCTCGACATCGGGCTGGTCGAACGGGTTGATGCCGAGCAGATGCCCGACGATCGCCGTGGTGTGCTCCCAGAGCAGGAACATCGCTCCCAGGCTGCCGCTGACGAGGATCTCGCCGGGGTGCCGATCCCGCAGGTGGAACTCGTCGGCATCCTCGACCAGACGCACGACCTGAAGATCCGACGGACGGGCTTCGAGTTCGGGGGAGACGGGGAGCAGGACGACGGGCAGGATGCCGGTGCCGTTCTTGCCGGTGGATTCGGCGACCAGCTGCTCGATCCAGTCGGGGAGCCCGTCGATGTACGTGCCGTCCGTCACGAGTCCCAGCTTGTCGCGGTGCGGCTTCGTGCCCGCGATGGCGGCGGCCAGTCGAAGCGCCGGGTTGTCGGGGGAGTCGATCGCGAACTGCAGCAGCGAGGCCTCGGCCTCATCCAGCAGCTCGCCGATGTCGGCTCCGGCCAGCCCCGCGGGGACCAGGCCGAACGCCGTGAGCGCCGAATAGCGCCCTCCGACGTTCGGGTCGGCGTAGAACACCCGGTATCCGGCCTCGGTCGCGGACCGGCCCAGTGCGGAGTCCGGGTCGGTCACGACCACGATGTGCTGGACCGGATCGATGCCGAGATCGCTGAACGCGGCCTCGAAGGCCCTGCGGTGCGAGTCGGTCTCCACAGTGGTGCCGGACTTCGACGAGACGACCAGCACGGTGCGGGCCAGATCGCCGTCGAGTGCGGACAGCACCTGTGCGGGCGAGGTCGAGTCGAGGATGGTGAGCTGCACGCCCACCGTCTTCGCGATGACCTCGGGGGCGAGTGAGGACCCGCCCATTCCGGACAGCACGACCCGGTCGACGCCCCTGGCCGCAAGATCCGCGCGGAGCGCGAGGATCTCGGCGACCAGGGGACGCGACACGGAGACGGCGTCCACCCAGCCGAGGCGGACGGATGCCTCGGCCTCGGCATCCGGCCCCCACAGGGTGGGATCGCCTGCGGTGACACGCGTCGCCACGAGATCGGCGACAAGGCGGGCGACGGTGTCGTCCACCGCCGTCCGCGCGCCCTGCGACACGTGCACCGAGACGGTCATCGCGCTTCTTCCAGACCCTTCGTCACCTGTGCCAGCAGATCGTGCCAGGAGTCGATGAACTTGGAGACGCCCTCGTCCTCGAGCACCTGGGTGACGTCGTCGAAGTCCACGCCGACCGCCTTCAGGCCCTCGAACACCTCGCGAGAGGCGTCGTAGGTGCCCGTCACGGTGTCGCCGCTGACGACGCCGTGATCGAACACGGCCTCCATCGTCTTCTCGGGCATCGTGTTGACGACGCCCGGTGCGACCAGCTCGGTCACGTACAGAGTGTCGGACAGGGACGGGTCCTTGACACCGGTCGAGGCCCACAGCGGACGCTGCAGTGTTGCGCCGGCGTCGAGCAGAGCCTTGGCGCGGTCGCTCGCGAACGAGGTCTCGTACAGCTCGTAGGCGAGGCGCGCATTGGCGAGACCCGCCTTGCTCTTCAGCGCCAGCGCCTCGTCGGAGCCGATCGCCTCGAGGCGCTTGTCGGTCTCGGTGTCGACGCGCGAGACGAAGAACGACGCGACCGAGTGGATCGTGGACAGGTCGATGCCGGCGGCCTTCGCGGTCTCCAGACCGGTCAGGTACGCATCGATGACGCCCGCGTAGCGCTCCAGGCTGAAGATCAGCGTGACGTTGACGCTGATGCCCGCGCCGATCGCCTGGGCGATGGCGGGAAGGCCGGCCTTGGTCGCGGGGATCTTCACGAGGAGGTTCTCGCGGTCGATGCGCTTCCACAGGTCCTTGGCCTGTGCGACGGTGCCGTCGGTGTCGTGGGCGAGGTCGGGGGAGACCTCGATCGACACGCGACCGTCGACCTGGTTCGACGCGTCGTAGACCGGGCGGAACACGTCCAGCGCGTCGCGCACGTCCTGCGTGGTCGCCGCGAAGACGGCGTCGACGGCGGACGAACCGGAAGCGGCGAGTTCCGCGACCTGCGCGTCGTACGACGTGTCGTCGGGGTTGGTGATCGAGTTGGCGAAGATCGTCGGGTTGGTGGTCACCCCGACGACGTTGCGGGACTCGATGAGCTGCTGCAGGTTGCCCGAGTGGATCCGGGTGCGGGACAGGTCGTCCAGCCAGATGCTGACGCCGGCGGCAGAGAGGTCTTCTGTGGGGGTGCTCATGCGTTCTCCTTGATGCTGTCGCGTGCCGCCTCGACGACGGCCTCGGCGGTGATGCCGAACTTCTGGAACAGGGTCTTGTAGTCGGCGGAAGCGCCGAAGTGATCGATGCCGACCGAGCGACCGCGGTCGCCGACGATTCCTCGCCAGCTGAGCACGGAGCCCGCCTCGACGGACACGCGTGCGGTCACCGACTTCGGCAGCACCGACTCGCGGTACGCCTCGTCCTGCTCGGCGAACCACTCCAGCGACGGGGCGGACACCACGCGGGCGTTGACGCCCTCGGCCGCGAGGGTCTCGCGTGCGGCGACGGCGAGCTGCACCTCGGATCCTGTGGCGATGAGGATGACATCGGGGGTGCCGTTCGGCGCCTCCGCGAGCACGTAGGCGCCCTTGGCCGTCGCGGACGCGGCCGCGAAGACGTCGCCGGAGGCCTCGCCCTCGCCGCGTGCGAACACGGGCACGTTCTGACGGGTCAGCGCGATGCCGACCGGGCCGCCGTGACGGCGCAGGATCTCGAGCCACGCGGCTGCGGTCTCGTTGCCGTCCGCAGGGCGCACCACGGTGAAGTTCGGGATGGCGCGCAGCGACGCGATCTGCTCGACCGGCTGGTGCGTCGGGCCGTCCTCGCCGAGGGCGACCGAGTCGTGCGTCCACACGAACGTGCTGGGGATGTCCATCAGCGCGGCCAGGCGCACAGCCGGGCGCATGTAGTCGCTGAAGATCAGGAACGTGCCGCCGAAGGCGCGCGTCGGTCCGTGCAGCGTGATGCCGTTCAGGATCGAGCCCATCGCGTGCTCGCGGATGCCGAAGTGCAGCACGCGGCCGTACGGGCTGCCCTTCCAGTCGTGCGTGGACCACTCGGCGGGGATGAACGACGCGGCGCCCGAGATGGTGGTGTTGTTGGAGCCCGCCAGGTCTGCGGAGCCGCCCCAGAGCTCGGGGAGCTCGGCGGCGAGGGCGTTGATGACCTTGCCGGATGCCGCGCGGGTGGACACCTCGGTGCCGCCTTCGAAGACGGGCAGCACCTTCTCGATGTCGTTCGGCAGGGCCTTGGCCTCGAGACGGTCCAGCAGCGTCTTGCGCTCCGGGTTCGCCGACGCCCACGCGTCGAACGACTTCCGCCATTCGGCGCGCGCCTCCTTGGCGCGGTCGCCGAGCTGACGGGTGTGCTCGATGACGGCGTCCTCGACGACGAAGGACTTCTCGGGGTCGAAGCCGAGAACCTTCTTGGTCGCGGCCACCTCGTCGGCGCCGAGCGCGTTGCCGTGCACCGACTCGGTGCCCGACATCGTCGGGGCAGGCCAGCCGATGATGGTCTTCAGGATGATCAGGCTGGGCTTGGCCGTCTCGGCCTGCGCCTGCAGGATCGCATCATCCAGCTCCTGGACATCCTCGACGTACTGCCCGGTGCGGCGCCAGTCCACTTCGAGCACCTGCCAGCCGTATGCCTCGTAGCGGGCACGGACGTCCTCGGTGAACGCCACGTTCGTGTCGCCCTCGATGGAGATCTGGTTGGAGTCGTAGAAGGCGATGAGGTTGCCGAGCTGCTGGTGACCGGCGAGCGACGACGCCTCGCTGGTGACGCCCTCCTGCAGGTCGCCGTCGCCGGCGATCACGTACACATGGTGGTCGAAGGGGCTGGTGCCCTCTGGTGCCTCGGGGTCGAACAGGCCGCGCTCGTAGCGGGCCGCGTACGCGAAGCCGACGGACGAGGCGAGGCCCTGGCCCAGCGGGCCGGTGGTGATCTCGACGCCCTTGGTGTGGTGGTACTCGGGGTGGCCGGGGGTCAGCGAGCCCCAGGTGCGCAGCGCCTCGAGGTCGGAGAGCTCCAGACCGAAGCCGCCCAGGTAGAGCTGCACGTACTGGGTGAGGGAGGAGTGGCCGACCGACAGGATGAAGCGGTCGCGTCCGAGCCAGTCCGTGTCGGCAGGATCGTGACGCATCACCCGCTGGTAGAGGAGATAGGCCAGCGGTGCGAGGCTCATCGCCGTGCCCGGGTGGCCGTTACCGACCTTCTGCACGGCATCCGCCGCCAGGATCCGAGCGGTGTCCACCGCTCGTCGGTCGATCTCGTCCCACTGAAGTTCTGCCACGGTCATGCTCCTTCTGACAACTGCGGAGGCGCCCGTATTCCTGCGCGATCCGCGTCGTCACGGAGAAGAGGTGCACAGCGCCCGGGCGCGCGAGTATTTTCAGCATACTCGGGCGCAAACACGTCCTGTGGGCGGATTTCACCTCGTGACGGGGTGTGTCGGGACAGGGAGGAATCCGCCCGGATCGTGGGGATTCCGGGGTCCTCTGGAGCGCGGTGGAACGCTCTAGACTGGAAGGAGTGTCCATTTGCGTTCAGAAGGAGGGGATCGCGATCTCTTCGATATCGCAGACCGTCGGGTCGAAGCACTCGGTCGGTCAGAAGATCCGCGGCTATTTCATCCTCACCAAGCCCCGCGTGATGGAGCTTCTGCTCGTATCGACCGTTCCGGTGATGATCCTCGCGATGGGCGGTCTGCCCGACCTGCGCGGTCTGTGGCTGATCATCGCCACCGTCATCGGCGGCGCCATGAGCGCGGCCTCTGCGGCATCCTTCAACATGTACCTCGATCGCGATATCGACGTGCACATGAAGCGCACCGAGAAGCGTCCACTGGTCACCGGTGAGGTCTCGCCGCGCGGCGCACTGGTGTTCTCCTGGGTGCTCGCGGTGGTCTCCACGATCTGGCTGCTGGCGTTCACGAACTGGCTGGCAGCCAGCCTCTCGGTCGTCGCCATCTTCTTCTACGTCGTTATCTACACGATGATCCTCAAGCGCCGCACCGAGCAGAACATCATCTGGGGCGGAATCGCGGGCTGCTTCCCCGTGCTCATCGGCTGGACGGCCGTGACCGGGTCGCTGGACTGGCCGCCGATGGTGCTCTTCGTGCTGGTGTTCCTGTGGACGCCCCCGCACTACTGGCCGCTGTCGATGAAGTACAAGAGCGACTACGACGACGTCGACGTGCCGATGCTCGGCGTCACCCGCTCGGCATCCCAGGTGGGTCTGCAGGTCATCCTGTACGCCTGGGCGACCGTGGCGTGCTCGCTGCTGCTCGTGCCCGTCGCGCAGATGGGCGTCGTATACACCGTCTCAGCACTGGTGTTCGGCGGATGGTTCATCTACGAATCGCACCGTCTGTACAACCGCGCCGTGCACGGTGACGAGGCACGACCGATGCGCGTGTTCCATGCGTCGATCACGTACCTGACCCTGATCTTCTTCGCCGTCGCGGTGGATCCGCTGCTGCCGTTCTGATCGCGCACCGATCTCGGACATGAAGAACGCCCCGGCCTGATGGTCGGGGCGTTCTTCGTGCGGTGCGGGGGGCGATCAGTCCTCGTACGGATTGGCCGCGACCGGTCGCTTCAGCGTGGTGACCATGACGGTGTACGCCGCAGCGGACAGCGAGGCGAGGACCATGTGGACCCCGACGAGGATTCCGGGCAGTCCGGTGCGGGACTGGATCACGCCCACCAGGACCTGAACGAGGATCGCGCCGATCAGCACCAGCAGCCACCTGCGCGGCGGCAGGCGCAGCATCCACGCGGCGACCGTGAGCGTCAGCACCAGCGCCGCCAGGATGTAACCGGGCCAGGAGTGCACGTGCGCGAGGATCGTGGCATCGAACCCCTCGCGTTTGATGGCGGCGTCTCCCGAGTGCGGGCCGGAGCCGGTGGTGAGCACGCCCACGGCGATCGTCACGGCCAGCGCGAACCCGGTCAGGTGGCTCAGCCACATGAACCAACCCGGCACGGCGAGCTCCCGCGGACCGGGCTGCGTGCCCAGTCGGACGAGGAACAGCGCGGTCACGCACACGAGCAGCAGGGATGAGGCGTAATGGAAGCCCACGATGAACGGGTTCAGGTCGCTGATCACCGCGAACCCGCCCATCACCGCCTGAGCCATGACGCCGATGAGCACGACCCACGCGAGCACGGCCAGGTCCCGGCGCTGCACGGTCTGGCGCAGCGAATCGACGGCTCCGGCGAGCACGGCGAGCAGCAGCGCCGCCGACATCAATGCGGCAGCGGGCAGTCCGAGTGCGGAGGCCGCCATGTAGACGCCGATGGCGACCACGATGCCGCCGACCGCGAACCAGACGGCGCGCACGACCAGGCGACGGCCGCTGACGGCGTGCAGGGTGAACATCAGCACGGCGAGGGCGAGCAGGCCGACCACGCCGGTCATGGTGCGGTTCCCGAACTCGATGGCCCCGTGCAGGCCCTGGATCTCCAGGATGGGCACCAGCGACTCCGGTGTGCAGAGCGGCCATTCCGAGCAGCCCAGTCCCGACCCCGTCAGGCGGACCGCGCCGCCCGTGGCGATGATCAGCACCTCCGCCAGGAACGACAGCCAGGCCAGCACCCGAAGCGGGCGGCCGAAGGCGGAGCCCGATGAGATCGCGGTCTGTGCGGGCGTGGCGATTTCAGTCATGGGGCCTCCGGCCCATCGGCGCCCGAGCGGATACCGCCCGGCTCACCGACGAAACCTGTAGAATCGGATTGTTGTGATGGGTGCGCGAAGCGCGGCGTCCATCACTGACAGTTTAGGCGCGATGTGAGCGCCGATGATGGGGCCCACCAGCGGCATCCGATCTCCGAAGACTCGACGGAGATCAGGTGTGTCGGGGCGGATGACACCGTTGAGGCCCATGTGAGGAGAGTGTGATGTCGGATGTGTTGATCGACCGCCCGGAGCTGGAAGGTCTGGGGGTGTACGAGTTCGGCTGGCACGATCCCGATGCCGCCGGAGCGAGCGCGAGACGTGGACTCAGCGAGTCCGTCGTGCGCGACATCTCCGCCCTCAAGAGCGAACCCGAGTGGATGCTCAAGTCCCGTCTGAAGGGCCTGTCGCTGTTCGAGCGCAAGCCCATGCCGACGTGGGGCGCGGACCTCAGCGGCATCGACTTCGACCACATCAAGTACTTCGTGCGCTCCACGGAGAAGCAGGCTCAGTCCTGGGAGGATCTCCCCGCCGACATCCGCGAGACGTATGAGCGGCTCGGCATCCCCGAGGCCGAGCGTCAGCGCCTCGTCGCCGGCGTCGCCGCGCAGTACGAGTCCGAGGTCGTCTACCACCAGATCCGCGAGGACCTGGAGCAGCAGGGCGTCATCTTCATGGACACGGACACCGCGCTGCGCGAGCACCCCGAGTTCTTCGAGGAGTACTACGGCACCGTGATCCCGGCCGGCGACAACAAGTTCGCCGCGCTCAACACGGCCGTCTGGTCGGGCGGCTCCTTCGTGTACGTCCCCAAGGGCGTGCACGTCGAGATCCCGCTGCAGGCCTACTTCCGGATCAACACCGAGAACATGGGCCAGTTCGAGCGGACGCTGATCATCGCCGACGAGGACAGCTACGTCCACTACATCGAGGGCTGCACGGCTCCGATCTACAAGTCGGACTCGCTGCACTCGGCCGTCGTCGAGATCATCGTGAAGAAGAACGCCCGCGTGCGCTACACGACGATCCAGAACTGGTCGAACAACGTCTACAACCTGGTCACCAAGCGCGCGATCGCGCACGAGGGCGCGACCATGGAATGGGTCGACGGCAACATCGGCTCCAAGGTGACGATGAAGTACCCGTCGATCTACCTCGTCGGCGAGCACGCCAAGGGCGAGACGCTGTCGGTCGCCTTCGCGGGTCCCGGTCAGCATCAGGACGCCGGCGCGAAGATGGTGCACCAGGCGCCGTACACGCAGTCCTCCATCGTCTCCAAGTCCATCGCGCGCGGTGGCGGACGATCGGCCTACCGCGGCGAGGTGCGGGTCGACCCGGGCGCGCACCACTCCTCGAACTCGGGTCGTCTGCGACGCGCTGCTCGTGGACACTCAGTCCCGTTCGGACACCTATCCGTCGATCGACATCCGCGTCGACGACGTGAAGCTCGGACACGAGGCCACGGTCTCGAAGGTCAGCGCGGAGCAGCTCTTCTATCTGCAGTCGCGCGGCATCGCGGAGACCGAGGCCATGGCCATGATCGTGCGCGGCTTCATCGAGCCGATCGCCCGTGAGCTGCCGATGGAGTACGCGATGGAATTGAACAAGCTCATCGAGATGGGCATGGAAGGCAGTGTCGGCTGAGATGACGCCCTCTACCCAGGCGCCCGAAGCGACGCCGCGTACAAACACGCATATCGACCCCGCCGCCCAGGTGGCGAGCGCCGGTTTCGTGCCGGTGCAGACCCGATCCGAACGGCCCCGCTCGTTCGATCCCGAGGATTTCGGCGCGCCCACCGGCCGCGAGGTCAACTGGAAGCACACCCCCGTCGCGCAGCTGAAGTCGCTCTTCGCGACGGCGCCGGCGAACGAGGGTGTCGCGTACACGATGAGCCATGAGCAGTACCTGGCTCCGGCTCTGCCGTTCGGCTCCGCGCCGCGCGGTGAGTTCTTCCGTCCCGAGGACGTCGTCTCCGCCGTCGCCTGGCAAGGCGCGGCGGATGCCATGCACGTGCGCATCCCCGCCGAGGAGGAGGTCGCCGAGCCGATCGTCCTGCAGATCGACGGTGTGGGCGGTCGTGCCGACGCGCACCTCGTGATCGAGGCGGAGCGGCACAGCGTCGCCACGATCGTGCTGCGCCACGCGGGCACCGCGGAGTACGCGCAGAACCTCGAGATCATCGTCCGCGAGGGAGCGAAGCTCACTCTCATCAGCGTGCAGCAGTGGCAGGATGACGCCATCCACGCCGCAGCCCACCAGGCGCGCGTCGACAGCGATGCGGAGTTCACGCACTTCGTCGTGAGCTTCGGCGGGGGCGTCGTCCGCGTCAACCCGAGCGTCGAGCTCGCCGGCACCGGCTCGCACGGCTACCTCTACGGCCTCTCCTTCGCCGACGCCGGTCAGCATCTGGAGAGTCAGGTGTACCTGCATCACAAGGGTGCGCGGACGACCGGCGACGTGCTCTACAAGGGTGCGCTGCGCGGTGCGAGCGCGCACAGCGTGTGGGTCGGCGACGTGCTGATCGGACCGGATGCCAGCGGCACCGACTCGTACGAGGCGAACCGCAATCTGGTGCTCACCGAGGGAGCCAGGGCCGACTCGATCCCGAACCTCGAGATCCAGACCGGCGACATCGCCGGGGCCGGTCACGCCAGCGCGACGGGTCGCTTCGACGACGAGCAGCTGTTCTACCTGCAGTCCCGCGGCATCACCGAAGCCGAGGCGCGGCGCCTCGTCGTGCTCGGCTTCCTCACCGAGGTCGTGCAGCGCATCCGCATCCCCTCGCTTCAGCAGGAGCTGCTGGATGCCATCGAGGCGGAGCTGGTGGGGGTGACCGCATGAGCGCGCAGCGCGCGTGCAGTGCCTCCGAGCTCGAGCTGGACACGCCGCTGCGCGTCGAGCTCGACGGCGTGGCGATGGCCATCGTGAAGGACTCCGACGGCGAGATCCACGCCATCGGCGACCGCTGCACCCACGGTGACGTCTCCCTGTCCGAGGGATTCGTCGAGGGCAAGACACTGGAGTGCTGGGCCCACGGCTCGGCGTTCTCGCTCGAGTCCGGAATCCCCCTCAACCTCCCCGCTTACGAGCCCGTTCCCGTCTACGTCGTCGCGATCGACGGCGACGACGTGCTCATCGACCCCACTGTCATTAAGGAAGTCTGAAATGTCTGTTCTCGAGATCCGCGACCTGCATGTGGCGGTCCAGACCGATCAGGGCCTTTCGCCGATCCTCAACGGCATCGACCTGACCATCAACACCGGTGAGACGCACGCCATCATGGGCCCCAACGGCTCCGGCAAGTCGACCCTGGCGTACACGATCGCCGGGCACCCGAAGTACACCGTCACCCAGGGCACCATCACCTTCGACGGTGAGGACGTCCTGTCGATGACCGTCGACGAGCGCGCCCGTGCCGGACTGTTCCTCGCGATGCAGTATCCGGTGGAGATCCCCGGCGTCACGGTGACGAACTTCCTGCGCACCGCGAAGACCGCGATCGACGGCGAGGCCCCCTCGATCCGTCAGTGGACCAAGGACGTCAAGTCGTCGATGACGAACCTGCGCATGGACCCGAAGTTCGCGCAGCGCAACGTCAACGAGGGCTTCTCCGGCGGCGAGAAGAAGCGTCACGAGATCCTTCAGCTCGAGGTGCTCAAGCCCAAGTTCGCCGTGCTCGACGAGACGGACTCCGGTCTGGACGTCGACGCGCTGAAAATCGTGTCCGAGGGCGTCAACCGCGCCAAGGAGGCCACCAACCTGGGTGTGCTGCTGATCACGCACTACACGCGCATCCTGCGGTACATCCGTCCGCAGTACGTGCATGTGATCGTCAACGGCAAGATCGTCGAAGAGGGCGGCCCCGAGCTCGCAGACCGACTCGAGGACGAGGGTTACGACCGCTTCCTCGACCCCGCTGCTCCGATCGAAGCGTAGGCTGAGGGCATGACCGCAACGCTGACCGATCAGAAGTACGAGGACGTCACCGAAGCGCTCAAGGACGTCATGGATCCCGAGCTCGGGATCAACATCGTCGACCTGGGACTCATCTACGACCTCGCTTGGGATGACGAGAACGACGCGCTCGTGATCCACATGACGCTCACGAGCGCCGGCTGCCCGCTCACCGATGTCATCGAGGAGCAGACCGCGCAGGCGCTGGACTCCGTCGTCGATCGCTTCCGCATCAACTGGGTGTGGATGCCGCCGTGGGGTCCGGAGAAGATCACGGACGACGGGCGCGACATGATGCGCGCGCTCGGCTTCGCGATCTGACCGATCCGTCACAGGAGCAACATCATGGTGACGCCGGTGCGGGCGCTGCCGCTGGCGAAGCTGCGCGAGCGCAGCAGTGAGAAGTGGGCGGGAGTACCCGGCAGACGTGCTGCCGCTGTTCGTCGCGGAGACGGACTTCCCGCTCGCGCCGGCGGTCACCGCCGCGCTCGAGCGCGCGGTGCGCACCGGTGACACCGGCTATGTGGCGTCCCGTACGCCGCTGGCCGCGGCGTACGTCGGCTTCGCGGAGCGCCGCTTCGGCTGGAGCGTGGATCCGCGTCGCATCCGCACCACCGCCGATGTCAGCATGGGCATCGTCGAGATCCTGCGCCGCGTCATCCGGCCGGGGGAGCGCGTCATCGTCAATCCGCCGATCTACCCGCCGTTCTTCGATCTGGTCGAAGAGGCCGGCGGGGTCGTCGAGCGGGTTCCGCTGCGCGACACCGGGGAGAGCTGGGTGCTCGACCTGGACGGCATCCGACGGGCGCTGTCCGCCGGCGCACGGGCGATCCTGCTCTGCAATCCCCACAATCCCACCGGCACGGTGCCCTCCGCCGCCGATCTGGATGCCGTGGCGCGCCTGGCCGAGGAGTACGGCGCGACTGTCGTCTCGGATGAGATCCACGCGCCGCTCGTGCAGCCGGGAGTCGTATTCACTCCGTTCCTGGCCAGCGGCGACGCCGCGCAGCGCGTCGGTTACGCCGTCACCAGCGCGAGCAAGGCTTTCAATCTCGCCGGCCTGAAATGCGCGCTGATGATCAGCGCGTCCGATGAGACCACGGCGGTGCTGCGCTCCCTGCCCATCGAGGTGGAGTGGCGCACAGGTCAGTTCGGGATGCTCGCGGCCGTCGCGGCCTTCGCACCCGAGAGCGACGAATGGCTCGACGGACTCCTGGTCACGCTCGATGAGAACCGGCGACTGCTCGCGGATCTGCTCGCGGAGCATCTGCCGGGGTCGCGGTACCGGATGCCGGATGCCGGCTACCTGGCGTGGATCGACCTCACAGATCTCGGCTGGGGCGACAACCCGTCCAAGCAGATCCTGCGCCAGGCGAAGGTCGCCCTGCATTTCGGCCCCGCGTTCGGTTGCCGAGGGCGCCGGGCACGTGCGCGTGAACTTCGGGACCAGTCCGGAGATCCTCACCGAGGCGATCGAGCGGATCGCGGGGGCGCGCGACGCCATCAGTGCGGCACGGCGGTGAGCGCGACCGCATCCGCGACGATCTGGGATCGCGAGCGTTTCGGCATCACCGTCGGCACGGTCGTGCTGATCTTCCTCGGCGCCATCGAGGCGCTGGCGGTCACCACGGTCATGCCAGTGGTGGCCGCGGACCTGCACGGCGAGGAGCTCTTCGCCGTCGCGTTCTCCGCGACGCTCGCCACCGGGGTGATCGGAATGGTCGCCGTCGGGGCATGGAGCGACCGCTCTGGACCCCGAGCTCCGCTGTACACGGCGGTGGCGCTGTTCGCCGTGGGACTGATCGTGTCGGGGTTCGCGCTGGACATGCACGTCTTCATCATCGGTCGGCTGATCCAGGGTCTCGGTGCGGGCGGGCAGACGGTCGCGCTGTACGTCGTCGTCGCGCGGATCTATCCGCCGCACCTGCACGGCCCCATCTTCGCCGCATATGCGGCGGCGTGGGTCGTCCCCTCGATGGTCGGCCCGTTCCTCGCCGGTGCGGTGACCGAGTACCTGCACTGGAGATGGGCCTTCCTCGGCGTCGCGGTGCTCACCGCCGCGGCGTTCGCTCTCGTGGCCGCTCGGCTTCGAGGCGTGTCGCTCGACGCCGATGCAGGGGAGCAGACGCCGGGCGACGCCGCGGCGACCGTGATCGTTCGACGCGGCGGCGTCGGACTGCGGATGCTGCTGGCCGTCGTCGTCGCCGCAGGCGCCGTCACGGTGGGCCTGTCCGCCGACGCCCCGACGAACATCGGCGGGCCGGTGGCCGCGGGGGCGATCGTCCTGATCGCGTTCGCCCTCCTGCCGCTGCTGCCCAAGGGCACGCTGCGCGCGGCATCCGGTCTGCCCAGCGTGATCCTGATGCGCGGTCTCGCGGCCGGTGCGTTCTTCGCTGCCGAGGCGTACGTGCCCAGGCTGCTGATCGACCGGTTCGAGTTCTCCCCGACCATCGCCGGTCTGGCCCTGACGCTCTCGGCGCTCGGCTGGTCGGCTGCGTCGGCTGTGCAGGGTCGGCACGGCGACCGCCTCGGCAGTGCGCGCATCGTCTGGATCGCCGTCGCGCTGCTGATGATCGGCATGGGCAGCGTGCTGTTCGTGAGCATCATCACAGCCGATCCGTGGGTCGTCGTGATCGGCTGGGGATTCGCCGGCGCGGGGATGGGACTGCTCTATCCGCGGCTGACCGTCCTCACCCTCGCGTACTCGACGACGGCGAACGAGGGCTTCAACTCCTCGGCGCTGTCCATCTCGGATTCGACGGGATCCGCGGTGATGATCGCCCTGGCGGGACTGGGGTTCGTGCTTCTGCCCATCGTGGGCTCCGGCTACATCACCGTGTACGCGATCGCCATGGCGGTGCTGCTGGTCTCGCTCCTGCCCGGCCTCAGGATGGGCGACGCAGGACGCTGACGGCGTCGAAGGCGCGGATGCCGGCGGTGAAGACCGCATCGGCCTGTGCGGTCGGGTCGGATTCGTCGGAGGCGACCGCGCCGATGCTCTGCGCGTGCATGCGCTGCTGGAGCAGCATGACGTGACCCAGGATGAACTCGAAGATCGCATCGGCGACATCCGCATGCTCCGGGGCTCCGCCGAGGGACGCCAGCAGCGCATCCTGCGCGCGTCGGGCGCCGAGGCGCAGCGCGTATGTGCTCAGGACCACCTCGGCGCCGTCGCGGTAGGCGAGCAGCGCGTCGCGGATCGATGCGGCGGTGCGAATCAGGGAGAGGGCCTCGTCGGGATCGGGCACGGTGAGCAGGATCCGGTCGGCGACGGCTCCGAGGAGCTCCTGCTTGCTGTCGAAGTGCCAGTAGAGCGCGCTGGGCTGCACCTCGAGCTCGGTGGCGAGCCGTCGCATCGACAGATCGGGGAGGCCGACGTCGTCGAGCAGACGCAGAGCGCGGTCGATGATGCTCTGTCGGTCATGTCGCGCGGTGGCCATCGCATCAGTATAGTGAACACCGTTCAGGTGAACAGTGTTCAGGACGAGCGTGATGGCCGTCCGAGAGGAGAACCCCGATGACCGAAGCACCCCGCCCGCTCGGAGCGGACCTGGCCAGGATCGCCGTCTTCGCCGCCTTGATCATCGTGCTCGGCACGGTGACGGTGCCCGTGCCCGGTGGCGTCCCGATCACCGCGCAGACGCTCGGCGTGATGCTCGCCGGACTCGTTCTCGGAGCCAGGCGAGCACCTCTGGCGGTGCTCGTCGTGATCGTGCTGGCCGCGGCGGGTCTGCCGGTGCTGGCCGGTGGACGAGGAGGACTCGGCGTGCTGGTCGGCCCGACAGCGGGCTACCTCGCCGGGTGGATCGCGGGCACCGTCGTCATCGGCCTGATCGCGCACAACGGGCGATTCACCTGGTGGCGTGCGGCGATCGGCGTGATCCTCGGCGGCATCGTGGTCGTGTACCTGTTCGGCATCCCTGTGCAGGCGCTCGTCACGGGCGTGCCGATCGTCCCGACCGCCCTGTCCAGCCTGGTCTTCCTGCCCGGCGATCTGCTGAAGGCGGGCGCAGCCGTCCTGCTCGCCGTCGCCCTGCGCCGGGCCTATCCGCGGGCATTCCCGGCTGTAAGCGCACCAGCGCCTACGTCCGTCGCACATGCGCGCTGAGCGGACCGTCGTCGACACGGCGATCGAGTGCGACGGAGTCGGAGTCGAGGTCGATGGCGCGGTGCTGCTGCGGGACGTGAGCCTGCGCCTATCCGCAGCACGCACCGCCGTCATCGGGGCGAACGGCTCGGGAAAGTCCACGTTCGCCCGGGTGCTGAACGGGCTCCGCACGAGCACCTCCGGCAGCATCCGGGTGCACGGGCTGGATCCGGCACGGGATGCCGCACGGCTCCGCCGTCGGGTGGGCTTCGTGTTCACGAACCCGGAGGCGCAGATCCTGATGCCCACGCCGGCCGAGGACGTCGCGCTGTCGCTGCGCGACCTTCCCGCCGCGGAGCGGACGGCACGGGTGACGTCGATCCTGGAGCGCTACGGTCTCGCCGAGCGCGCCGAGGTGCCGGCATCCGCCCTGTCCGGCGGACAGCGGCAGCTGCTGGCCATCGCCTCCGTCCTTGCGACCGAGCCGCAGCTCGTCGTCGCCGACGAGCCGACCACCCTGCTGGATCTTCGCAACGCGCGGCGCATCGGCGAGCTGCTGCTCGGTCTGGAGGTGCCCGTCGTGCTCGTCACGCACGATCTGGAGCTGGCGGCTCAGTGCGATGAGGCCGTGCTGTTCGAGGACGGGCGCGTGCGCGCGGTCGGTGCACCGGGCGACGTGATCGCGGAGTACCGCCGGAGCTGCGCGTGATCTCGCTCTATCGGCCGGGTGCCGGCCTGCTGCATCGGATGCCTCCGCTCGCCAAACTCGGCGGGCTCGCCGCGATCGCCCTGGCGTTGTCGTTCGCCCCGATCGGAGTGGCGGGCTCCGTCATCGTCCTCCTCCTCGTGTCCGCGCTCTATCCGGTCGCGGCGCTGCCGGTGAGTGCGCTGGGCGAGGGATGGTGGCGTCTGCGCTGGCTCATCCTCGTTCTCGGCGGTGCGCTGTGGGTCTTCACCTCGTGGCAGGCTGCGGTCGTCAGCACCGGACGCGTCGTCGCCCTGCTGCTTCTGGCCGACCTGGTGACGCGCACCACGCGGATGGGAGACCTGCTGGACGCCCTGCGTCGCGTCCTGCGGCCGCTTCGCCGCGTCGGCGTGGATCCGGAGACCGTCGCGATGACGCTGTCGCTGACGATCGCGATGATCCCGGTGATCGCCGCACTGGCCGGCCAGGTGCGCGATGCGCAGCGGGCGCGGGGGATGCGGCTGGGCCCGCGCGCCGCGCTGCCGCTGCTGGTGCTCACCATGAAGCACGCGGACGACGTCGGGGATGCCCTCGTGGCACGGGGGATCGCGCGATGACGGTGCGGGTCGGCGGACATCTCGTGCGCGGTGCGGTGGTGGACGATCAGTCGCGGTGCGTGCACTACCGCACCGACCTCGACGTGGTGGCCCTGCGCTTCCGCTGCTGCGGTGAGTGGTATCCGTGCGTGCACTGTCACGACGAGGCGGTCTCTCATCCACGCGTCGTGTGGGAGCCGGAGGCGGCGGATGTGCACGCGGCGCTGTGCGGTTCCTGCGGGACGACGATGCCGATAGCGCAGTACCGTCTCAGCGCCGCGTGCCCGGCATGCGGTGCGGGATTCAACCCGGGATGCGCGCGACATCACGCACTGTACTTCGGGTGAGCGCGGGCACGGGGAGCGGAGTCGTGAGCATCCCCGTGATGCGCAGGGCGAGCAGCCAGGATCCGACGGCGATGACGGCCGTCATCGGTGAGGTGCCCACCACGAGCAGGAGAGCGACCTCCGCTGCACCGATGAGCACGGCCACCGCGGCGCGGGCGGGCGTGGTGTCGATCGGTGCGCTGAGGCGCTCCAGACGCGACAGCGGCACGGCCAGCAGCGCAGTGGTGCTGAGCGCGAGCACGAGCCACAGCGGGCGGCTGAGCCACCATTCGCCGGAGGTCGGCACCGGCAGCTGATCGCCCGTGACCATGGCGCTCAGCGCGGTGAGGCCGGCGAGAGTCAGCAGCACCGGCATGTGCCACAGGTAGACGGTCATGGCCCGAGCGGACATGAATCCGGTGAAGGCCGCGACCGGGCGACGGTCGGCGAACGCCGTCAGCTGCTGCTTGAACAGCGAGAACGCCGCGGTCTGGATGACACCCACCAGCAGCAGGGCGGTCGTGGGCGGGTTGGTGTTCGCGATGAGGTCGGGGGAGTGGAAGCCCGTTCCGAACGACACCATCAGAAGCCCGAAGGCGACAGCCGCGGCGGTGATGCGGATACGACGGGAGAGCGCGTCGATCCGGCCGTCGGCGAGAAGGAAGCCGACCTGCTGCATGGTGAGCCAGACGAAGAGCAGGTTGAGGTAGCCGATGCCGTCCGAGCCGGTGATGACGCGTGCGACATCGACCACGAGGGATACGGCGGCCAGCGCGGCGAGCGTCCGCAGCGGCGCCCGCTCGTGCAGGCGGGCCATCGCGGGGAGCACGGCCTGGAGCACGAGGAAGACGCCGAGGAACCACAGCGGCTGCCCATAGCGGTAGCCGGCCATGTCCACGAGATCCGGATCCAGCCCGGCATCCGCCAGCAGTGCCAGCAGCAGTCCCGCGGTCGCCACGGAGGCGATGGCGGGGATCAGCAGGCGCCGCACGCGGGAGACCACGAAGGCCGCACCGCTCGCGCCCCGACGGCGCTGTGCGCGCAGGGCGGTGATGCCCGCGAAGCCCCCGACGACGAAGAACATCGGCATGACCTGCATGACCCAGCTGACCGGTACGATCCAGTGACCGACATCCCCGGCGTTGGCGAACACGGGACCGTCCGGCGACAGCGTCACCCCGACCATGAGCGAGTGCAGAGTCACGACTCCGGCGATGGACAGTGCGCGGACGAAGTCGACCGCGCTGTCGCGGTGTGAGGTGACGGTGTGCATGGAGTTCTCCCGGTCTGTTGCCAGGAGAATATGGACGCGGTGGGATGCCGCACATCACGCCACGGAGTCGAACTCCCTCATACCCAGGGGTGAGGACGCGGTGGCGTGCTCACGCGGGCTCGACGAGCCCGGCGTCGTAGGCGAGGATGACCGCCTGCACGCGATCGCGCAGGCCCAGCTTGGCGAAGACCTTGC
The DNA here is from genome assembly GCF_030816235.1 of Microbacterium sp. W4I4. NCBI lineage: Bacteria > Bacillati > Actinomycetota > Actinomycetes > Micrococcales > Microbacteriaceae > Microbacterium > Microbacterium sp. W4I4. The sequence goes on from NZ_JAUSXT010000001.1 coordinate 314,754, forward strand.
CGACGTGCGTCTTGACGGTCTGCTCTGCGATGAACAGCTCCGCCCCGATCTCGGCGTTGGAGCTGCCACCGCCGATGAGGGTGAGCACTTCGAGCTCGCGCTCGGTGAGATCCTGCAGACGTGCCCGCGCCTGGGGCGTGCGCGGCCGGCGATCGGCGAAGTGCTCGATCATCATCCGCGTGACCCGCGGGGCAAGCAGCGCGTCGCCGGCGGCGATCACCCGTACGGCGTGAACCAGCTCGTCGGGCAGGGCGTCCTTGAGCAGGAAGCCGCTGGCACCCGCCTGCAGGGCGTCGTACACGTAGTCGTCGATGTCGAACGTGGTGAGCATGAGGATCCGCGGGATCTTCGCCGCGGGGTAGGAGGGCCCGAGGATGCGCCGGGTCGCCTCGATGCCGTCCAGCTCCGGCATCCGCACGTCCATCAGGATCACGTCGGGATCCAGACGCGCCGACAGGGTCACCGCCTCGAGACCGTCGGCGGCCTGCCCGGTGACGTGGATGCCCTCGTGGGCATCCAGCAGGGCGGCGAATCCCGCCCGGACCATGGCCTGATCGTCGGCGATGAGGACCTCGATGCTCACATGGTTCCTTTCCGGAGGGGATCGGCGGCGTGCCGGGGGATGCGTGCGGCGACGGTCCAGCCGTCACCGTCGGGACCGGCGTTCAGCTCGCCGTCGAGCAGCGTGGCGCGCTCGTTCATGCCGCGCAGTCCGTGGCCGGCGGCATCGGAGGTGGATGCCGCAGTCGATGCCGGACTGTTGCGGACCACGACGGAGACGTCCTCCGCGTCGGCGGTGACGTTCACGTCGATCGCGGACGAGGGTGCGTGGCGCACGGCGTTGCTCAGGGATTCCTGAACGATGCGGTAGATCGCGATCTGGCTGGCTGTGGAGACGTCACCGCTCACGATCTGGTTGAGGGCGATCGATGCTCCCGCGTGACGGGTCGTCTCGACCAGTGCGGGGATGTCGCCGATGCCGCGCTGCGGCGCGAGCTCGGCCGTCTGATCCTCGGTCCGCAGCACACCCAGGATGCGGCGCATCTCCGTCAGCGCGCCCCGGGCGGATGCCGCGATCGACTCGAACTCGGCCACCGCTTCATCCGACAGCTCGGGCGCACGGTAGCGCGCGGTGGAGGCCTGCACCTGGATGAGCGACATGCTGTGCGCGACCACGTCGTGCAGCTCCCTGGCGATGCGGGTGCGCTCCTCGGCGAGTTCACGGCGGGACTGCTCGGCGGCGGCGTTCTCGCGCTCCCTGGTGAGCTCGGCGCCCAGCTGGATGCGCCCGGCCAGCAGCACGCCGACGATGAACGCCGCGGTCGCGAGGGACGCGACGACGATCAGGTCCGCTCCCGCGGCGTTGGCACTGGCGGCCTCCGGCAGCAGCAGGGGAGAGGCCAGCGTCACCATCAGACCCAGCAGCAGCGCGAGCGATCCTCGACGCCAGCCGTGCAGCATCGTGATCGTCAGGACGAAGACGACGAAGACGATCAGAGTCGGAACCGACCAGGGCCAGGGCCAGAACCGATCCCGATCAGGCGAGACCACGAGCGGCTGGGTGAACGCGGCGACCGTGAAGACCGCGATGCTCGTGCGCGGATAGCGCAGTGCCAGTGCCGGCGCACCGGTCAATGCGGCGCCGACCAGGAACACCACGAGAACGTTGACTCCGTAGAGGGCGGTGTGGATCGGGACCATGATCGCGTACAGCGCGACGAGGATGCTTCCGAGCGACCAGAGGGCGAAGCGACGCCCAGGGCGAGGACGTCGAGGGGCGCTCATGTCCTTCATCCTGCCACTGTCGCGTCGAGCCGGGCTGCTTCGGCGTCGGTCGCCGGGGTCTCGCGCGCCTCGCGGGTGCGTCGCCGCCAGGCGATGACCCGGTCGATCACGATGCCGATGGCCAGAGCGATGGCGATGCCGATCACCACGCTGAGGAAGGGGCTGCCCTTCAGCCAGTTCCCGGCGATCATCCCGATGACGATGCTGTACGCGGCCCAGGTGAAGCCGCTGATGACGGACAGCGGCAGGAATCGACGCCAGGGGTAGTGCACCGCCCCGGCGGTCATGTTCACCGCCACGCGCCCCACGGGCACGTACCGGGCGCCGAGGATGAGCCCTGCGCCGCCGCGCTCGAGGGCACGAGCCGAGGCGTCGAAGGCCGCGATGACGCGTGGCCGTCGCATCCATGCGAACCGTTCGGTGCCGACCGCTCGTCCGAGGCGGTAGGCGATGTTGTCTCCGAGGACAGCCCCGAGCCCGCCCACGACCCCGAGCAGGATGACGTCGACATCGCCGCCGGATGCCGCGACCGCGGCCGCGGCGATCAGCACGGTCTCGCTGGGCACAGGGGGGAAGAAGCCGTCGATGACCGCCACGGCGAAGAGCACGAGGTACAGCCACGGCGAGGCGACAGCCTGCATGATGAGGTCGTTGATGATGTCCACCCGTTGAAGGTACGAAGCGGGTGCCCAGCTGCACATCACTCTGCAGTATCGACCGTGTCATACCGCAGAGGGGTCTTACATGCGGCGCGAACTATACTGAGAGGCTGGCCCTTCGGCCGCTTCCCCCTCGACGATCGGAATACCGCTGTGCTTGCCGTGCATGAACTCGAGATCCGTGTCGGAGCGCGCGTGCTCATGTCGGACGTGTCGTTCCGCGTCGCCGACGGTGACAAGATCGGTCTCGTCGGACGAAACGGCGCGGGCAAGACGACGCTGACCAAGGTTCTCGCGGGCGATCTGCTGCCGTCGGACGGAAAGGTCACCAGCTCAGGAGACCTCGGCTACCTTCCGCAGGATCCGCGCACGGGTGATCCGGAGATGCTGGCGCGCACCCGCATCCTCGATGCTCGCGGGCTCGGCACCCTGCAGCTGGGCATCTCGCAGGCGTCGCATGACATGGCATCCGATGACCCGAAGATCGCCGAGCGCGCGATGCGGAAGTTCGGCAACCTCACCGAGCGCTTCGAGGCGCAGGGCGGATATTCGGCCGAGGCCGAAGCGGCGTCCATCGCGAACAACCTGTCGCTGCCGGATCGCATTCTCGACCAGCCGCTGAAGACCCTGTCCGGCGGTCAGCGCCGGCGTATCGAGCTGGCGCGCATCCTGTTCTCGGATGCGAAGACCATGATCCTCGACGAGCCGACCAACCACCTCGATGCCGACAGCGTCGTGTGGCTGCGGGAGTTCCTCAAGAACTACAAGGGCGGGCTGATCGTGATCAGCCACGACGTCGAGCTCGTCGGCGAGACCGTCAACCGGGTGTTCTACCTGGACGGCAACCGCCAGGTCATCGACATCTACAACATGAACTGGAAGAACTACCTGCGCCAGCGCGTCGCCGACGAGGAGCGCCGCAAGAAAGAGCGCGTCAACGTCGAGAAGAAGGCCACCCAGCTGCAGATGCAGGCCGCGCGCTTCGGCGCGAAGGCCTCCAAGGCTGCCGCCGCGCACCAGATGGTCGCGCGCGCCGAGAAGATGCTCTCCGGTCTCGATGAGGTGCGTTCCGTCGATCGGGTCGCCAAGCTGCGCTTCCCGAAGCCGGCCCCGTGCGGAAAGACGCCGCTGATGGCATCCGGACTGTCGAAGTCGTACGGATCATTGGAGATCTTCACGGATGTCGACCTCGCGATCGACCGCGGCTCGAAGGTCGTCGTGCTGGGGCTGAACGGTGCGGGCAAGACCACGCTGCTGCGCCTTCTCGCCGGGGTCGACGAGCCCGACACGGGGCAGCTCGAGCCCGGTCACGGCCTGAAGATCGGCTACTACGCGCAGGAGCACGAGAACCTTGACGTCGATCGGTCGGTGCTGGCGAACATGATGTCCGCAGCGCCCGACATCAACGAGACCGAGGCGCGCAAGGTGCTCGGATCGTTCCTCTTCACCGGCGACGACGTCCTCAAGCCTGCAGGAGTGCTCTCCGGCGGCGAGAAGACCAGGCTGTCGCTGGCGACCCTGGTGGTCTCCTCGGCGAACATGCTGCTGCTCGACGAACCGACGAACAACCTCGACCCCGCATCGCGCGAGGAGATCCTCGGTGCGCTCGCGCACTACGAGGGCGCCGTCGTACTCGTCTCACACGACCCAGGTGCCGTGGAATCGCTGAACCCCGAGCGCGTGCTGATCCTGCCTGACGGCGTCGAGGATCTCTGGAGCAAGGAGTACCAGGACCTCATCGAGCTCGCCTGAGCTTCAGCGGCGCTCAGCGAGCTCCCGGGCGCTGTGCGTCGCCGCGGCGGGCGATGATGAAGGTCTGCTTGCCGTTGATGTAGGCGAGACGGTCGGACGGATGCCTCGCTGCCAGGTCGTGCTTGCAGTGCGGATGAGCATCATGTGCACCGCCGCGAAGGTGCGAGCCCAGGCGTCGGATGCCGGGGAGAGGTCGACGACGCCTCGTCGCAGTCCGAGATCGGAGCCCGCGAACGCGGCGGCGAGATCTGCGCGATGCACAGTTCCACGCTATCGCGAGTCGTCCCTTCAGGCCGAGGGCGGACTCCGGTCTCAGGAGTATCCTCGGCGCAGCAGCATCCCGGCCGCGCGGTCGAAGTCGGCGCCGGAGGGGATGTCGAAGTCCAGGGCGTTGGCATTGCGGGTGATGATGGCGAACACGGCTCCGACGGCGGCGACGTCCTCCAGTTCCTCGACGGTCAGCCCGGCATCCAGCGCTGCACGGACATGTGCTGCCGACAGCTGGTCCGGATCGTTCGTCAATCGTTCGAGGAACGTCAGTGCTGTCCGGAGCCGCCCGCTGATCGGTGCGGTGCGATAGTCCGAGAGAGCAGCATCCGCCACAGCCGGATCCATGCCGCGCACCGCGATGGCGCGGTGCGCGCCGATGCAGAACGGACAGGTGTTCCACGACGCGACCATCGCCGCCATCAGTTCGCGCTCCGATACCGACCACGGGCTGGGGGAGCGCATCGCCTTCTGCGTCCATCGCCCCAGTGCCGGTCCGGTGAACTTCTTGTCGTAGAACGCGACCCGCGCGGCATCCGGCAGCCGGTACCCGGCGACGTGAGAGATGAACCGGATCAGCAGCCGGTGCGCCGCCGTGTCGCCGCGCTCGACGTCAGCCAGCCGCATCGGATGCCTCCCGTATGGCCGCGATCGCGGCATCCCACCGCCGAAGACCGGCGGCGACACTGGCCGACATCACCACTTCGAAGGCGGCCTTGTCCGACCCCATCGCTGCCCGAACCGCATCGACTTGTGCATCCGTCACGCGAAACGACGCCTCGCCGATCGTGCGCGCGAGCACAGCCGCCGGCGACGATCGATCGACCGCCTCACCCGGGTCGGTGCGCAGAACCGAGTTGCGGGTCGCCGCGTCGAGAACACCGGTTTCGACGACGCTCCTGCGCAACGCAGCGGCCAGCGAGGCATGATCTTCGTGCACGACCATGGGCAGAGCCTACGCCCGTATGTCGGGCGTGTCAGGACCTTCAGCCGTGCAGGGCGTCGAGCAGGGCGTCCTCGTCGTCGGCGTCGTGATCGCGGCGGCGCTTGACGCGCTTCGGACGCTCACCGGCATCCTCCTTCGCCTTCACGATCTCGGTGCGGATGATGTAGCCGATGAACGCGAAGCCCATGACCGCGAACAGGATCCACTGGATCGCGTACGACAGGTGCGGACCCGGATCCTCGGTGGGGGAGTCGAAGCCGCCGAGACGCTCGGCGGGGGCGGGGGTCTCGGATGCCAGCTGCCCGTACGCGCCTGTCACGAGCTCCGGGTTCGCGAGCTCGGCGATCGTGGGCAGGTTGATGGTCGGCACCTGGCCGTCCGGGGCGCCGCGCCCGGAAGACGGCAGTCGCTCACCGGGGCGCAGACGCACGATGACTGTCGCCTCACCCGAGGGCGGAGCGGGTACGACGCCGGGAGAGGAGTCCTCAGCCGGCGGCACCCATCCGCGATCCACGAGCAGCACGTGTCCGCTGCTGTCCTGGAACGGCACGAGAACTTCGAAGGCGCTGGTTCCGCCGTGCGGGCGGTTTCGCACGAGCACCTGCTGGTCGGCGAGATACTGCCCGTGCAGCTCGACAGGATGCCACTCGGAGTCGGCCGGAAGGCTGCCGTCCGCACCGATCAGATCGTCGAGCGGCGCCGGCTTCGCATCGTAGTTGCGCTCCACGAGGGCGATCTGCGACGTCGTCTGCTCGTTGCGGGCGAACTGCCACTGGGAGAGCAGTGCGCACACGACGGCGAAGGCGGCCGCGACCAGGAGATACGCTCCCCAGCGCAGCAGACGCTCCCTCACTCCGGAAGTCCTTCGTGGACCTCGACGGGGAAATCCCGCGTGCGCAGGTAGTCGCTGAGGAAGCCGACGTGCTCATCGCAGGCGAGCCAGATCTTGCGGCGATCCTCGCTGTGGATCCGCGGATTGCGCCACACGATGTGATGCGTCGCGGCGGCGCGGCACGAGGCGCGCGCGCATTCGAACGCAGCGGTCATATCGGGCCGCTCCGGTCGTCACCGGCGTCCGTCGTGTCGGGGTGCTGCTCGTGGATGGTGATGACCGGCGGCGTGTGCGCCGCGGCATCCGGGACAGGCGGGGCGGTGTCGAGCTCCAGCACGGGCGATTCGACCGCCATCGGGATGCTGTCGCTGCCGGCGTTCGCGGAGATCACCGCGATATACGGAAGGAAGATCGCACCGGCCGCGAACACGAACGTCCACCAGCCCACCGGATACACGACGGCCATCAGGACGAAGCACACCGTGCGGATGCCCATGGTGATCGCGTAGTGGCGCACGCGACTGCGCGCCTCGTCCTGCGGTGACTGCGGGAGCGAGGTGACAGAGGCGGCGTTCCTGGTGTGTCTCACGGTGCTCCCAGCCTACGCCGCGCGGGGCCTTCCGGATGCCCTTGCGCGGGCTCGGCGCCGCCCGTGCGGTCGGTAGGATGGCCTGCGTCCGTCCCCCTCAGGCAGGAGCCCTCATGAGCACTGATCGCGTCGTCCTCGTCACCGGCGGAAACCGCGGCATCGGCCGCGCCATCGCCGAGCGCTTCGTGCGCGAGGGCTATCGCGTCGCCGTGACGGCCCGCAGCGGCGAAGGCCCCGAGGGCACTCTGACCGTTCGGGCGGACGTCACCGACGCCGCTACCGTGGATGCGGCGTACACCGAGGTCGAGCAGAAGCTCGGGCCGGTGGAGATCGTCGTCGCCAACGCCGGCATCACCAAGGACACGCTCCTGATGCGCATGAGCGAGGACGACTTCGACAGCGTCATCGCCACCAACCTCGGCGGCGCGTTCCGGGTCGTCAAGCGCGCCTCGAAGGGCATGCTGCGCGCGCGCTTCGGCCGCGTGATCCTCATCTCCAGCGTGGTGGGCCTGTACGGCTCGGCCGGACAGGTCAACTACGCGGCATCCAAGAGCGCTCTGGTCGGGTTCGCACGCTCGCTCACCCGCGAGCTCGGCGGGCGCGGCATCACCGCGAACGTCGTCGCCCCCGGATTCATCGAGACGGACATGACCGCCGAGCTGCCCGAGGAGACGCAGAAGCAGTACAAGGCCAGCATCCCCGCCGGGCGCTTCGCCACGCCCGACGAGGTCGCCGCGGCCGTCACCTGGCTGGCCGGCGATGACGCAGGCTACATCTCCGGCGCAGTGATCCCCGTCGACGGTGGTCTCGGCATGGGTCACTGACCCGACACGCAGCCCCGCACCGGTCAGCGGTCGACGGCGACGAGGATCTGCTCGGCGAGCCGCTGCGGCATCGAGAACTGCGGCCAGTGGCCTGAACCGAGCGTGATCACCTCGACATCCTCGAGAGCACGGTACTCGTCGAGTGCGGCACCCCACTCGGTGAGCATCTGCTCGAACGCGTCGCGGTCGATCCCGCCCATCAGCAGTGTCACGGGCACCGCGAACCTGCCCGGGTTCGAGAGCTCGATCGGATCCGTGGGCACGCGCGCGGGGACGCTCTTGGTGAGCGGCGCGGTGCGAGCGCGCGTCGCGGCGTCGAGATCATGCACGTCGGGCTCGTCGAAGAAGTCCCAGCCAGGGAAGGGGACGACGCCGTCGACCACGTCGAACTCGCTGATGCTGAATCCGGATGCCGGGGGAGCCGTGTCGACGAAGACCACTCGCGCCACGCGCCCGGGCCTGGCGTCGGCTGCGCCCCAGACCACATTGCCGCCGCCGGAGTGGCCGACCAGCACCACGCGGCCGTCGATGCGGTCGATCACGTCGACGACCGCGTTCACCCAGTCGGACATGCCGATCGCGGACGACTCCGAGGCGGGTGCGCCCGTGCCGGGCATGGTCAGGGGATGTACGCGGCGGCCGGCGGCGATGAGTGGAGGTGTGACGTCCGCCCAGGAATCGGCGTCGAGCCAGAGGCCGGGGATGAGAATGATGTCCATGCCGTCGACGGTAGCGACGGCCACCGACATCGGCAACGGTCAGGGCAGCAGGGGGATGACGTCGGACAGGTCCTGCGGGCCGATCACCAGCGATGCGGCCGCGCGCACGGCCGGCTTGGCGTTGAACGCGATCCCCAGCCCCGCGACCGACATCATGGTCAGATCGTTCGCGCCGTCGCCGATCGCGATCGTCGCGCGCGGGTCGACGCCGAGCTCGGCCGCCCACTGCTGCAGCGATTCGGCCTTGGCCGCGGCATCCACGATCGCTCCGTCGACGACCCCGGAGAGCGCACCGTCGACGACCGCCAGGCGGTTCGCGCGCCAGCGATCGACACCCAGCCCGGGAGCGACGTGGTCGAGGATCTCGTGGAATCCGCCGGAGACGACCCCGACGACGCCGCCGCGCTCGTGCACGGCCGAGGTGAGCGCCTGCACGCCCTGCGTCGGCTCGATGCGGGCGAGCACCCGCGCGAACGCATCGGTCGGCACACCCGTCAAGGCCGCCACTCGGGAGCGCAGGCTCGCGGCGAAGTCCACCTCGCCGCGCATCGCGGCCTCCGTCGCCGCCTGCACCTCCTCGCGCCGTCCCGCCTCGTCGGCGAGCAGTTCGATCACCTCATTGCGGATGAGAGTGGAATCGGCATCGAGGACGACGAGGAAGCGCGCAGAAGTCACCCGACGAGCGTAGCGGGCGCGTGGCTCTGCAGAAGCGCGGGGGCGCGTCTGTGTCAGCGCGTGATGTGGAAGCCCTTGCCGACGACGGTGATGCCCGACTCCGTGACCGTGAATCCGCGCTGCAGATCGCGCTCTCGATCGACGCCGACCGTGGCGCCGTCGTCGAGGATGACGTTCTTGTCCAGCACGGCGCGGTGCACCCGGGCGCCCAGGCCCACCTGCACATGGTCCAGGAGCACGGAATCGGTGATCGTCGATCCGCCTGCCGCCACCGTGCCGACGCTGACCACACTGCGCTCGAGATGGGTTCCCGAGAGCACCGAGCCCGCCGACACGATCGAGTCGATCGTGTTGCCGATGCGGCCCACCGCGTCTCTCACGAACTTCGCCGGCGGCATGTTGACGTTCTGCGTGCGGATCGGCCAGACGGTGTTGTACAGGTTGAAGATGGGCAGGGTGGCGATGAGATCCATGTGCGCATCGAAGTACGAGTCGATGGTTCCCACATCTCGCCAGTAGGAGCGGTCGCGCGGCGAGGATCCGGGAACGTCGTTGTGCTTCATGTCGTAGTAGCCGGCCTCGCCGCGGTTCACGAAGTAGGGGATGATGTCGCCGCCCATGTCGTGCCCGGAGCTGGCGACCTCGCCGTCGGCCTCGACGGCGGCGATGAGCGCGTCGGTGTTGAAGACGTAGTTGCCCATCGAGACGAGCACCTCGCCGGGCGAATCGGCCAGTCCCTGGGGATCGCTCGGCTTCTCGAGGAAGTCGCGGATGAGGCCGGTCTCGGGATCCGCATCGATGACACCGAACTGCGATGCCAGCGCCAGCGGCTGCCGGATGCCGGCCACCGTCGCCTGCGCGCCGGATTCGATGTGCGCATCCACCATCTGCTGGAAGTCCATCCGATACACGTGGTCGGCGCCGATCACGACGACGATGTCGGGCTTCTCGTCGTTGATGAGGTTCAGGCTCTGCAGGATGGCGTCCGCCGAGCCCGAGAACCAGCGCTTGCCCAGGCGCTGCTGTGCGGGGACCGAGGTCACGTACGAGTCGAGCAGAGCCGACATCCGCCAGTTCTGCGACACGTGCCTGTCGAGACTGTGCGACTTGTACTGCGTGAGCACGACGACCTGCCTGAACCCCGAGTTGATCAGGTTCGATATGGCGAAGTCGATGAGCCGGTACTGCCCGCCGAACGGCACGGCAGGTTTGGCGCGATCCGCCGTGAGGGGCATCAGCCGCTTGCCCTCGCCGCCGGCGAGGATGATCCCGAATACCTTCTTGGGTGCCGACATGGCTCCACAATAGAGCGCGCGCGGCCCGATGTACTACCGTGCAGACATGCGAGTCGACATCATCACCAAGGAGTACCCGCCGGAGATCTACGGGGGCGCCGGTGTGCATGTCGCCGAGCTCGTCACCGCACTGCGCGCGAGCATTGACGTGCAGGTGCGGGCCTTCGGAGCCGACCGCGATGAGGCCGGCACCTTCTCCTACCGGACGCCGGCGGAGCTGTCGGGGGCGAACCCCGCGATCCAGACGCTCGGCACCGATCTGGCCATGGTCGGCGACGTCGCCGGGGCCGACGTCGTGCACAGCCACACCTGGTACGCGAACTACGCCGGGCATCTCGCATCCCAGCTGCACGGCATCCCGCATGTGCTCACCGCGCACAGCCTGGAGCCGCTGCGCCCGTGGAAGGCCGAGCAGCTCGGCGGCGGGTACGCGGTCTCCAGCGGGATCGAGCGGACCGCCTACGAGAACGCCGCCGCGATCGTCGCCGTGAGCGCGGGGATGCGCGCCGACATCCTGCGCAGCTATCCGCAGGTGGATCCGGCGCGCGTGCGCGTGATCCACAACGGCATCGACGTGGAGCGCTGGCGGCCGATCGAGAATCCGGAGTTCCTCGCGAGCATCGGCATGGACCCCACGCGTCCGTCGGTGGTGTTCGTCGGTCGCATCACACGGCAGAAGGGGCTGCCATACCTGCTGCGCGCGGCGCAGCTGCTTCCGCCCGAGGTGCAGCTGGTGCTCTGCGCCGGCGCCCCGGACACCCCCGAGATCATGGCCGAGGTGCAGGAGCTCGTGCGCCTGCTGCAGCAGAGCAGGCAGGGCGTCGTCTGGATCGAGCGGATGCTGCCGCGCGACGAGCTCGCGGCGATCCTCACCGCGGCGACGACCTTCGTGTGCCCGTCCGTCTACGAGCCGCTGGGCATCGTGAACCTCGAGGCCATGGCCTGCGGGGCCGCCGTGGTCGGCACGCGCACCGGTGGCATCCCCGAGGTCGTGGCGGACGGTGTGACCGGGCGGATCGTCCCCATCGATCAGCTGCAGGACGGCACGGGAACCCCGGTTGATCCCGAGCAGTTCGTCGCGGATCTCGCCGACACCCTGACCGAGGTGACGGGAGATCCCGAGCGAGCCGCGCAGTACGGCGCCGCCGGTCGGGAGCGTGCCAGGGATGAGTTCAGCTGGGGTGCGATCGCCGACACCACGCGCGCGCTGTACGAGGAGCTGACCGCCTGAGCCGATAGGCTTGAGCACATGTCGAGCGCCCTGGAATTCACCGATGTCGTCGTGCGCCGTGAAGGTCGCGACATCGTCGACCACGTCACCTGGCAGGTATCCGACGAGCAGCGATGGGTGGTGCTCGGGCCGAACGGCGCGGGCAAGACGACGCTCCTGCAGCTGGCGGACACCCTGATGCACCCGACGTCCGGCGTCGTGACGATCCTGGGGGAGCAGCTCGGCCGCACCGACGTCTTCGAGATCCGGCCGCGCATCGGCTTCGCCTCCTCGGCGATGGCCAGGCGCATCCCGCGCGACGAGACGGTGCTGAACACCGTCATGACCGCCGCATACTCGGTGCTGGGCCGCTGGAACGAGGACTACGAGGGCATAGACGAGCGCCGGGCGCGCCGCGTGCTGGCGGACTGGAAGCTGGAGCACCTGTCCGAGCGCCTGTTCGGCACCCTGAGCGACGGCGAGCAGAAGCGCGTGCAGATCGCGCGAGCGGTGATGACCGATCCCGAGCTGCTGCTGCTGGATGAGCCGACCGCCAGTCTGGACCTCGGCTCCCGCGAGGAGCTGCTCCAGCTGCTCAGCGGCTATGCGGCATCGCCCACCACGCCGGCCATGGTGATGGTGACGCACCATGTGGAGGAGATCCCGGAGGGCTTCACGCACGTGCTGCTGCTGCGCGAGGGACGGGTGGTCGCGAGCGGCCCGATCGCCGAGACGCTGACGGCCGATGCGCTCAGCGAGGCCTTCGGCATGCCGATCGTGCTCACGGCCGATGGCGGCCGGTACGCGGCACGTGCGGAGTGATCTGCTAAACTTGACCCTCGGTGCGTTCGCGCCACAGACTTCCCTCGTTCCTGGCACAATCCAGGACACCATGTAAGGAATCCCATGAAGACTGACATCCACCCCGAGTACCAGGCCGTCGTGTTCCGCGACCTCGGATCGGGCGAGACCTTCCTCACCCGTTCGACCGTCTCGAGCGACAAGATCATCGAGCTGGACGGCGTGGAGTACCCCGTCATCGACGTGGAGATCTCCTCCGCTTCGCACCCGTTCTACACGGGCAAGCAGCGCATCATGGACTCGGCCGGTCGCGTCGAGAAGTTCAACCAGCGCTTCAAGGGCTTCGGCGGCTCCAAGTAAGTCGTCTCCTCGATGGCCCCGCTTCGGCGGGGCCTTCGTCGTATCCGGTGCGTGCTCAGCCGCGGACCGGCCAGCTCCCGTCGAGAGTCTCCTCGGGCTCGAGTCGGCCGACCTTGATGAAGTACTCCGTCAGACTCGCGGCCTGATCGCGCGCCCAGCCGATCTGCTGCGTGTGCAGCTCGTGCACCGTCTCGGGCAGCAGGAACTGCCGTGCCTGCGCGAGAGCGACGCGGCCCGCGGCCACGGCATCCGCTGCTGCTTCGTGCGCGTCGTCCAGCGGCACCGCGTAATGCTCGGCGACGACCGTCAGCGTTCGCTTGCCGCGGCGATACCGGTCGTAGTTCTTGTCGATCAGCAGCGGGTCGATCACCGGATGCGGCGCGTGCAGCGCGGGCAGACCGTGCCGGACGGCCTCGTTCGCGAGCAGCGAGAAGTCGTATGAGGCGTTGTACGCCACGATCGGCAGGCCCTGGGCGAACAGCATCGACAGAGCGCCGCTGATCTCGGAGACCACCTCCGACGCAGGGCGACCGTTCGCACGCGCGTACTCGGTGCTGATGCCGTGCACGGCGGCGGCTCCGTCGGGGATCGGGATGCCGGGATCGGCAAGCCAGTCGCGCGCCGCGATCTCGCGTCCGTGACGATCGAGCACGCCGACGTGCGCGGTGACGATGCGATCGTTCCGGACATCGACCCCGGTGGTCTCCAGGTCGAAGACGCCGACGCGGGTGAGCCAGTGCGGAAGCCGGTCTGCGGTGGTCATGCACTCACCGTACGATCGGCCACCGACGTCGGTCGGACGGCCCGCCGTGGTGCCCCTACACTGTGCTGGTGACATGGACCATCTGGCTCTCGCTGCTGCTCGCGTGCGTGGTGATCAGCTTCACTCCGGGAGCCGGAGCGATCAACACGATGAGCAATGCGCTCACGCAGGGGTGGCGACGTTCGCTGTGGGGTGTCCTGGGGCAGCAGGCCGCCCTGGTCGTGCATGTGGTGATCGTGGCCGCCGGAGTGGGACTGCTCGTGTCGCGGTCCCCGCTGCTGTTCGAGATCATCCGATACGCCGGTGCGGCCTACCTGATCTACCTCGGCATCCGACTCATCCTCGCAAGACCGGAGGGGGATGCCTCCGAGCTCGCCTCGAGGTCTCGTGAGCATGCCTGGTCGCTCTTCCGGCGCGGATTCTGGGTGAATCTGCTGAATCCGAAGGCGATCGTGTTCTTCCTCGCGTTCGTCCCGCAGTTCATCCGTCTCGATCGTGACCCGCTGCCGCAGTACCTCATCCTGATCGGGACGGTGATGGTCGTCGACGTGCTGGTGATGTGGTTCTTCTTCGCCGCGGCGGCCAAGCCGTTCCGCCGCTACACGCGGCACGCACGTGGTCAGCGCGTGCTCAACACGGTGTTCGGCGTGCTCTTCGTCGCCGTGGCCGGGCTGCTGATGTTCGTGCACTGAGGCCGCCCCGGGCGTTCGCCCTGCACATCCCGGCGTTTCGACGAGTTCTCCACCGTCGCCGGTGTTCGAGCGTCGGGCGTCGGATGCCGGCGTGCACGCTGTTCTCAACCCGGGCTCGCCCCGGTGACAGAGGAGAACGACATGACCATCAACAACGACACCGTGATCATCGCCGGGAACATCGGCAACGACCCGACCACCAACGAGACCCGCAACGGCAAGACCGTCATCAACTTCCGCGTCGCGTCCAACGGCGGCTACTTCGACCAGCGCACCGGTGCGTGGACCGAGGGCACGACGAACTGGTACGCGGTATCGGCGTTCGGCAACATCGCCGACCATGCCAGGGCCTCGCTGCACCGTGGCGACCCCGTCATCGTCGTCGGCCGACTCAAGGTCAAGGAGTGGGAGACGAACGGGAAGAAGGGGATCGACGTCGAGATCAATGCGGATGCCATCGGCCATGACCTGAACAAGGGCACGAGCGCCTTCGTGCGGCGTCCTCGTGCCACGAGCACGGAGTATTCGGCCGCCGCCGAGACGGCGCCCGCAGGCGACGCCGAGCCGTCCGACGAGCCGAGTGCGTCCGAGCGCGCGAGCTGGGAAGCCGAGGGCATGGCGGTCGTCGACGCAAGCGCGTCCGACGACGCATCCCGGGAGGACGAGCTCGCCTACACGTGAGTGCATTCCGCGACGACGGAGGCGGTGGTCCTCGGCTCGGGCCTTAGACTTCGGAGCATGCTTCGAGGGTCATCCGTCTCCGTCGGCCCGCGCAGCCGCGCGGTTCACGGGCTGTTCGGAGTCCTCGCCCTGGTCGCGGTGCTGACCTCGTGCACAGACATGCCGCACGGCTCCTCGACCGCTCCCCGGACCT
Source organism: Microbacterium sp. W4I4 (assembly GCF_030816235.1). Lineage (NCBI taxonomy): Bacteria > Bacillati > Actinomycetota > Actinomycetes > Micrococcales > Microbacteriaceae > Microbacterium > Microbacterium sp. W4I4. Next base: position 329,797 of record NZ_JAUSXT010000001.1, read on the forward strand.
CCTCGGCCGCATCGTCGACGCCGCCGTCGGTCATGCCGCAGCCGTCGTCGTCGTCGCCGGCGCTCGTTCCGGATGGCACGGCTGCCGACAATCTGCCGGTGTTCACCGTGGTCACCGCACAGGTGTGGGCGTCGGATCAGCGCGTTCACGGGCGTGCGTACATCGACGCGCTCGTCGGTGCCGGCTTCGACAGGAGCCGCATGCAGGTCACTTCGGACGAGACCACGATCGGACGCGCGGCGGAGAGCATCCAGTTCTCGATCGCCTGGGGCGAGGATCAATGCCTGATAGGCCAGGTGGGGCCGTCCACGGGAGATCCCGTCACCGTGGTGATGCCGCAGCTGCAAGGAGGCCGCTGCCTGGTCGGCATCACCCGCGAAATCGACTGGTGATCGATGCCGCACTGCCCGAGCCCGAACAGGCTCGGGCCGCGGACGAAGGCGGGTAGGCTGGATAGTCGGCTCCCCGGAGCCGTTCCGCATGCCTGCCGACAGAAGGAGACCTGCTTCGTGGCCGAGTACATCTATTCCATGGTGCGAGCCCGCAAGGCCGTGGGTGACAAGCTCATCCTCGATGACGTCACCATGGCGTTCCTCCCCGGCGCGAAGATCGGCATGGTGGGCCCGAACGGCGCCGGAAAGTCCACGATCCTGAAGATCATGGCAGGTCTGGACACGCCCTCGAACGGTGAGGCCAAGCTGTCGCCCGGGTTCTCCGTCGGCATCCTCATGCAGGAGCCGGAGCTCGACGAGACCAAGACCGTCATCGAGAACATCCAGGACGGCGTCGCCATCAAGGCCAAGGTCGACCGCTTCAACGAGATCTCTGCACTGATGGCCGATCCCGACGCCGACTTCGACTCGCTGCTCGCCGAGATGGGCGTGCTGCAGGAGGAGATCGACGCGGCCGACGGGTGGGACCTCGACTCGCAGCTCGAGCAGGCGATGGACGCGCTGCGCACCCCACCGGCGGATGCGGAGATCGCCCCGCTCTCCGGTGGTGAGCGCCGTCGCGTGGCGCTGGCGAAGCTGCTGCTGCAGAAGCCCGACCTGCTGCTGCTCGACGAGCCCACCAACCACCTCGACGCCGAGAGCGTGCTGTGGCTGGAGCAGCACCTGAAGGACTACAAGGGCGCCGTCATCGCCGTCACCCACGACCGGTACTTCCTCGACCATGTCGCCGAGTGGATCGCAGAGGTCGACCGCGGTCGTCTGCTCGGCTACGAGGGCAACTACTCCACCTACCTCGAGCAGAAGGCCGCCCGTCTGGACATCCAGGGCAAGAAGGACGCCAAGCTCGCCAAGCGGCTCAAGGACGAGCTGGAGTGGGTGCGCTCCAGCGCCAAGGGACGCCAGACCAAGTCCAAGGCGCGTCTGGCCCGCTACGAGGAGATGGCTTCCGAGGCGGAGCGCACCAGGAAGCTCGACTTCGAGGAGATCCAGATCCCCGCAGGTCCCCGCCTCGGCTCGATCGTGATCGAGGCGAAGAAGCTGCAGAAGGGCTTCGGAGACCGCATGCTGATCGACGGGCTGAGCTTCAGCCTGCCGCCCAACGGCATCGTCGGCGTCATCGGTCCGAACGGCGTCGGAAAGACCACACTGTTCAAGACCATCGTGGGCCTGGAGCCGCTCGACGGCGGAGACCTGAAGATCGGCGAGACCGTCAAGATCAGCTACGTCGACCAGTCGCGTGCGAACATCGACCCGAACAAGACGCTGTGGGAGGTCGTCTCGGACGGTCTCGACTTCATCACCGTCGGCAAGATCGAGATCCCGTCGCGTGCCTATGTGTCCAAGTTCGGCTTCAAGGGGCCGGACCAGCAGAAGAAGGCCGGCGTGCTCTCCGGTGGTGAGCGCAACCGTCTGAACCTCGCCCTCACGCTCAAGGAGGGCGGCAACCTGCTGCTGCTCGACGAGCCGACGAACGACCTGGACGTCGAGACCCTGAGCTCGCTGGAGAACGCGCTGCTCGAGTTCCCCGGCTGCGCCGTGGTCATCACGCACGACCGGTGGTTCCTCGACCGCATCGCCACGCACATCCTCGCCTACGAGGGCACCGACGAGAACCCGTCGCAGTGGCACTGGTTCGAGGGCAACTTCGACGCCTACGAGAAGAACAAGATCGAGCGCATGGGACCGGATGCGGCGCGCCCGCACCGCACCACCCACCGCAAGCTGACCCGCGACTAGGGTCGGGGCGGTTCTTGGGCGAGTCATCGGCTGCACCGATCGAGCAGATCGGCGAGGACGGGCGACTGCACATCCCGATCCAGCTGCGCTGGGGCGATCTCGACGCGTTCAACCACGTCAACAACACCTCGATGCTGAAGCTTCTGGAAGAGGCGCGCGTGCGCGCCTTCTGGAAGCCGGCACCGGGGGAGAGCGCCCCGGCCACAGCGATCCTCGACTCCAGCCTGTCGGCAGGTCTGCTGACGCTGATCGCGCGGCAGGAGATCCAGTACCTGGCGCCGGTGCCGTATCAGCGACACCCTCTCGACATCCAGATCTGGTTCGGCAAGCTCGGCGGCTCGAGTGTCGACGTCTGCTACGAGGTGCACAGCGACCCCGCCGCGGAGCAGCAGGCGCTGTATGCGCGCGCGACGACGGTTCTCGTACTCGTCGACGCGAAGTCGGGGCGCCCTGTGCGGCTCTCCTCGGAGATGCGCGCGGCCTGGCAGCCCCTCGTCGCGGAGCCGCTGACGTACCGGCGCGGCTGAGTCGACCATGCCTTCGGCGGCATCCGGCCGACGGAGAGCACCCGACATCCGCGTCAGAGCGTGGCCATTCACATGCCCGCACGGGAATGGATGGGCTTTCGCCGGGGTGCGCGGGAATCGTCCTTGACTTCCCTGCAGAAGGAGGGCTACGTTTGCGCCAGATCGGCTACGGCCGGTCGTAGGGGATCTGAGACGGACGCCGGGGTTCGGGGGAACCGCTCGCGGAAGGTGCGCCGGCGCGTTGTTGTTGTCGAATACGAACGACAGGGCGCGTCATGGGCTGGAGAGTCGGGGCAATGCGTTTTCACAACGCAGCCTTCGGTGCGCTCGCCTATGCGACGGCGATCGCCGTCGCGCTGAGCGTCGTTCTCCCCGTCGGCGCACCCAGCAGCCCGGCATTCAGCATCTTCGCTGCGGGCGACTCGGTGCAGACGCCCGAGACGCGGATGGGCGACGCGATCGGCGCCGTACCCGTGGCTGTGGAGACAGGGGCCGACGAGCCCGAGATCCGCGTGGAGGTCTACGGGGTTCCGGACTCCGGCACGGCGCAGCCCGTGGTGGGCCAGCCCGCCTCACTCGGCTCCCGACCCCTGGATGCGACGGCACCCACCGACCCGCCCGCGCCCGCCGATGCGACGACGACTGAGCCCGCGCCGGCACCGCAGGAGCCCGTGTCTGCGGACCCTGCGACCACGGACCCCGCGCCAGCCCCCGCGGAGGAGGCTGCGCCCGAGCCGGTCGCGCCTCTCGTGACCGCGGATCCGGCCCCCGCCGATCCCACGCCCGTGGATGCCGTCGTCGAGACGACCGCTCCGACGGGCGGCGACACCTTCGCGCCGTCCGATGCGCCGCAGCCGGCCGACGGCATCGGCGCGACCGAGCCTGCGGCATCCGCCGTACCCGCACCCTGGCTGATCTCGATGACGGGGACGGCCGGAACCCTCGTGGTCAACCCGGACGGCACCGTCACCTTCCAGGGCGTCACTCGTCCTCTCGCCGAGATCTCGGAGATCCGGATCACCGGCACGGACGGCGACGACACCCTCACCATCGACCTCGGCGCAGACGATCCGGGCATCGCCGTCGTGTTCGATGGGGCGGCAGGGTTCGACACTCTCGTCACCCGCGGCGCGCAGGGGCTCGACTCCCGCGCCGTCGACGCCTCGAGCGGCACGCTCGTCTTCGGGACCTCGGTGGTGACCTACACGAACATCGAGCCGATCACCGATACCACTCCGGGCAGCAAGACGCATACGCTCACGGCCGGCGACAACGACGCCGAGCTGCTCGCCGACCCGGATGACGTGACCCGGTTGCTCCTGCGCTCGGTCGGCGGCGACGCATTCGAGCAGATCAGCTTCGTCGCCCCGTCGCTCGCGGGCGAGACTCTGACGCTCGAGGGCGGGGACGGACACGACTCGCTCGTCGTGCGCGGGGGCATCGATCTCGGCTTCGCATCCTTCGTCGCCCACTTCGAATGGATCACGTTCGACGGCGCCCAGTACACCGGCGGAGCCCTCACCCTCGACGCGCAGGCGAGCAACCAGGACGGGGTGCCGCTGAACCTCGCCGACTGCACCGACTTCGACGACTTCAGCATCATCGGCTGCCTCGACCACGACGCCACGGCCCAGGTCATCATCGAAGACAGCACCATCGACGCGGTCGGCGACGTCACGTTGCGCGCCCACGCCGATGTGGTGCCCGACGCCACCGCACCCACCGCATACGCGGTGATCGTCGACTCCACCGCCACAGTCGCGGTGCGCGGCGCCTCCCGCATCACCGCATCGGGGGCGCTGTCGGCCACCGCCGAATCCGTCGTCGGACCCTTCGAACTCATCAAGCAGTACGGCGACGCGGCCATCATCAGCTCCACGGCCGCATCCACGATCGGCGGGACCTCGCTCATCGATGTCGACGGCGCGGTGAATCTGGCAGCGACCTCCACCGTCACAGCGGCGGCCACGCCGCAGACCGATTCGTCACGATCCGAGGGCACCACACCCGGCACGTTCGACGCGGCAGTCGCCGTCGTCATCGTGAACGCCGATGCCATCAGCCGCTTCACCGACACGGCGCACGCGGTGATCGGCGGAGCTCTCGGCATCAGCGCGACGAACACGGCCACTGTCACCGCCACGGGTGATGCCGCGAACGCCGGCAGCGGCGCCGGAATCGCCATCGTGTACCTCGCCCAGAACACCGAGGCCGCCATCGACTCGACGTCGCCGATCGCGACCACGGCGGCATCCCTGACGATCCTCGCCGATCAGACATCGACCGTGACCGCGCGCTCCAAGGCGGGCAAGGGCGGCGCGACGCAGAACAACAAGGCCAGCAACGGGGCCGACCGCGGAGCCGGTCAAGCATCCACCGACGACGGCGCGATCGACGTCGCCGGCGCCCTTTCCGTCGTCGTGCTCGACAACGACACCAGCGCCCACATCACCGGTGGCACCGTATCGACCAGCGGCGCGCAGGCGGTCACGGCACGGGCGAAGAACATCGTGATCTCCGATGGAGACGCCGGCACCACGGACGGCTCCGGTTCGGCCGGTGGCAGCGGGCTCGGCCTGGCGATCGGCATCGGCATCATCGTCGCGAGCATCCTCACCGAGGCGTTCCTGAGCGATGTCGTCCTGAACGCACCCGGAGGCGTCGCCGTCACGGCGTCCGACCCGGCAGCCGGCGACTCGAGCTACACGGCATCGGGCGTCTCCGGGCAGAACGGCGGCGGCTCCGCATCCATCGCCGGCTCCCTCGCCGTGGTCAAGAAGGACGCGCGCACCTCGGCGCAACTGCGCGGCACCGGAGACTTCGGAGGCAGCGCCGTGTCCGCATCCGCGCGCGGCAGTCACACCAGCTCTGCCAAGGCCACGGCCAAGCAAGCCGGCGGCGGATCGAACGGCACCGCGGTCGGCGTGGGCGCCTCCGTCGCGCTCAGCCTCATCAGCACCACTGTCGAATCGGGCGTCGCCGTCGGCGCCGCTCCGACCGGTCTCAGCGCGCTCACCGTCACCGCTGACGGCACCGACGCAGCCAGCACCGAGACGATCGGCGGCGCAGGCGGAGGGAGCACGGCATCCCTCACCGGCGTCGCGAGCATCGCGATCCACAACGTCCGCACCGTCGCCGGAATCCTCACCGGTCCGGCGCTCTTCGTGGCGGGGCCCGTCATCGCGACGGCCACGCAGACCGCCACCGCGGTCACCACCGCCACAGGTGCGACGGGCGCCGGCGCAGGCGCGACGCTGGCTGCGACCATCGCCTTCGCGCTCACCTCAGCCGACCACGAGGCGTCGGCCACGATCGACCGCGGACTCACCGCACAGGGCGCCGTTACCGTCACCGCCGAGAACACATCCAGCACCCGCACCTCCGCGGAAGCCAGCGCGGAGGGCGCGCCCGGAGAATCCGGCGGCACCGGCAAGGACACCACGGGCAAGGACGCGAACGCCAAGTCGAACGCGAAGCTCACGAATGCGTCCGGCCGCACCAGCGGGGGAGCCGGAGGCGGATCGACGACCCCCGCGGCACAGAACGAGGACGGCACCTCCGTCAGCGTCGCGGCGGCGCTCGCATTCAACCTGGTGCGCTCGGCCACCTTCGCGATGCTGTCGGCCGGGCAGACGCTCGTCACGACCGGCACGGCGACGTTCATCGCCCGCAGCAACACGGATGCCACCGCGACGGCCAAGGGCACGGCCACCAACTCCACCTCGGTCGGCATCGGCGCAGCTCTCGCCGTGAACAGGGTGCGCCTGATCAACCAGGCGGGCATCGGCATCGGCGCGTCCGTGCAGGCGGCGGGACTCACGATCACCGCCGCCGTGCGACAGGTCGGCACCGACGCGGTGCACGCGTTCGAGGCGACAGCCGAAGCCGGTGCGGGCAACACCGGGGGCAGCCTCGGCATCGCCGGTGCGTTCGCGCTCAACCTCGTCGAAGAGGACACCTCCGCCGCAGTCCTGGGCGACCCGGCACCGGGACCGCACCCCGGACCGACCCCCCTTCCCGGGGTCGCCATCGTCGGCGGCGGTGCCGTCGTCATCACCGCCGGCTCGAAGAGCACCGACAAGGCATCGGCCAAGGCGACCCAGTCCGGCGGGGCCACCGTGGGCCTCGGCGCAGCCATCGCCCTGAACCTGCCCACCCACCGCGTGTTCGCCGGGATCTCCCAGGTGAGCGACCCGACGCGCGGCCCACCAATGACCGGAGCAGGAGCACTGACGCTCACCGCCACACACGATGTCACGTTGACGACCCAGGCAGAGGCCGGCGGCAAGTCGGGATCCGTGACCATCGTGCCCTCCGTCGCCATCGTGGTGGCATCCATCCGCACCATCGCCTCGCTCGGAGCAGGCAGCACCCTGACAGCCTCGAGCATCACCGCCTCCGCCACCCAGAACGTCACCGCGACAACGACCGCCACCGGGTCGACCGTCGCAGGCAGCTCCGCCGGGATCGGCGTCTCGCTCGCCCTGGCAGTGCTCGACGACATCGTCGCCGAAGCATCCAGCGCTCGAAGCATCGACACCACCGGCGCCGTCTCCCTCACCGCCCATCAGCGAGTCGAGGTCGAGACCAAGGCCACCGCAGCCACCAAGGGCGCATCCCCCTCGGAGGGCTCGAGCGGAGGCGGCAAGGACGTCAACCAGAAGGCCGACGCCAACCTCGCCAAGGCCAACCAGAGCAAGCAGCAGAACGCCGGCGGCGGCTCGTCCACGAGCTCCACGCCGAAGGCCGCATCCGGCGAGAACGGCGGCAGCAGCGTCTCGATCGCCGGTGCGATCGCGATCAACGTCGTCGCGAGCACCGTGCGCGCCCTGTTCGCCGGCGGCATCACGATCGACGCCGGCGGAGCTGTGGCGCTGGAGGCGCGCGGCGACACGGATTCGAAGGCGGAGGCCGCCGGTGACTCCGCCACCGATGGCTCTGTCGGCATCGGTGCGGGAGTCGCGGTGCAGGTCGTCACGATCGTCGTGCGTGCGATCACCGGCGCCTCGACGATCACCGCAGCCGGGCTGACGGTCACCGCAGGGATGCTCAGTGGCGATGACGACGACGTCGTGCGGCGCTGGAACGGCAGCGGCTGGGAGCTCGTCGAGTCCGGGAAGCAGCTGCCCGGGCCGTCCAAGGACGACCTCGCGTTCGTGCGCACCAGCGCGGGCGACGGCGGCGACGACGGCCTCTACAAGTTCGACGGCTCGAACTGGAGCCTCGAGACCGACGTGAGCCTGACCGGCACCGTCGCGACGCTGCCCGCCGGCGCGACCGACGGCGAGTACTACCTGCTGAAGACCGCGAAGGACGGCCACCCCGCCGGCAGCGTCTGGAAGCGCGACGGCGGCGCCTGGGTGTTCGTCACGAAGCTCACGGTGAAGGAGAAGTCCGAGCTGCCGAAGGACGAGATCGACAAGGACTCGTGGTTCCAGCTCACCCAGGCCGACGGCGCGAACGTCGCGGGCTTCTACAAGCGCGACGACCAGCACAAGTGGATCCACCAGGCATCGGCCACGGTCGGCTCGGGCGATCAGCTGCCGCCGAGCCCCGCCGTCGACACCCTGTTCCGCCTGTTCGAGCACGAGGTCACCAGCATCGCCCGTGCCGGGGCAAGCAAGGCCACCAGCGTGGGGGTGGCCGGTGCGCTCGCGATCAACATCCTCGACAGCACCGTCGATGCGCTCATCAGCACCGGCGCCGTCGTCACCCTCGGTTCCGCGGCGGGCTCGGTGACCGCGCGCAGCAATGAGCGCGATGCGGTGCAGGCGACCAGCCGCGCCGAGGTGGGCTCTGCGACCGGTGTGGGCGCCTCGTTCGCCCTGCAGGTCATCGACGGCAGCGACGTGCGCGCCGAGGTGCAGAACGGCGCGGCGCTGACCGGCGGAGCGGGACTCACCGTCGCGGCGAACGGCCTGCGCGACATGAGCACGAAGGCAGAGGGCGGCACCGAGGGCGGCACGGCGGTCACGCCCGTGGTTGCGCTCGTCGTCAGTGTCGACGACGACGTGACGGCCCGCGTCGGCACCTCCGGCACCGACTACATCGGCACCGGCGCCATCTCGATCCGGGCGGTGCACACCCTGTGGGTCAAGACCGAGGGCAAGGCGGATGCCGCGGGCAAGAGCACCGCGGTCGGCGTGGATCTCGCGATCAACGCCGTCGTCGAATGGGACACGCTCGCCGAGATCACCCGCGACATGCAGGGCACGAGCGTCGAGGTGCTCGCCCTCTCCGAAGCGCGCACCGAGGCCCGGTCGGTCGCGAGTGCGAAGGGCGCGGAGGAATCGGATTCGAGCGGCGACCAGAAGTCGAACGAGCAGGTCAACGGCGCCGGCAACCCCAACACGCAGGGGACGAAGGACTCGACCGCGGGCCTGCCGTCCTCCAACGGCGGCACGAACGGCTCGAACGGCGCCCAGGGCGCCGATGGCGCCCAGTCCGGGCAGTCCGGCACCTCCGGTTCGCAGCAGAGCAGCACCACCGCTGTGGCGGCGGCGGTCGCGGTCAACTGGCTGGTCGCCACCTCGATCGCCCGGATCGCAGCGAACACGGTCGTGACCGCGACGACCGGTGCCGTCGTCGTGAGGTCGGAACTGCTCCTGCGGGCGTACGCATTCGGAGTCGGATCGGCGATCGACCTCGACTCCGGCGGCACGAAGGTCGGCGCGACGATCGGCCTCAACGTGCAGGATGCCGACAACGTCGCCGCCATCGGCGGCGGCGCCCAGGTCACGGGACAGACCGGCATCACGGTCGCCGCGGTTCTCCCCGACGGCGCGCGCAACGACTTCATCGTCTGGTCCTTCGCAGCGGGCGGAGGCAAGAGCACGTCCGTCGCCGGAAGCGCCGCCGTGCAGATCCTGCTGCTGACCACGGAGGCGAGCGTCGGCGCGGGAGCCGATCTCGATGCTCCCGCGGGTGGCGTCGCCGTCACCGCCGACCAGGCGATCGGCCTGCAGAACCTCGCGATCGCGGGCGCCCTTGTCCACCGGCTCGGGATCGGCGATCGGCGGTGCGTTCCTGGTCGACTTCCTCGAGGTCGGCACGCGAGCCTGGATCGATTCGACCGTCGGCACGCCGACCGGTGTCGACGCGACGGGCGCGATCGCCGTCACCGCGAAGAGCACGCTTGTCCCGCTCGTGCCCGAGGTGCCCGACCCCATCAAGGGCAAGATCGACTGGCTGAAGCTCACGAACGTCGCGATCGCCGGCGCGGCGAGCTCGGGTGGCGCGGCGGTCACGGGCGCGTTCATCGTCAGCATCCTGAACTTCTCCACACGCGCCTGGATCGGCGATGGCGCCGAGATCAACCAGGTCGGCAGCGCCGGCGGCTCCGCGCAGGACCTGACCGTGCGCGCGGAGGACGACCTCGAGATCGTCGATGTCGGCGGCACACTGGCGCTGAGCAAGGACTCCGCCGGGGTGGGGATCACGGTGGTCGTGGAGATCTCCAACTCCGATGTCCGGGCGTGGATCGGCGCCGACGCCTCGGTCCGCGCGGGCGGTTCCGTTCTCGTCGAAGCCGTCTCGTCGGAGGACTGGTTCGTGCTCGCCGTGGCCGGAGCCGCGAGCGCCGGCTCGGTCGCGGCGACAGGCTCGGTTCTCGTCATGGTCGCAGGCCAGGGCGGATCGTCGCCGCAGACTCTCGCCGAGATCGGTGACTCGCTCGTCGACGCCGCTGACGACATCACGGTGCACGCGCAGAAGACGACATCCGCAGACCTCGCGAGCGGCAACCTGTCGGTGTCGACGAGCGGCGCGGGGGTCGGCGCCTCCGTCGCGGTGGTCGTCCGCGACAGCCACGTCGCCGCACGTATCGACGACGGCGCCGACGTCAGGGCGCGAGACGATCTGACCGTCGAGGCCGAGCAGACCGGGGATCACCTGCTCCTGGCGGTCGGCGGTGCAGGTGGACAATCGGTCGGGGTCGGCGGGTCCGTCACGATCACCGTGCTGGACGACACCACGACGGCGGAGATCGGTGACGCCGCCCGGGTCAACTGCGTCGGAACATCGTGCACGAACGCCGGTCCGACCCTCACGCAGGACGTGGTCGTCCGTGCATCCGACGATATCGAGCTGTTGGCTCTCGCCGGCGTGCTCGCCGTCGGCGGCACGGCGGGCATCGGTGTGGGCGTCGATGTCCAGGCCGTGACGAAGACGACCGCAGCATCGATCGGCGCCGCCTCGATCGTGCGGGCGAACGGCGACATCGTCGTCGAGGCGGCCTCTCACGACGACTTCAAGTCGATCTCGGTCGGTGGGGGAGGCGGCGGCACCGCAGCGGTGAACGTCAACGTCACCGTTCCCGTCATCACGATCACCACCACGTCGACGATCGGCTCGGCGGCCGACCTCCGCGCCGGCGGCAACGTCATCGTCTCGGCCGACTCGGCACTCACGCTGTTCTCGATCGCCGGGAACATCTCGGTCGCCGGCACGGCGGCCGTCGGCGCGGGCGTGGCGGTCCCGGTCGTCACCAAGACCACCTCCGCGACCATCGGCGCAGGCGCCAGGGTCACCGCGCTGGTACTCGCCGGCCACATCACGCACGCGACCGTCAACGCGGGAAGCTACGCGACGACGGGCACCGACACCCGATTCGACCCGCGCGGCACCCTCGGCGGCTGGCCGGTGCCGTTCCCGCAGAGCCCGTTCGACGGCAAGGGGCTCCAGGCCGATGGGGCGACCATCAACCTCGGCTACAACCACGGCTTCAAGTACGGCCAGCAGGTCATCTACGACGCCGGCGGCGGCGGTGCGATCGCCGGCCTCATCGACGGCGGAACGTACTTCGTCATCCCCGTCTCCGCCACGGCCATCCAGCTGTGCACGAAGCGCGGACCTCCGCTCACCGCGGGATCCAGCGAGTTCTCCTGCGCACCGGGATTCACCGTCACCGGACTGTCGCTCCCCGCCGGCGTGATCATGGGCGAGAACCACCGATTCGTCCCGACCACCGAGCCCGGAGTCGCCTCCGACGTCTCGGCCCGGTTCACCGCCGAACGCGCCGTGCACGTCGGCTCGAACTACATCGTGCTCCCGTACGTGCTCTACGAGGACGACGGCACCACTCCGATGGTGCTCCACAACGGCGACCCGGTCGTCTACAGCGCCGGCGGAGGAACCCCGATCGGCGGTCTGGTCGACGGACAGACCTATTACCTCTTCACGGCGAACCCCGCCGACGCCGTCGATCTCAGCCACGTGCAGCTCGTGCGCACGAAGTGCGAGGCGACCGGCAAGAAGGAAGACTGCAACACCGCGGCCGACATCGCGCGCGGGACGCCCATCGACTTCACGTCGACCGGCAGCGGACGCTCGCACAGCCTCGTCCCCTCGGGAGTGCTCCCCGCCGGGCCCGGCTCCGAGATCGGTCCGCAGATCATCACTGCACCGGTGCGCGCCGGATTCGGCGGCGTCGCGGTCACGGCATCCAACAGCGACTACCTCGGCTCGATCGGCATCGCCGCCGGCGGCGCGGGGCACCGCGGCCGTGAGCCTGTCCGGCTCCATCGCCGTGGTCACCGTTCACACCACCGCGACGATCGGCGGCGGCGCCAGGATCAACTGCGCCGACGGCGACGTCGCCTGCGTCACGAACAGCGGCTCGGCGGACGGCAGCCAATCCGTGCTCGTCTCGGCCGTCAACAGCTTCCGCACACTCGGCATCGCGGCATCGATCGCCATCGGCGGGTCGGCCGGGGTGGGCGCCTCGGTGGCGGTCCGGGTCGTCGAGCTGCACACGGATGCCTCGATCGCGGGCGGCGCCGTGGTCAACGCCCGCAACAACATCGAGGTGCGCGCGGACGCACGCACTGCTGTCGTCTCGGTGAACGCCGCGGCGGGCGGCGGAACCGTCGGCGTGGCGGGCACCGTCGGCGTCACGGTCATCAAGGAGTACACGAACGCCTTCACCGGCATCGGCGTGACGCTGCGGGCGGACAACAACATCGGAGTGTTCGCGAACGACGCCTCGCAGCTGATCCTGATCACCGCCTCGATCGCCGCCGGCTACGTCGGGGTCGGCGTCGGCGTGGGTGTCGCGGTCATCGACAAGACGACGCGCGCATACATCGGTCAGAGCAGCACCGTCATCGTCAAGGCGCTCGGTGGCGGGCTCAGCGGCGTCTCGAACGGCACGATCGGCGCGAACGGCCTGCCCACGACGATCTTCCGAGGGCTCGTCGTCCAGGCGCAGTCGACGGAGAAGCTCTTCGGACTCGTCGCGGGCGTCGGCGCCGGCTTCGTGGGCGTCACGGCCAACATCGGGGTCAACATCTTCACCGTCACGACCCGCGCGTACCTCGACCTCGGCACGAGGGTGAACCAGGGCGCCGGGACCATCGCCGCGGGGGTCGACGACGCGCAGGCGGTCGCGGTGATCGCCACCGACGTGTTCGATTCGCTCACCTTCGCGGGCGGCGTCGCCGGCGGATTCGTCGGCGCCTCCGGAGGAGTCGACATCGGCGTCGCCTCGATCACCGTCAACGCCTATCTCGCCACCGGAACCGATGTCTGGGCGAAGGGCGACGTCCGCGTGAACGCCCTCGCGATCAAGCACGTCCAGTCCTACGCCGTCTCGATCGGCGGCGGATTCGTCGGCGTCGCCGGCGCCGTCTCGGTCTGGTCGATCGGCACCGCGCCCACCGCGTCGTACTCGAGCGACGCGCACGGTCCGCACCGCGGGGCATGGAGCAGCACGACCCCTTACGCCTCCGGCGATGTCGTCACCTACAACTCGAAGACGTGGATCGCGAAGAAGAACAGCACCAACGTCACGCCCGGCTCGAACGCGACGATCTGGCAGGAGGACGTGCCGAAGACGGCCACCGACGGTGAAGGGACCGACGGCCAGCACCAGGCCGATCAGGTCGCCTCGGGCGAGGGCAGCGACGCCCCCGCACCGGCCTGGAACAGCGCCACTGCGTACTCGAAGGGCGACTACGTCACCTTCGACGGCACCAGGTACCAGGCGACCGTCGACGTCTCGGCCGGTGCTGCCGATCCGGCGAACAGCACTTCCTGGTACGCCGTCAAGGACGGTTGGAAGTCGGCACTCGACGGCGCCCCCGCCGACGGCACCGCGGCGTTCCTCCTCGGTGCGGCGTACGCGACCGGCGACTATGTCACCTTCGGCGGCCACAGGTATCGCGCGAAGGTCGCCATCGCGAGCGCTGACGCCACCCCGATCGTCGATCTCGACCGCTGGGCGAACGCCGACGACGACTACCGATTCCGGGTGTTCGGCGGCGCGGCGGCATCCGACTCGAGCGTCGCCGGCTCCTACTCCGAGTCGAGCCCGACCGCGGACCAGTTCTCGCAGCCCGCCCCGCCTTCCGGTGTCTCGGCCGGCATCTACGGCACCGTCCACTCGATGCTCGCCGACGTCGAGGTCGTGGCGCGCGAGCGCGTCGACGTCTTCGTCCTCGCCGGCGCCGTCGCGGGCGGCGCGGGAGCGATCGGCGCGGGCATCGCGATCCTGAACATCGCGGGCAGGGTGGATGCCGGGATCTTCGGCACGGCCGTAGTCTCCGCAGGCGGCGCCGTGCGCGTCACGGCCGACCTCGACGAGAACGTCACGATCATCGCCGTCACCGGCACCGTCGGTGCAGTGGCGGTCGCAGGACAGATCCTGGTGCTCACCGACACCAGCTCGACCACCGCCCACATCGACGATTCGGCCGACGTGCTCAAGGCAGCCGCCGGGATCTTCGTGACGGCGCACTCCGACAAGACGGCCGCGGGATACGCCGTCGGCATCACGATCGCCCTCGGCGGCGTCGGCGCAGCCATCTCGGTCATCGAGGTATCGGGCGACACGACGGCGCTCATCGGCGACGTGGCGATCGGCGCAGGCGGCGCGATCGGCGGTATCACCGTCACGGCGACCGACGCCTTCGACCCCACCGCATGGGCCATCGGCGTCGTGGGCGGCGTCGGAATCGGCCTCAGCGGCATCGTCGCGGTGATCACCTACTCCGGTCTCACCCGCGCCGCATCGTTCGCGCACGGCGCCGTGACGATCGGCGGAGGCGTCTCCGTGCAGGCGTTCGGCCAGCGGCAGCAGATGACGGGGCAGACGCTCAACATCACCACGGGAGCCGCGGCGCTCGGGTTCACCGTCTCGATCGCGACGATGGACCGCGACACCGAGGCGGAGCTCGGCGGGTCGATCACGGCATCCGGCTCCGTAGCCGTCAACGCCGAGGCGACCAACGTGGTGACGGCCAGCACGCCGAGCGTCGCGATCGGCGGGATCGCCGTAAGCGCCATGATCCCGATAGCCACGGTCTCCGGCCACACCACCGCGACGCTCTCCGGCATCATCGGCGGATCGGCGAGCGCCCAGGTGCGGGCCGCTGCCGAGAACCGCGCGACCGCTGATGTCCTCGTCGTCAGCATCTCGGGTCTCGGACTCAACGTCGCCGTCGCCGTGGCCGAGGTGACGGCGGATGCCGACATCACGGCGACCGTCGCCGACGGCGCGTCGATCTCCAGCAGCGGGGCAGTGTCCGTGACCGCGCTGGTGCTCGGCTCGAGCGGACGTATCGAAGCGATCGCGAAGGGCGAGAACGTCGCCGCGGCCCTCTTCGGCAGCGGCGCGGTCTTCGTCGCGATGGCCACGCAGGCCGCGGCGGTCGCCGCCCGGCTCGACGGCGACGTCACCTCGTCGACCTCGGTGTCGGTCACCGCGACGGGCGGCAGCAGGGCCAAGGCCGATCTGGTCGTGGTCGCGGCAGGCGGCCTGGCAGGCATCGCCGTCAGCGTGGCGGTCGCGGAGATCTCCTCCGGGGCCGACGTGACGGCATCCTCGTCCGATGCGAACGACGACCAGCAGATCACGAGCAGCGGCAAGGTCTCCTTCAACGCCACCTCGACGAACGTCGCGACCGTCACGACCGGCATGGGCGCTGGCGGCGCGCTCTTCGGCGTCAGCGTCTCCGTGCCGTCCGCCCTCGTCGGCGGCGCGACCACGGCGAGCGTGCAGGGCGATGTCACGGCAGGCGCGGCGGGCGTGGAAGTCGGTGCGACGAGCCACAACTCCGCGACGACCGATGTGCTGATCGTCTCGATCGGCGGCCTCGGAGCCGCAGCGGTGAACGTCGCGGACGCGCGGATCACCTCGGCCGCCTCGACCCGGGCACTCGTGCTCGCGGGCGCCTCGGTATCGGCACCCGGCGGCGCCGTGAGCGTCCACGCCACGGCCACGAACGTCGCAGCGGCCTCGACCACCTCGGTGTCGGCATCCGCGACGCTCAGCGTGAGCGCGCAGAAGAGCCTCGTCACCATCGCCGGTTCGACCACGGCGTCGTTCGACGGCGACATCCCCTCGACGACGATCAGGACCGCAGCCCTCTCCGTCACGGCCATCGCGAGCAACGACGCGTTCAGCGACACCAAGGTCGTCACGATCGGCCTTCTCGGCGGCGCGACGGTGATCGTGTCCGAGGCGATCGTCTCGTCGAACACGGATGCCGTGATCGACGCCGACGCGAACATCGCGCTCTCGGGTGCCCTGTCCATCGATGCGCACCTGGCCACCGGTGCACGCGGCGGGTACCAGAACGTCGCGGAATCCAAGATCCGCGGCGCGGGCGGCGGCCTGGGCGGCGGATTCAACCTGATGAGCGCCAAGGCGACGGTCTCGGGTTCGACGAGCGCCAAGCTCAACGGCGCCGTCACCGCCGCGTCGTCGTTCACGATCAACGCCGACGCCCGCGCCGACGCACTCGCGACCAGCGACTTCGCCAGCTTCGGCGGTGTCGCGATGTCGGGCAGTGAGACGATCGCGCTCGTCAGCGGCCACACCATCGCGGGCGGCGACAGCGGCACCGCGGGCGGCACCGGCGCGTTCACGGTCACGGCCGATTCGACCTACAACGCGACCGCCGAGTCGGACGGACCGACCATCGGCCTGCTCACCGTCGACGTGAAGCTCCCGAGTGCGGCTGTGAGCGGCAGCACCAAGGCGAACTACCTGGGCCAGGTCACCAGCGGCACCTCGGCCACCGCCACCGCGAACTCGCACAACACGGCCCTGGCCGACGCATCCGACATCATCTCCATCGGCCTCATCGCGGTGTCGGTCGCGTACGCGCTGGCCGTCGTCAGCTCGTCGACCGAAGCGGCTCTCGGCGGGGCGAGCGTCAGCGGCACCGTCCTGGTGAGCGCGACCTCCGACGACGACGCGACCGCCCTCGCCGGCGGCGTCTCGGGCGGCGCGATCGGCGTGCAGCTGCTGCAACCCGACGCCCGGTCGCAGGGGAGCACCCGGGCCTTCGTCGGCAACGGCAAGACCGTGTCGGGCACGTCGCTCACGATCCAGGCGATCGCGACGCCGGACGCGCACACCGAGGCGAACATGGTGGGCTTCGCCGCCGTCGCCGACGTCCTGGTCACCAACCCCGTCTCCACGATCGGCGGCACGACCGAGGCCTTCATCGGTGACGACGAGACCGTGACCC
This sequence comes from Microbacterium sp. W4I4, assembly GCF_030816235.1. NCBI lineage: Bacteria > Bacillati > Actinomycetota > Actinomycetes > Micrococcales > Microbacteriaceae > Microbacterium > Microbacterium sp. W4I4. Next base: position 346,987 of record NZ_JAUSXT010000001.1, read on the forward strand.
TCGGGTCGGGCGCCGTGACCCTGACCGCCACGCGCACGGCGAACGCGAGCGTCGAGGGCACGAGCATCGCGATCTCGCCGATCTCGATCTCCGCGGTCGACCTGCAGGCGACGACCGGCGGCACGATCGCCGCGCACATCGACGACCGGGCCGACGTCACAGGCGGGTCCGTCTCCCTCACAGCCGGCGGCACGAGCAGCCCCGTCGCCTCGAGCACCAGCGTCGGCGTCTCGGTCATCGGACTCGCCGGAGTCTCGCTGTCGACGACCGACTCCACCACCGTCGCCAGTTGGATCGGGCCCGTCGACGGCGCCTCGGCTGCGGATGCCGCCGACCCGACGAACGTCACGACCTCCACGGCATCCGGAATCTCCGTCAAGACCGACTACACGGCGCACGTGCTCGCCGACGCGATCGCGGCGGGCTTCGGCCTGCTCTTCGCCGGCGCTCTCGTGCACGGCACCGCGACCGCCACGCCGACCGTGCTCGCGTACCTCGGTCACCGCGCCGAGCTGCACGCCGACGGCGGCGGCAGCATACTGATCGAAGCCGCGGCCGTCGTCACTGCCATCGCCGACGGCACCGGGTTCAGCGCCGGTGCGATCGCGGCCGGACAGATCACGACGAAGGCGGACCTGCGCCCGATCGTGAAGGCGTACACGGTGGGCGGCGGTGCGCTCAGCGGCACGGGCGTGACGGTTCGCGCGCGAGTCAACACGGACACCTCGGGCGCGGCCATCAAGCCCACCTACACGTACAACACGATCGCAGGCAACGCCCAGCCGACGACCGTCGCGCCGGCATTCGCCCGCGCATCGCTCGGCGGTGCTTCTCTCGTCGCGAGCGCATCCGGCGCGACGGCGACGGCGATCAATTCGCCCACCGTCCTCGCCGCCGTCGGCACCGGCACCTCCGTCAGCGCGACCGGCGCCCTGAACGTCATCGCCCGCTCGCTCGGCGACTCGGAGGTCGACGGATACGCCCTCGCCGCGTCGATCGGCGTCGGCATCGGGCTCGTCAGCGGCACGGCGACCAGCGGCGGCAGCGTCGACGCCGGATTCCACGGCGTGTCGGGGGCGATCGGATCCGCCAATATCCTGGCCATCGTCTCGGCCCACGCGGAATCCGCCGGGCGCGGCTTCAGCGGGGCGCTGGGCGTCGCGATCAACGCGGGAAGCCAGCAGGCGACCGTCTCGGTCACGGTACGCGCTCTCGTGGGCGGAACGCTCGTCGCGACGGGTTCCGTCCTGGTCCGCGCCGACGTCCGCACATCGGCCTCTGCCGAGTACCGGGCGCTGCAGCTGGCGGCTCTCGCAGCAGTCGGCACCGCCGATGTCGACGCCACCGACGAGTCGAGCATCCGGTCCGCCGTGACGGGCAGCGGACTGATCCGGTCGACCTCGGGCAACGTGACGGTGTCGGCGTGGCACAACTTCGACGGCAGCGACTTCATCGACACCAACCGCGTCGAGGCGTCTTCGAAGATGGCCAGCGCCGGGCTGCTCGCGATCGGAACCGCGAGCCTCGACGCCGTCGCGAAGGCCACGACGAAGGCCGAGGTCGAGGCCGGAGCGACCCTCGCGGCGCCGTCGGGCGGTGTGACCCTCGAATCACTCTCCGGCGACTACGCGCTCGCGCACTTCGAGCGCACTCAGGGTGGATTCGCCAGCATCGCACCGTCGGCGAACCCGACGGCGGAGGCGAGCGGCACGACCGAGGCGAACCTGCTCGGACACGTCCGGGTCGTCTCGGGAGGCACCTCCAGCGGCGGGTCGAGCCTCACGGTGCTCGCGAAGGCGGAGGACCTCGCGCGCGCGGGCATGGACAACGCGGCGGGCGGACTCCTGGAGATCTCCAGCTCCAACTCCACAGCGAAGGGCACACCCCACGTCAAGACGACCCTCGGCGGCGCCGCGAGCGTCATCCTCACCACGGGCGCGATCACCGCGAAGGCGGAGAGCCTGAACGATGCGGATGCCGCGACCTCCAGCGCCTCGGGCGGTCTGCTGCGCATCTCGACATTCTCGGCCTCGGCGACGATGACACCCACCGTCTCGCTCGTCGTGACGGGCGGCGCCTCGATCACCAGCGCGAGCGGAACGATCACGATCGACGCGACGAGCAACCGACCGCCGCCGCCGAGCTCCGACGGCACCTTCAATGCCGGCACGGTCTCGGGCAACACGATCTCGTTCGCTCTGCAGCACAACGCCTACACGGGCCAGCTCGTCGTCTACGACACGCAGAATGCCGGCGCCCCCGTCGCGACGGGCCTCAACGGTCGCAGCATCAACATCATCGTGACCGGTGCGAACAGTCTTCAGCTCGGGCTCGAGTTCACCTTCGACGACCCGTCCACCACGGACGTCATTGAAGGCGCGACGATCGACCCCGACACAGACATCATCGACTTCGGCTTCCAATCGCACCATTTCGAGACCGGCGACCTGGTCGTCTACCAGCCGGTGGGCGGTGCCATCGGCGGGCTCGCGGCAGGCGTGTACAAGGTCTACAAGATCGATGCGACGCACCTCAAGCTGCAGTCGACGTCGGTGGACGTGACCAACCCGCCGCAGGCCGTCGCGACACCCGGTCAGATCGACACGGCCACCGATCGCATCACGGGCAGCCTGAGCAACGGGCAGTACGTCACCTACCATGCGGCACCGGCGGCGAACTTCTTCTCGTCGTCGAACGTGAGCGGCAACACCATCACGGTCGCTGCTGACACCGTCCCCTCCAGCGGCACGCCGATGCAGTACTTCACCAACGGCGCCGCGATCGGCGGGCTCTCCAACGGCGCCACCTACTACGTGATCCGCGTGAACGGCTCGCAGCTGCGGCTCGCGACGACGTACTGCAACGCCCGAGGCATCGCTCTCGGTGCCAACGCGGTGTGCAACAGCACATTCGCCGGCGGCATTCTCGGCGACGACGGCGCGGCCGGAAGTGCGAGCGTCGTCGCGATCTCGCTCAACGCCGGTGCCAGCGCCACGACGGTGCGCCACCAGCTCAACGCGACGACCACGCGCACCCTCGGCCCGCTGCAGGACCTGCACGGGTACTGGGTCGTCGGAGCGAACGGATCCAGCTTCCAGCTGTCCACGGGCTTCAACGGCTCCGCGATGAACCTCACCGACGGCGGTGCCTACCCGCACATCTTCCGCGTCGAGGGTCTCGACCTCACGGGCAACGGCAGCGGCATCCAGCGACTGGTCCTGCAGATCTCGCCGACCAGCGGCACACAGCGCCTCAACGGCATCGGCGGTCCCTCCGGCGCGGCGAACTCGAACGACGGCATCGTCTCGGCGACCGCCGCGGGTGGTGGCGGTGGCGCGATCAACGTCTCCACCGCGAGCTCGACCGCGGCGACGACCGTGACGGTGAGCGTCACGGTCGAAGGCAGCGCCGCGATCCGGGGCACGGACGTGACCATCACCACGCACGGCACGGCGCAGGCCACGGGCGTCGCGGGCAACGCCGGCGGCGGCGCGATCTCGATCGGCGACTCCGACGCACAGGCCACGACCACGATCGACAACGACATCGCCATCGTCTCCGGCGCGGTCATCACAGCGACCGATGACCTCACCATCGCGGCTTACAGCAACCTGCAGCCCAAGGTGCTCGCCTCGACGCAGCAGGGCGGTCTGGTCGGCGGGTCCTTCGGATCCACGGACGCCCGCGGGGCCTATTCCACCAGGACCACCACGAACGGCACTCTCACCGCCGGGGACCGTCTCGCCGTCGAATCGCACACGGCGTTCTCCGGCTTCGCCGACTCCGTCGCCGATGTCGGCGGTCTCGGTGCCTCCGCCGAGACCGAGGCGAATGTGCTGATCGGCGTCGGCGGCGACGACGCGGACACCCTCACCGAGGTCGGAGGAGCCCTGACCGGCCGGCACGTGCGGATCGGGTCCTTCGTCGACGCGGCCAAGGCGTACGCGCACACCTACACCTATGCGATCGCGCTGGGCGCCGACTCCGACGCATCCTCCCAGATCAACATCGAGGGCTACACGCGCACGACGCTCCTCGCGAACGCGGCGATCGTCGGGCACGTCGACACGGCCATCCTCTCCGAGTGGCTCGGCGTCGACTTCAACGCCGACGCGTTCGCCGAATGCGACTGCGGCGGCGGCGACACCGACTCCTACGCCAAGATCTTCCCGACCCTCGAGGCGAAGGTCGTCGGTCGTCACCTGAGCGTGATCACCACCTCCGACCTGACCGTGCAGGTCAACGACCGGATCGATCGGATGCGGCGCCACGCCAGCACCTCGGGCGGGCTCTTCGACGGCGGCAACGACGGCGATGCAGAGGGGAGCAACTCCGCGCTGCGCAGGGAGATCTTCTGGGAGACCAGGGTGATCATGCTCGGCGAGCCCAACCCGATCCTCCAGATCGACGCCACCGGCGCCATCACCGCCATCGTCAACCTGCGCGTCTGCGACGACGCCGGGCACTGCTACCAGGACGACCCGTTCACGGACACCCACACGCAGGGCACGCTCTCCGGCACGACCATCACCGTCGACGACATCGAGTACGACCACGGCGCCCAGGCACGGTTCCTCGCCAACGACCTGTCCATCATCGGCGGACCCGAGGGCAGCATCTGGGGCGGCGTCGGACGCTTCGAGTTCCAGCAGACCTGGGACTTCGTGCGCATCCTCAACGCGTCGAGCCTCAACCTCGTCACGAACATCATCGACGTCGTGAACGCGCAGAACCCGCCGCGCATCGACATCCGCGTCGACACGATCTGGGACAACGGCGCCGCCGCGAACGCCTCGCTCAGCGAGGACGACCCGAACACGACGTTCGACTTCGACATCGAGTACACCTTCCCCCCGACCTACGTGCAGATCCACAACACGTGCGCGTTCACCTGCCCGGTGCGCCAGCCCTTCATCCGCCTGGACGACTACATCGAGAACCCGCTCGGCGAGACGGAGATCTTCAACGCCTCGGGGGACATCCTCTCCGGCTCCGGTCACGAACTGATCCGCACCAACGTCATCGACATCGACGCCCCGCACGGCGACATCGGACACCAGAGCCCGACCCACCAGAACCCCGACCCGGTGCGCAATCCGATCGAGGTCGAGCTGGTGCACTACATCCACCCCGATCCCGACTTCTGCGCAGGCAGCGCCCCGTGCGACAAGGCACCTGTCGTCACACTCGACGCCGGCTGGGACGTGGTCGTCGACCTCACGTACTTCCGCCGCACCGACACCGCACTCGGCACTGCCGCGACCATCGTCATGGATCGCATCCGCGCGGGCGACGACGTCGACGTCGTGCTCAACGACTCCAAGAACGGCGACGACCCGAGCGAGCTCGTGCTCGTCATCGTCGACATGTACGAGCCGTCCTCGTCGTCCACCTACTACGGGTTCGCCTTCCCGTCGACGTACACACCCGCGATCAATGACGGCGACTCGATCGAGCGCGGCGGCTGCACCGGCGCCTACCCAGGCGACTGCGGCACAGGCTCCGGCAGATACGAGACCCACTTCCGTCCCGACGTGTCGGATGCCGACCTCGCGCACATCCTCCGCGCCCTGGGCACCGACGTCGACGGCGAGATCGACTCGACCTACGACTTCACCGAAGTGCGCGCCGGCGACGACATCGACATCTGCCACGTCACCACCGGCGGCCAGGAGCCCAAGACCTGCTTCACGACGACGATCGACAGCGCCGCGCACAACGTGACGAGCGACCCCGCCTCGGACACCCGGATCGACATCGTCATCGGCACCGACGTCGCGTGGACCGGAGGAGCCGGCCACACCGGCCCGGTGGACGACCCCGGCATGACGGTGAACGTGGCACAGATCTTCATCCGCACGGACGGCGACATCACCGCCACGGAACTCGTCGGCGACATGCTCGTCGGCCACATCCACTCCACGAACGGCGACGTCGAACTGCACTCGCCGATGCGCATCCTCGACGCCGACGGCAGGTCGACCATCGACGTCACCGGCGTCGACATCACCATGTACGCGGGTGAAGCCGGCGGCGTCGGCGGGATCGGAACCCCGACCGACTGGCTGGAGATCGACACCGCGGTGCTCGACCCGACGTGGGACAGCGTCTCCGATGGCGTGCTGAAGGCCTACGACCTCGACTCCGACGATGCGCAGACCACCGGCATCCACCTCGACGAGCTCACCGGCGACATGCCTCTGTGGGAGATCTTCACCGCCGGAAGCACCTCCACCGCGACCGGCAACGTCACCCTGCGCACCGTGGGCGGCAGCATCCTGAATGCCAAGACGGATGCCGATGAGGACAACATCCGCGGCGACTCCGTCGACCTGGACGCCAACGGCGGCTCCATCGGCCTGCAGTCCAAGGACGTCATGGTCGACTCGGGCCGCGCGCCCCCGTTCGGCTGCACGTACCTCAACTGCGGCAACGACCCCCTCACCGGAGCATCCGACCCCGCTCTCGCCGCAGCCGGCGATGACGTGGGCCTGGAAGCCACCGGGGGCATCTACTACACCGAGACCGACTCCCACCTGCGACTCGTGCTGGCGCACTCCCTCATGGGGAACATCCGCCTCACCGTCCGCGAGACCGCTCAGCTCGACGAGGACCTCTACCTCGTCCGCAGCGGCACGGCGCAGTTCGCCGAGTCGAACACCCGCGGACCGAACGGCGATGTCGACGCCCCGCGTGCGATCCCGAACGGGACGATCTTCGCCGAGACCGGCAGCGTCGAGCTCCGCGTCGGCGACGACGTCACGCTGCACCAGAACACTCAGATCCTCGCGAACCTGTCGATCGACATCCGCGGCGATTTCGGCAACGCCGACACCGGCGCCGTCGGCACCGAATACGGCACCTCGATGATCCTGCGCGGCCGCCTCATCGCCGACTGCGTCGTGACCCCGGGCGGACCCGGCGACGAGCCGATGGGCGTCTGCGCACCGTCGGCCGCGAACCCCGACGCCGGTCGCCAGACGAACATCTGGGGCGGCAGCGACGTCGACATCATCCAACTCGGCGACCCCTCGGGCCTCGATCTCTCCCAGCCGGGCGCGAAGACGACCTGGGGGAGTGCAGGGTACGTCTTCCTCGGCTCGAAGACACTCGTGCACGGCAACGCGACCCTGACCTCGAACACCGCCGACGGCGAGGACGAGATCACCGTCTGGCACCTGCAGTCGATGAACGTCGTCACGAGCCCCACCGGGCTGCAGTCCGGCGCCGGCGCGGGCCACACGCTCACCCTCGACGGCCAGGGCGAGACCGACCACTACGCGGTGTACACCAGTGGCAGCCACGGCAGCGTCCGCAACTACGTCATCAACGTGCTCGACAGCGGTCCCGCGAACGACGGGGTGGACGAGCTCGACGTGTACGGCTACGACAACACCGCAGCCGGGTACAACGGCCCGAGCGGCGCCACGGACGACATCTGGCTGATGCGCGCGCTGACCTGCATCGACAACCAGTCGCCGTTCGCGCTGAACGCCGGTGCGCCCGCGACCTGCGCCACCCCGACCGAGCAGGCCGACCACCCCGCGTTCATCGCGCTGCTGGCCGGCAACGGCAACGCCGATGGCGGCATCGGACTGTACCGCGACCGCGTCCAGGGCAACGAGCCGAGCTCTCTCGTGCAGCGGATCACCTACGACCGTGCCCTGAACGGACGCATCACGGTGTTCGGTCTGGCGGGCAACGACGCCTTCTACGTCGACGACACCCAGGCGACCATGACCCTCGACGGCGGCGCCGGCAACGACACGTTCCAGATCGGCCAGATCTTCGGCACGCAGCGTGACGGCCAGCCCGCGCCGGACGGCGGGGCGCTGCTCTCGGCCGACACCTTCCCGTCGCTCGTGCCGACGACGCGCGGCTGGCTCAGCCCCGGCACGCACGCGCCGCTGCTCGCCGCCGGCGGCACCGGCAACGACCGGTTCGTCGTCTACGCGAACCAGGCGGAGATCCAGCTCAGCGGCGACGACGGCAACGATCTGTTCATCGTGCGGGCGTTCGCGATCGCGGCGGTCTGCGACACCAATGCCGACAACATCGCCGGCTGCGGTCTGAGCGACGTCGACTACCGTCCCGCAGGCGGGGTCTTCCCGCAGGATGCCGCAGACGGCACCGTCGACGGCCGGTGCCTGCTCACCGGCGGATACATCCGCTACGACAACAACGGCGACGGCGTCTGCAACAACGCCGACGCCCACATCACCTACAACCACGCGGCGGGCAGTAACGTCGACCTCGATCACACCATGTGGCGGGACGACGTCATCCCGCTGAACGCCGGCGTCGCGGTGCCGGTCATCGGCCTCGGCTTCTCGACCAGTCGGCCGCTCGACATCCGCGCCGGCGGCGGTGAGGACGAGGTGCAGTACAACGTCAACGCGCCTGTCAACGTCGATGGCGGCACCGGGTTCGACAAGCTGGTCGTGCTCGGCACGGAGTTCGCCGACGACTTCGCCATCACAGACAAGGCGATCTACGGCGCCGGCCTCAACGTGAAGTACACCACCATCGAGGTGCTCGAGATCGACGGGCTCGAGGGCGACGACCAGTTCTTCGTGCTCTCCACCGCGTACGGCGTCGCCTACCGGGTGATCGGCGGCCTGGGATCCGACCAGATCTCCGTCGCCGGCGACGTCACCACCGACATCGTCACGCGCGAGCTCGAGGGCATCTCGGGCGCCGTGGACCACATCGTGCTCTCCGACGACCCGCGCTACGACGGCATCGTCGTCGACGGGGTGCCGTACAACTTCGCCACACCCGGGTCCGGCGTCGTCGTCATCAAGGAATCCGGCTCCTCGACGAGCGTCCGCGAGGGCACCACCGGCGGACCGATCACCGAACGCGACTACTACACGGTGGAGCTCAGCCACGCGCCGACGGGCAGCGTGTATGTCACGGTCTCGGCGGCCCTCTCTCCCGACGAGGAGGCCCGCGACACCTTCCACAACCCGACCGGGTACGGTCTGACGGACGGTCCGGCCGACACGATCTGGGTGTGCGTGGACACCTTCCCGTACGGCGACCAGTGCATCACCGCTTCCGATTTCCAGCGCCACTACCTGCGTAACGGCGTCATCGTCGACGAGGCGGGCAGGGCTGTCGTGCTCACGTTCGACGCCGCCAACTGGAACACGCCGCAGCGCGTGTACGTCCGCGCCTACGACGACCTGCGCTCGGAAGGCGACCGCACGGTGGTCGTGCAGCACTCGGTGATCGCCGCCGACCCGATCGCGGACGCCGAATTCGACGGCGCGACCGTGCGTCAGGTGAACGTTCGGGTGTACGACGACGACACACCCGGCGTGTACGTCTCGCACGTCGAGCCGTCCGCCTCCTGCACCGCAGTTCACGCGACCTGCGTCCTGGACGACAGGGGAGTGGTCATCGAGGGCAGCACCACGACGCAGCGCACGGATCAGGTGCTCGTGCAGCTCGCGAAGGACCCCGGCGGCCTCACGATCACGGTGCGGATCTCGATGGATGCCGCATCGCAGCGCATCCTGCAGATCCTCGACCCCGGACTCGGCGCGAGCCGCTGGACCAAGGTCACGGATCCCGCGCTCGGCACCTGGTACCTGCTGACCTTCGACTCGACCAACTGGGATGACCCGGTGCTCCTCACGCTGCAGGCCAGGAGCAACCCGGAGCCCGGTGACCCGACGACCGCGGTCATCAGCTGGGGTCAGGAGTTCGCGACCAGCGCCTACCGCTTCCCGAACCTGCGCTCCGGGGTGCAGCGCAGCGATGTGCTCGTCTATGACGACGAGGCGGCCCAGGTCGTCACTGTCCCGACCGGCACAGACACCGTCGTCGTCCAGTGCGGCGACACCGCATGCACGACGCCGGGGCTCACGGACGGCTATGACATCCGCCTGACGACGGAACCGAACGGCGACGTGCGCGTGGTCATCACACCGGACGGCCTGGTCGATGTCGTCTCGGTGAACGGCGTCGCGATCAGCCCCGCCCAGTACGTCGCCATCGGCGGCGACATCCCGTCGCGCGTCTTCCTGGGCAACCTGACGTTCTCGGGATCCACGGTCACCAGGGCGAACGGCAGCGACACCGGCAGCTTCCTCTCCGACGGGATCGCCGCAGGCATGCGGGTGCGCTTCGCCGCCTGCACCGACCCGGCGATCGGGTACTACACCGTGCTCGCCGTCGCCGCCGACGGGAAGTCCTTCACACTCACCGTGCCGCTGATCGGATGCGGTGGGTCGGCGTCGGGCACGAGCATCAACGTGCTCACCCGCCGCGGCATCTGGGATGGCGCGGCGAGCGCGGCGACCGCCACCGGCGACGACCTGCTCTCGCATTACCGCTTGACCCGCGCCGGCGGGGGCTGGCTGTCCGACGGCTTCCTCGAGGGCCAGTGGGTGCAGATCTGCGACGACTTCGGGCACTGCGTGCGGGCGAAGATCCAGAACATCCGCGGCACCAACCTCACGCACGACCAGCAGCTCGAGTTCCGGCCCGTCTCCTACGACGACCTCGCCGCACTCGTCGGCACGCACTTCACCGTGGTGCGCATCGCCGCACAGGCGACGTTCACCGCATCCGACTGGTATCTCGATCAGCGCGTCGAGCTGCAGGCCGACCTCGGCTACTACCAGCCCATCGTGCGCCAGGGCGTGAAGACCTTCCCGGCCTCGCAGCACCTCCTCTCCCGCCTGCGCGGACCGCTGGCCGTCGAGGGCGGCGTCAGCGGCGCCGACCGCTCGCTCGAGCTCGGACTCAAGCTCCCCGGCGAACAGGACGGTCCGCTCTTCGGGATCGCCGCGCAGGCACCCGAGTCCAAGCAGATCGACGTGCTGAACATCTACGGCGACGGCAGCGTGGCGCACAACTGGGGAGCGATGACGTCGACGACGATCCGCGGCCTCGGAATGGCAGGCGACCTCGACTTCGGCGCGAGCTACGGCGGGGCGCAGGACGAGACGTTCGGCGAACCGCAGGTGTTCCCCGGCGGCATCAGCTTCGGATCGGTGTCGTTCGTCGACGGCGCCTACGCGACCGACGGCGGTCGCAGCACGATCGAGGTGGTCAACCTCTTCCTCGGATCCGGCAATGACCGCTTCGACGTACAGGGAACTCTGCAGCCCGACGTCCCCGTCAAGCTGATCGGCACCGTCGTGCTCGCGGCATCCGCCGGACAGTTCGGCTCGACCCACCGTCTCTCCCGGACTGCGCCGTTCGATTGGAAGGCGCAGGGCTTCCTGGTCGGGCAGCCCGTGACCATCAGCGGCATGAGCGGCCTGTTCCGCGTCGTCGGCTTCGGCGACGACGATCCGATGGACACCACGGATGACACGGTGATGTATCTGCAGCTGCTCAGCGGCTCCGCATCCGTCGGTACCGCCCTGCGCACGGTCATCGCACAGGACGTCCCCGTGACCATCACCGTTCCGGTGACCATCGTCGGCGGTGCCGCGGGCGGCACCGTCACCCGCGCGACCGGCAACTGGATCACCGACGGCTTCGTCGTCGGCCAACTGGTGCGCATCGCGAACATCTCCGGACAGTGGCGGCTCGTCGGCGTCACCGCGACCACACTCACCCTCGACAGGGGAGACGCGCTTCCCAGCATCGGCGCTCCCGTGACGCAGACCGTGTTCGTCCCCGGCCCGCACGGAGGTCTCACCACCGTGCACGGCGGCGGCAACTCGCCGATCCGCACCGTGTTCGAGATGGACCGCACCGCGCCGACCGCCGCGCAGAGCGCAGCCTTCCCCGGCGCCGCACTCGTGCTCACCCGCCTGGACGGTCTGAACTGGGCGTTCAACGGCATCCTGCCCGGCAGCGGCTACCACGCCGGTGACCCCTATCTGCACCAGTACCAGCACGTTCAGCTGGCGGGCGAGAACTTCACCCGGATGATTCTCGGATTCCAGGATCTGCCGTGGGAGCTGTGCCCCTACTCCGACCCGTTCCCGGGTTGCGGTCTCGGGTCGATCATGATCCTCGGCGGACCGAACATCGCTCCGGTCGCGCCGGTGGCACTGCCGCTCGGCAGCGCGCTGGTGACGGACGTGCGTGCGGCGACGCCGGTGAAGATCGAGGTCACCACGCCGGTGCAGGTGCGCACCTCGAGTCTCACCCGCGCCGACGGCGCGAGCTGGGCCGCGGCCGGATTCAAGGTCGGCATGCAGGTGCGCATCAGCGGCTTCGCCGGACCGTTCACGATCTCGGCCCTGTCGGGCAGCGTGATGACCTTCGCGAACACCGCGTGGGCCCCGAGCATGCACCTCAACGCCGCAGGCATCGCCGTCTGGCACGCGGTCGGCCTCACCGTCACCGCGTGGGACGAGTACCGCCAGTCCACCGGCATCCGCATCGGCGGCGACATCCTCACCGTCTGCAACCGCTCGCCCCTGCTGTTCCGCATCGACGCGGACCTCGACGGCGTGGTCGACGACACGGTGACCTGCGACCAGACGCACACCGCGGGTCCCGGCTCTCCACTGGTGATCTACGGCGACACGTCACAGGACGGCATCTGGTACTCCGGCAACCCGGGCGACAACCTCGGCATGGAGTTCGGTCCCAAGCCGTTCGACCCGTTCACCTACATCCCCGACGCCGAGAACGAGGACGACGAGTGGATCTTCGGCCTCGCGAACCCGTACGACTTCAGCGGCGACGACATCATCGACGCCTCCGGTCTGTTCGCCGAGCTCGCGCCGGCGAACCTGCCGAGCGTCGGCATCACCGCCTACGGCGGACTCGGTGACGACCTCATCATCGGCAGCCAGGCCGGAGACCACCTGGCCGGCGGATCCGGCGACGACGAGCTCCGCGGCCAGCGCGGCGTCGACCACATCTACGGCGACTCCGGCGTCAACGTCGACGTGCTCACCCGGGCGCTCGAGATCGCGACGATCAATCGCAGCCCGCGGCCCGGCGTGACAGGGGCGGGCTTCATCCCGAACGGCACCACGCTGACCCCGACGGCCGGCGGCGTCGCGGGCATCGTCGACGACCTGCTCGTCGCCGGCTACGACCTCATCCACGGTGAAGGAGCGCCCGGCCTCGGGCTCGGCTCCTTCATCGTCAACGCCGGAGCACAGCCGGACAGCGCCTACGACGACATCGTGTTCGGCGACCACGGCGCCGTCGATCAGGATGTCGCCGACCCGAACGAGCCCGACGCTCGCCTGCAGAAGATCCAGACCACCGCGCTGTCGACCGTCATCCGCATCCGCAGCGTCAATCTCGACAAGGGTGCCGACGATGTGATCTTCGGCGGACTCGGCCGTGACGTGCTGATCGGCGGAGCCGGGAACGACATGGCGGACGGCGACGCGGCCGACGACATCCTGTTCGGCGACGCCGTGTGGTTCGACCGCGCCGACTGGCTGAGCGGACGGTTCCAGACGCTCTGCGGCACCCTGCTCTACAGCCGCAGCGACATCACCGCAGCCGGGAATCTGTGCGGCACGCTGCACCCGGTTCCCACCGAGAACGCCTCCGGCGAACTGCTCGTCGACGGCGCACCCCGCCCGTACCGCGACCCGGACGGCGCACCGTGGTGGGCCGAGTACGACGTCACCAACCTGTTCCACGACGTCGCCTCCGACACCGGCTCCAAATGGGCGGGCACCTGGGGCAACGATCACCTCGCCGGAGGACAGGCGAACGACCTGCTGTTCGGTCAGCTCGGCGACGACGTCATCCAGGGCGATGGCGACCTCGACCGGGCGCGGCGCCGCTGGATCGACGACCACGCACCCGCGGTGCGCGTGGGAGCGTCCCGCACGCCGCTCGGCTGCATCGGGACCCCGGGCGCATCCCTGTTGTGCGACTACACCGGCGTGCTCGTCGTGGTGCCGGCTGTCGAGGCGGCCACCGACGGCGAGGACTACATCGAGGGCGGTGCCGGCGACGACGTGATCTTCGGCGGCCTCGGCCAGGACGACATCATCGGCGGCTCGAGCGACTTCTTCAGCCTGGTCACCGCCGACCAGCGGCCCGACGGACTCATCGCTCCTGCCCTCGCCTACCTGCCCGGTCATGACCGCGGCGCCGACATCCTGTTCGGCGGCGCCGGAACCCGGATCGGCATCGACGACCAGACCACCGGCGCAGGCGGCCTCGCGAGCACCCCGGTGACGGGCGGCTCGCTCGCAGACGGCACGACGACCGCGAACATGGATGCGCGCGACGCGGACACCATCGTCGGCGACAACGGCCGCATCATCCGCATCGTGGGTGTGAACGGCGCCGACGTGAACGGCGACGCGAACACCGGCTCGCCGAACGTCGCGCCCACCACCGGACCGAACTACGTGACCTTCGCGTACGACGTCTACGGCGCAACGGCGGCCGGCGGCCAGCGGCTGGTCGTTCGGGGCGTGCACCTGCTCGACTACACGGTCGGCGGCCCCGACTACCTGCCGCAGAACTTCGGTCTCGGCGAGGGCGCGGACTGCAACGGCTCGCCGACGCAGCCCACCTGCTCGCTGGTGCTCGACACGGCGACCGGCACCTGGCGCAACACGGCCTTCCCTGGCGGCGCGGGCGCGCAGACCGGCGGACGCGACGAGGTGCATGGCGAGACGGGCGACGACACCGTGTACGGCGGCGCCGACCACGACGTCATCTACGGCGACGCGCAGAACGACGACATCATCGCCGGTTGGGGTAACGACTGGGTCTCCGGCGGCACCGGATCGGACGGCATCCTCGGCGACGACGGCCGCATCTTCACCAGCCGCAACACGGGATGCTCCGCCGCATCCAGCACGGTGTGCACCGAGCTCGCCGAGCCGCTGTACGGCATCCGCAGCCTGCGACGCGTCGACCCCGACGCCAAGACCAGCCAGGGCGACGTGCTGAACGAGTACATCTACACGCCGGGCAAGGTGCAGGCCGCCACGATCAACATCGCCGGGGCACTGGTCAAGTCCGTCGATCTGACGGTCTACAACCTCGGCCCCGACACCAACCAGAGCCAGCACCACGTCGCCAACCAGCCCACCTACGACGCCAACGACTCGGACGACATCCTGTTCGGCGGGTGGGGTTCGGACTGGATGCACGGCGGCTCGGGCGACGACGCGATCAGCGGATCCGAGGCGATCGGCGTGGGCGGCACGAGCGGCTACGCGCAGCACTTCGACGACGACGGCGATCCGATCGGCGTGGAGTACATCGACTTCGCCCACCCGTGGAACCCCGGCGACGTGCTGCACTTCGGCGCCGACAGCAACCCGTGGCACGCCAACAACCACAACGAGCTGCGGCTGGGCGAGTTCTACCTGTACGACGAGTACGATCCGCGTCGCGCCATCCTGTTCGACGGCACCGGCGACGTGTGGCAGTGCACCTCCACCTCGCCGAGCGGTCACACCTGCACGGGAAGCGACGACCGCGCTCTGTTCCCGAACCAGTTCTTCCTGAACAACGAGGACCTCACCGGTGACCACGTCACCGCCTGCATCGCGGTCGACAACCAGGGCAACTGCACCCTGACGATCACGAACCAGCGCTCCGACGGCGACGACTCGATCTTCGGCGATCTCGGCAACGACTGGATCGTCGGTGGCACAGGGCAGGACACACTGTGGGGCGGCTGGGGCAACGATCTGCTCAACGCCGACGACGACCTGCACTCCGGGTGCGTGACGGCCCAGCCCAACGGCACCTGCGCCCAGACCGGTGACACCTGGCTGAACGACACTCCCGACGGGGTCAACTCCAGCTTCCAGGACCGCGCGTTCGGCGGCGCCGGACTCGACATCCTGATCGGCAACACCGGCGGCGACCGTCTGATCGACTGGGTGGGGGAGTTCAATACCTACCTCGTGCCGTTCTCACCGTTCGGCATCGCGACCGTCAGTCGCCAGGTGGAGCCGCAACTGCCCGAATTCCTCTACGCGCTCAGCCGCAGCCAGGGTGTCGACCTCACCCGCTGGAGCGATGAGGGCACCGAGCAGCTCCGCAACGGCGAGCCCTACGGCGAGCTGGGGCTGATCACGCAGCATGATCACGGTCAGTGGCAGACGCAGACCGGCGGACCCACCGACCCGCAGGCCGGCAACATCCCCGGCGGTCGGCGCGACACGCTGCGCGGCTCCGACTTCAACGACGGCACCATGCAGGGATTCGCCACCGACTCGGGCGTGTTCGCCGTGCAGCAGGGCGTCCTCAAGGTCACCGCCGCCGACGTCAGCGGCGACGCCGTCGCCGTCTGGTACTCCGACGCGTACAAGAGCATCTACTACGAGGTCTCGGCGAAGATCTCGATGGACAAGCCCACCGCCGGCTGGAAGGCCAACGCGTACATCGTGCTGGACTACTTCGGACCGGATGACTTCAAGTTCGCAGGCATCGACCAGTCCACCAACAAGGTCGTCATCGGGCAGCGCGCGAGCTGGGGCTGGGCGGTGCTCGCACAGGCCTCCGTCCCCGGTGGTGTGAAGGCGGGCACCTACTACGACCTGAACGTCATCGTGAACGGGCTGATCGTCTCGGTCACGATCAACGGCCGCACCGTGCTGTCGTACACCTTCCCACCGCGCATGCTGAACGGCGACCAGGTGGCGCTGAACAAGGGGCTGGTCGGCTTCGGCTCCGATCGGGCCCGCGGCTGGTTCGACAACATCGCACTGACGGTGATCGCGCCGGCGATCACCGTGGACCGCACCGAGTACTTCGACGGCACTCCGCAGACCGTCACCACCCCGCAGACCGGCAGTTGGAGCACGCAGGACGGCAGACTCGAGGGACGGACGGATGCCACCGGCACCGCCGTCGCGCTGATCGGGGTGCCGCTGTCGGGCGGGGGCGCCGCGCCCGCGTTCGACGCCGCAGCCTACGTCGAGCTCGAAGCGGTGTTCCAGCCGATCGGCGTGAGCGGCTTCGTGTTCGACTGGTACTCGGCATCCGACCACAAGTTCGTCGCGCTGGACGTCGCGGGTCAGCGCGTGCTCATCGGCCATGTCGGCCGTGCGGGCCGCACCATCGACCTCGTCATCGGCCGCACGATCCCCGCCGGCATCGACCACACGCTGAACATCGTGCTGAAATACCGCGTCGTGACCGTCACGCTCGATGGCCAGGTGCTCGCATCGTACGCGTTCAACTCGCCGCTCGGCGATGGCAGGCAGGGCATGTTCGGGCTGGGCAGCGGCAAGGTCGTCTCGATCGACTCCTACCGACTGCGCACCGACGAGGTGGTATACGTCGGGGCGCCTCCGCCGTTGCAGAGCGTGACGATCTCGGACACGGCCGTCGTCGAGGGCAGGCGCGGCACCTCGCGCACGGTCACACTGACCGTCACCCGCTCGTCGGGGGAGGGCACGCTGTCGGTGGGCTGGTCGATCGATCCGACCGAGAGCACCGCGACTGCCGGAGTCGACTACACCGGGGCGACTTCGGGGGTCATCACCTTCGCCGAAGGACAGACCGCGGCGACGATCACGTTCACCATCACCGGGGATGCCGTCGCCGAGGGCGACGAGTCCATCGCCGTGCGCCTGCAGCCCAGCGCCGACATCAACCTCAGGCGCTCCCGCGGCACCGTCCTCGTCACCGACGACGACGGCTAGCCGCGCACAGCTTGGCGGGTCGGGCCTGACCTCCCCCGACAGGTCCGACCCGCCAGGGACTAGCTGACCGTCAGCCGCGCGACGGGATGCGGATCATGATCTCCTGCGCGACGGTCGCCATCAGCACGCCGTCGCGCGTGTAGATGCGCCCCTGAGCGAGGCCGCGTCCGCCGCGGGCGTTCGGGGACTCCTGCACGTACAGCATCCACTCGTCGACCCTGCCGAAGCGATGCCACCACATCGCGTGGTCGAGACTCGCGACCTTCAGCCCGGGTGTCTCCCAGGTGACGCCGTGCCCACGCAGGATGGACTCCTGGATGGTCATGTCGCTCAGGTAGGCCAGCGCTGCGCGGTGCAGGCGCGGGTCGTCGGGCAGAGGCGCGCGCATGCGCATCCACACCGCCTGCTGCGGTACCTGCTCGCCGCCGGCGTCGATGAACAGCGGACCCGTGACGTGCCGGATGTCGGCGGGACGCTCCGCGAGCAGACGACCCGTGATGGGATGCACGCGCCCGATGAGCTCGTCGTCGGACGGCAGCGACTCCGGATCGGGGATGCCCTCCGGCATCGGCTCCGCGTGATCCAGCCCCGGGTCCTCGTCCTGGAACGACGAGATCATCGAGAAGATCGGCACGCCGCCCTGGTACGCCTGCGAGCGGCGGGTGGAGAACGATCGCCCGTCGTGGATGCGATCCACGGCGAAGGTGATCCCCTGCGTCGCATCGCCGGGCCGCAGGAAATAGCCGTGCATGGAATGCACGATGCGCTCCTCGGGCAGCGTGCGCTCGGCGGCGATGAGCGACTGCGCGAGCACCTGCCCTCCGTAGACCCGGCCGGTCGGCATCAGATGCGAGACTCCGGTGAAGATGTCCTCGGTGGTGCGGGCCGTCGACGCGTCCAGGTCGAGGATCGCGAGAAGGTTCTCGATGGAGCGGAGGGCATTCGTCTCTGCGGTCACGCCCCCATCCTAGAAGCAGGGGCTAGTTTAGAAGGAGTGACCACACCTCTCGTTCTCGCTGATGCGCCCACGGCTCGCGATGTGCTGACCTTCTCCGGACGTGCCGAGCGGGCCGGGACGGACGGCGTCCGCCTGCAGGCCGCCGGCGGCATCCTCGCCCTCACCTCTGCCGCTCTCGCCCCCCAGGGGCTGTTCGATCAGACGCCGACCATCCTCGCGATGCGGATCGTGCGGGCCGACCCCGAGCTGCGCTGCGACCTCGTGGTCGAATCGCTGAAGGAGGGTGCACAGCCGACCGAGCTGGCGCTGCCGGACACCGCGCTCTCGCCCGCCTGGGCGGGAATCGCGCCACCGCGGGACGGATGGGAGCATGTCGCCGATCTGCCCGCCAGGATCCTCGCCGAACGCGCGCAGTGGGGCATCTCCGCGGTCGCGCACGGCAGCCCCGACGGTTCCGGCGAAGAAGCGGTCCGCGCCTTGAGAGCACGCATCTGGGGCGAGCCGGATGAGGATCTCCACGGTCTGCCGCGGGGAGTGGCCTTCGCCGCGCAGGCATTCGGCTTCATCCTCGGTGCGGAACAGGTGCGCGTGACGCGATCCGGCCGCTGGTCCCGTCTCGCCTTCGAGCGCGGACACGTGCTCAGCAGGGGTCCGGCTGTCACCGGCCTCACCGCCGTGCGCGAAACGGGCTCGCCGTCCCTCTAGGCGTGCTTCAGCGGCTCGCGGCGCGCCCCGCCTGACGGCCCGAGAACAGGCATCCGCCCAGGAACGTCCCCTCCAGAGCCCGATAGCCGTGCACGCCGCCGCCCCCGAATCCACTCGCCTCACCGGCCGCGTACAACCCGGGAATCGGCGCGCCGGCCGCATCCAGGGCACGGCCGTCGAGATCGGTCTGGATGCCGCCGAGCGACTTCCGCGTCAGCACGTGCAGCTTCACGGCGATCATGGGCCCGGCGGCCGGATCCTGCAGGCGATGAGGTGCCGCGGTGCGGATGAGCCTGTCGCCGCGGTAGGAGCGCATGGATCGCAGCATCGCGATCTGCGCATCCTTGGTGAAGTCGTTCTCGATCTCGCGGTCGCGGGCGATGATCTCCCGGCGCACCCGGTCGATGTCGAGCGACTCGCCACCGGGCATGCGCTGCATCTGCGTCAGCAGGGTCTCCAGGTCGTCCTCCACTATGAAGTCCGCGCCCTCGTCGAGGAACGCCTGAACAGGACCCGTGGGCCCCTTCGCGAGCCGAGATGACAGCAGCAGCTTTACGTCCTTGCCGGTCAGATCAGGGTTCTGCTCGCTGCCGGAGAGCGCGAACTCCTTCTCGACGATCTTCAGCGAGGTGATGAACCACGAGTGGTCGTGCCCGGTGGTTCGCAGGTGCGCGAGCGTGCCCAGCGTGTCGAAGCCCGGGAACAGCGGCACAGGAAGGCGATTGCCGCTGCCGTCCAGCCAGAGCGAGGACGGCCCGGGAAGGATGCGGATGCCGTGAGCCGGCCACACCGGATCCCAGTTGGCGATGCCCTCCACGTAATGCCACATCCGATCGCCGTTGATCAGGTTGGCGCCGGCGGACTCGGAGACCGCATGCATGGACCCGTCGACGTACGCGGGCACGCCGGTGAGCATGTGCTCCGGAGGGGTGCCCAGACGCTCGGGCCAGGCCGCACGCACCAGGTCGTGGTTGCCGCCGATGCCGCCGGAGGACACGATCGTCGCGTCCGCCCTGATCTCGAACTCACCGGCCCTCTCCCGCGAGGAGGACACGCCGCGCGGCTCTGAGCTGGGCACCAGTACGTCGCCGCGCGCGCCGACGACCGCACCGGACTCGACGACCAGTTCGGTCACCCGGTGTCGGGGGAGGAGCGTCACGCGGCCCTCGGCCTCGCCGGCCTCGACCGCGTCGATGAACGGCGCGACGATGCCGGGACCGGTGCCCCACGTGATGTGGAAGCGCGGCACCGAGTTGCCCGGGCCGATGGCGCCGCTGCCGCCGCGCTCCGCCCAGCCGACCACGGGGAAGAAGCCGACGCCTCGCTCGCGCAGCCAGCTGCGCTTCTCTCCGGCGGCGAAGGCCAGATAGGCCTCGGCCCACCTCCGGGGCCACTCATCCTCGGGGCGGTCGAACCCGGCATTGCCGAACCAGTCCTGGGTTGCCAGTTCGAGCGAGTCGCGGATGCCCATCCGACGCTGCTCGGGGGAATCGATCAGGAACAGCCCGCCGAAGGACCACCAGGCCTGGCCGCCGAGGTTGGCGCGCGGCTCCTGGTCGACGATCGTCACACGGCGTCCGACCGCCAGCGCCTCAGCGGCCGCCACGAGGCCGGCGAGCCCCCAGCCGATGATGAGGACGTCGGTCTCGAGGGTGCTGTCTGCCATGGCGACTCCTTCGTCGATGGTGGGGGATTCAGGTCAGGACGTCAGCCCGAGGTCGGGTCGGTTCTGCTGTGCGGGACCGACGCCGGGTGAGGGTTCGAACGTGTTCACCATGGCGTGCGCGGCGCGATCCAGATAGTCCCACAACTCTGCGTCGTGCAACGGGGAGAGCTGGAGCTCGTCCAGTGCGGTGCGCATGTGCGTGAGCCACCGGTCGCGGGCGTCGGGGTCGACGTGGAAGGGCACGTGCCGCATCCGCAGCCGCGGGTGGCCGCGGCGTTCGCTGTACGTCGACGGCCCGCCCCAGTACTGCTCCAGGAACATCGTCAGGCGCTCCGCGGCCGGACCCAGGTCCTCTTCGGGATACATGGGTCGCATGACCGGATCGATCGCGACCTCGCGGTAGAACACCTCGACCATGCGCCGGAACGTCTCGTGTCCGCCGACCTCGTCGTAGAACGTCATTTCGCAGGGCCCTCCTCGTCGCCGGACTTCTTGCGCCGCCAGATGCCGCGTTCGGCGACCGGAGGCACTCCCGTGACCGCGTTCGGGCGGGTCATGGGCGGGTTGGCGCCGCGCACCCGGCGTGCGCCCTCGAAGCCGGTCAGGTTCACGGATGCCAGCTGAGGGATCTGCACGTCCTTCGCGACCAGCGCGTCGCGCAGGCGGCGGCGCAGTTCCTGCGCGACGTCATCCATGGCGACCGCTCGGGTCTTCATCACCACGCGCACGACGAGCGCATCGCCGTCGATGGTGCGCAGCCCCCAGATCTCGGGCTTCTCGATGATGCGGGTGCGCCACTTCGGGTCCTTCGCGAGTCCCTGCGCGGTCTCGAGCATCGTCGTCTCGACGAGCTCCAGGTCTGCGTCGGGGGTGACGCCGATGTCGATGATGGCGCGTGCCCAGCCCTGTGACATGTTGCCGATGCGGGTGACCTCGCCGTTGCGCACGTACCAGAGCGTGCCGTTCACGTCGCGAACCTGGGTGATGCGGACGCTGACATGCTCGACGACGCCGGAGGCGAGCCCCAGATCCACGACGTCGCCGATGCCGATCTGATCCTCGGCGACGAGGAACAGGCCGTTCAGCACGTCCTTGACGATGTTCTGGGCGCCGAAGCCGAGTCCGGCGCCGACAGCCGCGGTCAGCAGCGTGAGGGAGCTCAGCAGTTCGGGGGAGAGCT
This sequence comes from Microbacterium sp. W4I4, assembly GCF_030816235.1. Lineage (NCBI taxonomy): Bacteria > Bacillati > Actinomycetota > Actinomycetes > Micrococcales > Microbacteriaceae > Microbacterium > Microbacterium sp. W4I4. Next base: position 369,066 of record NZ_JAUSXT010000001.1, read on the forward strand.
GCCACACGATGAGCAGCAGCGCGACCACGAGGACGATGACGTTGACGATGTTCTGCAGGATCGATCCGAGCGTCCTGGTGCGCTGGATCAGACGCATGTCGGCCAACGGCGAGCGCTCGAGCGCCTGCGTGTCCTCGATGTTCGCCTTGGACTTCGCAGTGGCCACGATGCGGCGCACGACCCGGCGGATGACGAGACGCAGCAGCATCGCGAGGACGTACGCGGACACGATGATGACAGCGACCCAGAGGGCCTTCATGCCGATCTTCCCCAGGGTGTCCAGGATCGTCGTCCAGGTGTCCTGTGGAGTGGCGGGATCGGTGGCGAAGCGCAGGAGAGGCACGTCTCGATCCTAGCGATCAGGCCTCGGCATGCCCTGGAAGCGCCAGAGCCCGTCCATATGGCGCGATCTGCCCCGAAATGCTGCGAAAGGGGGCGGAATGCGCCATATAGACGGGCTCTCGGGAGGGATCAGTCCTCGGCGTCGCGGGACTGCGCGGCGAGTGCGCGCTCCACGTCGGCGAGGTTCTCGTGCACCAGTCGGCGCAGCGCGGGCGCCGCGTCCTGGTTCGACGAGAGCCACGCCCTGGTGGCGTCACGCAGCTCGACGTTGGCGAGCGTGCGCGGGTACAGTCCGACGATCAGGTAGTCGGCGATCTGGTAGGTGCGATCCTCCCAGATGGGCACGAGCATGTCGAAGTACTTCGGGATGAACTCGCCGAGCGCCACGACGCCGGACGGATGCACGAATCCGAGGGCCGCGGAGCGGACGATCGTGTTCGGCAGGTCGGCGTTGTCGATCAGTGACGACCAGGCCGCGTGCTTCGCCCCGGGGTGAGGCAGTGCGGCACGCGCCTGAGCGGCGAACTCGGCACCCTTGGACGTGTTGTCGGCGGAGAGAGCCGCCTCGATGGCACCCTCATCCGTGGCGCCCACCGCGGCGAGGCCGTTCAGCAGCAGCCACGACAGGTCGGCGTCGATCTCGAGACCCGGCAGGGTCTCCTCACCGGAGCGCAGGCGACCGATGATGCCGGCGTGCTCGGGAGTGACGAGGGTGTTGGCGAATGCGGTGACCAGCTGCAGCTGGCTGTCGCTGCCGGGCTCGGCCTGCTGCGCGAGGGCCCACAGTCCGTCGGCCACCTTCTCCCGCGACGCGACGCGCTCGGAGGGGACGACGTAACTGGAGGCGGCCAATGCCAGCTGCGAGAGCGTGGTGCGCACCGTGGTCGATTCGGTCTCGCGGCCGATGTTGCCGAGCACGAGGTCGATGTAGTCGGATGCGGCAGTCTCGGCATCCCGGGTCTGATCCCAGGCCGCGCCCCACACGAGCGAGCGGGCGAGCGGGTCGCTGATGTCTGAGAGGTGCTCGATGGCCGTGGCCAGCGAGCGCTCGTCCAGACGGATCTTCGCGTACGCGAGGTCCTTGTCGTTCAGCAGCACCATGTCGGGGCGTTTGAGGCCCTGCAGTTCGGGGATCTCGGTGCGGTCGCCGTCGACGTCGACCTCGACGTGGTGCGAGCGCACGAGCGCGCCGCCGTCGAGGTTGTAGAAGCCGATGCCGAGACGATGCGGCCGGATCGTCGGGTAATCCGCCGGAGCGGTCTGGGTGACGGCGAATCGCGTGATGACACCGGAGGCGTCCTCGGCGATCACCGGAGCGAGCGTGTTCACGCCGGCGGTCTCGAGCCACTTCTTCGCCCAGCTGGTCAGCTCGCGACCGCTGGTGGCCTCGAGCTCGACGAGCAGGTCGCTGACCTCGGTGTTGCCCCAGGCGTGCTTCTGGAAGTACTGCGAGACACCGGCGAAGAACGCCTCGATGCCGACCCAGGCGGCGAGCTGCTTGAGCACCGATCCGCCCTTGGCGTACGTGATGCCGTCGAAGTTGACTTGCACGTCCTGCAGGTCATTGATCTCCGCGACGATCGGGTGCGTGGAGGGCAGCTGATCCTGGCGGTACGCCCAGGTCTTCTCCATGGCGTTGAACGTGGTCCACGCCTCGGTCCACTCGGTGGCCTCGGCCGTCGCGATGGTCGATGCCCACTCGGCGAACGACTCGTTCAGCCACAGGTCGTTCCACCACTTCATGGTGACGAGGTCGCCGAACCACATGTGCGCGAGCTCATGCAGGATGGTGACGACGCGGCGCTCCTTGACGGCATCCGTCACCTTGCTGCGGAACACGTAGGTCTCGGTGAACGTCACCGCGCCGGCGTTCTCCATCGCCCCGGCGTTGAACTCCGGTACGAACAGCTGGTCGTACTTGGCGAACGGGTAGGGCACGCCGAACTTCGACTCGAAGTAGGCGAAGCCCTCGCGGGTCTTGTCGAAGATGTATTCCGCGTCCAGGTGCTGCCACAGGCTCTTGCGGCCGTAGACGCCGAGCGGGATGACCGCGCCGGACGAGCTGGTGAGCTCGGAGAACGTCGACTCGTACGGGCCGGCGATCAGTGCGGTGATGTACGACGAGATGCGCGGGGTGGGCTCGAAGCCCCAGGTCGCGGTCTGCTGCGTGCCGGAGTCGGTCGACGCGTCGTGCACGATCGGCTCGGGAGTGGGGGAGTTCGAGACGACCTTCCACGCAGCCGGGGCGGTCACGGTGAACTGGAACGTCGCCTTCAGGTCGGGCTGCTCGAACACCGCGAAGACGCGGCGGGAGTCGGGCACTTCGAACTGCGAGTACAGGTAGACCTCGCCGTCGACCGGGTCGACGAACCGGTGCAGTCCCTCACCGGTGTTCGTGTAGAGGCAGTCCGCATCGACGATCAGCACGTTCTCGGCCTGCAGGCCGCTCAGCGCGATGCGCGAATCGGCGAACGTCTCGTTCGGGTCGATCTGCTCGCCGTTGAGCGAGATCTCGCGCACATCGCGGGCGATCAGGTCGATGAAGGTGAAGCTCCCTGGCGTCGCGGTGAACCGCACGACGCTGCGGGATCCGAAGACCTCCGGGCCCTTGGTGAGGTCGAGCGAGACCTCGTAGGACTGAGTGTCGATGAGGCCGCGGCGCTCCTGCGCTTCGGTACGGGTGAGGTTTTCTCCTGGCACAGCTGTATCTCCCAGTGGTGAGGGGTGTCGTCCCGCGTCGGCGCGGCTGGCGCCGACGACAACCCTGACAGCCTACGCCAGGGGCGCGGGACGCAACCTCCTCCGGTCGGTTCCGCGCCGGCTCATAGCCAGGAGTGAGAACATGAGTGACGTGACTTCTGAAGTGACCGATGCCGTACTGCACGCCTCTCCCGCAGCATCCGGAGGCGAACCCTTCATCGAGCAGCCGGTCGCGTATGACGCGATCCTGCTGGCCGGATTCGGTGGGCCGGAGGGCCAGGACGACGTGATCCCCTTCCTGCGCAATGTGACGCGAGGGCGCGGGATCCCCGATGAACGACTCGAGCAGGTGGCCCACCACTACCGGCACTTCGGCGGCATCAGCCCCATCAACGGGCAGAATCGCGCGCTGAAGGCCGCGCTCGAGTCTGAGCTGAAGGCCCGCTCGATCGACCTGCCGGTGTACTGGGGCAACCGCAACTGGGCGCCGTACCTCGAGGATGCCGTCGCCGAGGCGGCATCGAACGACGACACGACGCTGCTCGCCTTCGCGACCAGCGCGTACAGCTCGTTCTCCAGCTGCCGTCAGTACCGCGAGGACCTCTCCCGCGTGCTGGACGGCACGGAGTACGACGGCGTGGTGACGATCGACAAGATCAGGCCCTTCTACGACCATCCCGGTTTCGTGCAGGCCTTCGTGGAGGGCGTGCACGACGCCGTGGCCGAGTTCCTCACGGACGGCATCCCCGCCGACGCGGTGCAGGTGCTCTTCTCGACCCACAGCATCCCGACGGCCGATGCCGAGCGCTCCGGGCCGCGCGACGTGGACTGGGGCGGCGAGGGCGGAGCGTACGCCGCCCAGCACGAGGCCGTCGCCGCATGGGTGATGGACCGTGTCGCACAGCTGCTGCCCTCGGCGGCATCCGTGCCGTGGGAGCTCGTCTACCAGTCGCGCTCCGGCCCCGCGACGCAGGCCTGGCTCGAGCCGGACGTGTGCGACGTGATCGGCGAGCTGGCAGGCCGTGGCCGTCAGGCCGTGATCGTGGTGCCGGTCGGATTCATGAGCGACCACATGGAGGTGCTCTGGGATCTCGACACCGAGGCGAAGGAGGCGGCGGAGGCCGCCGATCTGCGCTTCGCCCGCACACCCACACCTGGCGTGTCGCCGTCGTTCGTGGCCGGCATCGTCGACCTGATCCAGGAACGGCTCGAAGGGCGCCCCGCGGCCGATCGTGCGCACGTGACGACCGTGGGCGGCTCCTTCGACGTGTGCCGGCCCGGATGCTGCGAGAACGTGCGAGCCGGCTTCAAGCGGGCCGCCGCGGGCATCGCGCCGTAGCACTCGGCGCGCGGGCCGGACCCTCAAATAGGATCCCCACGCCCCACTCCAGTCATCGCTTCGCGCTGACTGGAGCCTCGGGGGCGCGTGGGCCCTGCATGGTCGTGCACGGGAAATAGGATGTCCTCATGCGCATCCACATCGCCACCGACCACGCGGGCCTCGACTTCTCCACCCGGCTGCAGGACCATCTGCGCTCAGCAGGGCACGAGGTCACCGACCACGGCCCAGTGGAGTACGACGCGCTCGACGACTACCCGGCGTTCTGCATCCGCGCAGCTCAGGCCGTCGTCGCGGATCAGACCGCCGGCGTGGAAGCTCTCGGGATCGTCTTCGGCGGCTCGGGCAACGGTGAGCAGATCGCCGCGAACAAGGTGCAGGGCATCCGCGCCGCTCTCGTCTGGAACACATCGACGGCGGAGCTGGCCCGCGAGCACAACGACGCGAACGTCATCTCGATCGGCGCCCGTCAGCACACCTTCGACGAAGTGACCTCCTTCATCGACACGTTCATCGCGACGCCGTTCTCGAACGAGGAGCGCCACTCGCGGCGGATCGCCCAGATCGCCGACTTCGAACGGGACGGGTCGCTGCTGCCGGATCCGAGAGCCTGACATGCCCGAGGGTCATTCCGTCCACCGCATCGCCCGGCAGTTCGCACGCAACTTCGTCGGCCGCTCGGTCAGCGCCTCCAGCCCGCAGGGCCGCTTCTCCCAGGGCGCGGCCGTGCTCGACGGGCGCGAGATGCTCTCGGCGAAAGCCGTCGGCAAGCAGATGTTCCTCGAGTTCGAGGACGACACCTGGCTGCGCGTGCACCTGGGCCTCTACGGGGCGTGGGACTTCGCCGGCGAGATCCTCGTCGATCCGACCATCGCCTCCGCCAACGGGCGGATGGGCCAGACCAATCAGCGCGGCACCGAGCTCGGCGATGGCGATGACGCCATCCTCGACGACGCAGGCGAGAACTCGCTGACCTCGATCGGTGCGCCCCGGCGCACGCGTGTGCACGTGCGGATGTCCGAGCAGACCAAGGGGCTGGCCGACGAGGGCGAGGAGTGGCCGCCGCCGGTGGTCGGGCAGGTGCGCCTGCGCCTGCTGACCGCGTCGACCTGCGCCGACCTGCGCGGACCGACCGCCTGTGCGCTGCAGACGCCGGACGAGATGCTCGCCACCGTCGCCAAGCTCGGACCGGATCCCCTGGTGGGGGACCCCGCCGAGGGCGAGGAGCGCTTCGTGCAGATCGTGCGCCGCAAGCCCACCGCGATCGCGCTGCTCCTCATGGACCAGTCCGTCGTCAGCGGGATCGGCAACGTCTATCGCGCCGAGATGCTCTATCGCGCCCGCCTGGACCCGCACACGCCTGGTCGTGACGTGCCGGAGGAGATCGTGCGGCAGCTCTGGCGGGACTGGGTGCGGCTGCTGTCGATCGGTGTCGAGACCGGGCAGATGATGACGATGGACGACCTCTCGCCCCATCAGTACCGGGCGGCGATGGCCAGCCGTGACGACCGGCATTGGGTGTACCACCGCGCGGGGCTGCCGTGCCGGGTGTGCGGCACCGAGATCGCCCTGGAGGAGATCGGCGCGCGCAAGCTGTACTGGTGCCCGTCCTGCCAGCGCTGATCGCGACGGTCGGCGCTTCTGCGCGAATCTGACCGTCGGCTGTGAATAGGATTGCCGAATCCGTTCGCATCGATGCACGACAGGAGTAGCCATGGATCTATCCGGCCTGCAGGCGGTTCTCGAGAACATCAGCTCATGGATCTGGGGACCGTGGATCCTCATCCCGCTTCTTCTCGGCACGGGCCTGTACCTCACGATCCGCCTCGGCGGACTTCAGTTCCTCAAACTCGGCGCCGCGCTGCGACTCGGACTGTTCACTCGGCGTGACCCCGGCTCCGACGGCGACATCTCGCAGTTCCAGGCGCTGACGACCGCACTGGCGGCGACGGTCGGCACGGGCAACATCGTCGGCGTCGCGACCGCGATCGGCATCGGCGGGCCCGGTGCGCTGTTCTGGATGTGGGTGACGGGCCTGCTCGGCATGGCATCGAAGTACTCCGAGGCGTTCCTCGGGGTGCGCTTCCGCACCACCGACGCCGCGGGGGAGAAGTCCGGCGGCCCGCAGTACTACCTCGAACGCGGCATTCCGAACAGGTTCGGAAAGTTCCTCGCGATCTTCTTCGCCATCGCCGCCGTCATCGCCTGCTTCGGCATCGGCAACATGACCCAGGGCAACTCGATCGCCACGAACATGGAATCCAGCTTCCACGTCCCCACCTGGGTGACGGGGATCGTGCTGACGGTGTTCGCCCTGGTCGTCCTGGTCGGCGGAATCAAGTCCATCGGCCGAGTGACCGCCGGGCTCGTGCCGGTCATGATCATCTTCTACGTGGTGGGAGCGATCTACATCCTGATCGCCAACATCGGCGGGGTGCCGGCCGCGTTCGCGCAGATCTTCACCGAGGCGTTCACCGGAACCAGCGCGGTCGGCGGGTTCGCCGGCTCGGCGATCATCATCGCCGTGCAGTTCGGTGTCGCCCGCGGCATCTTCTCCAACGAGTCCGGCATGGGCTCCGCCGCCATCGCCGCCGCAGCGGCGAAGACCAGTCACCCTGTGCGTCAGGGGCTCGTGTCGATGACGCAGACCTTCATCGACACGATCATCGTCGTCACCTGCACGGGCCTGGTCATCATCACCACGGGCGTGTGGAACATGACCGACCCCGAGACGGGCAAGCAGATCAGCCCCGCGCTGATGACAGGCGAGGCCTTCTCGCACGGGCTCCCGGGAGAGTGGGGGCACTACATCGTGACCATAGGCCTGGTGCTGTTCGCCGGGTCCACGATCCTCGGCTGGTCGTACTACGGCGAACGCAGCCTGGAGCGCCTGGTCGGTGTGAAGGCGATCATGCCGTTCCGCATCATCTTCTCCCTGGTCGTCTTCATCGGCTGCACCGTCCAGCTCGGCGTGGTGTGGGCCTTCTCGGACGTGATGAACGGACTCATGGCACTGCCGAACCTCATCGGGCTGCTCGTGCTCTCGGGACTGGTCGCGCGCGAGACGAAGAAGTACCTCGACAACGATCCGAAGCTGACGGCCACGACAGAAGAGGTCAACGCCTTCATGGTCGGGGATGCGGCGTTCGATGACTGGAAGACGCAGGCGATCCCGGTGGTGGGCACCCGTCGCTGAACGGCGGCGGCGGGGCCGGAAGCATGAACTCGGCCCCGCCGCCGCGGTCTTAGTCTGGTCTCATGCGCCAGAACCCCAGCTTCGCCATGACGGACATCACCGAGCTGCGCAGGGTGATCGCGCAGAATCCGTGGGCCACGGCGGTCGCGACCGGAGACGACGGCCTGGTGGCCTCGCACTACCCGGTGCTGCTGGACCCGGACCGCGACGACCTCACTGTCGTCGGCCACGTCGGCAAGCCCGATGACCAGGTGCTTCGGCTCGGGCAGCAGGAGCTGCTGCTGATCTTCCAGGGGCCCAACGGCTACATCTCGCCGAGCTGGTACGGCGACGTGCGCGCGGTCCCCACCTGGAACTACACCGCCGTGCACCTGGCCGGTGTGCCGGAGATCGTCGACACGCAGGCGAACCTGAAAGTGCTGGACGACCTGGTCACCCATTTCGAGCGCAAGCTGCCGCAGCCGCGGATGATGTGGCAGGCGCCCAACACCGAGGAGTTCGTCACCGCGCTCGAGGCCGGCACCGTCGGATTCCGTCTCACCCCGACGCGGGTGTCGGCCAAGCGCAAACTCAGCCAGAACAAGCCCGACAGCATCGTGGAGACCGTGATCGCCGAGCTCGAGGGCGCCGGTGAGTACGCCAACCCGGTGCTGGCTGCGGAGATGCGTCGCGCGCACGAGGCACGTCTGGCGCACCGCGGATGAGCGGCGACCTGCTGCTGCGATCGGTTCGCGTCGCCGGCCCCGGGGGCGAGCTGCTCCCGACGGAGGAGCCGGTAGACATCCTCATCCGTGCGGGTCTGATCGCCGACATCGCCCCTGCGGGCAACCTCCGCGTCGCGGTCGAGGAGATCGATGGTGACGGGATGTGGGTCATCCCGGGGCTCTGGGACCATCACGTGCACACGGTGCAGTGGGCGCTGGACGCGCAGCGCGTGCAGCTGGGCGTCGCGACGAGTCCCTCCGAAGCCGCGCGCCTGACGGCGGATGCCGCCGCACTGCCCGACGGGCGGGTGGTCGGCGCGGGCTTCAGAGACGGACTGTGGAGCGAACCTCCCTCGCGGGCGCTGTTGGATGAGATGACGGGGGAGCGCCCCACATACCTCATCAACGCCGACGTGCACAGCGTGTGGCTGAACTCCGCGGCGCTGCGCCGGGAGGGATTCGACGGCGTCGATGACGACGGGATGCTGCGCGAGGAGGACGCCTTCGAGATCTCGCGCCGCCTGAACGCGACGGATGACGCCACCGTGGACGCCGCGATCCGCACTGCGGCCGAGCGTGCCGCCTCCCGGGGCATCACCGGCCTCGTCGACTTCGACATGGCCTGGACCGCGGACGCCTGGCGGCGCCGTGCCGCAGCGGGGTTCGACATGCATCGTGTCGAGTTCGCGTTCTACCCGGCAGGGCTGCAGCGCGCGATCGATGAGGGTCTGCGCAGCGGAGAGGAGCTGGACGGCACGCAGGGACTGGTGCACGTCGGGCCGCTCAAGCTCATCACCGACGGCTCGCTGGGCACGCGCACCGCCGCATGTTCGCATCCATACCCGGGCGATCCCGCCGACTTCGGCGTGCTGACGATCCCTCCCGATGAACTGCGGGATCTGCTCACGCGCGCGACCGCCACGGGGCTGGAGGTCGCGGTGCACGCGATCGGCGACCGTGCCGTGGCATCCGCCCTCGACGCCTTCACCTACACCCAGGCACGCGGCACGATCGAGCACGCGCAGCTGGTGCGTCACGCCGACCTGGCCCGCTTCGCGCGGCTCGACGTCGTGGCAAGCGTGCAGCCCGCGCACGCGCTCGACGACCGGGACATGGTCGAGGATCTGTGGCGCCACCAGCAGGCCGTCAGCTATCCGCTGGCGACGCTCCTGACCGCGGGAATCCGCGTGCGGTTCGGGTCCGATGCGCCGGTGGCGCCGCTGGATCCCTGGGTGACGATCGCCGCGGCGGTGCACCGGACGGATGACGAGCGGGCGCTCTGGCATCCGGAGGATCGCGTGAGCATCGATCAGGCGCTGCTCGCCAGCAGCCGGCACGGCGACGCCTCCATCGGGCTCGGCGCGGTCGCCGACCTGGTGCTGTGCGGCGCAGACCCGCGCGCGGCCGGTCGCGAGGAGCTGCGGCGGATGCGGGTGGCGGCCACGATCCTCGGCGGACGCGTCACCTTCCGGGCGTGAAAAGACCGTCTGTGGGGCGCAGAAGCTGGCTTCGCGGACGGCGAAAGGTGCGTCTACGCCCCACAGACGGTCTGTGAGTCGGTCAGGCCGCGATGTGCGAGACGAGGAACCAGCGGTCCTTCTCGAGCCCGCGCTGGATCTCGATCGCGACGTCCTGGCTGGTCAGGTCGACCGCGTCGAGCCCGTCGACGGCGGCCCTCACATCGACGAGGATCGCGTCGATGTCGGAGATGACCGCGCGGATCACCTCGTCCGACTGTGCGAATCCGGCGGGCACCGATGTCGACGCGACCTTCTCGGCCACGGTTCCGAGGCGCGAGTCGACCGGCAGACCCAGAGCGACGATGCGCTCCGCGGCGGTGTCGGCGAAGCCGCCCGCGTTCGCGACGATCGTGTCGAGCAGTTCGTGGACACCGACGAAGTTGGCGCCGCGGACGTGCCAGTGCGCCTGCTTGCCGTTCACCGTCAGAGCCTCCAGACCGAGGACGACGGGGGAGAGGAACTGCGCCGCCGCGGCTGCCACGGTCGGGTCGACGGCGGTGGTGGGGACGGTCTGCGCCTTGCTCATGGAATCCTCCGAGAAGTGGTCGTTGCGGGCTTGCTGGTGACAACGCTACTCAGCGCAGGACATTCCGCAAGCAAGCGAAGGCAACGCTTACCGGGTCTGTTCCGCCGCATGTTCACGCGGATGTGAGGGTAGTCTCGCCTGCATGAGCATCGCCGCGACAGCATCCGTCCTCGCCCTCGCCGATCGTGCCCCCGAGATCGCGGACGACGCATTCGTGGCAGACGGAGCGCGGATCGTCGGCGACGTGACCTTGGGCTCGCGGGCGAGCGTCTGGTACAACGCCGTGCTGCGCGCGGATTCGGCGGCGATCGTCATCGGCGCGGGCAGCAACGTGCAGGACAACGTGTCGGTGCATGTCGACAGCGGGCACGGCGTGCAGGTGGGCGAGAAGGTGTCGATCGGGCACAATGCGGTGGTCCACGGCTGCACGATCGGCGACGGCTCACTGATCGGGATGGGAGCGGTCGTGCTCAGCGGGGCCGTGATCGGCAGCGGATGCCTCGTCGCGGGCGGGGCGGTGGTGCTCGGCGGAACCGTGGTGCCGGACGGATCGCTCGTGGCGGGCGTGCCCGCGAAGGTGCGCCGTGCGTTGAGCGATGAGGAACGTCAGGGTCTGCTGGACAACGCGCATTTCTATCTGGAGCACACCGACACGCACCGCGCGTCGCGAGCGGTCTGACCGCACCGGTAGGCTGGTTGCTCTGCGGGGCGGTGGCCAAGTTGGTTAAGGCAGCGGGCTCATAACCCGACGATTCGTGGGTTCAAGTCCCACCCGCCCTACTGTTCGTCCAGTTCGTCATCCAGTTCGTCCGCGATGCTCTGCGGGCCGCCGATCACGCCGATGCCCACGGCCTGGTGGCTCGGCTCCGGGTCGTGCGGCTTCTCGGCCTTCGGCACCTCGTCGGGCTCCTTCTCGGTGCTCGGCTCCTGCAGCTCCTCGGTGGTCGGCTCCTCGCCGTCCGGTGGCTCTGCGGCCACGTCCGGCTGCCGCTGTTCCGGTTCTTGGCTCGCATCCGGTTCCTGGCTCGCATCCGGTTCTTCTGTGGCATCGCTCATGTCTGCACTCTCTCCTGCGCTCGGCGGACAGCCCAGGGGCTTGACAGGAGGCGGGGGTCGCCACCGTCGCGGGCAGGTGGATGTCGGGCGCGCGGGTTGCGGCAATACTGTGAGCATGGGGATGAACGCAGATTCGCACTCGACCGCACGTGTCGACACCGCTCTGGCGCAGGCGCGATTCATCGTCGTGCGCGTCGCGCGCGGCTTCTTCCGAGCCTCGGGCGCAGACGCAGCCGCCGGGCTCACGTTCTACGCCGTGCTCGCCGGCTTCCCGGCGATCATCGCCGCGTTCTCGCTGATCGGGATGATCGGGCGCAAGCGGGATGTCGTCGGATACATCCTCGACGCCGGCGAAGAGGTGCTGCCTCCTGACATCATCGCGGCCATCAGTGAGCCGGTCGAGCGCGCAGCCGCGACGGCGGGCGGTGGCTGGGTGCTGATCCTCTCCCTGCTGCTGGCCCTCTGGTCGGTCGCCCGCTACGTCACCGCCCTCGGCCGTGCCATCAACCGCGCCTACGGCGTGCTCGAGGGGCGGGTCTTCTGGAGGATGAAGCCGACGCAGCTGCTGGTCACGCTGCTCGTCTTCGTCCTTGTGTGGGTCGCCGGTCTGCTGGCAGCCCTGAGCTGGCCCGTCGCGCAGTCGCTCGGACGGGCGATGGGCGCCGGCGAGGGGGCGCTGATGGTGTGGCGGATCGCCCGCTGGCCGATCGTCGTGCTGGTGGTGGTGCTGGTGGTGGCGATCCTGTACTACTTCTCGCCCAACATCCGGCATGCGCATTTCCGGCTCGTGAGCGTCGGCGCCATCGTGGCGATCCTGCTGTTCGCGTCGGCATCCGTCGGGTTCGGCTTCTACGTCGCCAACCTGGCCGACTACGACCGCGTCTACGGCTCGTTCGCCGGAATCGTGATCTTCCTGGTCTGGCTGTGGATCGGCAACATCGCTCTGGTGATCGGAGCGCACCTCGATGCCGAGCTGGAGCGCATCCGCGAGCTCCGCCGGGGCATCCCCGCCGAGCGCGAGCTGCAGGTGCAGGTGCGCGACACTGAACGGCTCGAGCGAAACGCCGAGAACGACGTGCGCGACGAGCGGCGGGCACGACGCTTCCGGCAGTCCCGGCGCTGACGCGTCCTACGCGTGCTCGGTGGGGTAGTGGTCCCGGATGCGCTGCGTGAAGAACCGGCCGGCGCTGGGTGCCGCGAGAAGGCCGGCATGCACCGACGGCGGGACCGCGAAGTACCGGTAGACCTCGCCGCTGCGGAACTCCAGCTCCAGAACCGCGATCTCAGGGTCGTAGCCTGTGCTCGCGAGTACGGAGGATTCGATGGGCAGGCGTCTCACGAGCGCGCTTCCGGATGAGCGACGCGGCTGTCATCGACGCGGCTGTCATCGACGAGTCGGGCGAGAGCGAGCGCGTCGTGCGGAGCGTGACCGCGCGCATCGTTGTCGAAATACACGTACACGTCGCGCGCCGCTCCGACGCCGTCCCGTGACCAGTGGATGCAGCGCTGCGCCCACCTCCGCAGCTCCGCGGCCGAGTAGCCGCTGGTGTACAGCTCCGACGCTCCGTGCAGTCGCACGTAGACGTGGTCGGCCTCGGTCGGCTCGAACTCGGGCCAGCGGCCCGCGGTGTCGGCGACCGTGAGGGCGACACCGTGCCGGTCGAGCAGCTCGCGCAGCGCCGGGTCGTCGAAGCTGACGGACCGGGGCTCCAGTGCGTAGCTCAGCGGACGATCCACGCACTCCTCCAGCCAGGCTCTCCCGTCCAGCCGCTCATCGTGCCCGCGCGCGAGCTCGAGCGCCTCACCGGTCGTGCGGGGCAGCGCCGCGAGGAACGCCGACAGCACCTCCGGATCGAACCGGTGCCGCTCGGGCAGCTGCCAGAGGATCGGACCCAGCGCGGGGCCGAGAGCGAGCACGCCGGAGGCGAAGAAGTTCGCGAGGGCGGAGCGCACCTCGCGCAGCGCCAGCATGTGCGAGATGTACCGGGAGCCCTTGACCGCGAAGACGAAGCCCTCAGGTACGGCGGCGCGCCAACGCAGGTAGCTGCCCGGACGCTGCAGCGAGTAGAAGGAGCCGTTCAGCTCCACCGTCGAGAACCGCTCGCCGATGAAGGCCAGCTCCCGCCGCTGCACGAGCCCACGCGGGTAGAAGTCGCCCCGCCAGGAGGGATAGCGCCAGCCCGAGGTGCCCACGCGGATCCTGCCGGTGGCGGCGGGTGCGGAATCCTGCTTCATCGTCATCCCCGTCAGGCTAGAGCCCCCTCGTCGTGCGCGGCACGGGGTTGACGCACGCTGCGCTGACGGTCAGCCTGCTCCGACGCAACCCTCTTTCGCACAGTCGCGCCGACAGGGATGCTGGAAGGTCCCACGACGAGAGGATGCGACATGCCCCGCGAGAACGAGACGCCGTCCATGCAAGCCGCCGACGCGGACCGGATGGATCAGGAGCGCGAGGTGCTGGTCGATGCGCCGGACCCCGAGGAGGCCATGACACCGCCGCAGCCGGACGGCGTCGAAGCCGACCCCGCCGACGTCCTCGATCAGTCGATCGAGGGTCCCCGAGGACGACGGGCGCGATCGCCGCGCCGAATGACGGCTCAGCGCACGCGGCGGTCGTGCGCGAGATCGAGCAGGTGCTCGAGCACCGGGCCCGAGCGCAGCCCGTTGTGCTCGTGCTCGCTGGTGACCCACAGCCGCACGCCCGGCAGCAGGCGGGCGGTCTCGAGGGAGTACTCCACCGGCACGTAGGCGTCGTTGACGTACACCGCTGCGGCGCCACGGGCCTCGGATTCCAGCAGCGCGCCCCGGCCGTAGATGCGGGGCCATTCGTGTTCGGCCAGCGCGAGCGCGACGTCGCGCCACGGCCGGAAGGCGGGCACCGTCTGCGTCCACTCCTGCCGGATGTGCTCGCCGGTGAACAGCGACGCATCCTCGACGAAGTCCGCGGGCTCCACCCGTTCGGCCGACCAGCGCGTGGCGTGCCCGGAAGCGTAGCTGGATTCGTGGAAGGCGAAGTACAGCGGGTTCCGGCCGCCGAACGGCATCGCCGCCGCGAGGTCGTGCAGGAACGCGTTGGATGCCGGATCCTGCTCGAGGAGCGACCACACGGTCTGCCAGCCGTCGTTCGTGCCGAGAGCCGAGCCGATGGAGCGCAGGCGCGACGGCGAGACGACCTCGCCGTCGGGCAGGACGATCCCGCCGGAGGCGGCGAGATCGACGAGCGCTCGCACGCGATCGCGGTGCTCGGGGAAGCGCCGGTAGTAGCGCTCGGAGGCGTCGCGCATCTTGTCGTAGCAGAGCGCGTACACCTCGTCGGGGGTGCGATCGATGGTGCTGAGCCCGCCGGTGAAGTACACCCGGTCCAGGGACCCGGCGTCCGTGGACAGGTAAGCCAGAGTCGTGAAACCTCCGAACGACTGCCCCAGCACGTTCCAGGTCTCCGCACCGAGATGCTGGCGGAACGCCTCGGCATCGCGCACGATCGAGTCCGCGCGCAGATGCGTGAGGTGCTCGGCGACGGCATCCGATCCGCGTTCCAGATCGCGGTCGCCGACGGCCGTGGAGCGGCCTGTCCCGCGCTGGTCGAGCATGACGACGCGGTGCTCGGCCAGCGCCGCATCCAGCCACGCGGGAGACGACGACGAGCCGAACGCCCGAGGCGCCTCGTGACCCGGTCCGCCCTGCAGGAACAGCAGGTACGGCAGGTTCTCGCCGCCCTCTCTGCTGACGACCGCGGCGAACACGTCGATGGTGCGCGCATCGGAGGCATCGCCCCAGACCAGGGGGAGCGTCAGGGTGTGCTCCTCGATCGTGAGGCCCTGCATGCGTCGGATGGTCGTCGAGGTCATCACATCACGTTCCCTATGTAGGAGTACTTGACGAACACCTCGGCAGCGATGCCGGACTCCTCCAGCACCCCCTGCAGCGCCGTCATCATGTAGTTCGAATCCCACCCCATGTACAGGTGGCTGCCGTCGGCGAGCGTGTCCCACTGGCCCTTCCAAGCCATCGACTCGTACAGCGGCCCGCCGTGACGGGCGCTGTAGGCCAGGGCCGCGTCGCGGTCGTCGGTCCAGGCGCGACGGAACACCCGGTTGAAGAGCGCCTTGACGTCCTTCACCTCCCAGTGCTCCCCGCGGTACTCGCAGTAGTCGAACTCGCGATCCCAGCCGGCGGGCCAGCCACGGCGGCGCACGGCGTCGAGCACCGGGGTGAGACCGTCGTCGTCGATCTCGGTCATGATCGGGCGCGCCCAGATCCGCAGCAGGTGGGCGGTCAATCGCACGGTGCGCGCCGAGATCGCCGCGGTGCCCCAGGATTCGATCTCGGCGAGCTCGCGCGTCGCCGGCACCGTGCTGCGCGCGTACGCCTGCTCGCGCTTGTCGGGGAACGAGGCACCGAACACCCGCTCGGTGAGCGACTGCTCCAGCAGGGTGAGATTGCCCAGGGTCGGCGCCAGCGCACGGTGGCTGTTCTGCTCGTCCTCGGAGTACTCGCGCCAGGGGCGCTGTCCGTCGCCGCTCCAGCCCTCGCCGGGAGCGGCGGGGACGATGCTCTCGATGTCGAAGTCGGCCGTGTCATCGACGCCCTCGATGCGGCCCAGAACATAGGCGGGGTGGGGGAGCTCGCCGTACTTCAGCACAGCCTGGACGCGCTCGTCGGACGGAGTGATGCGCGAAATCGCCCGCATCAGCCGCTCGCGGCCCTGCTGCCAGGCACGGCACAGGCGTGCGATGAGGCGCTCGGTCGGCAGCCCGACGATGGCGCGGCGCAGGAACAGCGCCTGCACCCATTCGAGCACCTCGACCAGTTCGTCGCGCGTGATCGCGCCCCGACGGTGACCGCCGTAGGCGCTCATGACCAGGGGATACGTCGCCCGGCCGAAGGTGCTCAGGTGCTTCAGCTGCAGCCGGATCTCGGCATCCGATTCCCGCTCGGGATGCAGGAGGATGCCGTAGATCTCCGCGTTCTCGCGCCACACCGCTGCGTCGGCCCTCAGATGCGCGACATCCAGTCGCGGGAACGACGCCCGGAACGCGGCATACACGCCGTGCTCGCCGGAGACGTCGATCTCGCGTCCCGTGGTCATCATCAGATAGTGCCGCCAGAACGCGCCGATGCTCTCGCCGGTGTGCTCCTCGATCGGGATCCAGAACTGCTCCTCGATGCTGAGCTGCTCGGCGTGCGAGAGCCCCATCAGGATGTAGTTGTGGATCAGTTCGTGATCGCGCAGCGGCTGCCCCGTGGAGTTCAGGCTCTCGAAGATCTGCTGCGCGTTGGCGGAGGCGCCGAGCGTGATGGACACGTGCTCGAGCTTCTGCAGACCGCGCCAGATCAGCGGCACCTCGTCGGCGTGCACCTGGCTGCGGAAGAAGGCGTAGTTGTCGTCGAAGCGGGACTCCCGATCCGTGTCGTCCCGACGATCCAGCACGACCGACTCGAACAGGCCCGCCCAGGCGTCGTGCGGTCGCAGCTTCGTGCGTCCGGCGTCGTCGGCCCGCACCAGCACCTGCTCGAGCTCCGCGCCGAGGGCGGCATCCGTCGCGCGCACAGCGTGATGCAGGGCGGCGATCAGCAGCATGACGGTGGTGATGCGCTGCTGGCCGTCGATCAGGATCAGATCTCCACCGGAGGCGTCCTCGGCGGAGAGGATCGAGCCGATGAAGTGCCGGTGCGCGTCATCCTCGCCGGCGACGGCCCGCACATCGGAGAGCAGCTTCTCGCAGGCGCCGATGTCCCACCGGTACTGGCGCTGGTACACCGGGACGACGATGTTCGTCGTAGGGGCGGCGAGCCATTCGACGGTGCCTGTTGCGGTCGCTTCGACATTGGTCGCCGTTGCCATCACTGCGTGAATCCTCCGATCAGCGGACAGCGCGGAGCCGCCGGAACGAGTCTAGTCCGCGCGGATTTTCTCCGGTCGGACTCCGGGGCGTGTCCAGATGGCCGATGTAGGCTTGCCTAAGTAGGGCCTGTTAAAACGTGCTGGCCCATTACGAAAGGACATGACTCAGATCATGGGATACATCAAGTCCGAAGCCCTCGAGGACAAGGGATTCGTCATCCTCGACCGCTACGCCCAGGAGCTCGACCCCAAGGAGTGGCTGGACATCGAGTACAACGACTGGAAGTCCTCCGGCGACACCCGCTTCGCACCTCTGGCCAGCGCCAAGGGCGAGATCGAGTGCAATGGCTTCTGGAACCACAAGCCGCCGCGTACCGACAAGGACGGCGTCTGGATCGAGTCGCAGACGGCCAAGGCGCCGAACCTCACCCGTCGTGCCCAGGAGCCCGGCGCCAACGTCGGTCGCTGCCGCGTCATCGAGCTGCAGCCGACGCCCTATGGCGAGACCCTCTACAACCTCCACCAGGACGACAACAACCGTCTGAACCCGGACGGCACAGGCTGGGTCGTGCGCGGCTTCTTCAACCTGACCGACGACAAGGACAGCTTCTTCGTGCTGCGTGAGAACCGCACCGATCCGGAGGGCGAGGTCCGCATCGCCCTTCCCGCCGGCGCGCAGCTGATCATCGACACGCAGCGCCTGTGGCACGCCACCACGCACACCGGCACCGAGCCGCGGTACAACCTCATCACCTCGTGGACGTCGGGGCCCGAGCTGGACGCCTACATCGAGAAGTACCATGGCACCGATCAGCACGAGCAGTTCGAGGTCGCCCAGGATGTGCTCGAGCAGGGCTATGCGGAGCAGGCCCGCAAGGATGCCGCCCGTGCGGCCTACTACGCGGCCAAGGGCCAGCAGGCCAAGCTTGCGATGAGCGAAGCCTGACCCTCGAGCAACCCACTCGAACAGCGGCACCGGTCCTCGGATCGGTGCCGCTGTCGGTTCCAGGGGAATCACATGCTTGTGATTCCGCCGGAACTGAGCGATAATCGCCGTACAACCGCATAGTTCGCCGAGGTTCTTCGGATCAGGTCGTTGGGGAAGACGCACCTGATGAAACGGAGAGATCATGGCGACGGGATACGCACGCGGAGTGGTGTACATCCACTCCGCACCTCGCGCGCTCTGCCCGCACCTCGAATGGGCGGTGGGACGCGCTATCGGTCGAGCCGTCAACTTCGACTGGAGCGACCAGCCGGTCCAGCAGGGCACCCGGCGCGCCGAGTTCTACTGGGACGGTCCGGTCGGCACCGGTTCCGCTCTCGCGACCGCGATCCGCGGCTGGGAGCACCTCCGTTTCGAGGTCTCCGAGGACCCGACGGCGGGCAACGACGGCGGACGCTGGCTGCACACGCCCGACCTCGGCATTCACTACGCCCAGACGGACAGTGCCGGCAACATCGTGATCGGCGAGGACCGCATCCGCTACGCGATGGAGATCGCCGCGGGCAGCATGGTCGAACTGCAGCGCGAGCTGGACGTCGCGCTGGGCGCTGCATGGGATGACGAGCTCGAGCCGTTCCGCCACGCCGGAGACGATGCTCGTGTCGTCTGGCTGCACAAGGTCGGTTAGGCCGGCCCCCACCACTTGCGGGGAAGGCGTGAGTAACAGCATCCGGTGAGAATCTCCCGGAAGCCGAGAAACCGAATCCTCCGCATCACGAACGAAGCCCCCCGCGAAGACGCAGGGGGCTTCGTCGTGCGCAAGCGCTTCAGTCGACGCTGCGGAACGCGACGACGGCATTGTGTCCGCCGAAGCCGAACGAGTTGCTGATGCCGAGCAGGCTGCCCTCGCCCAATGGCTGGGACTGGCCGGACAGCTTGAACGGCACGGCCGGGTCGGGCTCGGTCATGTTGATGGTGGGAGGCGCGATGCGGTCGCGCAGTGCGAGCACCGTGTAGATCGCCTCGAGTGCGCCGGTGCCGCCGAGCAGGTGGCCGGTCGACGCCTTGGTGGCCGAGACCGGGATCTCGTCGATGCGGTCGCCGAAGACGCGCTTGAGCGCTTCGTACTCGTTGGGGTCGCCGACCGGGGTCGACGTCGCGTGCGCGTTGATGTGCGACACCTCGTCCGGCGAGGCTCCGGCCTGAGCCAGGGCGGCCTCGACGGCGCGGGCCGCGCCGCCGCCCTCGGGGTCGTTGCCGGTGATGTGGTACGCGTCGGCGGTCACGCCGCCGCCCACGAGGTAGGCGTAGATCTTCGCGCCGCGTGCCTTGGCGTGCTCCTCGGTCTCCAGGACCAGCGCAGCACCGCCCTCGCCCATTACGAAGCCGTCGCGGTCGATGGCGCCGGGGCGCGAGGCCGTGGCCGGGTCGTCGTTGCGACGCGAGAGCGCCTGGGCGGACGCGAAGGACGCCATGGTGATCGGGTGGATCGCGGATTCCGCGCCACCGGCGATGACCACATCGGCCAGACCGTCCTGCAGGTGCTCGTAGGCGTTCGCGATGGACTCGGTGCTGGAGGCGCACGCGCTGACCACGGTGCGGGCGAAGGCGCGCGCGTTGAACTGCAGCGACAGGTTGCCGGCGCCCGCGTTGGGCATGAGCATCGGGACCGTCAGCGGCATGACGCGGCGCGGACCCTTCTCGCGCAGCGTGTCCCAGGCATCCAGCAGCGTCCAGACGCCGCCGATGCCGGTGGCCCAGTCGATGCCGAGGCGCTCCGGGGCGACTTCGGGGGACCCGGCGTCTTCCCAGGCCTCACGCGCGGCGATCAGTGCGAACTGGGTCGAAGGGTCGAGGCGCTTCGCCTCGTGACGGGGCAGGACCTCCTCAGGGCGGACGATGGCCTCGGCGGCGAAGTGCACGGGGATCTGGTACTTCTCGATCCACTCGTGCGTCAGGGTGCGGGTGCCGGACATTCCGTCGAGCAGATTGGCCCAGTTCTCGGGTGCCGTGCCGCCCAGAGCGGACGTGGCGCCGATACCGGTGACGACGATGCGCTTGGTCATTGAAGGGTCCTTCGTGAGGAGGGGGAGGATTCAGGGAAGGAGGATGCCACGACCCGCGGTCGGCGGGCGTGGCATCCGCGGGTGTTACTCCTGGCCGGCGACGATGAAGTTGACGGCGTCCGCGACGGTCTTGAGGTTCTTGACCTCGTCATCGGGGATGGTGACGCCGAACTTCTCCTCGGCGTTGACGACGATCGTCATCATCGAGATGGAGTCGATGTCGAGGTCGTCGGTGAACGACTTCTCCATCGCGACCTCGGATGCGTCGATGCCGGTCTCGTCGGTGACCAGCTCGGCAAGTCCTGCGAGAACCTCGTCTGTGGTGAGAGCCATGATGTTTCCTCTTTCTCGGAATGGTTGGGAACCGCTGAACAGTCTAGGGAGGATGCGCGCCCGATCAGGGCAGCACGACCACCTGCGCGCCGAACACGAGTCCGGCGCCGAAGCCGATCTGCAGTGCGAGACCGCCGCTGAGCTCGGGGTGCTCTTCGAGCAGACGGTGGGTGGCGAGGGGGATCGAGGCTGCCGAGGTGTTGCCTGTGGTCTCGATATCACGGGCGATGGCGACCGTCTCGGGCAGCTTCAGCTGCTTGGCGAACTCGTCGATGATGCGCATGTTCGCCTGGTGAGGGATGAACGCGGCGAGGTCGGATGCCTCGATGCCGGCCACCTCGAGCGCCTGGCGGGCGACCTTGGCCATGTCCCAGACCGCCCAGCGGAACACCGTCTGGCCCTCCTGGCGGAGCGTGGGCCAGTTGGCGTCGCCGTCGCGGTAGTCGATGAGGGTCGAGTTCATGCCGACGGCGTGCGCCTTCGAGCCGTCGGAGCCCCACACGGTGGGCGCGATCGCGGGGAAGTCGCTCGGGCCGATCACCACGGCGCCCGCACCGTCGCCGAGCAGGAACGAGATGCTGCGGTCGGTGGGGTCCACGACATCCGACAGCTTCTCCGCGCCGATGACGAGCGCGTAGTGGGCGCTGCCGGTGCGGATCAGCGCGTCGGCCTGGGCGACGCCGTAGGCGAAGCCGGCGCACGCGGCGTTGGAGTCGTAGGCCGCGGCCGGGTTCGCACCCACGCGGTCGGCGACGACGGCGGCTGCCGACGGGGTCTGCTGCACGTTGCTGATGGTCGCGACGATCACCAGGTCGATATCGGCCGGGTCCACGCCGGACTTCTCGATGGCCTCCTGGGCGGCAGTCGTGGCGAGGTCGACGGCGAGGATGCCGGCGGATGCCCGGGTGCGGGTGATGATCCCCGTGCGCTGGCGGATCCACTCGTCGCTCGAGTCGATCGGCCCGACGAGATCCTCGTTGGGCACCGACAGGTCGCCGCGGGCGGCGCCGTAGCTGTAGATGCGCGTGTAGGGCACGCCCTGGGACTGCTTGAGAGTGGCGCTCACAGTGCTTCTCCATCCAGCAGCGCGACGGCTGCATCGAGGTCTTCGGGGGACTTCACGGCGACGTTCGGGACACCGGTCATGCCGCGCTTGGCGAGACCCACCAGAGCGCCGGCGGGGGCGACCTCGATGAACCCGGTGATGCCGGCCGCGACGAACGACTCCATGCACAGGTCCCAGCGGACAGGTGAGGACACCTGCGTCACGATGCGGTCCAGGGCATCCTGACCGTCGGTGACGACGGCGCCGTCGCGGTTGGACCACAGCGTGCGGTCGGGATCGCTGTGCGCGACCTCAGCGATCGCCGCGCGCAGCGACTCGACGGCGGGCGTCATGAACGAGGTGTGGAATGCGCCGGCGACCTGCAGGGGCATCACCCGGACGCCGTGCGGAGCGCTCTCGGCGAGCTTGGCGAGGTTCTCCAGCGCGCCTGCGGCGACGATCTGACCGGCCACGTTGTAGTTGGCCGGAGTGAGGTCGAGGTCGGCCAGCAGAGCGAGGACCTCGTCCTGCTCGCCGCGCAGAACCGCGCTCATACCCGTGGGGGTGTGAGCTGCGGCATCCGCCATCGCCCGACCGCGGATGCCGACGAGTCGCATCGCATCCTCGGAGCTGATGACACCAGCGCCGTTCAGTGCCGCCAGCTCGCCGACCGAGTGTCCGGCGAGGCCATCGGCGGTGCGCTGGGCGCGTGCGGCCAGCAGGTTCATGGCGATCATCGACGCGGCGACGATCAGCGGCTGCGCAATGCGCGTGTCGCGGATGGTGTCGGCATCCGACGTGGTGCCGTGCGCGATCAGATCGACCTCTGCGGCCTCCGAGTACGCGGCCAGCTGTTCGGCGACGCCGTCCAACTCGAGCCAGGGTGCGAGGAAACCGGGGGTCTGGGAGCCCTGTCCAGGGCAGGCGACGACGATCACCTGTCTATCTTGCCAACGATTCTCGAAACCCGGTGGATGAACCATCACAAGAATTCACGATTCGTTTGTGCGTGGCGGACAGTCGAACGTGGATCCGCGCTCAGCGTCGGCGCGGCTGCGGGCGGCGACGGGCCGTCTCCGCGGAGCCGATCGAGCCGAGGATCAGCGCCGTCTGCAGGATCAGCGCCTCGCGGGGGCCGGTGGCATCCCAGCCGATCACCTCGCTGACCCGCTTCAACCGGTAGCGCACCGTGTTCGGGTGCACGAACAGCTCGCGAGCTGTCGCCTCGAGGGAGCGGCCGTTGTCGAGGTAGCTCCACAGCGTGGTCACCAGGTCGGGCGAATGCGCCTGCAGCGGGCGGAAGATGCGCTCGATGAGCGTGACCTTCGCGAGCGTGTCGCCGGCGAGGGCGCGCTCGGGCAGCAGGTCATCCGCCTCCACCGGACGCGGAGCACCGCGCCAGGCGCGGGCCACGGCGAAGCCGGCCAACGCGGCGCGTGCGCTCTGACCGGCATCGATCAGCGCCGCGACGGGAGGTCCGAGCACCACGTAGCCGGGGCCGAAGGACTCCTCCAGTCGCTGGGCGATCTCGGCGAAGGGCAGCTCATCGCCCTCGATCTCCTTGCCAGGCACCCGTGCACGCCCGATCACGAGCACGAGTCGGGAGCCCTGCACCCCGATCAGGACGTCCACGGCCAGGCGGCGCGCCGTGCGGCGAACCTGATCGACGTCGAACTGCGGGGGTGTCGTGCCGACGAGAACGCAGACCTCGCCGTGCCCGTGCCAGCCGAGAGCCGCGATTCGGCTCGGCAGCTCCTCATCGGCCTCTCCGGTGAGGATGGAATCGACCACGAGTGCTTCGAGCCGGGCGTCCCACAGTCCGCGCGCCTCCGCGGCGCGCGCGTACACGTCGGCCGAGGCGAACGCGACATCCCGCGAGTACAGCAGAATCGCCTCGCGCAGATCGTCCCCGCGACCGGCGACGCGTTCCTCGGTCACCTCGACGGTGACCCGGATGAGCTGCAGGGTCTGCTGCAGGCTGACGCTGCGCAGCAGTTCACGTGGGGCGGCGGCGAAGATGTCCGCCGCGATCCACGGCGTCGACGTCGGATCCTCGTACCACTGGATGAACGAGGTGATGCCGGCCTGCGCCACCAGCCCGACGGAGCTCCGTCGGGCTGGTGGCATGTCGGCGTACCAGGGAAGGGTGTCCTCGAGGCGCTTGATGGTCACCGTCGCGATGTCACCGGAGATCCGGCGCAGCCAGGCGAGGGTCGCGGCCTTGTCCATGGCCTGCTTCGAGGATGCGGTCACAGGGTCAGCTCTCGCCGCCTGCGTTCCCGCTGGTGCCTGCGTTCACGTCGTGCAGCGCGTACTTCTGGATGGCCTGCGCGACGAGCGAACGCTCGATCTTTCCGTCGTCCGCCAGAGCCTGCAGCGTGCGCACCACCATGGACGGGCCGTCGATGTGGAAGAAGCGGCGAGCTGCGGCACGGGTGTCCGAGAAGCCGAAGCCGTCGGCGCCCAGCGTGTAGTAGCGGTTCGGGACCCACGGACGGATCTGGTCCTGCACGGCGTTCATGAAGTCGCTGACCGCGATGACCGGGCCCTCTGCGCTCTGCAGCTTCTGCGTGAGGTAGGCGGTGCGGGGCTCCTCCTCGGGGTGCAGGAAGTTGTGCTCGTCGACGGCAAGACCGTCGTTGCGCAGCTCGCCCCACGAGGTGACCGACCAGACATCCGCGCTCACGCCCCAGTCATCGCGCAGCAGGTTCTGCGCCTCGAGCGCCCACGGCACACCGACGCCCGAGGCGAACAGCTGCGCCTTGGGGCCCTCGCCCGTGGCGGGGGAGATGCGGTGCAGACCGCGGACGATGCCGTCCACGTCGACGTCCTCGGGCTCAGCGGGCTGCACGAGCGGCTCGTTGTAGACCGTGATGTAGTACATGACGTCCGGGTGCTCGTGCGTGCCGCCGTACATGCGCTCCAGCCCCGAGCGCATGATGTGTGCGATCTCGTAACCGTAGGCGGGGTCGTACGACACGGTGCCCGGGTTGGTCGACGCCAGCAGCGGCGAGTGGCCGTCTGCGTGCTGCAGGCCCTCACCGGTCAGCGTGGTGCGACCGGCGGTGGCACCGATCACGAAACCGCGTGCCATCTGGTCGCCTGCGGCCCAGAGTGCGTCACCGGTGCGCTGGTATCCGAACATCGAGTAGAAGATGTAGATCGGGATCAGCGGTTCGCCCTGAGTGGAGTACGAGGTGCCGGCTGCGGTGAACGCCGCGACAGCGCCGGCCTCGTTGATCCCGACGTGCACGATCTGGCCCTGAGGGCTCTCCTTGTACGCCAGGAGCAGCTCGCGGTCGACCGAGGTGTACTGCTGACCGTTCGGGTTGTAGATCTTCGCGGTCGGGAAGTACGCGTCGATGCCGAAGGTGCGGGCCTCGTCGGGGATGATCGGCACGATGCGGTTGCCGAAGTCCTTCGAGCGGAGCAGGTCCTTGAGCAGGCGGACGAACGCCATGGTGGTGGCGATCTCCTGCGTGCCGGAGCCCTTCTTCGGCAGCGCGTAGGTGGCGTCTTCCGGGAGGGTGATCGCGGTGTGCTTCGTGCGACGCTCCGGGATGAATCCGCCCAGCGCGCGGCGGCGATCCAGCATGTACTGGATCGTCTCGTCGCTCTCACCCGGGTGGTAGTAGGGAGGCAGGTACGGGTTCTCTTCGAGCTGCGCGTCCGTGATCGGGATCTGCATGGTGTCGCGGAACGTCTTCAGGTTGTCCAGCGTCATCTTCTTCATCTGGTGGGTCGCGTTGCGGCCCTCGAAGTGCGGACCCAGGCCGTAGCCCTTGACGGTCTTGGCGAGGATGACGGTGGGCTGGCCCTTGTGCTCCAGCGCGGCCTTGTACGCCGCGAACACCTTGCGGTAGTCGTGGCCGCCGCGACGCAGCTGCCAGATCTGCTCGTCGGTGTAGTCCTTCACCAGGGCGGCTGCGCGCTCGTCCTTGCCGAAGAAGTGCTCGCGGATGTACGCGCCGGACTCCGCCTTATAGGTCTGGTAGTCGCCGTCGGGCGTCGAGTTCATGATGTTCAGCAGGGCGCCGTCGGTGTCGCGGTCGAGCAGGTCGTCCCACTCCCGACCCCAGATGACCTTGATGACGTTCCAGCCTGCGCCGCGGAAGAACGACTCCAGCTCCTGGATGATCTTGCCGTTGCCTCGGACCGGACCGTCCAGACGCTGCAGGTTGCAGTTGATCACGAAGGTGAGGTTGTCCAGGCCCTCGTTCGCGGCGACCTGCAGCTGGCCACGGCTCTCGACCTCGTCCATCTCGCCGTCGCCGAGGAAGGCCCAGACGTGCTGATCGCTGGTGTCCTTGATGCCGCGGTTCGCCAGGTAGCGGTTGGACTGCGCCTGGTAGATCGCGTTGATCGGGCCGAGACCCATCGACACGGTCGGGAACTGCCAGTAATCCGGCATCGACTGGGGGTGCGGATACGACGGCAGCGCGTTGCCCGCGTGGGACTTCTCCTGGCGGAAGCCGTCCATGTCGGCCTCGCTCAGGCGTCCTTCGAGGAAGGATCGCGCGTAGATGCCGGGGGAGGCGTGGCCCTGGATGAAGATCTGGTCGCCGCCGCCCGGGTGGTTCTGCCCGCGGAAGAAGTGGTTGAAGCCGACCTCATAGAGCGAGGCCGCACCGGCGTAGGTGGAGATGTGACCGCCGACGCCGATGCCGGGGCGCTGCGCACGGTGCACCGTGATGGCCGCGTTCCAGCGGATCCAGTGCCGATAGCGGCGCTCGATCTCCTCGTCGCCGCCGAACTCCGGCTCGTTCTCCGGTGCGATCGTGTTGATGTAGTCCGTGGTCGGCACCATCGGCACGCCGAGGTGGAGATCCTTCGAGCGCTTCAGCAGGCTGAGCATGATCTCGCGGCCGCGGCCGTGTCCCTTTGCCTTCACCAGCTCGTCGAGGGACTGCTGCCACTCGCCGGTCTCCTCCGGATCGCTGTCGAGGGGGCCCTGAGAGTACGGATCCTGGTCGTGAACGGTCACGTGGAGCCTTTCGTCAAGCTGGCAGGTCTTGCCAAGGAAACGGGATGCGACGTGGGGGAGCCTTGTCTGCTCCGCACAACACGTGCTGTGTTCAGCCTATATCCGTTCGCGGGACGGATGCCGCAATCGCGTCCCGGTAGACTGGTGCGATCCAGGGCCTTTAGCTCAGCTGGTAGAGCGCCACGTTTACACCGTGGATGTCGTCGGTTCGATCCCGGCAGGGCCCACCTCAGAAGCAGCGTCCTCAGTCGTCTGTGCGGAAGCCCGCCGCCTTGTGGGTCCCGTCGCAGAACGGTTTGATCGTCGACAGGCCGCAGCGGCACAGGGCGACCGTCCGACGATGCCGGGGGATCGGGTCTCCATCGGCCGTTCGCAGCTCCACATCACCGCGCAGGATCAGGGGGCCGTCGGGATACGGCGTGAGGGTGGGCGCCTCGTGTCGAGCGCTCATGACAGCACCCCCGACCGGAGCGAGGACTCGCCCCGTTCCCATGCCGCCAGCATGTGCGCGGCCACGCGCCCGTCCACGGCCAGACAAGCGGCGGCGCCGAACATGATGTCGGCGAGCAGATCGGGGCGCTCGAATGCGAGGGAGCCGGCGAGGTCCCGCGCCGCGATCTGCTCGTGCACGGCATCCGCCTCGACGTGCTCGTCGAAGTAGTCCGTGACGTCGTCGCCGAACCCCAGCCGGCGCAGGCCGTCTCCGTACAGCCTGTTGGGTATCGACGAGGTCATCTCGAATGCGGCCAGGTGGCCCACGATCGCACCGATGAGCCTCCGGTTCAGCCCGAACATAGACATCATGTTGTGCGAGGCGAGCGTGACGGCGGGAACATCGTCGAGGTACGCACCGTACCTGTCGTCCAGTCCCGCTCCGCGAACCGCCTTGGCGAAGATCTCGGCGTGCACGCGGTCGGGGCGCCCGCCGCCGTACTCGTCGGACTGGATCTCGACGAGCGCCGCCTTCGGGATGCCGGACAGGCGGGGGATCGCCCAGGAATGCGGGTCGGCCTCGCGCAGCGTGTAGATCGAGCGCTGCATCAGGAACTCACGCAGCTGCGCCTCGGTCGCCTTCTTCGCGACGTAGCGCGACAGGCTCGGACCGGTGTCGGCCTGCACCAGATCGAACAGGGCCCTCGCGACAGCGTCGACCGTCGGATCGGGCAGCGGCGGAACGGCGACCGCATCGCGCAAAGACCGCTCGAACGCCCTCTCGAGCGTCGAGCGCGCGGCGATCAGCGCGGGGTCCCACTCCTTGTCGGGATCGAGGTTGTCGAGGGAGCCGTAGGCGGATGCGTACAGCAGGAACAGTGCCAGCTGCACGTCGTCGTCGGTCGCGACATCGTCGCACGCACCCACGGCCTCCGCAGCGAGACCTGACAGTTCAGGGCCGACGGATCCCGTGAGCGTCGCGAGCACGGCCTCGCTCAGCGGACCGCGGGCGGCGAGCAGGATCTCCGGATGGGGTGCGAGTGCGATGTCGGACATGGAATGGCTCCCGTCGTTCGATGAGTGTGCGAGAGTCTTGTCGGAAGAGTCCGGCTGGGGCAGGGTCTTGACCTTCCCCGCCGCTCGGGGTACCCCTCCGTCCTCGTGTGGCGCGCGAACGCAGGCAGATGAGTCGGGGGAGGTCTCCTCAACGTCGATCGCGGCAGCGCACTCCTGTGGTGCGGCATTCGAAGACGCCGAAGCCGTCAGCTATCATTACCAGTAGATGTGTGGTCGAACCGGCTGAGCCGGTTCCGGGCAGAGTCGAGGTCGACATGTACGGTGCGCTGGGCGGGAACCTCGGAGTGTCGCTGTTCATTCCGTATCGATATACCGAGGAGCGGATGTTCCAGGCCGTTCAGGATGCGGGTTTCAATGATTGGACCCTTGCGCAGTGCCGGGTGTTCCAGCGAGTGGAGCCGGGCGGATCCCGTCTCACGGATCTCGCCGTCCAGGCGCAGATGACCAAGCAGAGCGCGGGCGTGATGGTCGATCAGCTGGAGCGGTTGGGTTATGTCCGCCGGGTGCCCGATCCCACCGACGGGCGTGCGCGCCTGATCGAGATCCACGGGCGCGGAGTGGAGGCGGCGAAAGTGGCACAAGCGACCCTCGACCAGATCCTCGCGGAGTGGGAGTCCTATCTGGGAACCCGCAACTTCGACCTGCTGCAGCGGATCCTGGATCAACTGCGCGAGATCACCGACCCTCAGTCGGGTGCTGAAGCGCCGCAGCGTCGCATTGGGTAAATAGTCAGGATTCATGACTACTCTAGCTCCAGTCCTCACCGAACCCATGGTGAAGGACGTAGAGCAGAAAGCGACAAGTCATGAAGTTCCTCGTTCTCGGAGCAACCGGCCGCACCGGCGCCCTCTTCATCCGCAAGGCACTGGACCAGGGGCACCGAGTGACTGCTCTGGTGCGCAGGGCGGACGCCGCGATCGATTCGCGTGCCGACGTCGTCAGTGGTGATGTCACCGACGCCGCCCTGCTCGCAGAGGCTGCGGCAGGCCACGATGCGATCATCAGCGCACTCGGTGTCAGGAGCGCCAAGAAGACGCCCAGCCTCATCACCGACATGGTGCGCGCGGTCATCGACTCCGTGAAGGTCTCTGGAGTCGATCGTTTCGTATTGGTCTCCGCCTTTGGTGTGGGAGAGTCACTGG
Organism: Microbacterium sp. W4I4; assembly: GCF_030816235.1. NCBI lineage: Bacteria > Bacillati > Actinomycetota > Actinomycetes > Micrococcales > Microbacteriaceae > Microbacterium > Microbacterium sp. W4I4. Next base: position 398,319 of record NZ_JAUSXT010000001.1, read on the forward strand.
ACAAGGCCTCGTTCCTCGTCAGTCCGCTGTTTCGCACCATGCTGCGCAGACCCTATGCCGACAAGGCCGCATCAGAGGTGCTCCTGAAGGCCAGCGATCTGCGCTGGACTCTGGAATACCCGGGCGCGCTGAACGACGGGAAGAGCACTCGCTACGACGCGGTCACTCTCGAGAAGGCGAAGAAGCTGCCACTGTTCCCCACGACCTCGCGCACGAACGTCGCCGAGTTCCTGCTCGACACCGCCGTGCAGGGCGGCTTCGTGCGTCAGACCGTCGTCGTCACCGACGCGCGCTAGGCATCTGTCTTCCGCGCCGGCCACAGCCGGCGGGGAAGCTCGAAGAGCAGGCTCACCGGCATCCGGCGACCGATCAGCGCGAACGCCGTGGACACGGCGACGGTGACGACGAAGATGATCACGAGTCCCACCCCGGGGTTCGAGATGCCGGCCTTCAAGGCGAGCCAGCCGAGGGCGGCGAACACCGGGTAGTGCGACACGTAGTAGATCAGCGAGTAGCGACCGACGAAGCGCGCCGGCGCGAGCCAGCGGGCGTCGGGGGCGATGGCGGTGAGTCTGACCAGGATCAGGATGCCGAGCATGGCGGGCAGCGCCGAGAGTGGCGCGTACCAGAGGGGCTCGATGAATCCGGAGTACAGCGCGACGCCGATCGGGATGATGGAGAGCCCGGCCGCGAGCGGCACGCTGAGCCACTTGGCGTACTGGTCCCAATGCTTCTCGATGAACGCTCCGAGGAAGAAGAACGGCATCAGGTAGAAGAAGCGCTGCAGCAGCTCCAGCTCCGGCGGGATCAGGAACATCACCACGAACGGCACGGCGATGAGCACCCAGGCCGGGATCCACCGGATCAGCAGCGCGATGATGTAGTACGCGAAGATGAACTGCATGAACCACAGGTAGGTGTTCCAGAAGCCGAACTCCCAGGGCATGTGCTCGTTCTGCCCGACGACCGCCTGCGAGCCCGCGTAGATCACCGTCCACACGATGATCGGCCACACGATGCGCCGCACCTTGCCCCACACGTACTTGCCCGCGGGAGCATGCAGGGAGCCCGCGACCAGCAGCCCGGAGAGCACCATCAGCATCGGCATCCGGAAGGGCGCGAAGAAGGAGCTCAGGAACTCGAAGAACCCGGGGACCTCGCCGATGCGGTACTCGACGATCTGGGTGCTGTGATGCAGGATCACGAGCAGGATCGACAGACCGCGAAGCAGATCCATCCAGCCGATCCGCCGGTCGTGGCGATCCAGCGCCCGACCGATGTCGGCACCGCCGCGGGCGGTCGCCCGTCGGGCGTCGGCGCGTGTCGTCGGCGTGGGCGACGCGGACGGCGTCGGGGCGGAATCGGTGTGCTCGGACATCCGGGTCAGTATACGAGGGGCATCCGGATGCGCCCCGCAGTGACGCTCACATCTCCTCGTGCGTCGCGGGATCTCCATCGAACAGCCGGCCGTCGGCGCGCCCGAGCGCGGTGATCGCCTCGACCTCCGCGTCATCCAGCGCGAAGGACGCCGCGTCGAGATTGGCCTGCTGATGCTCGGCCGACGATGCCTTCGGGATGGAGACCACGCCGCGAGCCGTGTGCCAGGCGAGCACCGCCTGTGCGGGCGTGATCGTGTGAGCGGCGGCGATCTCGACGATCACCGGTTCCGCCAGCAGCTCGCGGCCGCGGCCCAGCGGACTCCAGGCGACGGTGAGGATGCCGCGTTCGGCATGCAGGGCGACGGCATCCGTCTGCGGGAAGTACGGGTGCACCTCGATCTGGTTGACGACCGGACGCACGCCGCCGTCCGCCTCGATGCGATCGAGGTGCTCGGGCAGGAAGTTCGACACGCCGATCTGACGGACGATGCCGCGCTGCTGCGCCTCGATCAGCGCACGCCACGCCTCGGAGTAGCGGTCGTGGCTCGGGTTGGGCCAGTGGATGAGGTGCAGATCGGTGGCGTCCACGCCGAGCCGGAAGCGGCTCTCCTCGATGCTTGTACGGGCCCTGTCCCCGCCGTGATGACGACCGGGCAGCTTCGTCGTGACGGTGATCTGCGAACGCTCTACGCCGGATGCGGTGATGCCGGCCCCGACCGCGCCCTCGTTCTCGTAGTTGAACGCCGTGTCGATCAGGCGGTAGCCGAGATCGATACCGGCAGCGACGGCGGCGGCACCCGCTTCGCCGTTCAGACGGTACGTCCCCAGCCCGATGGCGGGCAGGGCGAAGCCGTTGTGGGCGGTGAACGGCGCGAGCGTCGACATGGTCCTCCTCCTGAGCGGTGTGCCGCCAGCCTACGCGCGCTCTGATCGGCTCACGAGTGCGCGCACCTGCCACGATGGAGGGATGACGAACCCCGTGCACCCCGCCGACGATCAGCGCTGCCCGTGCACGAGCGGCGACGTCTACGGCTCGTGCTGCGGACCGGTGATCTCCTCCGGGATCGCACCCACCGCGCTGCGGCTGATGCGCTCCCGCTTCACGGCGTTCGCGATCGGCGATGCCGACCACCTTCAGCGCACCTGGCATCCGTCCACCAGACCTGACGTGCTCGATCTCGACAACGAGGTGCGGTGGCTGCGACTCGACATCCCGGACACCGAGCGCGGCGGACCGTTCGACGTCGACGGGATCGTCGAGTTCGAGGCGTTCTACCGAGAGGACGGAGTGCGCGGCTCGATGCGCGAGCGCAGCCGCTTCGTCCGTGAGGACCGGGTGTGGTTCTACGTCGACGGTGTCACCGCCAGCAGATAGGTTTGAGAGCGTGAAAGCCACTCCCGAGAACCAGCGCACCCTGCTCGAGATCGCAGACCTCGACCGTCGCCTCCTGCAGAGCGATCGCGCGCGGACGCAGCCGTCGCAGGGCGCCCGAATCAATGAGCTCGCGGGGGTGCGCAAACAGCAGCTGGGCGAGCTCACCGCGCTGACCGGCGTGCTCGACGACGCCCGGGCGGACCTCAAGCGCATCGAATCGGACGTCGCGCTGGCCACCCAGCGTCGCGATCGCGACGGCGAGCGTCTGGCCACCGCGACCGACCCGAAGCAGGCTCAGGCTCTGGAGAACGAGATCGACAGCCTGACCCGGCGCATCTCGATGCTCGAGGACACCGAGCTGGAGATCATGGGGCGCGTGGAAGAGGCGCAGAACGACGTCGATGCGCAACAGGCGCTGCTGGATCAGACGCAGGCCGAAGGCGAGAAGCTGACCGCCGCGGCCAAGGCGGACATCGCGGCGGCCACCACTGAGGGCGAGCACCTGGTCCGGGACCGCGCCGCTCTGGCGGGCACCGTCGCCGCCGAGCTGCTGGCGGACTACGAGCGTCGCGCCTCCCGCGGCGGCATCGGCGTGGGGTTCCTGCGCGGTGGCGTGTGCGAGGGCTGCCGCATGGTGCTCTCGGGCACCGACATCACCGAGATCCGCAAGGCCGCCTCGGACGAGGTGCTCTCGTGCCCGGAGTGCGGCGCGATCCTCGTGCGCACCGAGGAATCGGGGCTGTGACCAGCCGGATGCCGTGACCGGGCCCGCCAGGCCCGCGCAGCCTCCGCATGCCGTCGTGGCGCGTCCCGGCGACGGTCACGGATGGCTGATCGCCGTCCTCGATTCGCCGTCCGACGAGCCGCTGCCCGAACGGGTCTCGGATGCCGCGTTTCCGGATCGCATGCGCGCTCTGGAGGACGAGCTCGCTCCGCGATGGACGGTCCGCACGCTGCGCAGCTTCTACCCGTCGCTGCTGGCCCACGGCATCCGTCTGCGCCGCGCGCACGATCTGGTGCTGTGCCATGCGATCCTTCGTGACACCGCGGCGCTCGCACGCCCGCTGCCGGCATCCGCCCTGTGGCTGCGCACCGACGAGACCGCCGAGACCATCGTGCAGCCCGGGTTGTTCGACGTCGATGCGGAATCCGCCGCCCGTGGCGGGGACTTCGATGAGGTGCTGGCGCAGTGGCGGGCACAGCTCGCAGCACTCGAGCATGCGCCCGACTCGCGACTGGAATTGCTGTGCGCCGCCGAGTCGACCGGCGCGCTGATCGCCGAGGAGATGACCGCGGCGGGACTGCCGTGGTCCCGGGCGGTCCACGAGCGCATCCTGGAATACTCCCTCGGCGCGCGGCCGCTGCGCGGGGCGAGGCCGGCGAAGATGGCCGCACTGGCGACGCAGATCTCCGATCACCTGAACGACGCCGAACTCAACCCCGACAGCCCGCCGCGGCTGCTGCGGGCGCTGCACCGGGTCGGCGTGTTCGTGGAGTCCACCTCGCGGTGGCAGCTCGCCGAGGTCGATCATCCGGTCGTCGCGCCGCTGCTGGAGTACAAGAAGCTCTCGCGGCTGTTCGCAGCGAACGGGTGGACGTGGCTGGACGACTGGGTGCAGGACGACCGCTTCCGTCCGATCTACCTCACCGGCGGCGTGGTGACCGGACGGTGGGCGTCATCGGGCGGCGGTGCGCTGCAGATCCCGCGGCAGCTGCGCCGCGCCGTGCACGCCGATCCGGGCTGGACGCTGGTCGGCGCGGACGTCGCGCAGCTGGAACCGCGGGTGCTGGCGGCCATGTCGCACGATTCGGCGATGGCGGACGCCGCACGCGGCGCGGACCTGTACGAGGGCGTCGTGCGCTCCGGTGCGGTGGGTACTCGTGAGGAGGCGAAGTACGCGGTGCTGGGCGCCATGTACGGTGCGACCACGGGGGAGAGCGGCCGGCTCGTACCGCGCCTGCGCACCGTCTACCCGCGCGCAATGGCGCTCGTCGACGCCGCCGCGCGCACCGGCGAGCAGGGCGGTGTCGTGAGCACGCTGCTCGGACGCAGCTCGCCGCGCCCCGACGACGCCTGGCGCAGCACCCAGTCGAGGGCCAGCGACCCCGGCGCCGGCGGTGCCGACGAGTCGCGGGCACGCAGCAGAGCGCGGGATCGGGGGCGGTTCACACGCAACTTCGTCGTGCAGGGGACCGCCGCCGAGTGGGCGCTGCTCTGGCTCGCCGAGATCCGGCATCGCCTGATGGCGCTGCCTCCGGCATCCGTCTCCGCTCCGGCATCCGGGCCCGTCTTCGGATCCGGTGCGCACCTGGCCATGTTCCTGCACGACGAGGTGATCGTGCACTGCCCGGTCGACCAGGCGGATGCCGTGGCCGCCGCCGTGCGCGACGCGGCCGCGGCCGCGACGGCGCGACTGTTCCCCGGATTCGACATCGACGTCCCGCTGGATCTGCACGTCAGCGAGGATGCGGGCAAGTGATCGGCTGCTGAGCGACGCTAGAATCAGAGGGCGAGCGGGTCGGCCGGACGGTCGCGTGGCGCGAGAGCGCACCGAGGAACGTCCGGGCTCCACAGGGCAGGGCGGTGGGTAACACCCACCCGGAGAGATCCGCGAGACAGTGCCACAGAGAGAAGACCGCCGTCGCCCTCGGGCGGCGGTAAGGGTGAAAGGGTGGTGTAAGAGACCACCGGGGGACATGGTGACATGTCCCGCCAGGTAAACCTCGCCCGGAGCAAGACCAGACAGAGGACGTTGACGCGGCCCGCCGAGTCCTCGGGTAGGTTGCTGGAGCGGCACGGCAACGTGTCGCCGAGAGAGATGGCCGTCAAGGGAGCGCAAGCTCCTGAACAGAACCCGGCGTACAGGCCGGCCCGCTCGCCCAGAACGCAGAAGGACCCGATCACCGCACGGTGACCGGGTCCTTCTCTGTCGGGATCAGCCCGCGGCGAGCGAGGCGGCACCGATGATGCCGGAGGCGTTGCGGTGCACGGCGGCCACGATCGGCGTCTTCAGCTCGAGCAGCGGCAGGAACTTCTCCGGTTGCTTTGAGACGCCGCCGCCGACCACGAACAGGTCGGGGCTGAACAGGAACTCGACGTGGCTGTAGAACTCCTGCAGGCGCGCCGACCAGTCCTCCCAGGACAGGCTCTCGCGTTCCATGGCGGAGTACGCCGTCCAGCGCTCGATCGACTCGCCCTCGCGGTTGAGGTGACCCAGCTCGGTGTTCGGGATCAGCACGCCGTCGTAGAGGAACGCGGAGCCGATGCCGGTGCCGAGCGTGGTGAGGATGGTCAGGCCCATGGCGTCGCGCGCCGCACCGTGGCGGGCTTCGGCGACGCCGGCGGCGTCCGCGTCGTTCACGAACGCGATGTGGCGGCCGAGGCCGTCCTCGAAGAACTTCTCGGCCTCGAAGTCGACCCAGTCCTTGGAGATGTTGGCCGCGGAGAGGGTCTTGCCGCGCTTGACGATGGCGGGGAACGCCACACCGAGTGGCAACTCCGAGTCGGTCACGTCCAGCGTCTCGAGCACCTCGCGGACGGTGTTCAGCACGTCGGCGGGACGTGCCCCCTTCGGGGTGTCGACGCGGATGCGCTCCGAATCGAGCGTGCCGTGCGCGAGGTTGACGATCGCTGCCTTGATGCCCGTGCCGCCGATGTCGACGCCGATTGCCTGCTGTGCCATGCCGAATAGCCTATCCAGGTCGGCGCGCACGATTAGGATCGTGACAGATCCCGACGAAGGAGCTGACATGTCCGACGGTGACGAGAAGTACTGGTTCAACCTCAGCACCCGCGAGGTGGAGCTCGGCATGCAGTCGGCTGCGGTCGATCGTGTCGGCCCGTTCGACACGGCCGAAGAGGCGGCGAGCGCTCCAGAGAAGCTCCGCGAGCGCTCTCGCGCGTGGGCGGATGACGATGCCGCCGACGATTCATGGGGAACGACGAGCCTGTCCGACGCGGGAGAAGACGAAGAGGTATGAGCATGGACAAGCAGCGAGACTTCGTGCTGCGCACCATCGAAGAGCGCGGCGTGAAGTTCGTGCGCCTCTGGTTCACGGATGTGATCGGGACGCTCAAGTCCGTGGCGATCGCGCCGGCCGAGGTGGAGGGGGCGTTCGCCGAGGGCATCGGCTTCGACGGCTCCGCCATCGAGGGGCTGTCGCGCAAGTTCGAATCCGACCTGCTGGCGCAGCCCGACCCGTCGACGTTCCAGATCCTGCCGTGGCGCGGCGAGGTCGACCCGACCGCGCGCATGTTCTGCGACCTGGCCACGCCCGACGGACGTCCCGCCGTCTCCGATCCGCGCAACGTCCTGCGCCGCACGCTCGAGAAGGCCGCCGATGCGGGCTTCACCTTCTACACCCACCCCGAGATCGAGTTCTACCTGCTGAAGTCCGCGCAGTTCGGTCCGGAGGGTCCGGTGCCGGTCGACAACGCAGGCTATTTCGACAACGTCCCGGGCGGGACCGCGCATGACTTCCGTCGCAGCGCCGTGCGGATGCTGGAGGACCTCGGCATCTCCGTCGAGTACAGCCACCACGAGGGCGGACCCGGCCAGAACGAGATCGACCTGCGGTACGCCGACGCGCTGACCACGGCCGACAACATCATGACCTTCCGCACCGTGGTCAAGGAGGTGGCGATCGAGCAGGGCGTTTACGCGACCTTCATGCCGAAGCCGCTGAACGACCACCCCGGCAGCGGCATGCACACCCACGTCTCCCTCTTCGAGGGCGACGTTAACGCCTTCTACGAGGCGGGCGCCGAGTATCAGCTCTCGCTCACCGGCCGCCGCTTCATCGCGGGCCTGCTGCGTCACGCCACCGAGATCGCCGCCGTGACGAACCAGTTCGTGAACTCGTACAAGCGGCTGTGGGGCGGTGACGAGGCGCCGAGCTTCGTGACCTGGGGCCACGCGAACCGCTCGGCTCTCGTGCGCGTGCCGATGTACAAGCCCAACAAGGGGCAGTCCACCCGGGTCGAGTACCGCGGCCTGGACTCGGCGACCAACCCGTACCTCGCGTACGCGCTCATGCTGGCAGCCGGCCTCAAGGGCATCGAGGAGGAGTACGACCTTCCCCCCGAGGCAGAGGACAACGTCTGGTCGTTGAGCGACTCCGAGCGCCGCGCTCTCGGCTACAAGCCGCTGCCCGCGAGCCTGGATCACGCTCTGGACATCATGCAGGAGTCCGAGCTGGTCGCCGAGACGCTGGGGGAGCAGGTCTTCAACTACGTGCTGCTCAACAAGCGCAAGGAGTGGGAGGCGTACCGAGGTCAGGTCACCCCGTACGAGTTGAAGAACAACCTCGGGCTGCTCTGAGTCGCAGCCATGGCACGACCTGATGCGTCCGTCTCGCTGTCGGCGCTGGCCCGGCTCGGCTTCGTCGAGCTGACGGCGGCGTCGGCAGACCTGACCGAGCTGTCGGAGCTGACAGGGATCGAGCGCGCCGAGCTCGCCGACGGGATGACCGCGGCCGACCCGGATGCGGCTGTCGCAGGGATGCTGCGCATCGCGCGCCGGGATCCGCAGAACGCAACCGCGGTGCTCGGCGAAGCACGGGCGCGGGCCGCGGCTTGGCGGGTGTTCGGCGTGTCGACCGGCATCGCCGATTTCTTCGCGCGGCGCCCCGATCAGCTCGAGCCGGCGGCGCTGCTGCGCGCCGAGCTTCCCGGCGCCGCGGAACTGACGGAGCGGATGCTGCGCGCCGTCGGCGCGGAGGACGGGTTCGCGACGGTGGAACGTCCCGAAGAGGCCCTTCGCATCACCTACCGGCGGTGCCTGGCGGAGATCATCGCCGCAGACCTCGCATCCGCGCGCCCCGCCGAGGCGGTCTCCGATGTCTCCGAGGCGCTGGCGGATGCCGCGGCCGCCGCGCTGGAGGCCGCTCTGGCGGTCGCACGGACGGCGGTGGCGGATGCCGGTGGCACCGCTGCGCGCGCCGAGGTCGCTGCGACCCGGCTCGCGATCATCGGCATGGGCAAGGCCGGCGCGCACGAGCTGAACTACATCAGCGACGTGGACGTGATCTTCGTGGGCGGTACCGCCGACGAGGAGACCGTGGACGAACCGCGGGCGATCGACATCGCCACTCGGCTGGCCCGCGAGACCGTGCGGGTGCTGTCCGGGATCGACACCGAGCCACCGCTGTGGGAGGTCGACACCGCCCTGCGTCCCGAGGGCAAGCAGGGAGCGCTGGTGCGCTCACTGGCCTCCCACATCGCCTATTACGATCGCTGGGCGAAGAGCTGGGAGTTCCAGGCCCTGCTGAAGGCGCATCCGCTCGCGGGGGATCGTGCGCTGGGCGACGACTACATCGAGGCCGTGCAGCCGAAGGTGTGGTCCAGCGCCGAACGGGCCGACTTCGTCGAGAGCGTGCAGGGCATGCGGGAGCGCGTGACCGACAACATCCCCCCGGACGACGTTCCGTACCAGCTCAAGCTCGGTCCCGGTGGCCTGCGCGATATCGAGTTCACCGTGCAGCTGCTGCAGCTCGTGCACGGGGTGAGCGATGCGACGCTGCGCACCCGAGGCACGCTGGAGTCGCTGGAAGCCCTCGCCGAAGGCGGGTACATCGGACGTGTCGAGGCCGCCGCGTTCGCCGAGCAGTACCGCACCCTGCGTCTGCTCGAGCACCGCCTGCAGCTGCACGAACTCACCCGCACGCACCTCATGCCCCGGGACGACGGCGGCATGCGTCGCCTGGCACGCGCGACCGGCCTCGCCGATTCGGCGACCGGTCTGCAGGCGGTGTGGGACGGGGTGCGCCGCGAGGTGCGCGAGCAGCACGTGCGGCTCTTCTACCGCCCCCTGCTGGCCGCCGTCGCGTCGCTCCCTGCCGAGGAGCGTGCTCTGACCACAGGGCAGGCCGCCGACCGACTCGCCGCGATCGGCTTCCGCGACCCGGCCGGCGCGCTGCGGCACATCGCCGCGCTCACCTCGGGGCTCAGCCGCAAATCCAGCATCCAGCGGCATCTGATGCCCGTGATGCTGCGCTGGTTCGCGGAAGGCAGCGACCCCGATTACGGCCTGATCGCGTTCCGGCGCATCAGCGAGCGACTCGGTGACACGCACTGGTTCCTGCGGATGCTGCGCGACTCGTCCGGCGCGGCGGAGCGGCTCACGCGAGTGCTGTCCAGTTCGCGCTACGTCGGTGAGCTGATGGAGTGGATCCCGGAGTCCGTGGCCTGGCTGGACAGCCCGGTCTCGCTGCGGCCGCGCGGGGCCGCAGCGCTCGACGAGGAGGCGCGCGCCATCCAGACGCGCCATGCGACCACGGCATCCGCCCTTCGAGCCGTGCGGGCACTGCGACGTCGTGAGCTGCTGCGCACCGCGATCGGCGCGGTGCTCGATCACATCGGCGTCGACGAGATGGCGCGCGCCATCACCGAGATCACCGAGGCGACCATCCAGGCGGCGCTGCGCGCCGTGCGCCGTGAGGTCGTGCCGCCCGAGGACGACGCGATGGACTTCTCCATCATCGCGATGGGGCGCTTCGGCGGGGCGGAGCTCGGGTTCGGATCGGATGCCGATGTGCTGTTCGTGTACGACGCGAACGGCGTCGAGCCGCAGCGCGCGCAGCGCCATGCGGCGGCGATCGTCGCCGGACTGCGCGAGCACCTGACCGACCACCGCCTGCCCCTCGACCTCGATGCGGGCCTGCGACCCGAGGGCCGCAACGGGCCCATGGTGCGCACGATCGAGGCGTACACCCAGTACTACCGGCGCTGGTCGCTGTCCTGGGAGGCCCAGGCGCTGCTGCGCGCCCGAGGCATCGCCGGCAGCGCCAAGCTCATCGCGACCTTCACCGAACTCGCCGACGGCATCCGGTTCCCGGAGCAGATCTCCGAGCAGGACGTGCGGGAGATCAAGCGGATCAAGGCGCGCGTCGAGGGGGAGCGGCTGTCGCAGGGCGCCGATCCGCGCCGGCATCTCAAGCTCGGTCCCGGCACGCTCAGCGACGTCGAGTGGATGGTGCAGGTGCTGCAGCTGCAGCACGGGCACCGGGTGCCCGACCTGCGCACCACTTCGACCCTGCAGGCGCTGGACGCCGCGGTCCTCGCGGAGCTGTTCCCCGCGGTCGGTGCTGAGCAGCTGCGCGAGGCATGGGTGCTGGCCAGCCGACTGCGATCGGCGATGACGCTGCTCACCGGTCAGACGCGCGATGTGCTGCCGACCGAGCACCGCGAGCTCGACGCGCTCGGACGCCTACTCGGCTATCCCGATCGCGGAGCCGTCATGCTCGAGGAGGAGTATCTGCGGGTGACACGTCGAGCCAGGCGGGTGTTCGAGAAACAGTTCTACGGATGAATGGGGAAGCAGCCATGAGCAAGCGCATCGGGATCGTGTGGAATCCGACCAAGATCGATGAGGATCAGCTGAAGGATGCCGTCGGCAGCGCGCTCGGAGACGACGTAGAGGTGCTCTGGTGGGAGACCGCCGAGGACGATCCGGGGCGCGCCATGGCGCAGGATGCTGTGGATGCGGCCTGCGATGTCGTCATCGCGGTCGGCGGGGACGGGACGGTCCGATCCGTCGCCGAGGTGCTCGCCGGGGCGGAGCGGGCGCCGCAGCTCGGCATCGTGCCGCAGGGGACGGGCAACCTGCTCGCGCGCAACCTCGGCGTCCCGCTCGGCAGCATCCCGAAGGCCCTCGCGACGATCGCCGCGGGCCGGCATCGCGAGATCGACATGGGCTGGGTCCGCGTCGGCGATGACGATGCTGAGACCGGCTTCCTCGTGATGATCGGCTTCGGGCTCGACGCGCACATGCTCGCCGAGACCGATGACGGGCTGAAGAACAAGGCCGGCTGGCTGGCCTACGTCGAGGCGATGGGCCGTGCTTTCACGGCCGCGGAGAATGTGGAGTTCACCCTGTCGCTGGACGAGGGCGAGGAGCAGCGGATGAGCGGTCACACGCTGCTCGTGGGCAATTGCGGCACGATCCAGGGCGGTGTCACGCTTCTGCCGGACGCGGTGCCGGACGACGGGCAGCTCGACCTGCTGCTTGTGAGCGCCGAGAACGCCGTCCAGTGGGCGCAGACGCTGCGCACGATCGTCTGGGACAACGGCATCCGACGCCTGATCGGCGGCTCGGAGGAGACCGTGAGCACCGAGTCCGCGCAGCACCTGACGGGCACGGCGGGGCGGGTGCGACTGGACAAGCCGGTCGCCTTCGAGATCGACGGCGAGGAGTCCGGCGAGGTCGACGCGTTCGACGTGCGCGTGCAGCCGGCGGCACTGCGCATCCTGTGCTGACCCGCTGCGGCGGACCGGTGGCGCCGCGCCGATAGAATCGGGCAGTCCCCTCAGTCAGGAGCTTCCGTGCCCTCTTCGCATCCGACGTTCGGCGTGCTCGCCGCGCTGCGCAGTCCGCGGCAGCTCTCGCGGGAGTTCTTCGCGGGAGCCGTGACCACGCTCGCGCTGGTACCGGAGGTGATCTCGTTTTCGGTGGTGGCCGGCGTCGACCCGATGACGAGCCTGGTCGCATCGATCGTGCTGTGCCTGACCATGACCTTCCTCGGCGGTCGCCCCGGAGTCGTCACGGCGGCGGCCGGCTCGGTCGCGCTTGTGGTCGCGCCGCTCGTGCACGAGCACGGCGTGGAGTACCTGCTGCCGACGATCGTGCTGGCCGGCGTGGTGCAGATCGTGTTCGGTCTGCTGGGGCTGTCGCGGCTGATGCGGTATGTGCCGCGCTCGGTGATGCTCGGCTTCGTGAACGCCCTCGGCATCCTCATCTTCGTCACGCAGGTGCCGCACGTCCTGGGCGGGACGCTGCCCGTGTGGGGCCTGTTCGCGCTGACGATCGCGATCGTGCTGATCCTGCCGCGATTCACGAAGGCGGTGCCCTCGCCCCTGGTTGCGATCGTCGTCGTGACCGCCGTGGTGATCGTCGCGCAGCTCCAGGTTCCGGATGTCGCAGGGGAGGGGCCCATCGACGGCGGGCTGCCCGGGTTCACCCCGCTGACCGTGCCCCTCGACCTGACGACTCTGCAGCTGATCTGGCCGACCGCCCTCAGCGTCGCCCTGGTCGGGCTGATGGAATCGCTGCTCACCGCGAAGCTGGTCGACGAGATCACTGAGACCCCCTCGCACAAGGGCCGGGAGTCCTGGGCGCTCGGCGTCGCGAACATCTTCTCGGGCTTCTACGGCGGCGTCGGAGGCTGCGCGATGATCGGGCAGACCGTGCTGAACGTGAAGACCAGCGGCGCCAGGACCCGCATCTCCACCTTCGTGGCCGGCGTCTTCATGCTCGCGCTCGTGACCGGTCTGAGCTCTCCGATGGGGCAGATCCCGATGGTGGCGCTGGCCGCCGTGATGATGGTCGTCGCGGTCACCACCGTCGACTGGCACAGCGTGCGGCCGTCGACGCTGAAGCGGATGCCGATTCCCGAGACGATCGTCATGGCCGTGACCATCGGCACCGTGGTGCTCACGAACAACCTCGCCTACGGCGTGATCGCCGGCGTCGTGCTGGCGATGATCCTGTTCGCCCGCCGCGTCGCCCACGTCATCTCCGTCGACCGGGTGCTCGCCGACGACGGCGAGAGCGTGCGCTACGTCGTGCACGGGCCGCTGTTCTTCGGCTCCAGCAACGACCTCGTCGAATGGTTCTCGTACGCCGACGATCCGGCATCCGTCATCGTCGATCTGCGGGACGCGCAGATCTGGGATGCGTCGACGGTCGCCGCCCTCGACTCGATCGCGGCGCGCTACGAGCGCCGTGGAGCGACGCTGACCATCGAGGGACTCGACAGTCGCAGCGAGCGCTTCCACGGCCGCCTGAGCGGGTACCTGGGCGCCTGAGCGGCGTTGCCGCTGGCATCCGTTTCCGGCATCCGCCCCGAAAACGCGAGAAACCACTTCCCGCGTGAGACGCACGCACAGGCGTGGTGTCTCGTGCGAGAAGTGGTTTCTCGTCGTGAGTGGGCTCAGACCCCGTAGTAGAGCTCGAACTCGTACGGGTGCGGGCGCTGCGCCATCGGCAGGATCTCGTTGTTGTACTTGTAGTCGATCCAGGTGTCGATGAGCTCCTGCGTGAACACGCCGCCCTCGAGAAGGAAGTCGTGGTCCTGGCGGAGAGCCTCGAGCGAGTCCAGCAGCGAGTTCGGCACCTGCGGGATGTTCTTCGCCTCCTCGGGGGGAAGCTCGTACAGGTCCTTGTCGATCGGCTCCATCGGCTCGATGCGGTTCTTGATGCCGTCCAGGCCGGCCATCAGCTGCGCGGCGAAGGCCAGATACGGGTTGCCCGAAGCATCCGGAACGCGGAACTCGATGCGCTTGGCCTTCGGGTTCGAGCCCGTCAGCGGGATGCGGATCGCGGCCGAGCGGTTGCCCGCGGAGTAGGCCAGGTTGACCGGCGCCTCGAAGTGCTTCACCAGGCGGTGGTAGCTGTTCAGGGTCGGGTTGGTGAAGGCCAGCACGGCGTGGGCGTGCTTGAGCAGGCCGCCGATGTACCAGCGTGCGACGTCGCTGAGCTGGCCGTAGCCCGCCTCGTCGAAGAACAGCGGCGTGCCGTCGAGCCACAGCGACTGGTGCGTGTGCATGCCCGAGCCGTTGTCGCCATAAAGCGGCTTCGGCATGAACGTGACCGTCTTGCCCCAGGCCTCGGCCGTGTTCTTGATGATGTACTTGAACTTCAGGATGTCGTCGGCCGCGCTCACCATGGTGTCGAAGCGGTAGTTGATCTCCTGCTGACCGGCCGTGCCGACCTCGTGGTGCGAGCGCTCCAGGTGGAAGCCCGAGTCGATCAGGCGCAACGTCATGTCGTCGCGCAGGTCAGCGGTCTTGTCGACCGGTGCGACCGGGAAGTAGCCGCCCTTGAACGGCGTCTTGTTCCCGAGGTTTCCGCCTTCCTCCTCGCGGCCCGAGTTCCAGGCGGCCTCTTCGGAGTCGACCTTGTAGAAGCTCTCGCCCGAGGTGACCGAGTAGCGCACGTCGTCGAAGATGTAGAACTCCGCCTCGGGGGCGAAGTACGCGGTGTCGGCGATGCCGGTGGAGGCGAGGTACTTCTCGGCCTTCTTGGCGACCTGACGCGGGTCCTTGCTGTAGATCTCGCCGGTGCGCGGGTTGTAGATGTCGAAGATCATGACGAGCGTCTTCGCCTCGCGGAACGGGTCGAGGTAGGCGGTCGTGACGTCGGGGATCAGCTGCATGTCGGATTCGTGGATGCTGGCGAACCCGCGGATCGAGGATCCGTCGAACAGCTGCCCGTCACGGAAGAAGTCGTCATCGACCGTCGATGCCGGAATGTTGAAGTGCTGCTGCACTCCCGGGAGGTCGGTGAAACGGATGTCGAGGAACTTGACGTCGTTCTCCTCGATATAGCGGATGACCTCTGCGGACTCTGTGAACATTTACGACTCCTGATCGGGTATCGGTTGCGTCAACCTTACGCAGGTTATGCATGGCGAGTTTCTCAGCCATGTCCGTCGTGTTTCGGGCATGTTACGCGCGATCGGTAGGCTTGACAGGTGAACGAGTACCCCGGCGAACGTCTTGGCCTGCCCGCGACGGGCCCCCGCAGCATCGCCCGGGTGGGCCGCCGGATCGGCGCTCTCGCGATCGACTACCTGGCAGCCACCATCATCGCCTCCGGGTTCTTCGGCTTCGATCAGTTCGCCCTCCCGGGCGAGGCGGGACTGAGTCAGTTCGCGCCGATGATGGTCTTCGCGGTCCTGCAGATCGTCTTCATCCCGTTCGCGGGCGGGAGCCCCGGGCACCGCATCCTCGGCATGCGCGTGGTCCGCTACGGCGGCGGCTGGGTGGGCCTGTGGCGTCCGATCGTGCGCACGCTGCTGCTGGTCGTCGTCATCCCCGCGGTGATCTGGGACGCCGATCAGCGCGGCCTGCACGACAAGGCGGCGGGCACGGTCCTGATCCGCGCCTGACCCTTCGACGGGCGCAGCGACCCAGAGCCCGGTACTCAGATGCGGCCGCGGTTGCGGCGGCGCGCCTCGCGCGGCGCCCGGCCGCCGAGGAAGGACTTCGCAGGGTCGATCGCGAAGCCCTGACGCAGCACCTCACGGCCGATCAGCATCCGGAATCCCATCTCATCGCGATTGGTCAGCGTGACCTCTCCCGTGACGTCCTCGCCGGCCAGTCGGAGCCGCAGACGCACGACGATGCGGTCCTCCGCATGCCCGGATGAGCTGCGCACCGCGCGGCGATCGTGCACGCGGCACTCGTGCACCACGGCATCCTCCTGGCTCTCCTGCCAGGGATGCACGGCGAAGCGCACCCAGTCCTCGCCGTCACGGCTGAACTCGCTCACGTCGAACGCATGCAGTGACGAGGTGCGCGCGCCGGTGTCGATCTTCGCCTTGATCCAGTCCACGCCCAGTTCGGGTAGCGCCACCCATTCGCGCCAGCCCGTGAACGTGTTTGAATGAGAAGACCGATTCACCCCTACATCCTGGCAGGAAACCTCTGTGAAGATCGCCGTTCTCTCGCGGGCACCGCAGTCCTACTCCACGCAGCGCCTCCGTGCGGCGGCGCAGCAGCGCGGCCACACCGTGAAGGTGCTGAACACACTGAGATTCGCAATCGATCTCACCGCCGATGCGCCCGACCTGTTCTTCCGAGGCAAGCAGCTCAGCGACTACGACGCGATCCTGCCGCGCATCGGCAATTCGATCACGTACTTCGGCACGGCGGTGGTGCGTCAGTTCGAGCAGATGGACGTCTACACGCCCAACACCGCGAACGGCATCTCCAGCGCCCGCGACAAGCTGCGCGCGAACCAGATCCTCTCCCGCCACAACATCGCGATGCCCGCCACCGCATTCGTGCGCAACCGTGCAGACGTGCGCCCGGCCATCGAGCGGGTCGGCGGTGCGCCGGTGGTCATCAAGCTGCTCGAGGGGACACAGGGCATCGGGGTGATCCTCGCCCCGCAGGTCAAGGTCGCCGAGGCGATCATCGAGACGCTGCACTCGACCAAGCAGAACGTGCTGATCCAGAAGTTCATCGCCGAGAGCCGGGGCCGCGACATCCGCGCCCTCGTCGTCGGGGACCGGGTGGTCGCCGCGATGCGCCGGGTCGCCGACGGCGACGAGTTCCGCTCCAACGTGCACCGCGGCGGTCGGGTGGAGCCGGTGACCCTCGACCCGGTGTACGAGCAGACCGCGGTGCGCTCGGCGCAGATCATGGGTCTGCGCGTCGCCGGTGTCGACATGCTGGAGGGCGATGACGGCCCCCTGGTCATGGAGGTCAACTCCTCACCGGGGCTGCAGGGCATCGAGGCGGCGACGAATCTCGACGTCGCCGGTGCGATCATCGACTACATCGCGGGACAGGTCGCCTTCCCCGACATCGACGTCCGTCAGCGTCTGAGCGTGTCCACGGGCTACGGGGTGGCGGAACTGCAGATCCATTCCGGCGCGGAGCAGGTCGGCAAGCAGCTGGGGGACCTGGGCCTGTGGGATCGTGACATCACGGTGCTCACGCTGCATCGCGGAGTGAGCGTCATCCCGAACCCGCGCAAGCACGTGGTGCTGCAGGACGATGACCGCCTGCTGTGCTTCGGCAAGCTCGAGGAGATGCGCACCATGCTCCCGGAGAAGCGTCGCAGGCGCCCGCGTGTGCGGCGCCTGCCCAAGGAGCCGCTGGGCGACTGATCGGCCGGTGAACAGGGAAGCGGCCCCTCTCCGATGCGGAGAGGGGCCGCTTTCCGGTTCGCGGTGGCGTCGGGGTCAGCGCGGGCGCTGAGCGCGCACCTTCGCCGGGTCGATGCCCTTCGGGATCGGCAGCGAGGACAGCGACTGCGACACCGAATCGATCCGGCGGATGACGGCGGCCATGGTGGCCTTGTCGATCGCCTTGGGGATCTTCTTGATGGTCTTGGACAGGTCGGAGATCGTGACCTCGTCCTCGCCGTGGCCGACGTACAGCACGGTCACGGGCACGCCGTGCGCGACGCGCTGAGCCTTCTGGCGCTCTTCGTTGACGAGACGGGTCAGACGGCCACGGGTGCCCTCGCCGACGACGACGATGCCGCCGCGACCGACGGCGCGGTAGACCGCCTCCTGGGTCTTCGGGTTGATTCCGACCGGGGTGTCCGACGACTGCCAGTTGCGGCCGAGGCTCGTGCTCAGCACGTGGCCGCTGGCGCCCGGCATCCCGTCGATCTTGGCGTACATCGCATTTGTCGACAGGCGCGTCATCAGGAACATCGCACCCAGGATTCCGAACATCAGGCCGGTGACCGCCCAGAGGACGAGAGACAGCACCGCACCGCCGCCGATGAGGAAGCCGAGGATCAGACCGATCAGCACACCGGCGATGAGAATCGCCACCTGCGCCCAGGGAAGCCAGCCGTAGACCTCCCGGGTGAACCGGAAGAGGGAACGGATCTGGGAGAAGAAGCCTGGTCGCTTCTCAGCTTCGGGAGCACGCTTTGCCATGGGCACCAGCTTACCGAGGGTTGGGGGTGCCGGTGTCCCTGCACATCTGCGTGATGCGGCCGGTTCTCCACAGGCGCCGGGAATCGGCGCCCTCGAGGTCGGCTTCGCGCGATGTGATGGGGGCATGGACGAAGTGGACGAGCTCACCGCGCTGGTTCCCGGTGCGCAGAGGGTGATCCGGCGGCTGGAGGACTCGGCGGCACTTCCGGGCGATCTCGTGTGCGACGGCGATCGGCAGAGGGTGAGTGCGGACGCCGGAGGACTCGACGAGGCGCTGTGGCGATTCGCCGCCGCGGAGCATGTCGCCGGCGTACGCGACGTGGTGCGCACGCGCGACGGACAGGCGGCGCTCCTGCCGTGGTGCGCGGACTCGCTCGACATGATCCTCGCGCGACGTGCGGCGGCGGAGCGGCCTCTGGGCACCGGTGAGATCGTGACGCTCGTCGGCAGTCTTCTGCGGGGCGTCATCGAGGTGGCCGGGTACGACGTGCGGGGCAGATGGTGGCTGGACGACGAGGCCAGGCCCCTCTTCGTGCCGGGCGAGGGGATGAGCTGCGCCGGCGCGTCGGTCGAGATCATCGAGCGCCTTCGGGACGACTGCGGGGACCGGGCGCTGGAGCGGCAGCTGCGTCGGGTCGCGGATGCCGCCGCAGATCACCGCGTCGTGCTGCGCTCGCTCGACGACTGGGAGCGCGAGCTCACCGAACTGGCTGCGCCGAAGCCGATCGAGGTGTCCGTGTACGCACCCGAGCCGGTCCGGGACCTGCCGGTGCACCGGGCGCACCTGCCACTCGATGCGGAGCGGATCCACGGCGGGCCCACGCTGCGCGAGCGTCTCAGCGCTGCGCGGGGACAGCTCTCGGAACGCCTCGGTGCCGTACGGATGCGGGTGACGCCTGCGGAGACAAGGAAGGACCGTGCGGGGGATCGGTCTCAGGGCGCCGTGCGGACGCCGCGAAGACGGATGCTGCTGGTCGGCGCCGCCGTCGCCGGGGTGGTGCTCGCGGGAGGGCTGCTGTGGCCGACCGGAGGAGAGGACTCCTCGGCAATGGACCAGGTCGTCGTACCGACGGACGCGGCGGCGCCTCCTGCCGCGACGCCTGCGACATCCGTCCCTCCGGCGAAGGACGAGACGACCCCCACTGCGGCCGAGACCGCGCCTCCGACCGACGAGGGCACGCCGGAGTCGCCGGCCGTTGACGGATCGGTCGAGGCCGCTGTCGCGGGCCTTCTCGAGACGATCGACGCCTGTCGCGCGGATGAGAACGCCGAGTGCGCGGATGCCGTGGTCAGCGGCGCGGGCGATGACATCATCGAGCGGCTCGGACCCGACAGTGCGACGCGGACCCGGTCGCTCATCGAGGACTACGGAGACATCGCGGTCGTACGGCTGGGGCCGACGCGGGAGCGCGGCGAGCAGATGATCGTGGTGGTCAGGCAGAACGACGAATGGCTGGCCCGCGACGTGTACGACGTCGCCGACCAGCCATCCGAGAAGGGCTGAGCGGACTCAGATCCCGAGGTTCGCGTCGAACTCCGCGGCCTCCAGGCGGTTCTTCATCGCACCCAGGAAGCGGGCGGCATCCGCGCCGTCGACGATCCGGTGATCGTAGGAGATCGCCAGGTAGACGTACGAGCGGATCGCGATCGCGTCCGCACCGTCGACCGTGATCACGCCGGGGCGCTTGAACACGATGCCGGTGCCGAGGATCGCCGACTGCGGCAGGAACACCAGCGGGGTGTCGAACAGCGCGCCGCGCGATCCCGTGTTGGTGACGGTGAAGGTGCCGCCGGCCAGCTCGTCGGGCTTCAGCTTGTTGTCGCGGGTGCGTGCAGCGAGATCGGCGATCTCGTGCGCGATCTGCGCCAGGTTCTTCGTCGCCGCGTCACGCAGGACCGGGGTGAGCAGTCCGCGCTCGGTGTCGACCGCGATCGAGATGTTCTCGGTGGCCGGGTAGACGATCTTGTCGCCGTCGACGGTCGAGTTGATGATCGGGAACGCCTGCAGCGCCTCCGCGGCCACCAGCGTGAAGAACGGCAGGAAGGACAGCTTGTCGCCGGTCTTCTGCTGGAACTCGTTCTTCTTCGCGTTGCGGTATGCGGCGAGCTTGGTGACGTCCACCTCGACGAAGGTGGTCAGCTGAGCCGTCTGCTGCATCGAGGCCACAGCGCGCTCGGCGACGACCTTGCGCAGACGCGACATCGGCTGGGTCGTGCCGCGCAGCGGCGAGACCTCGAGCGGTGCGGCGACCGGTGCGGCCGGAGCCGCCGCCGCCGGAGCCTGTGCCTTGGCCTCGGCGGCCTTCAGCACGTCCTCCTTGCGGATGCGACCGCCGACACCGGTGCCGGTGACGGTCGCCAGATCGATGCCCTGCTGGCTCGCCAGACGACGCACGAGCGGCGTCACGTACAGCGAGTCGGAGGCGTCGGCCGGGGCAGCGGGTGCGGCGGGCTGCGCAACGGCGGGTGCGGCAGGAGCGGCGGGCGCTGCAGCCGGTGCGGGTGCGGGTGCTGCGGCCGGAGCCGGAGCCGGGGCTGCAGCCGGTGCGGGTGCAGGTGCAGCGGCGGGTGCCGGAGCAGCGGCCGGAGCCGCAGCGGGGGCGGAAGCCGCTGGCGCGGCAGCGCCGGAGCCGATGCGGGCGAGCACGGCGCCGACGGCGACGGTCTCGTCCTCGGCGGCGAGGATCTCCTGCAGTGTGCCTGCGACGGGGGAGGGGATCTCGGTGTCGACCTTGTCGGTCGAGATCTCCAGCAGAGCCTCGTCCACCTCGACCTCGTCGCCGATGGCCTTCAGCCAGCGGGTGACGGTGCCCTCGGTGACGCTCTCGCCGAGCTCTGGGAGCACCACGTCGGTGGCGTCGCCGGACGCCGCGGGGGCCTCGGCGGCGGGTGCCGGCTCGGCTGCGGGTGCTGCAGCCGCCTCGGGTGCTGCAGTCGCCTCGGGGGCGGGGGCTGCTGCGGGGGCTGCCTGCTCAGCGGGCGCGGCCTCGGCGGCGGGAGCTGCGGCGGCAGGCGCGTCGCCTGCGGAGCCGGCACCGCTGCCATCGCCGATGCGCGCGAGGAGCGCGCCGACCTCGACGGTCTCGTCCTCGGCGACGAGGATCTCCTCGATGACGCCGCTGATCGGTGAGGGGATCTCGGTGTCGACCTTGTCGGTCGAGATCTCGAGCAGGCCCTCATCCGCCTGCACCGTGTCGCCGACCTGCTTCAGCCAGCGAGTGACAGTACCCTCGGTGACGCTCTCCCCAAGTGCGGGGAGGACCACGGGTGTGCTCATGACGGAGTCTCCTTCAGAAATCTGTGACGCCCCAAGCTTAGTGACCTGGACGCCGGGTTGGTGCGGTTCAGAGTGCGTGGAGCGGTTTTCCGGCGAGAGCGAGGAAAGCCTCGCCGAGCGCCTCGCTCTGAGTGGGGTGTGCGTGGATGAGGGGTGCGAGGTCCTCGGGGTGCGCTTCCCACGCGACGGCCAGCTGGCCCTCGGTGATCAGCTCGCCGACCCGGTCGCCGAGCAGGTGCACGCCGAGGATGGGGCCGTCCTTCTGACGGACGACCTTCACGGTGCCCGCCGTGCCGATGATCTCGCTCTTGCCGTTGCCGGCCAGGTTGTACTCGTAGGCGACGACGGCATCCGCTCCGTGCGCCGCGATCGCGGCCTCCTCGGTGATGCCGACGGATGCCACCTCCGGGCTGCAGTAGGTGACGCGGGGGATCTGCGTCTCGGGCACGGCGGGGACCTGCATCCCGGCGATGCGCTCGGCGACCGCGACGCCCTGCAGGAATCCGCGGTGCGCGAGCTGCAGGCCGGGGACGATGTCGCCGACGGCCCAGAGCCCGGGTACCCCGGTGCGCAGCTGCTCGTCGACGATCACGAAGCCGCGCTCGACGGTGACACCTGCCTCTTCGAAGCCGAGGCCGGCTGTCGCGGGCCCGCGGCCGACGGCCACCAGCAGGTAGTCGGCGGTGAAGGTCTTGCCGTCCTCGAGCGTGACGGTCACCTGGTTCTCGTCCTGCTCGGCCTTCTGGAAGCGGGTGCCGAGGTTGTACGCGATGCCCTTGCGCCGGAACGCCCGCTCGAGTCCCTTGCTCAGGGTGATGTCCTCGTTGGGGACGAGGTGCGGCAGCGCCTCGACGATGGTGACCTCGGCACCGAAGGAGTGCCAGACGCTGGCGAACTCGACGCCGATCACGCCGCCGCCGAGCACGATGACCTTCGACGGCACTTCGTGCAGTGCGAGTGCCTGCTCGCTGGTGAGGATGCGGCCGCCGATCTCCAGACCGGGCAGTGTGCGACTGTACGAGCCGGTGGCCAGCACGACATCCGCGCCGACGTAGCGGTCGTCGCCGACGCTCACCGAGCGGTCGCTCTCCAGCCGGCCCTCACCTGCGACGACGGTGATGCCGCGCGCCTTGATGAGGCCTTCCAGGCCCTTGAACTTCTTGGCGACGATGCCCTCGCGATACGCGGTGACACCGGCGACGTCGATGGCCTCCAGGCTCGCGGTGACGCCGACGGATGCCGCGGTGCGCACGTGATCGGCGACTTCGGCCGCGTGCAGCAGCGCCTTCGTGGGGATGCAGCCGCGGTGCAGGCAGGTGCCGCCGACCTTGTCCTTCTCGATCAGGGCGACCCTCTTGCCGAGTTCACTGGCGCGCAGGGCCGCCGCGTAGCCGCCGCTGCCTCCACCGAGGATGACGAGGTCGAACTCGTGAACAGCCATCAGGACTCCTTGACCGATGCGCGGGCGAACGCGACGAGCGAGCGGACCGCGACGCCGGTCGGGCCCTTCTCCGTGAAGCCGTACGGCGAGCCCTTGTGCTCCCCGGAGCCAGCGATGTCGAGGTGCACCCAGGGGATGCGGGGCGCGTCGTCGGCATCCGATGTGCGTCCGACGAAGCGCTGCAGGAAGAGACCGGCGAACATCGACCCGCCCGAGCGGTCCGACATGTTCGAGTTGATCATGTCGGCGATCTGCGAGTCGAGCAGATCCTCCATGTACTCCGGCAACGGCAGCGACCAGGCCTGCTCGCCGACCTGGTCGGCGGCGGTGAGATACTCCGCGACCGCGGCGTCCTCGCCCATCACACCGGTGTGACGCATTCCGAGAGCGACGATGATCGCGCCCGTCAGGGTCGCCACGTCGAAGATGACGTCCGGGTTCTCGCGGCTGGCGGCGACGAGACCGTCGGCCATGACCAGGCGACCCTCGGCGTCGGTGTTGAGCACTTCGACGGTCTGGCCGTCCAGCATCCGCAGCACGTCGCCCGGGCGCGTGGCACGACCCGAGGGCATGTTGTCGGCGATGCACATCCAGGCCGTCACGCGCACCGGAAGCCCCAGCGCGGCGATCGCGCGGATGGCGGCGAGGACGGTCGCGGCGCCCGCCATGTCGAACTTCATCCCCACCATGCCGGCCGCAGGCTTGAGCGACAGACCACCGGTGTCGAAGGTGATGCCCTTGCCGACGAGTGCGATGTGACGGGTGGCGTCGGCGGGGGAGTAGCTGAGGCGCACCAGGCGCGGCGGGCGGGTCCGAGCCGCGTCCGACGCCGATGATGCCGCCGAAGCCCTGCTCTTCCAGCTCGGTCTCGTCGAGGACCTCGACGTCGATCGGCAGGGCGTCGACGGCGTCGACGGCGGACTGCGCGAGCTGCGCGGGACTCTGCCACTCCGCGGGGACGGACACGAGATCCTTCACCAGCGCGACGGCCTCGGCGATGATGCGGGCCTCGTCCAGTGCGCCGTCGCCGACCTGCGCGGCGTGCAGGATCAGCGTCTCGGCCTTCGCGGGCTTCTTCTCGGAGCGGTAGTCATCGAAGCGGTAACCGCCCAGCAGGGCGCCCTCTGCGGCGGCATCGGCGAACTCGCCGAGCCCCGCGGCGAAGCCGATCGCGACGGTGTCGAAGCCCGTCAGGGTGCGGACCGCCGTCGCGACGGCATCCCGCACGGTCTGCGCCGTGGGCGCGGCGCCGGCGCTCACCACGGCCAGCGGCAGCGCGGTGAAGGACGGCAGGTGCACCCGGGAGAAGGCCGATGCGGAGCCCTTGTAGCCGATCGTGGCGAGGGTCTCGACAAGTCCTTCGTAGTCGGACAGTGCGTCTGCTGCGCCGTCGGGATCAGGGATGACGAGCACGGCGGCGGCGGCAGAACTTCCAGGGAACGGATCGGTCGTGTGAGTGATCACGGGAAGCGTCATGCCTCCATCCTAGGGATCCGACATGGCATCCTGCCGCCAGTGCCCGGCCGCGTCCGCGACCTGTCGCTCGTGTTCGCCCT
This sequence comes from Microbacterium sp. W4I4, assembly GCF_030816235.1. NCBI lineage: Bacteria > Bacillati > Actinomycetota > Actinomycetes > Micrococcales > Microbacteriaceae > Microbacterium > Microbacterium sp. W4I4. Next base: position 422,749 of record NZ_JAUSXT010000001.1, read on the forward strand.
GAGCGTGAGAGGTGTCGACCCGGCGCGCGCGTCGACTCGTAGCATTGAGTCATGCCCCATTCCGCGGACCTGTACGAGTCGATCGCCGGCGCACCTGACGTGCCGACGGGCCTGCCCCTGGTCGTTCTGCTCACGGGCTTCACCGATGCGGGCAGCGCCGTGTCGGGTCTGATCGATCATCTGGAGGCCACGGCGTCGCCTCAGACCCTGATGGCCTTCGACAACGATGTGCTTCTGGACTACCGGGCCCGCCGGCCCGTGATCGTCTTCGACCAGGACCACCTCACCGAGTTCCGGCCGGCCCGACTGCAGCTCGCGCTCGCGCACGACGCGCTGGGCCAGCCTTTTCTGCTGCTCTCCGGCTACGAGCCGGACTTCGCGTGGAACGCCTTCACGGATGCCGTGCTGAGCTTCGTCGACGCGTTCCAGGTCTCCACCGTGAGCTGGATCCATTCGATCGCCATGCCCGTGCCGCACACCCGGCCGCTCGGCACGACGATCAGCGGCAATCGACGCGACCTCGCCGCCGCGCACTCCGTGTGGCGTCCGCGCACCCAGGTTCCCGCGACGGTCGGTCATCTTCTGGAGTACCGCCTCGTCGAGCACGACACCCGCGTGGCAGGAATCGTGCTGCTCGTGCCGCACTATCTCGCCGACACCGAGAACCCGGACACGGTGCTGGCGGCGGCCGACAAGCTGATGATCGCGACCGGACTCGTGCTGCGGATGGACGAGGTGCATGCGCGCTCCGAGGAGTACCTGAACCGCGTGCAGGAGCAGGTGACGGGCAGCGAGGAGCTGACCCAGATGGTGCACACCCTCGAGCGCCGCTACGACGCCTACATGGCGGGTCGTGAAGAGGACGGCGAAGCCGACGTGGCATTCGACGAGCGCGATCTGCCGAGCGCGGACGAGCTGGCGGCCGAGCTGGAACGCTACCTGGCCAACCGTCGTCCCGGTGACGAGGACAGGCGCGCCTGACGCGACGCGCGGTGCACCGTTCGAGGATGCCGGATGCTCTCGGGTGTGTGATAATGGAGGTCTGACCCGTTGTCAAGCATCGATTTTCGTGATTGCGCTTGACAAGGGTCTTACTAGTGTCCGAAATGGCCCGGAGCGTGTGCACCGCTCCGTGAAAGGCGAAACGTGACTCCTGCCACGACCAAGAAGACCCGGACGACCACCAAGAAGACTGCAGCTGCAGAGGTCGAGACTCCCGAGGTCGCAGACACCGCTGCGACGGCGCCGGCCGAGAAGGCCCCCGCCAAGAAGGCACCGGCCAAGAAGGCGCCCGCCAAGCGTGCGTCCAAGAAGAAGGACGAGACCCCCGAGGTCGACGACGAAGCCGTCGAGGCGGCTGAGGCGGAGGACGAGGAGGACAAGAAGCCCACGTTCTCGGAGCCGCTGCCCACCGGCGCGATCGTGATCTCCTCCACCGACGACGATGACGCCCCGGTCTACTCGACGCAGATCACCGGTGCGACCGCCGACCCGGTCAAGGACTACCTCAAGCAGATCGGAAAGGTCGCGCTGCTGAACGCGGCCGAAGAGGTCGAGCTTGCGATGCGGATCGAAGCCGGTCTGTTCGCCGAGGAGAAGCTGTCGGCGATGACCGCGGCGGAGAAGACCAGCCAGCTCGGGCTCGACCTGCAGTGGGTCGCCCGTGACGGCCACCGCGCCAAGAGCCACCTGCTCGGCGCCAACCTGCGTCTGGTGGTCTCGCTGGCCAAGCGCTACACCGGCCGCGGCATGCAGTTCCTGGATCTGATCCAGGAGGGCAACCTCGGTCTGATCCGCGCGGTCGAGAAGTTCGACTACACCAAGGGCTTCAAGTTCTCGACGTACGCCACCTGGTGGATCCGTCAGGCGATCACCCGTGCGATGGCCGATCAGGCCCGCACGATCCGCATCCCGGTGCACATGGTCGAGGTCATCAACAAGCTCGCCCGCGTGCAGCGTCAGATGCTGCAGGACCTGGGTCGCGAACCCACCCCCGAGGAGCTGTCCCGCGAGCTCGACATGACGCCCGAGAAGGTCGTCGAGGTGCAGAAGTACGGCCGCGAGCCGATCTCCCTGCACACCCCGCTCGGCGAGGACGGCGACAGCGAGTTCGGTGACCTGATCGAGGACACCGAGGCCGTCGTGCCCGCGGACGCGGTCGGCTTCACGATGCTGCAGCGTCAGCTCGAGCAGCTGCTCGACTCGCTGTCCGAGCGCGAGGCAGGTGTGATCCGGATGCGCTTCGGACTCGGTGACGGCCAGCCCAAGACCCTCGACCAGATCGGTGACACTTTCGGTGTGACGCGCGAGCGCATCCGCCAGATCGAGTCGAAGACGATGGCCAAGCTGCGACACCCGAGCCGGTCGCAGTCGCTGCGGGACTACCTCGAATGATGTCGAAGGCGCCGCAGGCCCGCTCAGCCGGCCTGCGGTACGTCTTCCCCGTGCTGGCGGGAAAGATCGCGCGTTTCGCGACCCGTCTGCGCGGGGGAGGCTCGGCGTTCCCCGGATACCTCACCAACCGGCTGTCCCCGACGCTTCTGCCGACGCTGGCCGATCAGTTCCCGTACGGCGTGGTGTTCGTGCTCGGCTCGAACGGCAAGACGACCACGACGCACATGATCAGTGAGGTGCTCCGCGCCCACGGTCTGACCGTGTTCACGAACCCGACGGGCGCGAACCTGCCGCAGGGCGTGACCAGTGCGCTGCTCGCGGATGCGACGCTCACGGGACGCATCCGTGCGGACGTGGCGGTGCTCGAGGTCGACGAGGGATATGCGGCGGATCTCGCCGACAAGCTCTCCCCGGCCGTGATCCTGTCGCTGAACGTCCAGGTGGACCAGCTGTACCGGTTCTATGAGACCGAGCGGGTGGCCGACATGATGCTCGAGGCGTCGAAGCGCGCTCAGGCGCACGTCGTCGTGAACCGCGACGACCCGTATCTCAGCAAGATCGACGTCGACGCCATGCGTGCGCCGGTGTCCTTCTTCGGTGTGGCGTCGGAGATCGTCGCCGCCTCCGCGCACGGGCTGGCCAACGCCACTGACACGCGCAGCGGCAACGCCGGCATCCAGGACCGCGACGCGTATTCCGAGGTGCGCAGCGTCGCCGGGCGCGACATCACCGTGCAGGTCGGCGATGCGGAGGTCGCCGTGCGGCTGCCCGCCCGCGGCCTGCACTACGCGGCGGACGCCGCGGCCGCGCTGGCCGTCGCATCCCGTACGCTCGGCGATCGCTTCTCTTCGGATGCCGCATCCCGTGGCTTCGACCGCATGGCCCCGGCCTACGGACGCGGCGAGGTCATCCCGCTGCGGCGGGATCCGGACGGCGAACAGGTCGAGTTCGTGATGTTCAAGAACGCGCCCAGCCTGCAGATGAATCTGGACGCACTGGAGGGCGCCCCGGAGCGGTCGCTGATCGCGATCGACGAGGGCACCCCTGACGTGTCGTGGCTGTACGACGTGGACTTCGACGCGCTGACCTCCGTTGACGTCGTCACCGGCGAGAAGGCGTACCAGCTGGCGCTGGCGCTGGAGCACGCCGGCGTGCGCATCGGCGCGGTCGAGCCCGACATGGAGAAGGCTGTCGCGATGATGCGGGCGTTCGAGCCCACTGCGACAGGTCGGCAGACCTGGTTCGTGAACTACGAGCTCATGATGATCGGCCGCAGGATCCTCGGCCATGGTGACCAGGAGGTGGCTCGCCGATGACGCAGATCGCGATCGCGCAGCTGTACCCGGCGGAGCTCGGCGTGACCGGCGACCGCGGCAACGTGCGCGCCATCGAGGCGCGCCTGGCTGCGGCGGGCATCGACAGCACCACGACCAGGGTCGGCGTCGGCGAGGCTCTCCCCGAGAACCTCGACATCCTCGTCATCGGCAACGGGCCGCTCTCCGCCATGCGCGGGGTGCACGCCGATCTGACCGCGCGCGGAGAGCTCATCCGGTCGTTCGCGGCCGACGGTGGAGTGCTGCTCTCGGTCGGCGGCAGCGCCGAGCTGCTCAGCCGCGGCGTCACCACGCTGGACGACGAGACGATCGACGGTCTGGGCGTGTTCGACGCGACGGTCGCCCGCACGCGGCAGCGCAAGGTCGGCTACATCACGATCGAGACCCCGATCGGCCGTGTGATCGGCTTCGAGGACCACGCCAGCGAGTGGACGCTCGACGACAGCTCGCACGGCTACGGCAGGGTGACGTTCGGGCAGGGCAGCTTCGGGCTTCCCGGCGGTGGAGAGCAGCCCGCGCGCGGCGAACTCGTGCGCGTCGGCAATGCCATCGCCTCCAATGCGCAGGGGCCCCTGTTGCCGTTGAACCCGGACCTGGTCCGCGTGATGATCGCCCGCGCCGCCGAGCGCCGGGGCATCGACGCCGACCTGACCACCGGCGTGGACGCACTCGACGGCTACGCGGCCGGCGCTCGTTCCGCGATCGAGGATCTCGTGCACGGCAAGGGCTTCAACACCATCCAGCTCTGAGCCGGAGGACAGTCATGACAGGCAGTGCAGCGCCCCTCGTGCTCCTCTCCCGGAGTGCGCTGGAGCAGAACGCCCGACGGGTCCTGGCGGACGGCGGTGCGGTCGACCTGCGTCACGACGCATTCGGACACGGCCTCGACGAGGTCGCGCCGATCGTCGCCGACGCGGGCGCGACCGACATCCTGGTGGACGCGCAGCAGGACGTGGACCGTCTGGCCGGTCGCGGCATCCGCGCCCGTCTGGACGGCACGGCCGACATCGACGCGCATGTCCTCTTCGGCGTCCCGGATGCCGCGGAATCCGCGGCGCTGCCGGTGATGAGCCTGGAGGGCCGTGTGCTGTCCACCAAGCCGCTGCTGTCCGGAGAGGCCGTCTCCTACGGGTACACCCACCGCGCGCAGCAGGACACGCGCGTCGCGCTCGTCACGGGCGGATACGCGCAGGGCATCCTGCGCGCGCTCGGGAACCGCGCGAGCGTGCAGATCGGTGGCGGCATCCACCCCATCGTCGGACGCATCGCGATGGACGTGTGCGTCGTCGACCTGGAGGGGACGGATGCCGCGGCAGGCACTCCCGTGCTCTACTTCGGCGGAACCGGAGCCATGCGCGATGCTCTCGCGCACTGGGCGGAGGTCACCGGTCTGACCGCGTTGGAGATGGCCGTCGTGATCGGCCGGCACGGCGAGCGGAGCTGGATCGCATGAGCACACCCGTTCTGAGGATCTCCCGAGGCGCGTTCCGGACGAACATCGCCGTCGTGCGCGAGCGCCTCGGCACCTCGCAGCTGATGCTGGTGATGAAGGACGACGCGTACGGGCACGGGCTCGACTGGGCCGTGCCCGAGGCGGAGGCCGCCGGCGTCACCTGGTTCGGCAGCTACGACATCCCCACCGCGCTGCGGATCCGTGCGCTGACGACGGGGCGAGTGTATGCATGGGCCCCGTCGTCCGAGGACGAGATCGACGCCGCCGTGCGAGCGGACATCGAACTGGGCATCGGCTCGACCGACTATCTGAGCGCGGTCATCGACACGGCCGCGAGGCTCGGAACCGGCGTCGGACTGCATCTGAAGATCGACACGGGGCTGCACCGGAACGGCTTCCGCCCGGAGGACTGGCCGCAGGCGCTGCAGATCGCGCGCGACGCGGAGCAGCGCGGACTCGTCCGCATCGTCGGCGTGTGGAGTCACCTCGCGGAGGCGAGCGACCAGGAGGACGACGCCGCCCAGCAGGTGTTCCTCACCGCCGTGCAGCAGCTGGTCGATGCCGGTGGTGCACCGGAGGTGCTGCATCTGACGGCGTCCGCCGCAGCCTGGTGGCGGCCGGAGCTGAGGGGCAGCCTCAGCCGCATCGGCGCCTTCTGCTACGGCATCCGCTCGGCCGACGGTCCCGAGCTGGACGGCCTCTCGCTCATCTCGTCGCTGGTCGCGAGCGTCGACGCCGTCGAAGGCGACCGCGTCCGCATCGGACTGGGCGCCTTCCACGGCGTGCCTTCCACACTGCGCGGAGCGCTGGTCATCACGCCGAGCGGGGGCCGGAGGGTGATCGAGATCGGCGGCGCCAGCTCCGTCGTCGAAGGGTGGCCCGACGCCCGCGAGGGCGACGAGGTCATCGTGTTCGGGCCCGGAGCGGCCGGAGAAGCGGACGCGACCGCTCTCGCGGAGCGCATCGACACGGTGGGCGAGGAGATCCTCACACGCCTGACGCCCGCGGTGCGTCGGGTCGTCGAGGACTGAGTCCCCGGCGCCGAGCGCGTGGGCCTGACGAAGGTCGGGCTCTGCTTCCTCAGGCCTCGATCAGGCGGGCGGTCTCGTCGAGCCAGCTCGTGGCGACCGTGCGCAGCTTCTCCTCGTACTTGCGCCCGTGATGTGCGCAGAACAGCAGTTCGGAGCCGTTGACCTCGGCAGCGATGTAAGCCTGTGCCCCGCAGGAATCACAGCGGTCCATCGCGGTGAGGCGGTACTCGACGGTCTCTCGCTCAGTCGTAGCGTTCATTTCGGTGCCTCCTCGGGTAACGATCTTCGAGATCGTGCTCAATACAACCACGCGCCGGCTGAACGCATGCCCGCTTCACGGCGTGTTTCGCTGTGCGCGTACCCGGCCCGCGCCCAGCTGCGGTATGGGGAGTGTCGCGGCGTCCGGGACGGCAGGAGCGAAATAGACTCGATGACTGTGACTGCCGAGTATTCCGCCCATCATCTTCAGGTGCTTGAAGGGCTCGAGGCCGTCCGCAAACGCCCTGGCATGTACATCGGATCCAACGGCTCACCTGGGCTCATGCACTGCCTCTGGGAGATCATCGACAACTCCGTCGACGAGGCGGTCGACGGCAACGGCTCGCGGATCGACATCGTCCTGCACGGCGACGGCAGCGTCCAGGTCTCCGACCGCGGGCGCGGCGTGCCCGTCGATGTGGAACCCCGCACCGGCCTGACCGGTGTCGAGGTCGTCTACACCAAGCTGCACGCCGGTGGAAAGTTCGGCGGCGGCTCCTATGCGGCATCGGGCGGTCTGCACGGCGTCGGCGCCTCCGTCGTGAACGCGCTCTCCGAGCGCCTCGACGTCGAGGTGGACCGCGGAGGAAAGACCTACGCCATGTCGTTCCACCGCGGCGAGCCGGGTGTGTTCGCCGACGAGGGCGAACCCCGGCCGGACTCGCCGTTCACGCCGTACGACAAGCGCAGCGAGCTGCGCGTGATCGGCAAGGTCGCCAAGGGCGTCACCGGCACGCGCGTGCGCTACTGGGCGGATCGACAGATCTTCACGAAGGACGCCGCATTCCAGCTCGGCGAGCTGGAGAACCGCGCCCGCCAGACGGCATTCCTCGTGCCGGGTCTCGAGCTCGTCGTGTCGGATGCACGAGCGGACGCCTCCGCCGATTCGGATGCCGACGCGTCACCGCGGGTCACCTCGTACCTGTACGAGGGAGGCATCTCGGAGTTCGTGGACTATCTGGCCGCGGACGCCCCCGTCACCGACACCTGGCGCATCCAGGGCTCCGGATCGTTCACGGAGACCGTGCCGGTGCTGCAGGCCGACGGGCACATGCGGGCCACCGAGGTGGAGCGCGAGTGCAAGGTCGACATCGCACTGCGGTGGGGGACCGGTTACGAGACGACGAGCCGCTCGTTCGTGAACATCATCTCCACGCCCAAGGGCGGCACGCACCAGCAGGGCTTCGAGCAGGAGCTGCTGAAGACCCTGCGCGGTCAGGTGGATCAGAACGCCCGTCGACTGAAGGTCGGCAACGACAAGCTCGAGAAGGACGACGTGCTCGCGGGACTCACCGCAGTGCTGACCGTGAACCTTCCCGAGCCGCAGTTCGAGGGCCAGACGAAGGAGGTGCTCGGCACGCCTGCCGTGCGCTCCATCGTCGCCCAGGTCGTCCGCAAGGACCTCGCCGCGCGGTTCGCGTCGCCCAAGCGCGATGACAAGAGCCAGACGTCGATGCTGCTCGACAAGATCGTCTCGGAGATGAAGGCGCGCGTCTCGGCACGGGCGCACAAGGAGACCCAGCGCCGCAAGACCGCGCTGGAGTCCTCGTCGCTGCCGGCGAAGCTCGTCGACTGCCGGTCCAACGACGTCGCGCAGAGCGAGCTGTTCATCGTGGAGGGCGACTCGGCCCTCGGCACCGCGCGGCACGCGCGCAACAGCGAGTTCCAGGCACTGCTGCCGATCCGGGGCAAGATCCTCAACGTGCAGAAGGCGTCGATCGGCGACATGCTCGGCAACGCCGAATGCGCCGCGATCATCACGACCATCGGTGCCGGCTCCGGCCGCTCGTTCGATCTGAGCGCCGCGCGGTACGGCAAGATCATCCTGATGAGCGATGCCGACGTCGACGGCGCGCACATCCGCACCCTGCTGCTCACGCTGTTCTTCCGGTACATGCGCCCGCTCGTCGAGGCCGGCCGCGTGTACTCGGCCGTGCCGCCGCTGCATCGCGTGATCGTGATGAACCCGGGCTCCAAGCCCAACGAGACGATCTACACGTACTCCGAGGCCGAGCTGCACACGCTGCTGGCCAAGCTGCAGAAGTCCGGCAAGCGCTGGCAGGACCCGATCCAGCGGTACAAGGGTCTCGGCGAGATGGACGCCGATCAGCTGGCGAACACGACGATGGAGAAGTCCGGGCGTCTGCTGCGTCGGGTGACGGTCGACGACGCCGAGTCGGCCGATGCCGCGGTGCGCACCTTCGAGCTGCTGATGGGCAGCGAGGTCGCCCCGCGCCGCGAGTTCATCATGAGCTCCAGCGACAAGCTGAGCCGCGAGTCCATCGACGCGTGACACTTCTGCGACTGCGCGCGGCCACGCCCGACGACCTCGATGACGTGGTTGCTCTGAAGGCGCGCGTGCTGCGGCAGGATCTGGAGCGCTTGGTCGGCTGGGATTCCTCGAGATCACGTGCGCGGGTGATCGAGCATTTCTCTCCCGAGCACACCAGGATGATCCTCGTGGGCGATGGGCTGGCGGGCACGATCACGCTGCGACCGGACGGCGAGGACCTCTGGCTGGAGATGTTCTACGTCGACGCGGCCTTCCAAGGGCGCGGAATCGGCACCTCGGTGCTGACCGAAGTGCTTCGAGAATCGGATCGGCCGATGCGCCTGCAGGTGCTGGTCGGTTCAGCCGCGCAACGTCTCTACAGCCGTCACGGCTTCGTGGTGGAGGCCGATGACGGGATCGACGTGTGGATGCGTCGTCCCCTCAGCCGCGACTCCGTGGACGCCTGACCCACGCCCCGAAGCTCTAGCCGATGACCGTGCCGATGGAGCCGATCACGGCATCCAGCGGCTGGCCGGAGCCGTCGCGCTTCGCGCCGGGCTCGGGCAGCTGCCGCGCCGCGCCGTCCGTCCCGATCGCGTGCGGATCCACGCCCACCCAGGCCAGGCTCAGACGGTCCTCGCCCTTCAGGAACGCGTGCGCGCGCACGCCGCCCGTGGCGCGACCCTTCCCGGGGAAGTCCGCGAACGAGGAGACCTTGGCCCGGCCGGCATCCGCCCCCGCCAGCATCCCCTCGGAGCCCGATACGGTCACGACCTCGGCGCTCTCGGCATCGGACACCACCGTGAACGAGACGACCTCGGCGGACCCGCCGATCTTGACTCCGGCCATGCCGCCCGCGGCCGCGCCCTGCGGGCGCACGTTCGACGCGGCGAAGTGCAGCAGCTGGGCGTCGGAGGTCACGAAGACGAGCTCCGTCTCATCGGGTGCGGTGGCCGCGCCGACGACACGATCCTTCGGCTTCAGACCGATGATCTCCAGCTCGGGGCGCACGGCGAGCGTGGCCGGTACGACGCGCTTGACGACGCCGTCCCTCGTGCCGAGCGCGAGCGGAGTCTCATCGTCGAAGCGGATCAGGGCCAGCACCCGCTCGGTGCGGTCCGTGAGACCCAGGTAGTCGGCGATCCGCACGCCGGCGCCGAGCCCGACCGAGGTCGGGGGAACAGCCGGGATGTCGAGCGGCGTGAACCGCAGCACACGACCTGCGCTCGTGACAGCACCGATCTCGCTGCGCGTGGTCGTGTCCAGACGGGCCTGTATGGCGTCGTGCTTGCTGCGACGCTTCGGCGGGGGTATCTCGGCGTCGGACTCCAGATCGACCCGCACAGCGCGTCCTGTGGTCGACAGGAGCACTGTGGTTGGCGCGTCGGCGATCTGCAGCTCGGCCGCGGACTTCGTGGTGCGCTGCTTCGGAGGAGCCGCGTTGAGCAGCAGCGTGCGCCGCGGCGTGCCGAAGGTCTCGGCGACGTGGTCGAGCTCCAGGGCCACCTGGGCTCGCACCAGCGCGGGATCGGCCAGCAGCTTCTCGAGCTCGGCGATCTCGGCGAGCAGCTTGTCGCGCTCGGTCTCCAGCTCCAGCAGGGAGAACTTCGTCAGGCGACGCAGGCGCAGCTCGAGGATGTACTCGGCCTGGATGTCGTCGAGATCGAAGACCTGCTTCAGACGCTCCCTTGCGGCCTCGGAATCGTTCGAGGAGCGGATGACCTGGATGACCTCGTCGATGTCGAGGATGGCCAGCAGAAGACCGCGCACCAGGTGCAGGCGCTCGTTGCGGCGGGCCAGCCGGTAGCGGCTGCGCCGCGTGACGACCTCGATGCGGTGCTGCAGGTACACCCGCAGCAGCTCCTTGAGCCCGAGGGTGCGCGGCTGTCCTTCGACGAGGGCGACGTTGTTGATCGAGAACGAGTCCTCGAGAGGCGTGTAGCGGAACAGCTGATCCAGCACGGCGGCCGCGTCGAACCCGGTCTTGACCGAGATCACCAGACGCAGACCGTTCTTGCGGTCCGTCAGGTCCTGGATGTCGCTGATGCCCTGCAGCTTCTTCGCGTTGACCGCATCCTTGACCTTCTCGATCACGCGTTCGGGGCCGACCTGATACGGCAGCTCAGTGACGACGATCCCCGTGCGGCGGGGGCCGAGCGGCTCGATGGACGTCTTGGCGCGCAGCTTGAAGGCGCCGCGGCCCGTCTCATAGGCGTCCTTGACCCCGTCGAGCCCCATCAGGATGCCACCCGAGGGGAAGTCCGGACCGGGCACGAACTCCATCAGATCGGCGGTCGTGGCATCCGGGTTGTCGAGCAGGTGGGTGGCGGCGGCGATGACCTCGATGAGGTTGTGCGGGGCCATGTTCGTCGCCATGCCGACCGCGATGCCGCTGGCGCCGTTGACCAGCAGGTTGGGGAACGCCGCCGACAGGACGGCGGGCTGCTGGAACTGGCCGTCGTAGTTCGGCACGAAGTCGACGACGTCCTCGTCGAGGTTCTCCGTGAGGGCGAGAGCGGATGCCGCCAGACGCGCCTCCGTGTACCGCGAGGCCGCAGGTCCGTCGTCGAGCGAACCGAAGTTGCCGTGCCCGTCGACCAGCGGCACCCGCAGGGCGAAGCTCTGCGCCAGGCGTACCAGGGCGTCGTAGATCGCGCTGTCGCCGTGCGGGTGCAGCTTTCCCATCACCTCGCCGACGACGCGGGCGCTCTTGACATGGCCGCGGTCGGGACGCAGGCCCATCTCGGCCATCTGGTACAGGATCCGGCGCTGCACGGGCTTGAGCCCGTCACGGGCATCGGGCAGCGCGCGGGAGTAGATCACCGAGTACGCGTACTCGAGGAATGACCCCTGCATCTCCTGGGACAGATCGATGTCCTGGATGCGCTCGTGGACGGGCTCGGATGACGAGGGCTGTGGCATGGACTTCCTGCTGGACGCTCGGGGTGGACTCGCGACGACGCCCCGGATACGGCGCGGCGATGGGACGCCTGTGAAAGACTGACCCGGATGCCTCTCATGCTACCGTCCAGCCTCGAATCGACGCGGAACATCGCCGGGGTGGCGCCTCAGCTGCTCGCCGCGCTGCGCGGTGCCGGGACGGACCTCGCGCCGGCGCGGTCGGTCGTGCTCGTGGTCATCGACGGGCTCGGAGCGATCCCGCTGCGCGCGCACGCGGGCCACGCACGCACCCTGGCGTCGGCCATGGCCAAGAAGGACGTCGCCGGATCGGTGTTCCCCACGACGACCGCGGCGGCGCTGACGAGCCTGGTCACCGGCGTCGCTCCCGGAACGCACGGCATGGTCGGGTACCGGGTCCTGAATCCGGAGCGCGGCATCCTCGTGAACCAGCTCACCGAGTGGGAGTCCGCGGGCGTGGACCCGCTCGTGTGGCAGGCCGCGCCCACACTCTTCGAGCAGGCGACCGCCGCCGGCCATCCCGCGTTCGTCGTCGGGTTCCCCGCGTATGCGGGCACCGGTTTCACCCGGGCCATCCTGCGCGGAGCCGAGTTCCGTTCCGCGCAATCCCCGGCCGATCGCGTGGAGCTGGCCTGGGAGCTGGCGGACGCCCATGACGGGGCGATCGTGTACTGCTACCTGCCGGAGGTCGACAAGGCGGGACACAGGCACGGCATCGACTCCGCGGAGTGGGTGCGCGCGCTCGAGGACATCGATGCGGCGCTCTCCCGGCGCATCCCCGACGGCGTCGGAGTGCTCGTGACGGCTGATCACGGCATGATCGATGTGCCCAAGCACCGCCAGCTCGTCCTGGACGCCGCGGGCGGCTGGCACGACGGCATCCGTCACATCGGAGGCGAACCGAGGATGCTGCACGTCTACACCGAGCCGGATGCCGACCTGTCCGCGATCCTGGATCGCTGGCGGCGCGATCTGGAGGGCATGGCGGACGTCATCAGCCGCACCGAGGCGATCGATGCAGGCCTGTTCGGGCCCGCGGTGACCGACGCCGCGCTCTCGCGCATGGGAGATCTGCTTGTCGCCGCACGATCGAACCACGCCGTCTACGACGGTGAGGCGGAGGATCAGCGCGGACGGAGCATGGTCGGACAGCACGGCTCTCTCACGCCGGAGGAGTGGCGGGTGCCGTTCATCCGGATGGGCGCCTTCGCCCGCTGACCCGGGTTCCGGCTACTGGTCGGAGCTACTCGTCGGTGCGGGCGCCGAACACGATCTCGTCCCAACTGGGCATCGCGTTGCGGCGCTTGCGCCTTCCGGACGAGGAATCGATGCTCTCCGGCTGCGGTCCGGCCGGTGCGGGCTTCTCCGGCTCGTCCTCGACGGCGTCGAAGAGGGCGATCGGGCTCGATTCCTCAGCATCATCGTCGAACAGCGGGGCCGACTCGCGCTGGCCGCGCCGACGCCGCAGCGCTTCCAGCAGATCGGCGGTCTCGGCGCTCGAGTGGCTCTCCTCCGGAGCGCGGCGAGCCGCGGCCTCCTGCACCGCGGCGCTGGAGTGCTCCGAGGCGCCAGGAGCATCGGCCTGCTGCTCATCGGGGTGGGGGAGCAGACGCGGGCCGAAGGCACCGGAATCGAAGCGGCTGTCGTCCTTGTACGGGGAGACGCGCTCGGCATCCACCGCACGCAGGCGCGGGATCAGGCCCTCGGGCAGTGTGCCCTGGCGGGACAGCTGGGTGGCGTCGGCGTTGAGCGGGGAGAGCGAGCTGCGGCGCGGGTCGAACGCCCAGCGCGCGTCGTGCTCCACCTCATCGGCCGTGAACTCGAGCTTGATCGTCCAACCGGACTCGTCCTTCCAGCTCGCCCAGCGCTCTTCCGTGGCACCGAGATCCGCGAGCTTGGCGCGCACCGCGACGCCGAAGGTGGGCTGTGCGTCGGGTTCGACCTCGCTGCCGATCAGCACGGGCACGGCGAGTGCCTGCCCGACGATGTGCTCCCGCTCGGCGAGGACCGGCCCCTCGAAGCGGGCCACGTCGGACTCGCTCACGCCGAGCAGGGCGGCGACGTCTGCCGCGGAGAGTCCGGCCCGGATCTGGGTCTGGATGTCGCGGGGGCTGGCGGCCAGGCGCGCAGCGGTCGGCTCGGTCTCGCGGGTCGCTCGTCGGACCTCGCGGTGCAGCACGTCGTCGATGGGCAGCGCGAAGCGCTCTCCGGACTCCGTTGCGAGAACGAGTACGCCCGCCTCTGTTCCGACGATGGTGACGTTTTCCATGCGAATGCCCCTCTGATGGGTGTGAGTTCATGGTGTCACGGAGACCCCATAGGAGACGGGAATATCGTGGGCGTGCCGTGAGTTTTCACGTGCGAGCACGAGAGCATTTGCGAAATGGCTCGCTGTCGTGCAAACTAACGCCGCTGAACACCCGAATCAGCGCACCCCCGAAACCCACTCGCACCACGGAAAGTGGAGATTTACCGCATGGCAACCGACTACGACGCCCCCCGTAAGAGCGAAGACGACTCCGAGTCGATCGAAGCACTCAAGGAGCGTGTGCCGAACAACCAGTCAGGCGCCGGCGACGTCGAGGACTCCGACAACCCGGCGGCCTTCGAGCTGCCAGGGGCCGACCTCTCGGATGTGGAGGACGTCATCGTCGTCCTCCCCGCCCAGGATGACGAGTTCACCTGCATGAGCTGCTTCCTCGTGAAGCACCGCTCGCAGCTCGACCACGACGGCCCCGACGGCCTGATCTGCAAGGAATGCGCCGCCTGACGCATTCATATCGTGCGCGCCCCGGCCTTTCGGCTCGGGGCGCGTTCTGCATGCTGCCGCTCTGACTCAGGAGGCGTTCTGCGCCGCACGGATCGCCGCGCTGAGGCGATCGGGCGTGCGCGAGGAGATCGTCCAGCTGCGCATCGGATCATCGGGATCGGTGATCGGAACCACCACGAGTCCGTCGATGCCCCCGCGGATCAGGTGCCATCCGTCTCGTGCGAGGTCGCGGCCGCGGCGATCTCGCGCCTCCTCGCCGGTGAAGTGCTCGGGTTCTCCGAGCCACCGGGCGTCGATGTGCGCCCGTCCCGCACGCAGCACCGTGCCGCGCACCTCGAGAGCGGGGGAGAGCAGGATGCTGAGCACCACCAGTACGAGGGAGACCGCGACGCCTGCAGCGATCGCGATGGCCGAGGCCACCGGTGCGAAGACCAGGGACACCATGGGTCCCACGAGCGCGATGACGACGACCATCCACAGACTCGGGGACAGCCGCTCTCGGTAGATCAGCCGCGCGTCGCGATCTGTGTTCTGCATTAGCCTCATGGGGTGACTCATTCCGTTGCCGTTCCCATTATCGCCGCGAACGTTCCGTTCTATGCCAACCCGGGCGACGCGGGGGCCGATCTGGTCGCCTCCGAGGCGGTGCGTCTCGAGCCCGGTCAGCGTGCGCTGATCGGCACCGGTGTCCGCATCGCGCTGCCCGAGGGCTACGCGGCGTTCGTCGTCCCGCGCAGCGGTCTGGCGGCCAAGCACGGCATCACCGTGGTCAACTCGCCCGGCACGGTGGATGCCGGATATCGCGGCGAGATCAGGGTGAGCCTGCTGAACACCGACAGCAAGGACGCGTACGATGTGGCGGTCGGTGATCGCATCGCACAGCTGATCGTGATGCCCGTGGTCCAGGCGCGCTTCGAACCCGTTGCGGAGCTGCCGGACAGCGTTCGCGGTGAAGGCGGCTTCGGATCCACCGGCTATACCCAGGGAAAGAGCGAATGACTGAAGAGATCGAACCCACGCTGAAGTCGGCGCCGGAGGATCGCGCCACTGCAGGACCGTTCGACGACGCGGAGGCCAACCCCGTCCGCCCGTACATCGACCTCGGCGGCATCAAGGTGCTGCCCCGCGAGGGACTGAACCTGCGTCTCGAGGTCGAGGAGCAGACCAAGCGGATCGTCGCCGTCGGCCTCGACTACGCCGGATCCTCGCTGCAGGTGCAGCCCTTCGCCGCCCCGCGCTCCCGCGGGCTGTGGGACGAGACCCGGGTGCAGCTGCGAGATCAGATCCGCACGCAGGGCGGCCGTGTCGAGGAGCGCGAGGGCCCGCTCGGCAAGGAGCTGCTGGCAGAGGTGCCCGCGACGGCTGCCGAAGGATCCGAGATGCGCCTCGCGCGCTTCGTCGGTGTCGACGGCCCCCGCTGGTTCCTGCGCGGCGTGATCGGCGGAGATGCGGCGTCCGATCCGGAAGCGGCCGAGCAGGTCGAGGACCTGTTCCGGTCGATCGTCGTCGTCCGCGGCGGCTCGCCCATGCCTCCGCGCGATCTGATTCCCCTGAAGATGCCGTCCACGCCGGGCTCGGCGTGACGCCTACCGACGACGAGCAGCGGGACTCCGCGGCCAAGGAGCCATCGCCCGCAGAGCCGTCCGCCGCTGAGCTGATCGGCGCCGCATTGGGAGGAGCCGCCCGTCGGGCCGGTCTCGACTCTGCCAGCGGCGAGAGCACCCAGAAGGTGGTCTGGAGCGCCATCGGAGGGTGGCGGGGCGTGCTGGAATCGGTGCTGCCGAGCCTCGCGTTCGTCATCCTGTTCACCCTGCGCCCCGAACCGCTGATCCTGTCTCTGGGGGTCTCGGTCGGACTCGCCGCCGTGTTCACGCTCGTGCGACTCCTCCAGAAGTCCCCGCCCTCGGCGGCCCTGGGCGGACTGATCGCCGCCGGTGCCGCGGCGCTGCTGGCGCTGTGGACCGGTCGCGGTGCAGACAATTTCGTCCCCGGACTGATCACGAACGCCGTCTACGGCACGGGGATGATCGTCTCCGCGCTGATCGGATGGTCGCTGATCGGCCTCGCCGTCGGATTCCTGATGGGCGAGGGCACGGCATGGCGCACGGATCGCCGCCGACGCCGTGCGTTCTTCTGGCTCGGCATCGCCTGGGGGCTGCTGTTCCTGCTCCGCCTCGCCGTGCAGCTGCCGCTCTACCTCACCGACCAGGTGACTCTGCTCGGCACGCTGAAGCTCGTCATGGGGCTTCCGCTGTTCGCACCGATGATCGCCGTCACCTGGCTCGTCGTGCGGGCGCTGTACCCGCGTGGCGAATGACCGGAGCGCCTTGCGCCTCTGATAGATTTATCTCGACATCAAGATAAATTTCGGGCTTTTGCCGAGAGGGCGAGCGGAGCACACTGGTAAGGCGTGCCTTGCTAGCCGCGATGCTCCATCGGCGAGCAAGATGGAGTCGCCTGTCGCTTCCATCAGATTCAGAAGGAGACGGATACGTGTCCACGGTGAACAGCTTCGGTGCCAAGAGCACCCTGACGGTCGGCAGCACCGACTATGAGATCTTCCGAATCGACACTGTCGAGGGAAGCGAGCGGCTTCCGTTCAGCCTGAAGGTCCTCCTGGAGAACCAGTTGCGCACCGAAGACGGTGCCAACGTCACGAAGTCTCAGATCGAGGCTCTCGGCTCCTGGGACCCGACTGCGGAGCCCGACACCGAGATCCAGTTCACGCCCGCTCGCGTGCTGATGCAGGACTTCACCGGTGTGCCCTGCATCGTCGACCTGGCGACCATGCGCGAGGCGGTCACCGCCCTCGGCGGCGACCCGAGCCGGATCAACCCGCTCTCTCCCGCCGAGATGGTCATCGACCACTCGGTGATCGCCGACCTGTTCGGTGCGGAGAACGCCCTGCAGCGCAACGTCGAGATCGAGTACGAGCGCAACGGCGAGCGGTACCAGTTCCTGCGCTGGGGCCAGACGGCCTTCGACGACTTCAAGGTCGTCCCCCCGGGCACCGGCATCGTGCACCAGGTGAACATCGAGCACCTGGCCAAGGTCGTCTACGACCGGACGGTCGACGGCGTGCTGCGCGCCTACCCCGACACCCTGGTCGGCACCGACTCGCACACCACCATGGTCAACGGCCTGGGCGTGCTGGGCTGGGGCGTCGGCGGCATCGAGGCCGAGGCCGCGATGCTCGGCCAGCCGGTCTCCATGCTGATCCCGCGCGTCGTGGGCTTCAAGCTCACCGGAGACATCCCCGCCGGCGTCACCGCGACCGACGTCGTGCTCACCATCACCGATCTGCTGCGCAAGCACGGAGTGGTCGGCAAGTTCGTCGAGTTCTACGGTGCCGGCGTGGCATCCGTGCCGCTGGCCAACCGCGCCACGATCGGAAACATGTCGCCCGAGTTCGGCTCGACCGCGGCCATCTTCCCCGTCGATGACGTCACGCTCGACTACCTGCGCCTCACCGGACGCCCCGAGGAGACCGTCGCACTGGTCGAGGCGTACGCCAAGATCCAGGGCCTCTGGCACGACGCCGACAAGGAGCCCGTGTACAGCGAGTACATGGAACTCGACCTCAGCACCGTCGTCCCCTCGATCGCCGGCCCGAAGCGCCCGCAGGACCGCATCCTGCTGTCCGAGGCCAAGGAGCAGTTCGAGAAGGACATCCTGAACTACGCCACGGCGTCGACCAGCGACGACATCGTCGACCTGGAGTCGAAGCACTCCTTCCCGGCATCCGACCCCGGTCAGGTCCCCGGAGACGAAGAGCCGACCACCCGCCCGGTGCACATCAACAGCGGCGCCCCGGCGCACGCCTCGACGCCCGTGCCCGTCACCACCCCCGCCGGTGAGAACTACATCCTCGACAACGGCGCGGTCACCCTCGCGGCGATCACGTCCTGCACCAACACGTCGAACCCGTCGGTGATGGTCGCGGCCGGTCTGGTCGCACGCAAGGCGCTGAAGAAGGGCCTGAAGCAGAAGCCCTGGGTCAAGACCACGCTCGCTCCCGGATCCAAGGTCGTCACCGACTACTACGAGAAGTCGGGTCTGAACGCAGACCTCGAGGGTCTCGGGTTCTACACGGTCGGCTACGGCTGCACGGTCTGCATCGGAAACTCCGGTCCGCTCATCGACGAGGTCTCGGCCGCCGTCAACGAGCACGACCTGGCCGTCACCGCGGTGCTCTCCGGAAACCGCAACTTCGAGGGCCGCATCAGCCCCGACGTGAAGATGAACTACCTGGCCTCCCCGCCGCTGGTCATCGCCTACGCACTCGCGGGCTCCATGCACTTCGACTTCGACAACGACGCGCTCGGTCAGGACACCGAGGGCAACGACGTCTTCCTGAAGGACATCTGGCCCACCACGGAAGAGGTGCAGGAGATCGTCGACTCGTCGATCTCGCGCGAGCAGTTCATCAAGCAGTACGCCACCGTCTTCGATGGCGACGAGCGCTGGACGAGCCTGCCGACCCCGACCGGCCCGATCTTCGAGTGGGATGAGCACTCGACGTACGTGCGCAAGGCGCCCTACTTCGACGGCATGACGATGGAACTCACCCCGGTCGCCGACATCACCGGTGCGCGCGTGATGGCCGCTCTGGGCGACTCCGTGACGACCGACCACATCTCGCCGGCAGGCGCGATCAAGGCCGGCACCCCGGCGGCGCAGTACCTCACCGAGCACGGCGTCGACCGCAAGGACTTCAACTCCTTCGGCTCGCGTCGCGGCAACCACGAGGTGATGATCCGCGGCACGTTCGCGAACATCCGTCTGAAGAACACGCTGGTCAAGGCCGTCAACGGCGGCGAGCAGATCGAGGGCGGCTACACCCGCGACTTCACTCAGCCCGGTGGTCCGCAGGCGTTCATCTACGACGCATGCATGAACTACCAGGCGCAGGATGTGCCGCTGGTCGTCTTCGGCGGCAAGGAGTACGGCTCCGGCTCGTCGCGCGACTGGGCGGCCAAGGGCACCACGCTGCTGGGCGTCAAGGCGGTCATCACCGAGAGCTTCGAGCGCATCCACCGTTCGAACCTCATCGGCATGGGCGTCGTCCCGCTGCAGTTCCCCGAGGGCGAGTCCTGGGAGTCGCTGGGCCTGGACGGCACCGAGATCATCTCGATCGAGGGCCTCACCCAGCTGAACGAGGGCACCACGCCGAAGACCGTCAGGGTCACCGCGACCCCCAGCGAGTTCTCCGCCGAGGGCAAGCAGACGGTCACCTTCGATGCGGTCGTCCGCATCGACACACCCGGTGAGGCGGACTACTACCGCCATGGCGGCATCCTGCAGTACGTGCTGCGTTCGCTGGTCTGACACCGATTCGACGAAGGGCCCGGACGCGACTCGCATCCGGGCCCTTCGGCGTCGCCGCAGGCGTCGTCCAGCCGCGCGGCGATAGAATGTTGAGGTTCGCGTGCCGGCACCGGTGCGCAGTCGTCGAGTCGCGGAGGAGCGTCCATGCCGATCCTGCCGAGCATCACCGGTCCCAGAGATCTCGACCGGCTCACGCCGGAGCAGCTCACCGAGCTGGCAACCGAGATCCGTGCATTCCTGGTCGAGAACGTCGCCCGCACCGGTGGGCATCTGGGGCCCAATCTCGGCGTCGTCGAGCTGACGATCGCACTGCACCGCGTGTTCTCCTCACCCGACGACCCGTTCATCTTCGACACCGGACACCAGTCCTACGTGCACAAGCTGCTCACTGGACGGCAGGACTTCTCCCAGCTGCGCTCGCGCGGGGGACTGGCAGGCTACCCGCAGCGCGCGGAGAGCCCGCACGACGTCGTGGAGTCCTCGCACGCCTCCAGCTCTCTGAGCTGGGCTGACGGCGTCTCCCGGGCGCTGACGGCCACCGGCCGCGCCGATCGCCATGTCGTGGCCGTCGTCGGCGACGGCGCGCTCACGGGCGGCATGACGTGGGAGGCGCTGAACAACATCTCCGACGACAACGACCGCAACCTCGTCATTGTCGTCAACGACAACGGCCGTTCCTATGCCCCGACGATCGGCGGGATGTCCCGCTATCTGAACCGGGTGCGCACAGCAGCCAGCTACCGCGAGATGCACCGCAAGTCCGACCGACTGTTCCGCGCCTTCGGACCGTTCGGTCGCGCGCTGTTCCGTGGCGTCCGCGGCGGCACGCACGGCTTCCTGTCCCGCTTCACGAACAACGTCGCGCTGTATTCCAATCTCGACATCAAGTACCTGGGTCCTGTCGACGGGCATGACATCCCGGCACTGATGGAGACGATGCAGCTCGCCAAGGACTTCGGCGCCCCGGTGATCGTCCATGTGATCACGGAGAAGGGGCGTGGCTACCAGCCGGCCCGAGACGACGTCGCCGACCAATTCCATGCCGTCGGACGCATAGATCCCAAGACGGGTGACGCGCTGGGCTCATCGTCCGGCACGTCCTGGACCTCGGTGTTCGCCGACGCGCTCGTGGATGCCGGCGCCCGTGACGAGAAGATCATCGCCATGACGGCCGCGATGCTGCGGCCCACCGGCCTCGCCCCGTTCGCGGAGCGGTTCCCGCACCGCGTCTACGACGTCGGCATCGCCGAGCAGCATGCCGTTGCCTCTGCCGCAGGGCTCGCCTACGGCGGGTTGCACCCGGTGGTGGCGATCTACGCCACCTTCATGAACCGCGCCTTCGATCAGGTCCTGATGGACGTCGGACTGCACAAGGCGGGAGTGACCTTCGTGCTCGACCGCGCCGGCGTGACCGGACCGGATGGCCCGAGCCATCACGGCATCTGGGACATGGCGATGCTGCAGATCGTGCCCGGCATCCGCATCGCCGCTCCGCGTGACGCGAGCCGGCTGCGCGAGGTGCTGGACGAAGCGGTGGCCGTCGACGACGCCCCGACCGTGATCCGCTATCCGAAGGGTTCCGTCCCGGCCGACATCCCGGCGATCGAGCGGTTGCCGGACGGCGTCGACGTTCTGGCAAAGGATGAGACCGAGGACGTGCTGCTTCTCGGCATCGGACCGTTCGCCTCACTCGCGCTGGATGTCGCCGGGCGTCTGCGCGCACAGGGCATCGGTGCGACGGTCATCGACCCGCGGTGGGCGATCCCCGTGCAGCCGTCCGTTCTCGAACTGGCGGGGCGCCACCGACTGGTCATCACCCTGGAGGACGGCATCCGCGTCGGCGGTGTCGGCACTCGCGTGCGCCAGGTGCTGCGCGAGGCGGGCATCGACACGGCCGTGGACGAACTGGGCGTGCCGGACGAGTTCATCGACCACGCGACGCGCGAGCAGGTCCTGCAGGATGCGGGGCTGACCGCGGCGAAGATCGCTCAGGACGTCGTGGCGCAGGTGCTCGGCAAGCGCGTGCCCATGGCCCGCCAGACGGGTGAGACCGGCGCGATCGAACTGCCGATCCACGAGGCCCGCTGACTCAGGAGTCGAGGGTGCGGTCTTCGTAGGCGGCATCGTGATCTCGCGGTGCACGGGACCACCACGCGTGCACACCGCCCGCCACCTCCGACCGGCGAGCGCGGCGCGCTGCGCGCGCCCATCCGGCGACCACAGAGACCGCTGAGGCGCCCATCACCGCCCACGCCCATCCGCTCGTGAGCATGCTCGACGCATCGGCACCCATCGCGATGTAGATCAACAGCACGGCAAGACCCACTGCCGCGCCGAGCGCGGCGAAGGCGACGATGTGCACGGCGATGAAGCGCACGCGCACGAGGGCTCGGCCGAGCAGCCAGGCGACCGGCGCGAAGACGAGCATCATCACGAGCGCGACCACGCCTCCGATGAGTCCTGCGTATATGGCGAAGACGCCCGCCGCTGCGATGTCGCCGGTGCGAAGGGTCAGCACCGCGCCGGCGCTGAGCAGGATCACCATGAAGACGCACCAGGCGGTCCACGCTCCGCGCCAGAGATCTTCCGGTGCGAAGGCCATCGGCCGCTCCGGCGTCCGATCGTAGTGGGAGATCATGCCCGCACCTCCGCCACCTGGTCCAGCAGGTCGCGTGCGACGCCGTGCACGCCGGGCATCCGGGTGAACGGCAGAGCGACGGCCAGCAGCTTCAACGCGGTGTCCAGCAGCCGCTGCGTGCGCGCCTGCCCGTCGGAGTCGTCGTAGGTCCATCGCAGGACCAGTCCGAGATACGCGACGAACACGGCATCCGGCAGACGGTCTGCGATGTCGTCCGGCAGCCGGTGCTGTGCGCCGCTCACGGCCTTTCGAAGCAGCTCGAGGGTGAGGTCGCGTGCGGGCGAGGACTCGCGGGAGAGGGGGTTGATGGGGGAGTCCGGCGCGATCATCGCGCTGAGGAACCCGGGCGCCACGTTACGGTACCGCTCCAGATTCGTCAGTCCCGTCTCCAGCACGATCCGCAGCCGGTCGACGAGCGACGTCGCGGAGTCCAGCAGGGGTGTGGCGACCTCGGCGTGATCGTGCTGCACCTGCTCATACAGCTCCTGCACCAGATGGGTCTTGGAGGGGAAGTAGTAGTACGCGTTGCCCACCGAGACGCCGGCCTCGGTTGCGATGAGCCGGAGGGTCGTGTCCGGGTAGCCGCGCTCGATGAACGAGGCGATCGCCGCATCCCGGATCCTTGCGCGGGTCTGTGCGGCCTTGGGCGTCAGGTCAGAACTGAACATGTTCAAATCATAGCGCACGGTCGACGCAGCACGCCGGGCAGAGGGTCAGCCGATCTCGTCGAGGAGTGCTGCGACCAGCTCGGTCACCGGTGCCAGCAGTCGAGCGCGGTCGGCATCCACAAGTCCCGCGCGGGAGCGCCGATCCAACACGTCCTCGGCGGACATGGCGCCCTCTCTGCGCACGGCGGACTCGACCTCGCCGCGGGTGAGAGCGATTCCCGCCACAAGCTGCTCGGATTCCGTCGTCGGGGAGTCCGCCAGGCGCAGCGATGCCGTCCGGCTCGGCGATGCGGAAAGGCCGCGCAGGCCGACGGCGAGATCGACGGCATCCTCTGCCATCCGCCGATATGTCGTCAGCTTGCCGCCGAGCACCGTGACGAATCCGGCATCGGATGCCGCCACCAGGTGCCTGCGCGAGATGTCGGCCGTGCTGCTGTCGCCGCTGTCGACCAGCGGACGCAGTCCCGCATACGCGCCCAGCACCTGGGCGCGGCGCACGGGCGTGTCCAGCACCCGATTGAGGTTGTCGAGGAGGAACGCGATCTCGGGCTCGGTCGGCTGAGCCACATCGGGCACAGGGCCGGGAGCATCCTCGTCGGTCAGCCCGACGAACACCCGTCCATCGAGCTGCGGAAGTGCGAATACGTAGCGGCTGATGGAGCCCTCGTGAGGAATCGTGAGTGCTGCCGTCGGGATGCCGAGATCCGCACCGTCCAACACGATGTGCGTGCCGCGACTCGGGCGGACGGTGATGCTCTCGTCCAGCGAGCCCGCCCAGACACCGGTGGCGTTGATCACGCTCCGCGCGCGGATCTCGAGTCGCTCGCCGCTGAGGGCGTCCTCGGCCAGCGCCCCGTCGCCATGCAGCCTGAGTGCGCGCACGCGTGTCAGGATGCGTGCGCCGAGACTCGCGGCGGTCCGGGCTGCAGCCACGACCAACCGTGCGTCATCGACGAGCTGACCGTCGTAGGTGACCATCCCCCCGCGCAGGCCCCGCGGATCCAGCGCGGGGACGAGGTCCAGCGCGCCGCGTCGCGACACGAGTCGAGGTCCGGGCAGCGTGGCTCGCGGCGTGCGCGCCTGCAGCCGCAGAAGATCGCCGATGGCCATGCCCGCCGCTCCTGCGACGCGCTGGCGAACCGTCACCCCGGGGGCGAACGGCAGCAGCTGAGGCAGGGCGCGGATCAGGTGAGGGGCGATAGAGGTCATCAGCAGGTGACGCTCCTGCGCGCTCTCCCGTGCGGTCGCGACGTCGCCCGTCGCGAGATAGCGCAGCCCGCCGTGCACGAGCTTCGAACTGAACCTGCTGGTGCCGAAGGCCAGGTCCTCCGCCTCGATCAGCACCACGCTCAGTCCGCGGGATGCGGCATCCAGGGTCGTGCCGACTCCCGTGATGCCGCCGCCGACCACGAGCACGTCCACCTTCTCGGACGCGCTGCGCTGCAGCTCGATGCGGCGACGCGCCGAGTCGAGATCAGCCGAGGGAGAGGTCATGGCCGCAGGATCCCGTCGAGGGTCGCTCGCAGTTCACGGTCCCAGGCATCATCGTCGATGAGCTCGGATACCGTGCCGTGCGACAGGATGGCCGACTGCGCGAGCAGCATGAGCATCACCGCGACATGTCGGGGATCACCTGCACGCACCGTGCCGCCTGCTTGCGCTGCTGCGATCGATTCCGCCATGCGCTGGAGAATGGCCCGCTGGCTGGCTCCGAACCGGTGCAGCATGTACCGCGTGAACACCTCCGGTTCACGATCCAGCAGTGCGGCGTAGACGGGGTCCGCCAGGAAAGCGGCTGAGAACCGCAGGACGTCCGCCACGATCTGCGCGCGGCTCCGCGACACCGGGATGTCCTCGAGCAGCGTCAGCATCCGGTGCAGCAGGGCGGCGCGCACGACTTCATCGGCGCCCGCCCAGCTGCGGTAGATCGTCGGACGGCTCACTCCCGCTTCGCGGGCGAGCTCGGCGATGGTGAGTCCGCCGACACCGCGCTGCGCGATCAGTCGCTCGGCGGTGTCGAGGATGCGCAGCTGGGTGGCATCCCAGATCGAGATGTGTGCTTGACGTTCTTCCATGATGTGTCACACTGTAACGCATGGATGATCAAGACGACAGGGCAGTCGATTCACCCGAGATGCGGTGGGACGGCTGGGGCGACCCCGACCGCGCCACAGAGCTGCCGCGTGCCGTGCGGGCGCTGCTGCCGGTGATGCTCGGACGGGTCCACCGACCGGAACCCGCACCCGAGATCCAGCGCGTGGCCGTGGACGAAACCCGGCTCACGGAGGCTGACCTCACGGCGTTCGGCGCCATCGTCGGCGAATCGCACGCCTCGACAGACCCGCAGATGCGCATCCGACGCGCCGCGGGCAGATCGACGCCCGACCTGCTGCGCCGCCGCGCACGCCACCAGCGGGTTCCGGATGCCGTCGTGCGTCCCGCGGACCACGCCGAGGTCTGCGAGGTCCTGCAGGCCGCTGCCGCCCGTGACATCGCTGTCGTCCCCTTCGGCGGTGGGACGAGTGTCGTGGGCGGCGTGGACCCGGATGCCGGTGCACACCGCGCAGTGATCGCAATGGATCTCGCACGCCTGAGCGGTCTCGTGCGCCTGGACGCGGTGAGCGGCGAAGCGGTGCTGCTCGCCGGGACTCGTGGTCCTGAAGCCGAGCGGCTGCTGGCCGAGCACGGCTTCGAGCTGGGCCACTATCCGCAGAGCTTCCGCTACGCCACCATCGGCGGCTTCGCCGCCACGCGCTCGTCGGGTCAGAATTCCGCCGGCTACGGACGGTTCGAATCCATGGTCACCGGCATCCGCGTGGCCACCCCGACCGGCGACCTGGATCTGGGGCGTGCGCCGGGCTCGGCGGCGGGTCCGGACCTCACACGCCTGCTGGTCGGCTCGGAAGGTGTCTTCGGGGTGATCACCGAGGTGCGCGTACGCGTGCACAGCGCTCCTGTCGAGCGCATCGTCGAGTCGTGGACGTTCCCCGACTTCGAGACCGGTGCCACGGCACTGCGCGAGGTCGTGCAGCGGGAGGTCGGACCGACCGTGATCCGTCTCTCGGACGAAGCCGAGACGGGGGTGAGCCTGGCGCAGATCGGGAAGATCGGCAAGGTTCTCGCCAAGGGTGCGAGTGCCGTGACCGTGTTCGAGGGGGAGGATGCCGAGCATCGACGGGAGCGGACCGCCGCGCTGATCACCGCCGCCGGGGGCAGCAGTTCCGGGCGCACCGCCGCGGAGGACTGGGCGCGCACGCGCTTCGATGGTCCCTACCTGCGCGACGCGCTGCTCGATGCCGGGGTCTTCTGCGAGACACTCGAGACGGCGACCACCTGGTCGAACCTGCACGCGCTGCGTGCAGCCGTCAACGCGGCTCTCAAGGACGGCTTCGCGGATGCCGGGGCGAAGAGCTTCATCATGTGTCACGTGTCGCACGTGTATCCCACGGGCGCCTCGCTGTACTTCACGGTTCTGGCCGGCGTGAAGACCGATCAGCTGGGCGTGTGGGGCCTCGTCAAGCACCGTGTCGGGGATGCGATCATGGCAGCAGGCGGCACGATCACGCACCACCACGCGATCGGCCGTGACCACGCGCCGTGGCTGGCCGAAGAGATCGGCGAGACCGGCATCCGCATCCTGCGCGCGGTCAAGCGCGAGCTCGACCCGCGCGGGATCATGAACCCCGGCGTGCTTCTGGGCGACGGGTCCCACGATGGCTGAGACTCCGCGCCTGGCGATGGTCGTGAACCCGCTCGCGGGCAAGGGGCGCGGTGCGCACGCGGCCGCGGAAGCCGAGCGGGTACTGCGCGCGGCGGGAGCCTCGGTGAGCGTGTTCACCGGCTCGAGCGCGGCGCAGACGCGTGCAGTGATGCGGCAGATCGTCGACGGGAACCCGGACGGAGTGGTCGTCGTCGGCGGCGACGGCACGCTCACGGGAATCGTCGACGTGCTCGCCGATGCCCACCTGCCCATCACCCTCGTACCCGCCGGTACGGGCAACGATCTGGCCAGGGCGCTGGGCATCCCGACAGGCGCACCAGGCGTCGCGGCGATGCTGGCATTGGAGGGGCTGCCCCGTCGCATCGATCTCGGCACCGTCGAGTCGCAGGGGGAGAGCAGGCCCTTCCTCACCGTCGCGGCGCTCGGATTCGACGCGAAGGTCAGCGAGCGCACCAACATCCTCCGGCATCCGAGCGGGCGGCTGCGCTACTACCTCGCGCTGGTCATCGAACTGCTGCGCCTGCGGCCCACGGACTTCGTCATCCGCATGGATGACGGTGCACCGAAGCGGATGCCGGGCACCCTGCTCGCTGTGGGGAACACGCCCACCTACGGCGGCGGGATGCCGATCTGCCGCGATGCGGAGCCCGACGACGGTCTGCTCGACATCGTGCACGTCGCCCCACTGGGACGGGTCAAGCTGCTGCGCGTGTTCCCGCTGCTGCTGCGCGGCACGCATCTCGGCCGCTCCGAGGTGACACATCGGAGGGCTGCCCGCGTGCGGGCCTCGGCCCCCGGCCTGATCGTCTACGCCGACGGCGAGCGCGCGGGCAGCGAGGAATGCACGATCGGCATCCGACCGGGTGCCGTGACGATGATGGTCCCGAAGGAGCGACCGGATGAAGTATGACGAGGATGTCGTGATCGTGGGATCGGGGTTCGGAGGATCCGTGGCCGCCCTGCGGCTGGCGGAGAAGGGCTACCGCGTGCGGGTGCTCGAGGCGGGGCGCAGGTTCGAGGATGACGACTTCGCGAAGACCTCCTGGGATGTGCGCCGCTACCTCTGGGCGCCGCTGCTGGGCTGCTTCGGCGTGCAGCGCATCCACCGGCTCCCGCATGTGATGATCCTCGCCGGTGCAGGCGTCGGCGGCGGATCGCTGAACTACGCCAACACCCTCTACGAGCCGGGCGATGCGTTCTTCGCCGACCGCCAGTGGCCGAAGGACATCGCGTGGCAGAGCGAGCTCACCCCGCACTACGCCACGGCCAAGCGGATGCTGGGGGTCGTTGACCGCTGGCCCCACACCGGCCCGGTGGAGCGGATCATGGCGGGCGCGGCATCCGATCTCGGCGTCGGCGACTCGTTCCGCCACGCGCCGGTCGGCGTCTTCCTCGGCATGCCGGGCGTCACCGTGCCCGACCCGTACTTCGACGGCGAGGGTCCGGCGCGCACGGGCTGCACGCAGTGCGGCAACTGCATGGTCGGCTGCCGAGTCGGCGCGAAGAACACTCTTATGAAGAACTATCTGGCTCTCGCCGAGCGCCGCGGCGTCGCCATCGAGCCGCTGCGCACGGTCACCGAGGTGCGCGAGGATCCCCGTGGCGGGTTCCTGGTCACCACGCAGCGCTCCGGGGCATGGGTGCGCCGCCGACGCAGGACGATCCGCGCCGAGCAGGTCGTCCTCGCCGCGGGCACGTGGGGCACGCAGAAGCTGCTGCACCGCATGAAGGCGTCCGGGGCGCTGCCGCGCGTCTCGGATGCCGTGGGACGCCTCACGCGCACGAACTCCGAGGCGCTCGACGGCTCGATCGCGACGCGGGTGCCGGATGCCGTGGACTACGCGCACGGGGTCGCCATCACCACCTCGTTCCACGTCGACGAGCGCACGCACGTCGAGAACGTGCGCTACGGCCCGGGGTCGAACCTCATGGGCGCTCTGGCCACCGTCCTGGTGCGCGGGGACCGGTCATTGGCGCGGCGGCTCGGCTCGCTGATCGCGCAGGCCGTGCGGCATCCGATCCGGCAGTTCCGGCTGGCGAACCTGCACCGCTGGAGCGAGCGCGGCATCATCGCCCTGGTCATGCAGAACGCCGACAACTCGCTGACGCTGTCGCTGCGCCGGAGGTTCGGCCGCGACATTCTGACGAGCAGGCAGGGACACGGAGAACCCAACCCGTCCTACCTGCCCCAGGCGCATCGCGCCGCGGCCGCGATCGCGACCAGGATGCAGCAGGAGACCGGAGTGCGCAGCGAGCCGCGCGGGTCGTGGCCGGAGGTCTTCGGCATCCCGCTCACCGCGCACTTCCTCGGCGGTGCGGTGATCAGCGCGTCTCCCGAGGACGGCGTGATCGACCGCTACAACCGGGTGTGGGGTCACCCCGGGCTGCACGTCGTCGACGGCGCGGCGATGCCCGCCAATCCCGGCGTGAACCCGTCGCTGACGATCACCGCGATCGCCGAACGGGCCCTCTCGAACTGGCCGGCTCGCGGGGAGCAGGATTCGCGCCCGCCGCAGTGAACACGAGAGCGGGCGGCACCCGAAGGTGCCGCCCGCTCATCGTTCTTCTTCGGTCAGCTCGCGATCCCGCGGATCGGCGGGTTGTGGAACGTCGCGCCGAACACGCGCTCCGAGGCACCCTCGCGGTCCAGGTACGGTGACGCGCCGCCGTCGATGAAGGGCCAGCCGGCTCCGAGGATGAGGCAGAGGTCGATGTCCTCGACCTCGGGCACGACGCCCTCGTCGAGCATCAGCTTGATCTCCTGGGCGAGTCCGTCCTGCACGCGGCGGAGGATCTCGTCAGCGGATGCCGGGGTGTTCCCCGCGGCCTGCTTGACGATCTTCTCGGCTGCCTTCGTGAACCCGGTGACCCGGCCGCCCTTGTCCTTCTCGACGACCTGGTCGAGATCTGCCAGCGCGTGGAAGTTCTCGTTGGCGTAGAACCGGTCCGGGAAGTGACGGACCATGGTGTCCTGCACGTGCGCGGCCACCTTCCAACCCACCAGGTCGATCAGCTGGAACGGGCCCATCGGCAGGCCGAGCGGACCGAACGCCTTCTCGACGTCGGCGACCGGAGTGCCCTCGTACACGGCACGCGCGGCCTCGCCCATGACCTTGGCCAGCAGGCGGTTCACGACGAACCCGGGTGCGTCGGCGGTGAGCACGGCGTTCTTGCCCAGGCCCTTGGCGACGACGAACGCGGTCGACAGCGCAGCATCCGCGGTGGCATCCGTCTTCACGATCTCGATCAGCGGCATGACCGCGACCGGGTTGAAGAAGTGGAAGCCGACCAGTCGCTCGGGGTGAGCGAGCGTCGAGCCGATCTCGGCCACCGACAGCGACGAGGTGTTGGTCGCGAGGATCGCGTCCTCGGCGATGATCTTCTCGATCTCGCCGAACACCTGCTGCTTGACGCCGACCTCCTCGAACACGGCTTCGATGACGAAGTCGCAGTCCGCGTACAGGGACTTGTCGGTGGTGCCGGTGACGAGCGCGCGCAGCTTGTTGGCGGTGTCGCCGTCCAGACGGCCCTTCGCCTCCAGCTTGCCGATCTCCTCGTGGATGTAGGCGACGCCCTTGTCCACACGCGCCTGGTCCAGGTCGGTGATGAGCACGGGCACCTGCAGTTTGCGCACGAACAGCAGCGCGAACTGGCTGGCCATCAGACCCGCGCCGATGATGCCGACCTTGGTGACCTTCTTCGCCAGCGCCTTGTCAGGGGCGCCGACGGGCCGTTTGGCGCGCTTCTGCACGAGATCGAACGCGTACATCGACGCGGCGAACTGGTCGCCCGTGACGAGCTCGGCGAGCGCCTCGTCCTCGCGGGCGAAGCCCTCCGCCCTGGTGCCGCTCTTCGCCTTTTCCAGCAGGTCCAGGGCGACGTACGGCGAGCGCGGAACGGTGCCGATCTTCGACTCCAGCATGTTGCGGGCCATCTTGATCGCGATGGGCCACTTGGTGAGCCGCTCGATCTTGCCCGGCTCGTTCTTGCGCTCGACCTTCTTGCCGCCCAGGACGGCATCCGCCCAGGCCAGCGAGTTCTCCAGGAAGTTCGCGGCGGGGAAGATGGCATCCATCAGGCCCATGTCGAACGCCTGCTGCGGCTTGAGCATCCGGTTCTGCTTCAGCGGGTTCGAGATGACGACCTCGAGGGCGTTCTCGATTCCGATCAGGTTCGGAACCAGGTAGGCGCCGCCCCAGCCGGGGATGATGCCCAGGAAAACCTCGGGCAGGGCGAGGGCCGCAGCCGACGCGTCCACCGTGCGGTACGAGGAGTTCAGTGCGATCTCCATGCCGCCGCCGAGGGCGAGGCCGTTCACGAACGCGAACGAGGGCACACCGAGCTCGGACAGCGAGCCGATCACCTTGTGACCGAGCTGCGCGATCAGGCGGGCGTTGTCCTTCGAGCCGACCCGGCTGATGTCGGACAGGTCCGCGCCAGCGGCGAGGATGTACTGCTTGCCGGTGATGCCCACGGCCTGGATCTCACCGGCTGCGGCACGCGCCTTCAGCCCTGCGAGGGTCTCACCGAGCTCGGTGAGGGTCGCCGGGCCCAGCGTGTTCGGACGGGTGTGGTCTCGTCCGTTGTCGAGCGTGATGAGCGCAAGGACCTTGCCGGAGGCGAGACGGATGTCGCGCACGGGGGAGTGCGTGACGACTTCTCCCTCGGTCAGCGCCGTGATGGGCGTGAAGTCGACATCGTCGTAGCTCACTTCTTCCTCTTCTTTCCGTCGAAGAACGGGTTCTCCCAGATGACCGAACCGCCCTGGCCGAGACCGACGCACATGGCTGTCAGTCCGTAGCGGACGTCGGGACGCTCGGCGAACTGCGCGGCGAGCTGGATCATCAGACGCACGCCGGTCGCGGCGAGTGGGTGTCCGACGGCGATGGCGCCGCCCCACTGGTTCACGCGCGGGTCGTCATCGGCGATGCCGAAGTGGTCGAGCAGCGAGATCACCTGGATCGCGAAGGCCTCGTTCAGTTCGAACAGGCCGATGTCGTCGATCGTGAGGCCGGCCTTCTTGAGCGCCTTCGCTGTGGACGGGATCGGGCCGATGCCCATGATCTCGGGCTGAACGCCCGCGAACGCGAAGGAGACCATCCGCATCTTCGGGGTGAGGCCGAACTCCTTCACCGCACCGCCACCGGCCAGCAGCGACATGGTCGCGCCGTCGGTCAGGGGCGAGGAGGTGCCGGCCGTGACACGGCCGTGGGGACGGAACGGCGTCTTCAGCGCTGCCAGATCCTCCATGGTCGTCTGAGGCCGGCGGCCCTCGTCCTCGGTGGCGAGCCCCCAGGCGCCGTCGGCGCCCTTCGTGGCCACCGACACCAGGTCGGGCTGGAACTTGCCGGCGTCGTACGCGGCCTGCACCTTGTGCTGGCTGAGCATGCCGAACCGGTCGGAGCGCTCCTTGGTCAGGTGCGGGAAGCGATCGAAGATGCGCTCGGCGGTGACGCCCATGTCGAGCGCGCCCGCGTCGACCATCCTCTCGGCGACGAAGCGCGGGTTGGGGTCGGCGTTGGTGCCGATGGGGTGGTGACCCATGTGCTCCACGCCACCGGCGAGGGCGAAGTCGTACATGCCGATGCCGATGGAGCCCGCCATGGTCGTGACGGATGTCATCGCGCCTGCGCACATCCGGTCGATCGCCAGCCCGGGAACGGTCTGCGGGAGACCGGCGAGGATCGCCACCGAGCGGCCCAGGGTGAGCCCCTGGTCTCCGGTCTGCGAGGTCGCGGCGATCGCGACGTCGTCGATGCGGTCGGCGGGGACGGAGGGGTTGCGCTCCATCAGTCCGATCGTCGCCTTGACGGCGAGGTCGTCCGCGCGGGTGTTCCAGTACATGCCTTTTTCGCCGGCGCGCCCGAAGGGTGTGCGCATACCGTCGACGAAGAAGACGTCCGAGATCTCGGCCACTCCTGCCTCCATTGGTTGGGATGATGCCAGCCTAGGAGTGCGCTCCTGGCGTCAGGAATCGGTTGGGTCGAACCTACGAAGCGGCTTCGACCGCATCCGAATCGGTTTGAGGGCCTTCTACAAAAGCGGTCGCGATCTTCTGTGCAGTATGCGCAATCTGCCAGGGTCGCGCGCCGAGGTCGGCGAGTGCCGTGCCGATGGCATCCGCGGTGAGTGCCGGCGGTTGCCAGGCGACCCGGCGCAGGTGCTCCGGGGTGAGCAGATTCTCGGTCGGCATGTGCAGCTCTTCGGCGATGGCCTCGACGACGGGACGAGCCGCCTTCAAGCGAAGATCCGCCTCCGGGTTGCGGTCCGCCCAGGCGCGCGGCGGCGGCAGGGCATCGCTGGGAACCCGTTCGCGGGGAAGGTCGTCGGTCGTGCGACCGCGTTCGATGGCATCCCACCAGCGGTCCAACTGGGCGCGGCTGGCGCGACCGTTGAACTCCTTGAGCCCGGCGAGCGCGTGCTTGCTCGACGGTGCGGCGAGGATCGCGGCCAGCAGCGACCGGTCGGGGACCAGTCGGCCGGGGGAGACGTCGATCTCCTCGGCGTAGTCCTCGCGGGCGGTCCACAGCTCGCGGGCCACGGCGAGCTGCCGCGCACCGCGCACCTTGTGCAGCCCGCTCAGTCGGCGCCACGGCTCAGTACGGGGCGGTTTCGGCTCGCGGTGCAGCGTCGCCTCGAACTCCTCACGCGCGATCTCGGTCTTGCCCGCGTCCTCGAGTTCGCCGGCGAGCACGTCGCGCACGTCGATGAGATGGAAGACGTCGAGTGCGCCGTACTCGAGCCACGACTCGGGCAGCGGGCGAGTGGACCAGTCCGCGGCGGAGTGCGCCTTGGCCAGGGTGATGCCGAGAGCATGCTCGACGACGGCGGCCAGACCGAACCCGTCACTGCCCAGCAGGCGCGAGGCCAGCTCGGTGTCGAAGATGCTCGCCGGCTCGAGTCCGAGCTCACGCAGCGAGGGCAGATCCTGGCTGGCGGCGTGGAAGACCCATTCGGCGCTGCCGATGGCGTCCTGGAGGGCGGTGAAGTCGCCGATCGCCGGGGGATCGAAGAGGAACACGCCGGCGTCGCGGCGGAAGACCTGCACGAGGTAGGCGCGTTGGGAGTATCGGAATCCGGACGCCCTCTCGACGTCGACGGCCACCGGGCCCTCCGCCCGGGCGAGGGCGAGACAGGCTTCCTCGAACTCCGTGCGGTCACTGATCACGGAGTATTCAGCCACGTCCGCCCCTTCTCGCGCCGAAAACGGCGACGTCCTCTGAACCCGGCGGGAGACCCGCCAGCATCCCCACCAGTTCCACCCATGCTTCCACATGCAGACGCAGGGGTGCTGCGGGTGTCCACGACGCGCGCAACTCGATCTGGGCGCCGTCGCCCTCGTCGGACAGCGATCCGAAGCCCTTGGAGAGCATCTTCGTGGAGGTGCCGGAAGCCGAGTGATAGGTCGCATCACGCGATTC
Organism: Microbacterium sp. W4I4; assembly: GCF_030816235.1. Lineage (NCBI taxonomy): Bacteria > Bacillati > Actinomycetota > Actinomycetes > Micrococcales > Microbacteriaceae > Microbacterium > Microbacterium sp. W4I4. The sequence goes on from NZ_JAUSXT010000001.1 coordinate 456,956, forward strand.
GAGTGCGTCCACGAGCCACGACCAGGTGACCTCTGCGAGCAGCGGGTCGGTGCCGATCTCGGGCTCGAGCGGCGCCTGGGCGAAGGCGATCACTCGCCAGGCCCCGTTCCAGGCTGAGGGCTCATCAGGATCGAACAGCAGCACGAAGCGGCCGGACCCGTAGGTGGAGTCGCCGTGCTCGTCCGGCCGCACATCGGCCGCGAACGCGATCGAGAACGGTGCGATCCCAGACGGTGACGGGATCTCGCGGACGACGATGTCGGCGCGGAAGGGTGTCTCGCGCAGCTCGGCCGCGGCCTCGTCGAAGAGAGCTGCGGCATCCGGGTGTGCGGTCACGTGGACAGGCTAGAGTCAGGAGGCGATGAAGAGTCTCAGGCACGCCGTGGCCATCGCCGTCCCTGCCCTGCTGGCGGTGGGAGCGGCAACCGCCGTCGCCGTGCTCGCGACCGCTCGACGAGTGGTCACACCGGCGGTGCGTCGCACGGACACGCACATCCTCGCGGTCGACACCGGCGCGCAGACGATCGAGTTGGATCGCACGCCCGACACCGAGCTGCCCGGCCGTTACGGCCTGTTCACCACGGGCACGTACGGCTACGTGAAGATCGGCGCGGTGCTGAGCGCGGATGCCAAGGTGGTGCGCCGCAAGCTGCTGACGCAGATCGAGGCCGGAGCGCAGGTCGATCGGGATGCCGCCTTCAGCGGCTGGTACTACTCGAGCCCGGGCGAGCTGCACCTGCCCTGGGAGAGCGTGCTCATCGGCTCGCCCGCCGGCCCGTGCCCGGCGTGGTTCTTCCCCGGATCGTCGGACACCTGGGTGATCCAGGTGCACGGGCGCGGCGCGACGCGCTCGGAGTGCCTGCGCGCGGTGCCCGTGTTCCATGCCATGGGCCACCCCACGCTCGTCGTCTCGTACCGCAATGACGGAGAGGCTCCGCGTTCGCACGGCGGCCGCTACGCCCTGGGCGCGTCGGAGTGGCGCGACGTGGATGCCGCCATCGGGCACGCGCTGCGCCACGGCGCCCAGCGCGTCGTGCTGATGGGCTGGTCGATGGGCGGCGCGATCGCGCTGCAGACCGCGGTGTCCTCCGGGAACCGGTTGCGGATCGCCGCCATCGTGCTGGACTCGCCCGTCGTGGACTGGCGGACGGTGCTGCGGTTCCAGGCGCGCGAGCAGGGGCTGCGAGAGCCGATCCCCGCCCTCGCCATGGGTGTGCTGGAGAACACGATGATGGCGCGGTTGAGCGGCGCCGAGGATGCGATCGAGTTCGATCGCCTGGACATGGTGGCCCGGGCATCCGAGCTCGAGGCGCCGACGCTGATCCTGCACAGCGACGACGACGGGTTCGTCCCGTCCGATGCCTCGCATGCACTGGCCGCGGCGCGGCCCGACCTCGTGACGATGCCCGCCTTCTCGGTGGCCAGGCACACCAAGATCTGGAACTACGACCAGACCGGCTGGACGGCGGCGATCACCGACTGGATGGATGCACAGGGACTGGTGCCGGCGGCATCCTGAGCGTGGCGCGGGTCAGCGCTTCTGGACCACCTGGCGCTTCGCGCGCATCAGCATCCCCGTCATCCCGGCGATGCGCAGCGGCGAGACGGCCCTCGTGAGGCCGATCGTCTGCGGGTAGTCGCCCGGGATCGCGAGCACCTCGTCGGCGGTGAGGCCGGTCAGGCCCTGCACCAGGATGCTCGCGAACCCGCGGGTCGTGGGAGCCTCCGGCGGCGCCGTCGCGTGCATGGCGACGACGCCGTCGGTGACCTCGACGTTGATGAACACAGGGGACTGGCACTCGGCGACGCGCTCGTACATCTCGTCGTGGCCGACGAGGTGCTCGGGCACCGGCGGAAGCTCGTCGGAGTACTCCAGCAGAAGCTCCAGGCGTTCCGCTTCGGGAAGCTCCAGGAACTCCTCGCGGACCTCGGCGAGACGAGCGGGAAGGTGCGTGTCAGTCACTCTGCAATTCTCCCACGCTCAGAGGGAGCCGGGCTCCGAGCCCGTCGCGATCGGGACGCGCACGGCGCTGCCCCACTCGGTCCAGGAGCCGTCGTAGTTGCGCACGTTCTCGAATCCGAGCAGGTGCTGCAGCACGAACCAGGTGTGGCTGGAGCGCTCACCGATGCGGCAGTAGGCGACGACGTCGTCACCCGCCTTCAGGCCGGCGCCGTCGAGGTAGATCTCCTCGAGCTCGGCGCGCGTCTTGAACCCGCCGTCCTCGGCGACCGCGCGGCTCCACGGCACGCTCTGCGCGGTGGGGATGTGGCCGCCGCGAAGCGAGCTCTCGTCGGGGTACGCGGGCATGTGGGTGCGCTCACCGGAGTACTCCTCGGGGGAGCGGACGTCGATCAGCGGACCCTGGCCGATGAACGCGAGCACGTCCTCCTTGTAGGCGCGCAGCACGGAGTCGTCGCGCTCGACGATCGGGTACTCGGTCGCCTCGCGGACGGTCTTGTCCTTGGTGATGGCGCGGCCCTCGGAGATCCACTTGTCGCGGCCGCCGTCGAGCAGGCGCACGTCCTCGTGTCCGAACAGCGAGAACACCCAGAGCGCGTAGGCCGCCCACCAGTTGTTCTTGTCGCCGTAGATGACGACGGTGTCGTCGCGCGAGATGCCCTTGCGGCTGAGGAGCTCGGCGAAGCCCTCGCCGTCGACGTAGTCGCGCACGACCGGGTCGTTCAGCTCGGTGTGCCAATCGACCTTCACCGCGCCCGGGATGTGTCCCGTCTCATACAGCAGGACATCCTCGTCGGACTCCACGACGACCAGGCCCGGCTTGTCGAGATTCGCCGCCAGCCACTCCGTGGTGACGAGCCGGCCGGGTTCGGAGTACTCGGAGAATTTGGTGGATGAGTTGTCGATCTCGACAGTCACAGTTGCTCCTCTTGATTCAGGACGCGGGGTTGGGTGATTCGACGGCGTAAAGTTGAGCCGTCTCCTTCGACGATAGATCCCTTCGGGTGGGCCCGCATCCGGTTCGTAAGACTATGACTTCAGGAATGTGATGACCCAGCAGATCAGCACGGGCGTCGTGCACCTCATCGAGCGCACGCCGTCGGTCACCGGACCCGAGATGCTGGCGAGCATGACACCACCGCCGCAGTTCGCCTCGGCCACCTTCGAGACCTATCGGGCCGACCCGGCCTACCCGTCGCAGGAGGCCGCGAAGGAGACGCTGCAGCGATTCGCCGGAAAGAGCGAACCGGCCAGGAAGACGGGCCTGTTCCGTCGGGCGCCGAAGGAGACGCCGATGAAGCCGGGCGTGTATCTGGACGGCGGCTTCGGCGTCGGCAAGACGCACCTGCTGGCATCCGTCTACCACGCGCTTCCCGCGCGCCGGAAGTACTTCGGCTCGTTCATCGAGTACACGGCACTGGTCGGAGCCCTCGGCTACCGCAACACGGTTGACCTGATGCGCGGCGCGGACCTGCTGTGCATCGACGAGTTCGAACTCGACGATCCCGGCGACACGATGGTGATGACCCGTCTGCTGGGTGAGCTCGTGGCGTCCGGCACCAGACTCGCAGCCACCTCGAACACCCCGCCCAACGCGCTCGGAGAGGGCAGATTCGCCGCCCAGGACTTCCTGCGCGAGATCCATGCGATGTCCGACAGCTTCGAGACGCTGCGCATCGACGGCGTCGACTACCGTCAGCGCTCGATCGACGGCAGCGCGTCCGTGCTGGAGGATGCCGAGTACGACCGGCGCGTGGCCGACGCCGCGGGCGACGGCGTCGCATCCGATGACGAGTTCTCCGAGGTGATCCGTCACCTGGCGAAGGTGCACCCGTCTCGGTACATCCGCATGATCGACGGGCTCGACGCCGTGGGGCTGCGAGACGTGCGCGTGCTCACGGACCAATCCGAGGCGCTGCGTTTCGTGGCCTTCGTCGACCGCGTGTACGACGCTCAACTGCCCGTACTGGCGACGGGGGTGCCGCTGGATTCGGTGTTCGCCGAGGAGATGCTGGGCGGCGGATATCGCAAGAAGTATCTGCGTGCGGTGTCACGACTGAACGCTCTGACGCATTCCACCCGAGCCGCGTAACACGCTGTTCACATTCGCGCGCTCGGCGTAACCGCCCTGCAACACGGCGAGCGATCGGCTGAAACGCAGCGCCTCCACACTGGAGCTCACTCTTCCCGAAAGTGAGGTTCGTTATGGATGCCGCAGGCAACATCTCCTGGGTGATCACCGCCACTGCGCTCGTTCTGCTCATGACGCCTGGCGTCGCATTCTTCTACGGCGGTCTCGTCAAGGCGAAGAGCGTCATCAGCATGATGATGATGAGCTTCGGGGCCATCGGGCTCATCGCCGTTCTCTGGTTGCTGTACGGCTTCGCGATGAGTGCCGTCGAATCGCCCTGGCAGTTCGCCGGCAACCCGTTCTCGGACTTCGGCCTCGCCGAGTCCTCGCAGGAGCCGGGCGCGAACGTCGCCCTCCTCTCGGTTGCTTACGGTGCGACCTTCGCGATCATCACGGTCGCTCTGATCTCCGGCGCGATCGCCGACCGCGCCAAGTTCGGCCCCTGGCTGATCTACGTCGGCATCTTCGGCACTCTCGGGTACTTCCCGATCGCCGCATGGGTCTGGGGCGGCGGCTGGGTCATGAACCTCGGCTCGATGCTGTTCGGTGAGGACAGCGGAATCGCTGTGATCGACTATGCCGGTGGTACGGCCGTGCACATCAACGCCGGTGCTGCGGCGCTCGCTCTGGCGATCGTTCTCGGCAAGCGCATCGGCTTCCAGAAGGGCATCCAGAGGCCCCACAACGTGCCGCTGGCGCTGCTGGGCGCTGCGCTGCTGTGGTTCGGATGGTTCGGTTTCAACGCCGGGGCCACCTGGCTGAACGAGGACCTCGCAGGTGCCGGCCTCATCATGATCAACACGCTCGGCGCGGCTGCCGCCGGCATCCTGGGCTGGATCCTGGTGGAGAAGCTCAAGGATGGCAAGCCGACCTCGGTCGGTGCGGTTTCGGGTCTCGTCGCCGGTCTCGTCGCCATCACCCCCGCCTGCGCCAACCTGACCCCTGGCTGGTCCGTGCTGCTGGGCGCGCTCTCCGGCATCGTCTGCGCCCTCGCGATCGAACTGAAGTTCCGCTTCGGCTACGACGACTCGCTCGACGTGGTCGGCCTGCACCTGGTGGGCGGTCTCTTCGGAACCGTCTACCTCGGCTTCTTCGCCACGGGCCAGGGCCTGTTCGTCGGCGGTGACGCTCGACTGCTCGCCGTGCAGGTGATCGCCTCGCTCGGCGTCATGGTCTACTCGTTCATCGCGTCGTTCGTGATCGGATTCGCGATCGAGAAGACGATCGGCTTCCGCGTGAACAGCGAGGAAGAGGTCGCCGGTGTCGACCTGGCCGTGCACGGAGAGGCCGGTTACGCACTGGTCGAGTGACCCGCGGATAGGGTGGGGTGCGTGAGTTCGACGAAGCGCATCCTGTCCGCGGTGGCCGACATGATCATCCGGATGCTGGCGAAGGAAGACCCGAAGCGGCCTTCCCGACCCCGGCATCCGGATGCCGTGCTTCGGCCGGACGGTCGTGCGGGCGCCCCGCCCGTGACGCGGGGTGCGCAGCATCCCGACCAGGAGGTCTCGCCCGGGCGGACGCAGGGCTCGCAGACGATCCAGGTCGATCCGGAACGCGTGCGGGACGTGAGCGTCAGCTACTCGCCGTCCCGCAACAGCCTTCCGAATGCCGGCGAGGTGATCTGGACGTGGGTGCCCTACGAGGAGAACGACGGCCGCGGCAAGGATCGTCCCGTGCTGGTGATCGGACGGCAATCGGCCGACCGCGTGTATGCGGTGCGGATGACCAGCAAGGCGCACGACGGCGATCGCGACTTCCTCTCGATCGGCTCCGGTGACTGGGATTCGCAGGGACGCGAGTCCTGGGTGGACATCGAGCAGCTCTACAGCGTGCAGCACGAGGGGATGCGGCGCGAGGCCGCCGTGCTCGACCGCACCCGGTACGACGGCGTCGCGCAGGCGCTCATCCGGCGGTACGGCTGGGCGCGCGCCTGACTCGAATGCCCGGACGCGTCCGATCAGGCCGCGACCGGCGCGGCGAGCTGCGGAAAGGCGAGCAGCACCATGTCGATGAGCTCGTCCGCTGACTCGGTGAGCGGGTCGGTGGTGGGGAGACCGGACTGATCGGCGATGATGCGGATGGCTTCGGGGATCTCGGCGCGGGTCATGCCCTCGTGGTTGACGGTGATCCCGATGACCTTGGCCTCGCTGAACGTCTCGATCAGGGTGATCTCGCTGGCGAGGGTCGGCATGGCGATGCGCGGGAAGTCGCCCAGGGTGAGCCGGCGCGGCGCATGCTGGAGGATCGCCGCAGCAGGTCGGCTCCCGCGCAGGATGTACGCCGATGTCAGGTAGGCGGGGTGGCTGAGCGCCCCCTGTCCTTCCACGATGATGACATCGGGGTTCTCACCCTCGAAGGCCGCGACGACCTGGTTCTCGACCTCACCGGAGCAGTACTGCGGGATGAGCGCATCCAGCGCCACGCCGTACTTCCCGCCTTGGATGATGGTGGTCTGTCCGGTGCCGACCAGGACGGCGCGGATGCCGCGGGCGTTGAGTGCCTGCGTGAGCAGCGTTGCAGTCGTGCGTTTGCCGATCGCGCCGTCTGTGCCGAGGACGACGATGCGGGGACAGGTGACATCGAAGATGCGACCGGAGAACTGATGCAGTTCTTCGATGCGCCGCGGGCGGCGGACATCGGTGATCGTGACGCCGCTCAGCAGGCTCGCCGCGACGAACTCCACGTCATCGCCGAGGAACTCGTGCAGGCCGTTGATGATGTGCATGCCGCGGGCGATTCCGTCCAGGAGCACGACGCGCTGCTCCGGCGAGAGACGGCCATCGCTGGGTGCGACACCGCAGATCAGGTAGTCGGGAGTGCGTCCCGCGTGTGCGATCGCCTCGTGAAGATTGGCCAGGATGGGGATGCCGTTCGCCTTGCCGTCCAGGATCATGCCCGCATCGGCGCCGGCGTTGTCGCTGTCGATCACGCTGAGAATGTCGTACTTCTCGGAGTGACGGACGAGGCCGTTGGCGGTCTTGCCGTCCTGTCGGGCGAACTGGCCCTCACAGTAGATCACGGCGGTGGAGCCGGCCGGAAGCGACGGGCCGGCAGCCGGATGTCGCTCGTCTCGCGGGAGGTCGGCATGGGTCGGGACAAGAGTTTTCATCGGATTCCTCAGCTGTCGCACAGAGGAGGCGACAAGAAACGGAGGGCCGTGAAGCTGTCGGTCGACGAGAAGTCTTCCCTGATGGCCGGCGAAGTGCCGACAGGGCTGACGCTACCAGTCCGGTGAGGGGGGAAGGGCCGGCGAGGCTCAGCGAGGGACGGGCGGCGGTTCGCGGGTCGGGCAATCCGATCGTCCCAGGGCTCCGAACAGGTGGTGAGCCGCTGTCCGCGGCGACACGAAGGAGGAATCATGCGTTTCATCCCCACCAAGGTCCACGGCATCCTCGACTACGTCGTGGGAGCGGCGCTGATCGTCGCACCGTGGCTGTTCGGATTCGCCGGTGTCGGCGGAGCCGCTGTCATCATCCCGATCGTGCTCGGTGTGGGCCTCATCGTCTACAGCCTGTTCACGAAGTACGAATGGGGTCCGTTCGGGTTCATTCCCATGCCGGTGCACCTCGCGTTCGACATCGTCGCGAGCCTGTTCCTGGCTCTCTCGCCCTGGATCTTCGGGTTCGCCGGCGAGGCGGTGAACGTCTGGCTGCCGCACGTGGTCGTCGGCGCCGCGGTCATCGTGGTCGTGCTGTTCTCGCAGACCCAGCCTCAGGGCGCGTCCGTGAAGTCCGGTGCTGTCCGCGCCTGAGTCACCCTTGCAGCGCCGTCGCGATGGCTGCGGCGGCGCTGTGGTGTTCGAAGGCGAAGCCCGTGCCGGTGAGCGCAGCCGGCACGGCATCGACGGATGCCAGCAGCAGTGCGTCAGCGGCGGGGCGTCCTAGTGCCGCGCGCAGCGCCCATGATGGTGCCGGCAGCAGGTAGGGCCGGTGGAGTCGTCGCGCAAGCTCCCGGCCGATCTGGCCCGCCGTTGCAGGGGTCGGACCGCTGAGATTGACGGGACCGGTGAGATCGGTGCTGATCACGTGACGGATCGCGCGGACCTCATCCTCGAGGGAGATCCATGGCCAGAGCTGCGTACCGGGTCCGAGTGGTCCGCCAAGGCCCATCCGGGTGAGCAGAATCATGGACTTCAGCACAGCTGCCGGATGCAGCAGCGGCGCGGTCCGCAGAAGGGCGACGCGCGTTCGGTCGGATGCTGCCAGCGCCGCACCCTCCCACTCCACGCACAGTTCCGCGAGGAATCCGCGCCCTGGCCCGGACTGCTCGTCGACGGTTGCGCCCGAGCGGTCGCCGTAGTAGCCCACGGCGGATGCTGAGATCAAGGCGGGAGCCTGGTCGCCGAGGCTCGTGAGAGCGGCCGCGAGCGTGCGCGTGGGACGCAGTCGAGATTCGCGCAGCGTCTTCTGGTAGCGCGATCCCCAGGGCAGTCGCCCGATGCTCGCCCCATTGAGGTTGACGACGGCATCCGCTCCGGCGAGCACGTCGGGGGAGAGGGCGTCGTCGTCTGTGAGCCACTCGACCTCGTGCGGAGTGCTGGCACGGCGCCTGACGAGGTGGACGACCTCTGAGCCGTCCTCCCGCAGTGACGCGGTGAGCGCCTGCCCGATCAGACCGCTCGCGCCGGAGATGATGACTCGCTTCGGTGTCATGTCCGCCTTCCGTGCTCGCCGCCTGATCTGACATTACGTCGCCGGCGATAGACGTGCGAACATCGGACCCATGAGCAAGCGATTCGAGGAACTCGACTGGCAGCAGACGCCCATGGGGGAGGTGACCCTGCGGCGACGGTTCGACCTGGTTCTCGGCACTGACGTCTTCGAGGCGATCCTCAACGACGAGCACCTCATGTCGACGCACTTCACGGTCGCTGAGATCGAGCTCGCCCACCTCGGATTGGCCGCCCTCGAAGGACGCGATCTCGACGTGCTGGTCGGCGGCCTCGGACTCGGGTACACCGCGCAGGCGGTGCTCGAGCATGAGAACGTGCGCTCCCTCACGGTCGTCGAGGCGATCGACGTCGTCGTGGACTGGCACCGCCGAGCCCTGCTGCCGATCTCGGCTGCGCTCACCGCCGACCCACGCCTCAGCATCGAGATCGGCGACTTCTTCGCCCGGATGCGAGACGACCAGACGCCTCGCGTCTTCGACGCGATCATCGTCGACATCGACCACTCGCCCAGTCACCACCTGCATCCCAGCCATGCGCCGTTCTACACGGAGGCCGGCATTCAGGCGATGCGGCGGCACCTGGCCCCTGGCGGTGTGTTCGCGCTCTGGTCGGACGATGCGCCCGACGCCGCCTTCACAGCGGTGCTCGCTGGCGTGTTCGAGCATGTGCAGGCCGAGGTCGTCGCGTTCGACAACGCGCTCACCGGCGGCCGCTCGGCAAACTCGGTCTACGTCGCGCATTGAGGCGTCTGCGGACCGAGGGAGGAGATTGTGGTGGGCGATACCGGACTCGAACCGATGACCTCTTCCGTGTGAAGGAAGCGCGCTACCAACTGCGCCAATCGCCCATGTGGAGTTGTGTCGTGCACCGTGGCACAGATCAAGAGCATACCCGATCAGAGCGCGGCCCCCGACACCGGGGCGCGCGCCGGGCGTGGCGTGAGGGCCGCGTTCGGGCCGGACACGCCCGGCGTCGCGCGGCGGTTTGGCGATGGGGCGAAACCTGAGCTAATGTATTCCAAGTGCCCGGGTCACCGGGAACGAAATGCGGATGTAGCGCAGTTGGTAGCGCACAACCTTGCCAAGGTTGGGGTCGCGAGTTCGAGTCTCGTCATCCGCTCGAGTGCAGGATTCTCTCCGGAGGAGCCGGCATGTGGGTTCCAATCCACCTCTGGTGGCGTGGCCGAGTGGCTAGGCACCGGCCTGCAAAGCCGTTTACACGGGTTCGAATCCCGTCGCCACCTCGCTGAAAACTGAATAAGCCTTTTAGGCGCGATTGGCGCAGCGGTAGCGCGCTTCCCTGACACGGAAGAGGTCACTGGTTCGATCCCAGTATCGCGCACAGAGTAAATACCAGATCAGCCCCAGTTTCCTGGGGCTTTTTTGGTTCCACTACCGTGTCGCTACCGATAGGTTCCGGTTTCCGACTGGTACTAGGGTTCGAGCTATGGACCCTGCAATTGAGTACCTGCGCTCTCGTCGTGGCTTCACGGATGCCGCCAGCATGACGACCTACCGGGTCTATATTCACAACCGCGAAGTTGAAGTTGCGATCCGCGATTACGGAGACGACGTGACGCGCGGCCGCTTCTCTGCGGAGGCCCGTCTCGTCGATGTGCCCGACGGTCGCGAGCTAGTGATGAACACCTTCGGCCTGAGCTTGGGTAACCCCGACGACTCAGTCGAGGCTGCGTTAGATAACGTCCACTGGAATGTGTTCGAGTTCGAAGAGTAGTCGCGGGCACTGTGGTACTGGTGAGGCACGGCCGCGGATGCCAAGGCGTTTACGGGGCGCTGGGCCACACTATGCTGACGAGGTCGAGACTGTGCGACGTGGGGTCGCCGAAGGGGGAACGCTGTGAGCACACCCGCTGGTTGGTATGACGATGGCAGCGGCCGTCAACGTTGGTACGACGGCGTGCAATGGACCGATCACTTTGCCCCGACGCCGGTTCAACCAATGCACACGATGGGCCCGATGACCTCGTCCCAGTTGAACGTGAAGCGCGAAGTTTCGTACGTCCGACCGCAGCAGGGCCACAGCATCGTTATGCACTTGCTGCTCGGCGTTCTCGTGGTCTGGATCAACGTCATTTACATCTCCGTCAGCCCCAACCACTATTGGCACGCGTGATGGTTTCTCCGAGTGCTACCACGTGACTATTGGAGTGAGCGGTCGGTAGCCAAGAATTGCGTTCACGTTGTTGTGAAGCTCGCTGAGGTCAATGTGGTCCCAGGGCTTCGCATTCCGAAGTGCTGCCCATCCGACGAGTCCTTCGATGTGCTCCAGGGAGCGAAGGTAGGACGGCAGACCCAGGAAGACGCGCACGCTCTTTCTCAACGCAGTCTGGCCCACGCCGTCCGCCGGGTCGATCGCCCGGTCGCCCATGGGGCAGACCACGCCATCGAGAGTGTCGGGCGCGGGATGACCGCCGATGGTCGCCGGGTCGGCGCTCGTCCTACCCGCGCCCCAGCCACGCTCCCGCCGCGACGATCAGCGCCGCGGTTCCGGTCTGCAGCGTCGGCTGTATGACGGGCAGGAACAGGGGGGAGTGGTTGCCGGGTATGTCGGATTCGACGGTTCCCTTCTCGACGGCGGCGCTCCACAGCTCAGGATCCGTCCCGCCGATGCCCCAGTACGAGTACGGCACGCCCAGCGCGGTGGGGATGTCGCTGAAGTCCTCGCTCGCGGTCTGCAGCGGCAGCTCGCCTGCCTGATCTCCGAAATGCTCGCGGAAGGCCGCGGCCAGCTTCGTCGTCACGGCCTCGTCGTTGGAGGTCAGCGGGAAGCTGTCGTACACCTCGATCTCCGGCTCCTTCGGCGCACCGGACGCGACGCTCTCGGCGCGAGCGATGCGCTCGATCGCCGCGAGCATCCGCTCCCGGGTCTGCATAGTGTAGGTGCGCAGATTCAACTCCAGGATGGCGTCGTCGGGGATGATGTTGCTCTTCGTGCCGGCACGGATGCTGCCGACGGTGAGCACCGCGGGCTCGCTCGGTGGCAGCTCACGTGACACGATCGTCTGCAGCCGCACGGCGATGAACGCGGCCAGGATCACCGGATCGACGGTGTTCTGCGGCATCGAACCGTGCCCGCCGCGACCGTGCACCGTGATGCGCACACTGTCGGCGCTGGAGAGGATCGGACCGACCCGGGTGTTGACCGTCCCCGAGGGGCCGACGAGCACATGCTGGCCCAGGGCCACGTCGGGGTGGGGGATGGCATCCGCGAGTCCGTCCTCCAGCATCCCCCGTGCTCCGTCTCCGGTCTCCTCGGCGGGGCTGGAACAGCGCGACGAGCGTGCCCTGCCAGGCATCCGGATTCTCCGACAGCAATCGCGAGGCGCCCAGCAGACAAGACACGTGCACGTCGTGGCCGCAGGCGTGCATCACGGGGGTCTGCCGACCGTCGGCATCCGTCGCCTCGGCCGTGCTCGCATAGTCGGCACCGGTCTTCTCCTGCACGGGGAGCGCGTCCATGTCCGCGCGCAGCAGCACCGTCGGCCCCTCGCCGTTGCGCATCACGCCGATCACCCCGGTGCCGCCGATGCCCGTGGTCACCTCGAACCCCCACGCGTTCAAGCGCACGGCGAGCTCGGCCGCCGTGCGCGACTCCTGATGGGAGAGCTCCGGATGCTGATGGAGGTCGCGGTAGAACGCCTCCTGGTCCTGCCGGATCGAGTCGTATCTCGCGACGACGTCTGCGATGGTGCTCACGGCGCTGCTCCCTCCCGGATGCCACGTGGCATCATCGCCACGATACGACCGACTTCTCTCAGGGGGAAGATTCCTGTGCACCGGCGCGCGCGTGCGGGATGCGCCAGCGGAAGTGCAGGGACAGCACGCGGAACACGAACACCAGAGCGGCGGCGATGAAGGTCGACAGCGGAGTCGGCAACGGCGAGTACCACAGCGCCGCAGTCAGCGCCGCCCCGAGGAACGCGGGCACCGCGTACAGATCCGACGGGTTGAACAGCTGCGGATCACGGTTCGCGACGACATCGCGCAGCAGTCCGCCGCCCACACCGGTGGTCACACCCAGCAGCGCGGCCGCGACCGGGTTCATGCCGGCGTTCATGGCGGTCGCCGTGCCCGTGGTGCAGAACAGCGCGAGGCCGCCGGCGTCGAAGATCAGCAGCGGTCGAGAATGACGCTCCACCCCAGCCGCGACGAAGTAGACCAGCACCGCGGCAGCGACCGGCGCCACCAGATGGATCGGCTGATCGAACGCCACCGGCGGTCTGCCGATGATGAGATCGCGGATCACCCCACCGCCGAGACCGGTGAGGCTGCCGAGCAGCAGCGAGCCGATGATGTCGTAGCCGCGCTGGGCCGCCAGAAGGCTGCCCGAGAGGGCGAAGAAGAACGTGCCGAGCAGATCCAGCACCAGTGCCCAGTTCATGCCCGCCCTTCGTCCGCGATGATCCGCCATCATTCCAGCACACAGAGCCCGCTGAGTCCCGGTTCCGGATGGTCGGGCGCGGCGGCGTAGACTTGATCCATGGAATTCGTGTCGACCTGGACCGTGGCCTCTGCCACCGGTGTCGTCACGCGAACTACGGGCGCCTGAGCGGGCGGGCGCGCGTGCGCCCGAAGCTGAGCCGTCGTCTCATTCCATCGTCAATCTGGAGAATCCCCGTGTCAGACTTCGCCCAGCCCAGCGCCGACCAGCGCGACGGCTTCGCCCTGTTCACCGATCGTTCCGTCATCGCCATGCGCGTGAACGGCGTCCTCAAGGACCTGGCCGCGACCGTCGCTGACAGCGACGTCGCCCTGCCGGTCACCGTCGACAGCAAGGATGGCCTCGACATCCTGCGCCACTCGACCGCGCACGTGCTCGCGCAGGCGGTGCAGCGCATCCGTCCCGCCGCGAACCTCGGCATCGGACCGTTCATCACTGACGGTTTCTATTACGACTTCGGCGTCGACGAGCCGTTCACCCCCGAGGACCTCAAGTCCATCTCGAAGGAGATGCAGCGCATCATCCGCGAGGGTCAGCGCTTCACCCGTCGCGTCGTCACCGAGGACGAGGCGCGTGCCGAGCTCGCGAACGAGCCGTTCAAGCTCGAGCTGATCGACTTGGCCGGTGGCCCCGGCTCCGGAGCGGATGCTGCGGAAGGCGCGTCCGTGGAGGTCGGCGCCGGCGAGCTGACCATCTACGACAACGTGTCCAAGGACGGCGAGGTCGCCTGGAAGGACCTCTGTCGCGGACCGCACGTGCCCAGCACCCGCCTGCTCGGCAACGGCTGGGATCTGACCCGGGTCGCCGCCGCCTACTGGCGCGGCAGTGAGAAGAACCCGCAGCTGCAGCGCATCTACGGCACCGCGTGGCCCAGCAAGGACGAGCTGCGCGCCTATCAGGAGCGCCTCGCCGAGGCCGAGCGCCGCGATCACCGCAAGCTCGGCGCCGAGATGGATCTGTTCTCGTTCCCCGACGAGATCGGCTCGGGCCTGGCCGTCTTCCACCCTCGCGGCGGCATCATCCGCTACGAGATCGAGGAGAACCTCCGCCGTCACCTGCTGCGCAACGGCTACGACGTCGTCAACACCCCGCACATCACGAAGAAGGACCTGTTCCAGACTTCGGGTCACCTGCAGACCTACGCCGACGGCATGTTCCCCCCGATGCACCTCGATGAGGTCGTAGACGAGGACGGCAACGTCACGCGTCAGGGTCAGGACTACTACCTGAAGCCGATGAACTGCCCGTTCCACAACCTCATCTTCCGTGCACGGGGTCGCAGCTACCGCGAGCTGCCGCTGCGTCTGGCTGAGTTCGGCACCGTGTACCGGTACGAGAAGAGCGGAACGCTCTCGGGGCTGACCCGCGTACGCGGCCTGACTCAGGACGACGCGCACATCTATGTCGCCCAGGACCAGGTGCGAGAGGAGCTGACCACCAACCTCAACCTGGTGCTCGAGCTGCTGCGCGACTACGGGCTGAACGACTTCTACCTCGAGCTGTCCACCAACGAGGTGGGCAACCCGAAGTTCCTCGGCGAGCCCGAGCAGTGGACCACCGCCATCGACACGCTGCGCGAGGTCGCGATCGCGTCGGGCCTGGAGCTGGTCGCCGATCCCGGCGGCGCGGCGTTCTACGGTCCGAAGATCTCCGTGCAGGCGCGGGATGCCATCGGCCGCACCTGGCAGATGTCGACCATCCAGCTCGACTTCAACCAGCCGGAGCGCTTCGAGCTGGAGTACACCGGTCCCGACGGCGCCAAGCACCGCCCGGTGATGATCCACCGCGCCCTGCTGGGCTCGGTCGAGCGCTTCTTCGCCATCCTGCTCGAGCACTACGCCGGCGACTTCCCGCTGTGGCTGGCGCCCGCGCAGGTCGTGGGCGTGCCTGTCGCCGACCAGTTCGGCGACTACCTCGGCGAGGTCGTCAGCCAGCTGAAGGCCGCCGGCGTGCGCGCCGAGGTCGACCACTCGGACGACCGGATGCAGAAGAAGATCCGCAACCACACCACGTCCAAGGTGCCGCTGATCCTCATCGCCGGCGAGCAGGACCGCGCCGCGGGCACCGTCTCGTTCCGCTTCCGAGATGGATCGCAGGAGAACGGCGTTCCCGTTGTCGACGCGATCGATCGCATCCGCCGGGCGATCGCCGCCCATGCGCGGGTGATGACCTCCGAGGATCTGGCATGACCTCCGACACCGCCGAGCCGGGCCCTTCGACCGGCTCAGGCCCTTCGACCGGCTCGGAGATCCATAGCGTCGAGGACGGGGGCCACCTGGCCGGCGTGCCGGACGAGTTCCAGCGACTCTGGACCCCGCACCGGATGGCGTACATCCAGGCGGGGCCCGAGGTGCTGCGCGAGGATTGCCCGTTCTGCGAGGCTCCGAAGCATCCGGATGCCGAGCGGCTGATCGTCGCGCGCGGAGAGTCCGCGTACGTGCTGCTGAACCTGTTCCCGTACAACTCCGGCCACCTGCTCGTGTGCCCGTACCGCCACATCGCGACCTACGATCAGGCCACACCCGAGGAGGTCGCCGAGATCGGCGAGCTCACCCAGGTCGGCATGCGCGTGCTGCGTCAGGTCTCGAACTGCGACGGCTTCAACCTGGGCATGAACCAGGGATCGGTCGCCGGGGCCGGTGTCGACGCGCACCTGCATCAGCACATCGTCCCGCGTTGGACGTCGGATGCGAACTTCTTCCCGATCATCGCGAAGACCAAGGCGCTGCCTCAGCTGCTCGGCGAGGTGCGCGAGGCCGTCGCGCACGCCTGGCCGCGCTGACATACCCGTCTATATGGCGCAAACCGCCCCTGTTCTCGCGAATCAGGGGCGGTTTGTGCCATATAGACGGGCTCTGCGGGCTCAGCGCACCTGGTGCGCGGTGAACTGCAGACGCGGGTTCGCGTAGGCCTCCTGCGCCTGCACCAGCTGCAGTTCCCGGTCGCCGGCATCGAGCGTCAGCTGCAGCAGATCGAACACGCTCGAGACCGTGCGCTCGAGGGCGACCTTGGCATCACCCGTGGCCACGTAGTGCGCGGTGAACAGCGCCGCGGTCACGTCGCCCGAACCATTGGCCTTCATGGGCAGGTGCGGGGTCGCGACCAGCCAGGCGCCCTTGCCGTCGGCGGCGAGCATCTCGATGGTGCCCTCCTCGCGGTCCGGACGCTCCACCGAGGTCACCAGCACGGTCGACGGGCCCATCGCCATCGCAGCGTCCACCGAGGCCAGAGTCGACTCCAGGGTGTCGGGGGAGGTGTTCGTCAGGTACCCGAGCTCGAACTGGTTCGGGGTGATGATGTCGGCCACGGGCACCACGCGGTCGCGCAGCAGTTCGGGGATGGCGGGAGCGACGAAACAACCCGACTTGGCGTTGCCCATGACGGGATCGCACGCGTACACGGCATCCGGATTCGCGGCCTTCACGCGCGCCACGGCGTCGATGATCACATCTCCGATGCCCTCGCCGCCCTGGTAGCCGCTGAGCACGGCGTCGATCTCGGGGAGGACCCCGCGCTCCTCGATGCCCGTGATCACCTCGCGCACATCGCTCGGGTCGATCATCGGACCGCGCCACGCGCCGTAGCCGGTGTGGTTGGAGAAGTTCACCGTGTAGACAGGCAGCACCTCGACGCCGATGCGCTGCAACGGGAAGACGGCGGCCGAGTTGCCGACGTGACCGTGCGCCACGGCCGACTGGATCGAGAGGATTTTCATCCTGACATCCTCTCACCCCGCAGGAGGGATGCTCAGCGCGCGGCGCTCTCGAGGTCATCGAGCAGACGGGCGGTGTCGGCCTCGGACAGGTCGTGCACGGTCAGACGCACATGGTCGGACACGGGGGAGGCCTCGTCGATGCGGAACTCGTCACCGGTGCGCACCAGCCAGCCGCGGCGCATCAGGCGCTCCGCTGCGACACGCGCCGGCACGGGCAGGCGCACCCACAGGCTCAGCCCGTCGGTGGAGTCGGTTCGGATGCCGCGGGAGAGGAGCTCAGCGGTGAACGCGCTGTTCCGCTCGGCGTAGTGACTCGCGGCATCCGCGATCTGCTGGCGGATGCCGGCATCCGCGAGCTGCGCATGCGCGAGACGCTGCAGCAGGTGGCTCACCCAGGTCGTCCCGGGGTTCAGCCGCATGGCGAGCCGCTCTGCCGTCGTGGGATCGGTCGCGGCGAGGGCGAGGCACATGTCGGGGCCGAGGAACTTCGACACCGAGCGCACCAGCGCATAGCGGCGGTGGCCCGGAGCGATCAGCGAGGCGTACGGGTGCGCGGAGAGCATGGAGAAGTGGTCGTCCTCGATGATGAGCACGTACGGATGCGGTTCGAGCACCTTGCGCAGCGCCGCTGCGCGGGCGGCCGTGAGGCTCACTCCAGTGGGGTTCTGGGCGCGCGGTGTACTGATGATCGCGCGTACGCCGGCATCCAGCGCGGCCTGCAGACCGTCCACGGTCATGCCCTGCTCGTCGACGGGGACGGGCACGCCGCGGTACCCGCCGAGACGCACCGTGTGGATGCTGGAGAGGAAGCAGGGGTCCTCGAGAGCGACGGCGTCGTCGCGGGTGAGGGCCTGGGCGAGGAGCCGCTCGACGGCATCCACGGCGCCACTGGTGACGCTGATGCGCAGATCATCGCGGGCCAGGTCGGCGAGCATCCACTCGCGTGCCCAGTGCTCCAGGCCCGGGTCGATGACCGGTTCGCCGTACAGCACAGGACGTCCGACGATGCCGCCCAGCGCGGCGGATGGATCGGGAATCCGCCGCGGGTCGGGGTTGCCGGAGCCGATGTCGTGCAGCACGGTGTCGGCGGCCACGCCCTCCTGGGCGAGCGGTGCGCCACCGGCCATGAGGGTGCCACCGCGGCCCTTGGAGATGACGAGACCCGCCTGGGCCAGCTGCCGATAGGCGGCCACGGCGGTATTGCGGTTGACCCCGAGGGTCGCAGCGAGCTCGCGGACCGGCGGGAGCGCGTCGCCCGGGCGCACCACGCCCCGCTCGCGCAGCGCTCGCACGCTGTCGGCGATCTCGGCCGCCGTGCTGCCCGTTATCTCGAAGTCCATCGCCTTGATTCTATGGTGCTATCTTTTGACATAGGTCAATGAACTGTTTGTACTCACCTGATCCCCGCCGAGGAGACACGATGGCTTCCACCGAGCAGACACCCACCACCGGATCGCAGCGCGTCAAGCGCGGTCTCGCCGAGATGCTGAAGGGCGGGGTCATCATGGACGTCGTCACGGCAGACCAGGCGAAGATCGCCGAGGACGCCGGCGCCGTCGCCGTCATGGCGCTCGAGCGAGTGCCCGCCGACATCCGCGCGCAGGGCGGCGTGTCGCGCATGAGCGATCCCGACATGATCGACAGCATCATCTCCTCGGTCTCCATCCCCGTGATGGCGAAGGCCCGCATCGGTCACTTCGTCGAGGCGCAGGTGCTGCAGGAGCTCGGCGTCGATTACATCGACGAGTCCGAGGTGCTCTCGCCGGCGGACTACGTCAACCACATCGACAAGTGGCCCTTCACGGTGCCGTTCGTGTGCGGTGCGACCAACCTCGGCGAGGCGCTGCGACGCATCAACGAGGGCGCGGCGATGATCCGCTCCAAGGGCGAGGCCGGCACCGGCGACGTCTCCGAGGCGATGAAGCACATCCGCAAGATCCGCGGTGAGATCGCCGCCCTCGGCTCGCTGTCCAAGGACGAGCTCTACGTCGCCGCCAAGGAGCTGCAGGCGCCCTACGAGCTGGTCGCCGAGATCGCCGAGACGGGCACGCTGCCCGTCGTCCTGTTCGTCGCCGGTGGCGTCGCGACGCCCGCCGATGCCGCGCTGATGATGCAGCTCGGCGCCGACGGCGTGTTCGTCGGCTCCGGCATCTTCAAGTCCGGCGACCCGGCCGCGCGCGCCGCCGCGATCGTGAAGGCCACCACGTTCTACGACGACGCGAAGGTCATCGCGGAGGTCTCCCGAGGCCTCGGCGAGGCCATGGTCGGCATCAACGTCTCCGACCTGCCCGCACCGCACCGGCTCGCCGAGCGGGGCTGGTAAGCACCGATGGCAGAAGCCCGCGTCGGCGTGCTCGCGCTGCAGGGCGATGTGCGCGAGCACGTCGCCCTGCTGGAGCATCTCGGGGCCGAAGTCGTGCGCGTCCGGCGCCCGGAGGAGTTCGCGCAGGTCGACGGACTGGTGATCCCCGGCGGCGAGTCGACGGTGATGGACAAGCTGTCCCGGATGTTCGGGCTGGCCGATCCCATCCGGGAGGCCATCCGTGGCGGGATGCCGATGTTCGGCACGTGCGCCGGGCTGATCATGCTCTCCGATCGTCTGGCGGACGGCATCGATGGTCAGCAGACCTTCGGCGGTCTGGATGCGCTCGTCCGCCGCAACGCGTTCGGCCGGCAGACGGAATCCTTCGAGGTGGATCTCGACATCCCGGAACTCGGCCCCGACCCCGTGCACACCACCTTCATCCGCGGGCCCGTGGTCGAGGAGGTCGGAGCGGATGCCACGGCGCTGGCGTCGCTCGAGGACGGCCGAGTCGTCGCCGTCGAGCAGGGAAACCTGCTGGGGATCAGCTTCCATCCGGAGTTGAGTGGGGAGCCGCGCTTCCACCAGCGGTTCCTGGACCGGGTCACGGCGCACGCCTGACGTCAGCGTCTGACCTCAGTCCGGCGCCGACGCGTCCGATGCGACGGCGGAGAAATCCGCGCACAGCACGCCCAGGTTCCCGTCCTGGTCCGCGATGACGATCATGCCCGGTGCATCCTCGTCGTCGACGACCGTGCCGCCCGCGGCCTGCACGGCGGCGAGCCGATCCGCCATCCGCTCGGGGGCGATGTACACCTCGATGTGGATCCTCTGCCCTGCCTCGTCGCCGTCGCCGAACCACAGATGCGGGACGCGGTCGGTGGCGTCCCTGATCTCGTCGCCGGGCGTGCCCCGCCCCTGCGACGCGGCGTCGCCGGTGAGCAGCGCGGCCCACACCGGGGCGATCCTGTCGGAGTGCACGGTGTCCAGACCCAACTCCAGCTGCGACACCGCAGAGGAGTCGGCGACGAGTCCGTGCGCGACGGCGATCTCGGTGATGGCCCGCGCCAGGGCGAGGTCCTTCTCGGTGACCCACTCGACGATGTGCTCCACACCCTCCGCATCCCGGTGGACGGCATCCGTGCTGACCAGCTTCAGGTCCACGTAACCGTCGCCGATCGTGGTGTGCGGGTGATGGTCGAGCGACTCGCCGGCCCGCGCGATCGCCGCGATCAGACGCACGGCCTCGGCATAGTCCGGCACCGCGTAGCGGGCGTGCAGCCCCTGTGCGAGCTTGCGCCAGTCCATCAGGCCGGCGGCGGCGATCCGGGCGCTCGAGAGCATGTCCATGCGGGGAGCCTAACGCCGGTCGTGACCGTGCGACAGGCCCACTCCGGCACCACCGGAATGCAGGGTTGAATTCGCCGGCGGCGGTGAGTCGTTAGACTGGACGATGCCCTGGGCGCTGCTCCGGGGCGGATAAGACGAGCGGAGATATATGTCCGGGCATTCCAAGTGGGCTACGACCAAGCACAAGAAGGCGGTCATCGACTCGCGTCGCGCCAAGGCGTGGGCAAAGCTCATCAAGAACATCGAGGTCGCGGCCAAGCTCGGCGGCGCCGACCTCGCCGGCAACCCGACGCTGTTCGACGCGGTGCAGAAGGCGAAGAAGACCTCTGTCCCCAAGGACAACATCGACCGCGCAGTGAAGCGCGGTGCCGGCATCGGCGGCGAGTCGGTCGAGTACGCCTCGATCATGTACGAGGGATACGGCCCCAACGGCGTCGCCTTCATGATCGAGTGTCTGACCGACAACAAGAACCGCGCCGCCGCCGAGGTGCGCACGACGCTGAGCCGCAACGGCGGAACGCTCGCCGACCCCGGGTCGGTCGCCTACAACTTCACCCGCAAGGGCGTCATCGTCGTGGGTTCCGAGGGCACCACCGAGGACGACGTCATGGAGGCGACGCTCGAGGCGGGGGCCGAGGAGATCGAGGGCCACGCCGATGGCTTCGCGGTCATCACCGAGGCCAGCGACCTGGTGACGGTGCGCTCCGCGCTGCAGGAGGCCGGCATCGACTACGAGTCCGCGGACGTCGAGTTCGTCCCGAATCTCAAGGTCGAGATCGACGCCGATACGGCGCGCAAGGTGTTCCGCCTCATCGACGCCCTCGAGGACAGCGACGACGTGCAGAACGTGTTCACGAACTTCGACCTGAGCCCCGAGGTGCAGGCCGAGCTGGAGAGCGACGACGAGTAGGCCCTTCGACGGGCTCAGGGACCCATGGGTTGCTGAGCCGGTCGAAGCAGCGGCCCCGGGCGCGCCTGCGTCCGGGGCCGTTTCGCGCCCGTAGCCTGGGGGAGTGAGCTCTCTGCGCGTGCTCGGGATCGACCCGGGCCTGACCCGGTGCGGTGTCGGCATCGTCGACGTCGACAGCCGACGACGAGCCACCCTCGTGCACGTCGGTGTCGTGCGAACGCCCGTGGATGCCGACCTGTCGGTGCGACTGGCAGCGGTTGCCGCAGGCATCCGCGCGGTCATCGAGGAGCACAGGCCCGACGCCGTCGCCGTGGAGCGCGTGTTCGCGCAGCACAACGTGCAGACCGTGATGGCCACCGCCCAGGCATCCGGCGTCGCCCTGCTCATCGCCGCCGAGGCGGGACTGCCCGCTGCCACCCACACGCCCAGCGAGGTCAAGGCCGCGGTCACCGGCTACGGCTCCGCCGACAAGCGTCAGGTGCAGTCGATGATCGCGCGGATCCTTCGCCTGGATGCACCGCCGCAGCCCGCGGATGCCGCGGATGCTCTGGCGATCGCGCTCTGCCATGCGTGGCGAGGGGGTGCGGCCGGCGCGTCGCCCTCCGGAGCGGCGCTCACGCCCGCCCAGCGCGCCTGGGCAGCGGCTGAGCGGAGCGCTCGCACTCGCTGAGGCGCGATTCGCCGACCGCCCGGGGTCAGTGCGTCGCCCGCGTGAGACGGAGCATCGTCCACGAGACCGGCGGCAGTTCGACGCCGGCGTGTTGGTCGACGACTCGCGCGGTCCCGTTGTCGCGCGGAGCGACCGAGGAGTCGTCATCAGCCGTGGCCGACCAGGTGTGGTCGGGGTTGGACAGGGTGATGGCCTCCACGAGCCGCAAGCCTGAGAAGCCGCGCAGGTCCACGTTCAGCGTGAGCTCGTCGGTGGCGGAGCGGTTCGTGGCGAGGATGACCAGGTCGCCGGACTCGTCGTCGTAGGTGGCCACGGCATCCAGGGCTGTCACCTCGCCGAACCTGGCCGTGTCGACCATCGGCGACTCGATCGCGAGGCGCAGCACATCGCCCTTCGCGAACTGCGAGGTCAGGGCGAACGGGTGGAAGATCGTCTGCTTCCAGACCCGTCCACCTGGCTCGGTCATGATCGGCGCGATCACGTTGACCAGCTGTGCGAGCGACGCCGCATGCACCCGGTCGGTGTGCCGCAGCAGAGAGATCAGCAGATTGCCGACGACGACGGCATCCGCGACGTTGTAGCGGTCCTCGAGCAGCACCGGTGCGACGGGCCAGTCGTCACCGCTCGGCGGACGCGATTCGGCGCGGTTCTGGTACCAGACGTTCCACTCGTCGAAGGAGATGTGGATGGAGCGGGAGTCCTTGCGGGCGGCACGCACCCCGTCGGCGGTCGCGCTGACCGCATCGATGAAGCGGTCCATGTCGACCGCGCTGGCCAGGAACGAGCCGAGGTCGCCGTCCTGCTCCCAGTAGTACGCGTGCGCCGAGATGTAGTCGACGTGCTCGTACGCCTCGGTCAGCACGGTCTGCTCCCACGCACCGAAGGTGGGCATCTTCGAGCCGGAGGAGCCGCACACCACCAGCTCCAGGTCCGGATCCATCATGCGCATCGCGCGGGCGGTCTCGGCCGCCAGGCGAGCGTACTCCTCGGCTGTCTTGTGTCCGATCTGCCACGGGCCGTCCATCTCGTTGCCGAGACACCACATCCGGATGCGGTGGGGCTCCTCGGCGCCGTTGGCCCGTCGCCGGTCGGACAGCTCCGTGCCGCCCGGCACGTTGCAGTACTCCAGCAGATCCAGCGCCTCCTGCACGCCGCGCGTGCCGAGATTCACGGCCATCATCGGCTCGACCCCGGCCTTCGTCGCCCAGCGCATGAACTCGTCCACACCCACGAGATTCGGATCGGTCGAGTGCCAGGCGAGGTCCACCCGTGCGGGGCGTTCGGACACCGGGCCGACGCCGTCCTCCCAACGGTAGCCGGAGACGAAGTTGCCGCCCGGGTATCGCACGGTGGAGACACCGAGCTCGCGGGTCAGGTCGATCACGTCGTGACGGAAGCCGTCCTCGTCCGCGCTCGGGTGGTCGGGGTCGTGGATGCCGGTGTAGACGCAGCGTCCGAGATGCTCGACGAACGCACCGAAGGTGCGGCGCCGGACCGGGCCCACGACGAAGGCGGGATCGGCGGTTATGGATGCAGATGACATGACGAGAGATTCGCTCCTGGATACGGGTGCGGGTATGGGAAGGGCGGGCGCAACGACATGGGTCGTTCCGCCCGCCCAGGGGTTGGGTCCAGCGTGCTGCTACTGTCCGAGCTCGTTCTCCAGATCGCTCTGAGCCTTGTCGAGCGCGTCCTTGGCGGGCGTGCCGTTCTCGTAGATCTCATTCAGCGCGACGGTGCGGAACAGGTTGTCCACTGCGGGCAGGTTCTCGTTCGAGAACGAGGTGAAGTGGCCGATGCCGCCCTTCACGGAGTTCAGCACGTCGAACAGGTTCGTCTCGAAGTACTTGTTGAACTTGTTCTCCGGGTTGTGCGTGATCGAGTCGTCCTCCCAGAGCGACATGTTCACCGGGTCGAATCCGAGCACTTCCCAGACCGCCTTGTTGGCTTCGGGGGAGAGCTTCGCGAAAGCCAGGAACTCCGACGCGAGGTCCTGCTGCTTCCCGCCGGCGAGGACCGCGGTGCCGGTGCCGCCGCCGCCGATCGTCAGCGTGTCCGAACCCGCGACCTGCGGAGCCGGGGCGATGGCGATCTTGCCGGCGAGGTCGGGCATGTAGTCCACGTAGCGGGACGTGTACCACGCCGGGTAGACGATCGCGGCGTAGTCGCCGTTGTTGATGGCGCCGTAAGCCTCCTCGCTGTCCGGGCTGCCGCCGGGGATCGTCGACAGTGCTCCGGCCTCCTTCATCCCCTGGAACATCTCCATGGTCTTGACGACCTCGGGGCTGTTCACAGCGACATCGCCGAGTCCGTCGTCCGCGAACAGCTGGCCGCCGTTCTGTGCGATCGCGAGAGTCTCGGTGAAGAACACGCCGGTGCTCGCCACGCTGAATGCCTTGCCGGTCGCCTTGTTGTACGTGACGCCGGCGTTCTCGAAGTCATCCCACGTCTTGATGGTCTTGTAGTCGACGCCGGCGGCATCCATGAGCTCCGTGTTGTAGAACGCGACGAACGCGCCGACGTGCGTCGGGTAGCCGTAGATCTTGCCGTTGCGGCTGTACAGGTCCAGACGTGCCTGGACGATGTCGTCGACGTACGGCTGGGCGGCTTCGGTGAGGTCTGCGAGCGGTGGCTTGTCGCCCTTGACGAAGTTCGAGAACTTGCCCACCTCGATGTCGGCCAGGTCGGGAAGACCCTGCCCCGCGTTCACCGCGAGCAGGAGCTTGTCGTGCATGTCCTGGTAGGGGTAGACGGTGACGTCCAGATCGATCGGCTTGTCGGGGTTCGCCTCGTTCCACTTGACCGCCATGTCGTCGTAGACGGCGGCGTGGAGCTCGGCGAAGACCCACATGTTGAGCTTGGTGGCGTTCTCGGGGGCGTCAGCGCCTCCGATGACGTCGCCGTCGGTCTTGCCGTCGCCGCTGGAGCAGCCGGTCAGGGCGGCGGCAGCCAGTCCGGCTGCGACCGTCGCGGTCAGAATCCTTCGCATACGCATTGTGTTGCTCCTTCTGTCTTGGTCGTGCTGTGCAGGGTGCGGATTCAGCCCTTCACCGCGCCGGCTGTCATGCCGTCGATGAAGAACCTCTGGAAAGCGAGGAAGAGGATGAGGATCGGGATGAGGGAGAAGAACGATCCGATGATCAGCAGCTCGTAGTTGTTCCCGTAGGGCGTCAACAGGGTGTTGAGGCCGATCGGGAGCAGGAACTTGTCGGGGGAGCGCAGCACCAGCAGCGGCCACAGGAACGTGTTCCAGACCGTCATCCCGTTGAGGATGGCCATGGCGGCGAACGCCGGTCGGGCGATCGGCGCGACCAGGCGGAAGAAGATGCCGAACTCCGAGACCCCATCCACCCGCCCGGCCTCGAGGATCTCCCGCGGCACGCCGAGGAAGTACTGCCGGAAGAAGAAGATCGTCACCGCCTGTGCCAGGAACGGCAGCACCACGATCCAGTACTGGTCGGCGGCGCCGATGTCGTTCACCTGCACGTACAGCGGCAGCATCAGCATCTCGAAGGGGATCGTCATCAGAATGATCACCAGGATGAAGCCGAGGCTCTTTCCCCGGAACTCGTACATCGCGAAGCCGTAGGCCACGAACGAGCTGATCAGCAGAGTGCCCACCACCTGGATGACGGTGATGATGAGGCTGTTCCAGAACCACTGGAAGTACAGTCCGGAGTCGGTGAACAGCATCACATAGTTGTCGAGGCTGAGCTCGGAGAAGTCGAACGAGAACGACATCCCGTTGCGGATGATCTCGTTGCCGTCCTGGAACGTCCCGACGAAGATCGCCAGGATCGGCACGAGCGACACCAGCGCGATCAGGACGAGGAACGCGCTCTGGATCAGAACGGCCGTGCGACGCGAGATGCGCGGGCGCTCGACGACGATGGTGCGGTCGGTCTCGGACGAAACCGTGGTCTGGGTCGTCATCGCGCGGACTCCTTCTTGAACGTGCCCGTGGCGGTGAGCTGGGTGAGGTTGATCACGAGGACGAGGACGAGCAGTACGACGCCGACGGCGGAGGCGAAGCCGAGGTCGTTCTCCTGGATGCCCTTGCGGTACAGGTATCCGACGATCGTGAGGCCCTGATTGTTCGGGGAGTTGTTGCCGGCGTAGAGCATGAAGCTCTCCAGGAACATGGCCAGCCCGCCGTACACGCTGATGGTCGTGACGTACACGATGGTGGGCTTGAGGCCGGGCAGGGTCACGTTGAAGAACTGCTGGATCTTCCCCGCGCCGTCGATGGATGCCGCTTCGTAGTACTCCGAGGGGATCGCCTGCATGCCGGCGAGGAAGTACATCGTGTTCACTCCCGCCCAGCGCCAGAGGGCCAGGAGCAGCAGCGCGAACAGGCCCGTGAGGTCCTCGCGCAACCAGCGCACCGGGCCGAAGCCGAGGAACGAGACGACCTGGTTCATCAGCCCCGAGTCCGTCTCGGAGAACATGAGCCGGAACACGATGCCGGCCACGACGACGGAGGTCAGCGCGGGTACGAACAGCGATGACTTGAAGAAGTTCTTCATACGCACGCTGCCGAGCTTGGAGTTGATGATCGCCGCGAGGATCATCGGGATCGGGACCAGCACGATGAGGGTCAGCACCATGTAGCGGATGCTGTTGAACATCGCCTTCCAGAAGACCTGGTCGCGCCAGAGCCGTTCGTAGTTCCGCGTGCCGATGAAGGTCGCCTGGCCGTAGAGCACCTCCTGGAAGCTCATCACCACCGAGCGTCCGACCGGAACGAGCCAGAAGATCAGCAGCGTGAGAACGAACGGGAGGATGAAGAGATACGGCGCGAGGCGCTGGTTGTAGAGAAGCTTCTTCATGCGGTGGTGCTCTTTCTCTGCGACGACGGCGCTTCGGACCCGGCGCTGTGCATTCGGGGGCGTGGCGGGGCATGATGGACGGCGTGGTGACGATGAGGGAAGTGGCGCGCGAGGCGGGAGTCTCGAAGATGACGGTGTCGAACGTCATCAACGACCGGGCCGGTGCGAGCCAGGAGACGCGGGCTCGCGTGCTGGATGCCGCCGAGCGACTGGGCTATCGGATGAACGACGCCGCCCGTCATTTCCGCGCCGGGCGCAGCGGCACCTTCGGGCTGCTCGTGCCGCACCTGGACGGTCCGTACTACGCGCATCTGACCGCACGACTGGACACGCTGGCCCGAGCGCAGGGCTACCACGTGATCCTCGAACGCACGGGCGCCAGCCGTGAGGGCGAACTCGCCGCGCTGGCGACGGACCGCATGCGCTCCTACGACGGAATCGTCTTCAGCCCCGTGGAACTCGACATCTCCGACGTGATCGCCGCGGAGATCAGCTCCCCGATGGTCCTGCTGGGTGAGCGTCGACTGAGCGGTCCGTTCGATCACGTGATGATGGACAACGTGGGCGGTGCGGAACTGGCCACCACCCACCTGATCGAGGGCGGCGCGACCCGCATCGCCCTGGTCGGCGGATGCCGAGGCCGACTCGGCATCAGCATGCCGACCCTGCGAGCGCGCGGTTACCGCCGTGCTCACGAGCTCGCGGGAATCCCGGTCGACGACCGACTCATCGGCGTTGCAGCGTCGTTCACCACGGTCGACGGGTACCAGGAGATCATGCGGCTGCACGAGGAGGGCGTGCCGTTCGACGGCGTCTTCGCGCTGACCGATGCCGCCGCGATGGGCGTGCTGCGGGCGCTCGTCGATCTCGGGGTGCGCGTCCCCGACGAGGTCCAGGTGATCGGATTCGACAACGACCTGGAGGGCGACTACCTCATCCCGCGTCTGACGACCATCGATCCCGGGAACGACTCGATGGCCGAGCACATCATGCAGCGGCTGCTCGGTCGGGTCGAGGGGCGATTCGCGGTTGGTGAGCAGGCAGTCGAGGTGGTGACGACTGCTCGAGTCGTGGAACGTGAAACGACGCGGTCGAGCATTCGCCGAAGGGTGATCGATCACGTAACCGCTCTTCCTTGAGGTCGGGTATTTACCGGTACAGTATTGGGCGGCGGGGCGCCTGTCAATCGCCGGGGAGTGTCGGCGTCCTCGGTAGGCTGGGGACATGATCTCCTCGTTGCGCGGCATCGTGCTGCACACGGCATCCGACCGCGTCATCATCGAGACGGGTGGCGTCGGGCTGTCGGTGTTCGTGCCGGCGGACGTGGCTCACATCGCGACCGAGGGCGAGCAGCTGCGGCTGCACACCAGCCTCATCGTCCGCGAGGACGCCCTGACGCTGTACGGATTCGCCGACCGCGACGAGCTGGAGATCTTCGGACAACTGCTCAGCGTCACCGGTGTGGGCCCGAAATCCGCCCTCGGAGTCCTGTCGCACCTCACGGTCGACCAGATCGCCGAGGCGGTGACAGGGGAGGACGACGCGCCGTTCCGGCGAGTGTCCGGCATCGGGCCGAAGACCGCGAAGCTCATCGTCGTGCAACTCGCCGGCAAGGTGCATGCCCGCGTGACGAGCTCGCCGCCGGCGACCGCCCCGAACAGCGTGGTCGACCAGGTCGTAGCGGCTCTCGTGGGTCTCGGCTGGACCGAGAAGGTCGCGGTGGAATCCGCCGCCGAGGTCGCTGAGGGTGCGACGGATGCCGAGCGGGAGTCCGTGCCCGCACTGCTGCGCCGTACTCTCGCCGCCATGGGGCCTGGTGTCAAGCGTGGCTGAGCACGAGGCGCGCGACGCCGCTGAGGCGGTCGACGAGACAGAGCTGGCCATCGAGGGCGCACTGCGCCCCACGAGCCTGGGGGAGTTCGTCGGGCAGCCCAAGGTGCGCGGGCAGCTGCAGCTGCTGCTCGAGGCGGCCCGCATTCAGGACCGCCCGGCCGACCACATCCTGCTGGCCGGGCCTCCCGGACTCGGCAAGACCACCCTCGCCATGATCGTCGCCCACGAGAGCGGGCGCCCCCTGCGGCTGAGCAGCGGACCTGCCATTCAGCACGCCGGGGATCTTGCGGCCCTGCTGTCAAGCCTCACGCCCGGTGAGGTCCTCTTCATCGACGAGATCCACCGCATGGCGCGCTCCGCCGAGGAGATGCTGTACCTCGCCATGGAGGACTTCCGCATCGACATCATGGTCGGCAAGGGCGCCGGCGCCACCAGCATCCCGCTCGATCTCGCGCCGTTCACGCTGGTGGGGGCGACCACACGCTCCGGCCTGCTCCCGAATCCGCTGCGCGACCGATTCGGGTTCACCGGTCACCTCGAGTTCTACGAGGAATCCGACCTCGAGCGGGTCATCGCCCGCTCCTCCGGGGTGCTCGGCGTCTCACTGCCGCACGAATCACTGGTCGAGATCGCCCGCCGATCGCGTGGCACGCCGCGCATCGCGAACCGACTGCTGCGCCGCGTGCGCGACTATGCGCTCGTGCACGGCGGCGGGGAAGTGGCTTCGATCGCGGACGTGCGTGCCGCGCTGGAGCTGTACGACGTCGACCCGATCGGGCTGGACCGACTGGACCGCGCCGTGCTGGACGCCCTGGTGCGCCGTTTCCGCGGTGGGCCCGTGGGGCTCAGCACGCTCGCGGTGGCCGTCGGTGAAGAGGCGGAGACCGTCGAGAGCGTCGTCGAGCCGTTCCTCGTGCGCATCGGTTTCCTCGGGCGCACGCCGCGCGGGCGGATCGCGATGCCGGAGGCGTACGCGCACCTGGGCGTGAAGCACCCCGAGGGTGCGGCATTGTTCGATGACCTATAATCACTGAAGACTTCCCCCCTCCTCACGCACCGCCGCGTTCGGCGTGCACCTCGAAAGGCTCTCGCTCTTATGGAAATCATCCTCTTCGGTCTTCTCGCCGTGATGCTCGTGTTCATGTTCCTGAACAGCCGCAAGCGTCAGAAGCAGATGAAGGCGCAGCAGGAGGAGAAGGCGACGAAGACGGTCCCCGGCGCCAAGGTGCTGCTGCAGGGCGGCCTGTACGGCACGGTCGTGTCCTACGACCCGGTCGACCTCGACAAGCCTGCAGAGATCGAACTCGCCCCCGGTGTGGTGATCGAGGTGCACAGCCAGTCGATCCTTCGCATCGTCGAGCCGACCGAGGATCTGGAGTCGGATGAGGCCGATGAGGACGACGAGGACGAGGCCGAGGTCGTGGAGGATGCTCCCGCGGACGGCATCGAGTCGATCCAGGTGGAGACGCCGGAAGAGACCAAGGCGCGTCTCGAGCGCAACAACGACAACTGACGCACGGCGTCTACTCTCGCGGAAAGCGGAACCACGTGGCATCCACATCCCCGACTCGCCATGCCTGGCGGGTCCTCCTCGGCCTGCTCATCGTCACGGCGGTGCTGTTCGGCATCAACTCGCTGGGCGTCTATGTGTTCAAGACGGACGCGGGCAAGGCCGCCAGTGCATGGGCTCCTGAACTCGCGCTCGACCTGCAGGGCGGAACGCAGATCATCCTGGAGGCGGCGACGCCCGATGGATCCGCCCCTTCGCAGGAGCAGCTGAACCAGGCCGTCTCGATCATCCGCCAGCGCGTCGACGCCTCGGGCGTCGCCGAGGCGGACATCACCACTGAGGGCGGTCGGAACATCGTGGTCCAGATCCCTGGGCCCGCCGACCAGCAGACCCGCGACCGCATCCAGGCCAGTGCCAAGCTCGAGTTCCGTGCGGTCATCCAGACTGCAGCGCCGGCGACCGAGTTCGCCGGCGAGGACGGCAAGAGCACGCCGTACCCGACCCCCGACGCGTCGCTGCAGGCCACGCCGACGGTCAAGCCGACGGATGACTCCGATCCGAACTGGGTGACCCCCAAGCTCCAGGCCGAACTCCTCGCCTTCGACTGCAACGCCGAGCGCGACGGCAACGCGCCCGAGGACGAACCGCTCATCGCGTGCGAGTCCGACGGTTCGGCCAAGTACATCCTCGGCCCGATGGAGCTGGACGGCACCGTCATCAACGACGCCACCGCCGGTCGCGAGCAGCAGTCCGGCCGCTGGACCGTCAACCTCGAGATGGATGCCAAGGGGACGAAGGTCTTCGGCGAGATCAGCCAGCGGCTGAACGCCAACCGCCTCGCGAACCTCAGCCCGCGCGACCAGTTCGCGTTCGTGCTGGATGGCAAGGTCATCTCCGCGCCCGTCATGCAGGCGGCCATCCTCAACGGCAAGCCGAGCATCTCGGGCAACTTCACCCAGGAGAGCGCGAAGGCCCTCGCCGATCAGCTCAAGTACGGCGCCCTGCCGCTGAGCTTCACCGTGCAGAGCTCGGACACCGTCTCCGCGACGCTCGGCTCGCAGCAGCTGCAGTACGGGCTCATCGCGGGTCTGATCGGTCTCGCCCTGGTGGCCTTGTACTCGCTGATCACCTACCGGGCACTCGGCTGGGTGATCATGGCCTCGATTGCCGTGATGGGCGTGCTGACGTACATCATCATCGCGATCCTCGCCTGGCGGATGGGGTTCCGACTCTCGCTCGCCGGTGTCGCGGGTCTGATCGTGTCCATCGGATTCACCGCCGACTCGTTCATCGTGTACTTCGAGCGAATACGCGATGAGCTGCGTGACGGAAAGTCGATCACCGCGTCCGTCGAGGACGGCTGGGGTCGCGCCAAGCGCACGATCTACATCTCCAAGTCGATCAACGTGCTGGCGGCCGTGGTGCTGTTCATCCTCGCGGACGCCACGGTGAAGGGCTTCGCGTTCACCCTGGGTCTCACGACCCTGATCGACGTGTTCATCTTCGTGATCTTCACGCACCCCGTCATGCAGCTGCTCGCCCGCACGCGCTTCTTCGGCGGCGGACACAAGCTGTCCGGTCTGGACCCGCATTCGCTGGGGGCCGTGTACCGGGGCCGCGCGCAGTTCCGCGATGTGACCGTCGGTTCGACCGGCCGCGCCGCCCGCGCGAAGGGCGCACGCGGTGAGGCCGAGAAGCGGCAGACCATCGCCGAGCGCAAACGCGCAGAATCATTCGCCGCCTACGGATCCAAGGATGCCGGAAAGGACTCCGACTCCTGATGTTCTCCATGAATGAGTTCGGCAACAACCTGTACTCCGGCAAGACGTCCTTCCCGTTCGTCGCCAGGCGCAAGCTGTGGTTCGTCATCGCGATTCTGCTGGTGGTCGGCTCCGCTCTCGTGCCGCTGTTCCGGCCGGTGCAGTTCTCCATCGAGTTCACCGGCGGCTCCCAGTTCATGGTCGTCGACCCCTCGTCGCGGAATCAGAGCCTGGCCACCGAGGCCGTCCGCTCGGTGGTCTCCGACGCCACCACCAAGGTCGTCATCGTCAACGACAAGGACGTCCGCGTCCAGACCGACCAGATGAGCCCGAAGGACACCCAGCTCGTCAAGGCCGCCCTCGCGGATGCCTTCGACGTGAAGGCCGACGAGGTCGCGGATTCCTTCATCGGCCCGGCCTGGGGTGCGAACGTCACCCGACAGTCGCTGTGGGGCCTGGCGATCTTCCTCGCTCTGACCTTCCTGATCCTCGGGATCTACTTCCGCACCTGGAAGATGTCCGCGGCGTCGATCATCGGCCTGCTCGACGTGCTCATCATCACGGTCGGCATCTACGCCCTCGCAGGGTTCGAGATCTCGCCGGCGGCGGTGATCGGATTCCTGACGATCCTGGCGTATTCGCTGTACGACACCACGGTCGTCTTCGACAAGGTCCGTGAGAACACCGCCGAGGACGTCAACCAGACGACGCGGACGTTCGGCGAGTCGGTGAACCTGGCCGTGAACCAGACGCTGATCCGATCGATCAACACCTCAGTGGTGGCGGCTCTTCCCGTCGGAGCGATCCTCTTCATCGGCGCGCTCTGGTTCGGTGCAGAGACTCTGACGTCCATCTCGCTGTCGATCTTCGTCGGCATCCTGGTCGCGACCTACTCCACGCTGTTCGTGGCAGCGCCGCTCTACGCCGCCTTCCGCGAGCATGAGCCGGCCCTCATCGCGCACGACAAGAAGGTCATGGAGCAGCGCGAGCGCTCCGCTGTCAACGCCTGATCCCACGCGGGCGGGGCTGATCCTGCTTCGGCGGGGAAGGGCCCTCGCCCGCGTAGGATGGATCGGGAACAGGAGTGCAGATGGCGGATTCGCAGGTCACATCGCAGGGTTCCAGCCTGCGTCGGCTGGTACCTCGGATCTTCTCGCGCGCGCCTCGGGTCAACGACCTCGACAACCTGATCCGCACGGTCCGCGCGAACCACCCGCGAGGCGACCTGCCGATCATCGAACGCGCATACCGGGTCGCACGCGACAAGCACGCCGGTCAGGTGCGTCAGAGCGGTGAGCCCTACATCACGCATCCGCTCGCGGTCGCACAGATCCTCGCCGATCTGGGGCTGGGTCCCCGCGCCGTCGCCGCCGCTCTGCTGCACGACACCGTCGAGGACACCGGCTACGCGCTGACGGAGCTCACCGACGCGTTCGGCGACGAGGTCGCCATGCTGGTCGACGGCGTCACCAAGCTCGACAAGGTCAAGTACGGCGAGTCCGCGCAGGCCGAGACCGTCCGCAAGATGATCGTCGCGATGTCCAAGGACATCCGCGTGCTGCTCATCAAGCTGGCCGACCGGCTGCACAACGCGCGCACCTGGGGTTTCGTCCCGCCGGAGAAGGCCGCGAAGAAGGCCAAGGAGACGCTCGAGATCTACGCCCCGCTGGCGAATCGTCTCGGCATCCAGACGATCAAGTCCGAGCTCGAGGATCTCTCCTTCGCGGTGCTGCACCCGAAGATCTACGCCGAGATCAACAGTCTGATCGCCCAGCGGACCCCGCAGCGCGAGAAGTATCTGCAGCAGGTGATCGAAGCCATCGATGAGGATCTGCACGAGCTGCGCATCCGCGGCAAGGTCTTCGGCCGGCCCAAGCAGCTGTACTCCGTCTATCAGAAGATGGTCGTCCGCGGTCGCGAGTTCGACGACATCTACGACCTGATCGGCATCCGCGTCCTGGTCAACTCGGTGCGCGACTGCTACGCCGTCCTCGGCGCCATCCACGCGCGCTGGACACCGCTGCCCGGCCGGTTCAAGGACTACATCGCCACCCCCAAATTCAACCTCTACCAGTCGCTGCACACGACCGTCATCGGGCCCTCCGGCCGCACGGTCGAGATCCAGATCCGCACGCACGAGATGCACCAGCAGGCCGAGTTCGGCGTCGCGGCGCACTGGATGTACAAGGAGCGGATGAACGGCGGCAAGGTCGATCCGCGCAAGAGCGACACCGACATGGCCTGGCTCGCGCACATCTCCGACTGGCAGGCCGAGACCGCCGACCCCAGTGAGTTCCTCGACTCGCTGCGGTTCGAGATCGGTGCCAAGGAGGTCTACGTCTTCACGCCGAAGGGCCGTGTCATCGGTCTGCCGGCAGGGGCCACGACCGTGGACTTCGCCTATGCCGTGCACACCGAGATCGGTCACCGCACGATGGGCGCGAAGGTCAACGGCCGCCTGGTGCCGCTGGAGACCGAACTGAAGAGCGGCGACGTGGTCGAGGTGTTCACGTCGAAGAATCCGGATGCCAGTCCCAGCCAGGACTGGCTCGGATTCGTCAAGAGCACGCGCGCACGCAACAAGATCCGCGGCTGGTTCACTAAGGAGCGCCGCGAGGAGGCCATCGAGCAGGGCAAGGAGGCCATCGCGCGCGCGATGCGCAAGCAGAACCTGCCACTGCAGCGTCTGATGAGCCAGGAGTCGTTCTCCGAGGTCGCCACGCAGCTGCGCTACGAGGACGTCTCCGCCCTGTACGCGGCGGTCGGCGAGGGACACATCTCCACGCAGTCGGTGCTCGAGAAGGTCACAGCGCTGGTGGCCGTGGAGCCGGACACCTCGACGGGTGCGATCCAGCTGCCGGCCCGCGGGCCCGCGCGGGAGAACCGCACCTCCGACTCCGGCATCCTGGTGCGCGGTGCCTCCGACATCCTCGTCAAGCTGGCCAGGTGCTGCACGCCCGTCCCGGGTGATGAGATCGTGGGCTTCGTGACACGGGGCAGCGGCGTCTCGGTGCACCGTCAGGACTGCGTCAACGTGAAGGCGCTCAGCGCGGATTCCGAGCGGTTCATCGAAGTGGAATGGGCGCCGACCACCAAGAGCGTCTTCCGCGTGCAGATCCAGGTCGAAGCACTCGACCGTTCGGCCCTGCTCTCGGACGTCACGCGCGTGCTCAGCGAGCACCACGTCAACATCCTCTCCGCTTCGGTCACGACGACCGACGAGAGACTGGCCCTCAGCCGCTTCGTGTTCGAGATGGGCGACTCGGTCCACCTGGACCGCATCCTCAACGCCGTGCGACGCATCGACGCGGTCTACGACGTGTACCGCGTCACGACCTCCTGACGCCACCGGCGGCGACGAGCGCGTCGACCAGTTGCACGGCGCCGCGGCGCCCCGGACGGCGCGGAGTGGCCTCCAGCCTGACGCGCACGTCGGCGAGGAGCTCCGGCTCCACCAGCAGCAGCGCGCGCAGCCAGGGCGCGTCGGTGTGCGCGAGAGCCGCATCGAAGAGCAGTTCCATCGCAGTCGGCAGCACCCCCGTCACGTGCACGCCCGCGATGGTCTGAACGCTGTCCGGTGCCGCGCGTCCCTCGTGGTAGACCACACGGGGAACGGTGACCGAGCGGAGCCGGGTCGCACTCGTGCGGCGCACGTGGTGCAGCATCGGAGGCGAGTCGCCCGCGCCGTGGATCCATGCGGCGGTGGGACCGCATGCGGCCGTGTTCGCCGGAACCAGATGGGCGATGCTCGTCGCCCTGGCATCCGCTCCCTCCACGGTGTCCATCGGCATGTACCCCTCGCCGACCTCGATGACGTGGCCGTCGAGCCGTGCCGCACCCAGCTCGACGGCGGTGAGCCGGTCGCCGGGGCGGTAGAACAGGGCGGGATGCATGAGAAAAGTATGAGCCGCGCCGCCCGGTGAGGGGCGAGCGCGGCTCACACTGTGGATAACGCGGTGGCGCCGGG
This sequence comes from Microbacterium sp. W4I4, assembly GCF_030816235.1. Lineage (NCBI taxonomy): Bacteria > Bacillati > Actinomycetota > Actinomycetes > Micrococcales > Microbacteriaceae > Microbacterium > Microbacterium sp. W4I4. The sequence continues at coordinate 493,029 of NZ_JAUSXT010000001.1, forward strand.
GTCAGCCGCCGAGGGCGCTCAGCCAGGTGCGGCGGGCGGCAAGCGCCTCGGTCGCCTCCTTGACGGCCTTGTTGTCGCCGGCCTTCTCAGCCGCGGCCAGCTCGTCCTCGAGCTTCTCGATCGCCTCGAGGAGCTGCGAGCTCATGTCGCCGACACGGGCCTTGGTCTCGGGGTTGTTGCGCTTCCAGTCGACCTCTTCGCGAGACTTGAGCGCCTGCTCGATCGTGCGCATGCGGTCATCGAGCGCACGCTCCTTCTCACGCGGGAAGATGCGACCCACGTCGTCCCACTGCCGCTGGATGCGGGTCAGCAGAGCGCGGGCGCGCTTGAGGTCGGCCTCGTCGGCGACGGCCTTCGCCTCGACGAGGAGCGCCTCGCGCTCCTCGATCCGCGGTGCGGAGTCGGCTTCCTCGGCCGCGGACTGCTCAGCGCGAGCGGCGTAGAGTGCATCGCCGGCCGCCTTGAACTTCGCCCACAGCGCGTCATCGGCCTTGCGTCCGGCACGACCGGCGGCCTTCCACTCGTCGAGCAGGTTGCGGTACGTGGGAATCCCGTCCACGCCGCGTGATGCAAGCGCCTCAGCACGCTCCACCAGGCGCGACTTCACGTCGCGAGCGGCGCGGTGCACGTCGTCGAGCTCGGAGAAGAACGAGCGGCGGGCCTTGTCGACCGTCGAACGGGCGTCGCGGAAGCGCTTCCAGAGCTGCTGGGCGGTGCCCTTCGACAGACGCGGCCCGTTCTGCTGGTGCGCCTGCCAGGCGTCGAAGAGCTCGGTCATCTCGACGGTGACCTGCTTCCACTGCACCTTCTCGAGATCGCGCGCGGCGATGGCCTCGGCCTTCTCGACGATGCTCGTGCGCTCGGCGATGGCCTCGTCGAGGGCCGCCTTCGCGGCTTCCGCCTCCCTGGCGGTGGCCTCGGAGAGGGATGCGATCAGGCTCTCGATGCGGGTGCGCAGACCGACCAGGTCGCCGACGGCGGCTGCATCCTTGGCCTCGCCGAGAAGATGCGTGGCCTGCTTGGTGAGATCGGATGCCGAACTGCCGCCGCCCTGAGCGCGGGTCTCGAGCGTGCCGAGCTTGACGGCCAGGTCGTCGAACTTGCGGGCGTAGTAGGCCAGCGCCTCGTCGGCGGTGCCGTCCGGGTACTGCCCGACGGCGCGCCAGTCCTCGCCTTCGCGGACTTCGACGGTGCCCTCGTCGGTCACGCGTCCCCACTCGGCGGCATCCGATGAGACGGGTGCCGCTGCGGCGACGGGAGCTGCGGGAGCCGCGGCCATGCGGGGCATGGCCAGGCGCGGCGGACCGGGTACGGGCGGCGTGGGCTTGGGGGCGTTGTCGTCAGACACGGTGTTCTCCTTGCGCGGTCGTTCCGCGGGAGTGGAAAGGGACGCTGCTCAGCCTAGTTCACTCGCCGGGCGTCTGCGTGGGCAGCGGGGTGGAGGCGGGAGTGGTCGGAACGGGCGAGGACGTCGTCGTCTCGACCGGAGCTGAAGGAGTCGGTGACGGCGCGGGGGCGGTCACCTGTGCGTGGAGCGTCTGGCTGACCACGGCACCGATCACGATCAGGCCGCCCGCGATCACAGCGATGACGGTGTCCCGGCGACGCCGGGATCCCTGCTTCTCGTTCCACTGCCTCCGGGCGGCGTAGAGCCGCGCCCGCTCGGCATCCGTGCGCGTGCGCTGTGCGCCGCGAGTACCGCGTACCGCCATCGTGTCCCTGTCTCCGTCCTGCGGCGATGCCGCCCCTGCGAGCCTACCGGCGAGGGCCCTCACATCTTCGTTACCCCTTTGTGAGGGAATCGTTCCCTGCGCGTAACGCGGACTCGTCGGTTCGCGAAACACGGCCTCCGTAGCGTCATCACAACGAAAGAGGGGGACCGATGACCGTCGAACTCATGACTCCCGCCCGCATTCTCGTGGTCGGCGCAGGGATGGTGGCGCACCGCTTCGTGGACAGTCTTCTCAGCGGCGCCGACAGCCGATGGGCTGTCACGGTGATCGGCGAGGAGCAGCATGCGCCCTACGACCGGGTCGGGCTGACCTCCTTCTTCACCGGAGCGACTCCGGAGACGCTCACGCTCGACCGAACCGTGTTCGACGACCAGCGCGTCACCCTGCTCACCGCAGACCCCGTGGTGAGCATCGACCGCGCGGCCCGCACGGTGCGCACTCGATCCGGCGACGCGCACACCTACGACGCCCTGGTCCTCGCGACCGGCTCGTATGCATCGCGTCCGAGCGTGCAGGGCCACGAGCTGCCCGGCTCCTTCGTCTACCGGACCCTGGAGGACGTGACGCAGCTGCGCGGCCACGTGCAGGCGCGTACCGCGGAGCTCGGACGGACGCTGCGAGGCGTCGTCATCGGCGGGGGCCTGCTCGGGCTGGAGGCCGCGGGGGCGCTGCAGGGGATGGGCGTCGCGGCGACCGTCGTGCAGTCCTCGGACCGGCTGATGTCGGCCCAGCTCGACGTCGCCGGAGGCGGCATGCTGCAGCGCCTCATCGAGGCGCGTGGGCTGACCGTACGGACCGGGAGCCGCACCACGGCGCTCGTTCCCGACGAAACCGGCGCCGTCGGCGCCGTGCAGTTCCAGGACGGTGACACCGTCGACGCCGACGTGGTGGTCTTCACCGTCGGCGTGCGGCCTCGAGATGAACTCGCCGCGGACGCCGGACTCGCGCTGCACCGCACCGGCGGCGTCCTCATCGACGACTCCTGCCGCACCGAGGACGACCGGATCCTGGCCATCGGCGAGGTCGCCAGCTTCGACGGCCGCTCGGTGGGCCTCGTGGCTCCCGGGTACGCGATGGCCGAGGTCGCCGCCGCGGTGCTGCGCGGTGGCGAAGCGTCTTTCCCCGGTTACGACGACTCCACCAAGCTCAAGCTGTCCGGCGTCGACGTCGCCAGCTTCGGGGATGCGATGGCCACCACGCCGAACGCCCTCGACGTCGTCTACACCGATCCCATCGCCGGCGTGTACAAGAAGCTCGTGCTCTCGGACGACGCGAAGACGCTGCTGGGCGGCATCCTCGTCGGCGATGCATCCGCGTACGGTGCGCTGCGCCCGCTCGTGGGAGCCGCCCTCGGCGGTGATCCCGCCGCCTACCTGCTGCCGGAGGGGCTCACCGAGGCGCCCGTCGGCGAACTTCCGGATGCCGCGGTGGTGTGCTCCTGCGCCAACGTCACCGCCGGCCGCATCCGACAGGCCGTGCACGAGGAGGGCTGCACCGACGCCACGTCGGTGAAGAGCTGCACGCGGGCGGGCGCCACGTGCGGCTCGTGCGTGTTCATGGTCTCCAAGATCGTCGGCCAGGAGCTCGCCAAGACCGGCCAGGTCGCATCCACGGCCCTCTGCGAGCACTTCGACCTGTCGCGGCGGCAGCTCTTCGACGCGGTGCGCGTGTCGGAGCTGACGACGTTCAGTTCGATCATCGCCCGGTTCGGCCGCGGGCGCGGCTGCGACATCTGCAAGCCCGTGCTGGCGAGCATCCTGGCCGTGCTGGTCGGCGAGCACGTTCTCGAGGGCGAGAACGCCGCGCTGCAGGACACGAACGATCACGTCATGGCGAACATGCAGAAGGACGGGACGTACTCGGTCGTGCCGCGGATGCCCGGAGGCGAGGTCACCCCTGCGGGCCTGATCGCCATCGGGCGCATCGCCGACGACTACGGCCTGTACACGAAGATCACCGGCGGCCAGCGCATCGACATGTTCGGCGCGCGGCTGGAGCAGCTCCCGGCGATCTGGGGCCGCCTGGTGGGCGCCGGGTTCGAGTCGGGTCAGGCCTACGGCAAGGCGCTGCGCACCGTGAAGTCCTGCGTCGGCTCCACGTGGTGCCGGTACGGCGTGCTCGATTCGGTGGGCATGGCCGTGCAGCTCGAACTGCGCTACCGGGGCCTGCGCGCGCCCCACAAGCTGAAGGTCGGCGTCTCGGGATGCGCCCGCGAGTGCGCGGAGGCCCGCAGCAAGGACGTCGGGGTGATCGCCACGGAGGACGGCTGGAACATGTACGTCGGCGGCAACGGCGGCTTCTCGCCCCGGCATGCGCAGCTGCTGGCATCCGGCCTGGACGACGACGGGCTGATCCGCGCGATCGACCGGTTCTTCATGTACTACATCCGCACCGCCGACCGGCTGCAGCGCACCGCACCGTGGTGCGAGGAGCTGGAGGGCGGACTGGACGGGCTGAAGAGCGTGATCTTCGACGACGAGCTGGGCATCTGCGCGGATCTGGATGCCGCGATGGCTCGGCACGTCGAGCGGTACGAGGACGAATGGGCGGCGACGCTGCGCGATCCCGAGAAGCTTCGGCGCTTCAGCTCGTTCGTGAACGCCGCGGACACTCCCGATCCCTCGCTCGCGTACGTCGCCGAGCGCGGACAGGTGCGGCCGGCGACGGCCGATGAACGAGCCGCCGGTGGCGTGCTCATCGCAGGAACGACCTTGGAGGTACGGGGATGACCATCACAGCGGATGTCGAGACGCTGGTGCGCGTGTGCGCCGTGAGCGACCTGGAGGTGGAGCGCGGCAGCGCCGCGCTGTTCGGCTCCACGCAGATCGCCCTGTTCCGCCTCGCCGACGGGACGCTGCACGCCGTGTCCAATCGCGATCCCTACACCGGCGCGCAAGTGATGTCCCGCGGGATCGTGGGAACCCGCGATGACGCGCCCACGATCGCCTCACCGCTGCACAAGCAGGTCTTCGACCTGCGCACCGGGCTGTGCCTGGACACCAAGGGAGCAGAGCCGGCATCGCTCCGGGTCTGGGCGGTCGTGGAGCGGGACGGCGATGTTCTCCTGGACCTGACGCAGGAGCTGACCCAGGTCGTGGCGGAGGCGGCATGACGCTGATGCTGGGCGTCTCGCTCGCCGGTCGCGAGGTGCTTCTCGTCGGGGGCGGTCTGGTCACCGCCAGGCGGCTGCGTCGGTTCGTCGACGAGGGCGCCGTGGTGCGCGTGGTCGCCCCGCAGCTGCACCCTGAGACCGCACGTCTCGTCCGCGAGCACGGTGCGACCTGGCATCCGTGCCGTTTCCGCGCCCGCGACCTCGCCGGTGCCTGGCTCGTGCACGTCGCGACCGGCGACGCGGGCACGGACAGCCGCGTCGTGGGTCTGTGCGAGCGCCGCCGCGTGATCTGCATCAGCGCCGGCAACGGAGAGCACGGCTCCGCGCGGATGACGGCGCAGCTGGACACCGGTGACGTGACTGTCGCCGTCACCAGTACGCACGGCGCCGATCCTCGCCGCTCGGCCGCCGTGCGCGATGCGATCGACGACCTCATCGCGACGGGGAGCCTGCCGCTGCGGCGTCGGCGTCCGGCCCGTACCGGGCGGGTGGATCTGGTCGGGGGAGGCCCGGGTCCGGCGGATCTCATGACCGTGCGCGCACGGCGACTGATCGCCGAGGCCGACGTCATCGTGACCGACCGGCTCGGACCGGCCGCCGAGGTCATGCGCGGTCTCGACGCGGATGTGCAGGTGATCGATGTGGGCAAGCGGCCCGGTCATCATCCCGTGCCTCAGGAGGAGATCAACCGCATCATCGTCGAGCACGCGACCGCCGGCCGCCGTGTCGTGCGTCTGAAGGGCGGAGACCCGTTCGTGTTCGGACGGGGCGGCGAGGAGATGCAGGCGTGCCTCGAAGCGGGGGTCGCCGTGGACGTGACGCCTGCGCCGTCCAGCGCCATCGCGGTGCCTCAGGCCGCGGGCATCCCGGTCACGCATCGAGGCGTCGCCTCAGCGTTCCACGTGGTCAACGGGCAGGGTGCCATGGAGGTCTCCACGCTGGCCGCGATGGCGGACCCCACGGTGACGACGGTGGTGCTGATGGGCGTCGCGGCGCTCCCGCGGATCGTCTCCGACGCCCTGCGGCACGGCGTCGCGGCGGACCGTCCGATCGCCTTCGTGGAGAGCGGACACACACCGCAGCAGCGCACGACGCGCTCGACCCTAGGTCGCGCGGTCGCGGATGCTCAGCAGATCGGGCTGCGCAACCCCGCCGTGATCGTGATCGGAGATGTCGCGCGCGCAGGGCTCCTTCTGCCGGACGGGCCCTTCGTCCGGGCGGCTTCCGCGTGACCGCGCGCCCTGGCCCGGACGCCGTGCTGGAGGGCTGCGTGATCGTCATCGCCGCCGACCGTCGCTCCGCCGATCTGGCCGCCGCGCTGGAGCGTCGCGGGGCCGTCGTCCATTGCGCTCCTGCACTCAGCATCATCCCCGCGATCGATGACGACGAACTGATCACACGCACCCGAGAACTCATCGTTGAGCCGCCGGATATCGTCGTCGTGACGACCGGAGTGGGTCTGCGCGGCTGGATGGATGCCGTCGACCAGAACGATCTTCACGCCAGCCTGTCCGACGCTCTGGCGGGCGCGCGGTTCGTCGCCCGCGGCCCCAAGGCGCACGGCGCGATCCAGCAGGCCGGATTCACGGCCGACTGGGTCGCCGAGTCCGAGACCTCCGCCGAGGTGGCCGAGTACCTCATCGCCGACGGTGCGGCCGGGCGCAGGATCGCCGTCCAGCACCATGGCGCGGGCGCCGATGACCTGGATGAGCAGCTGGAGCGACACGGCGCACAGGTCGTGCCGCTCACCGTGTACCGCTGGGGGCCGCCGCCCGACCCGGACGTCGTCCGGCGATCGGTGCTGCAGACCGCCGCAGGGGGCGTGGATGCCGTGCTGTTCACCTCCGCGCCCGGAGCCCGCGAGTGGGTGCGCATCGCCGAGAGCCAGGGAGTGCTCGATCGCATCCGGGAGCGCGCGTACAGCGGCAGACTGCTGCTCGCGTCGGTCGGTCCGATCACCGCCGGGCCCCTCGACGACGTCGACCTGCCGACCCGGATCGCCGCACGCGGCCGGCTCGGTTCGCTCGTGCGCAGCGTGGTGGAGCACTACAGCGGCCGTGAGCCCCGGCTGGCGACGGCGGCGGGGGAGCTGCAGGTGCGCAGCGCCGGGGCGGTGCTGGACGGTCGTCTCATCGGGCTGTCACCCGCATCGGCCAGCATCCTCGGCGCGCTCTTCGACGCCCGCGGCCGGGTGCTCAGCAGGGAGGAGCTGGGGCATGCACTGCCACGGGGCGGCGAACGCGCCCATGCCGTGGAGATGGCGATCGCCCGCCTGCGTGATCGCCTCGGCGGCGGCGACACGGTGCAGACGGTGACCAAGCGCGGATATCGATTGACGACGGAGGAACCGGAATGACGACACTCATCGCCTGCTCGCACGGCACGAGCTCGCCGGAGGGCCGCGCGACGGTCTCACGGCTGGTCGCACTCGTGCAGGATCGGATGCCGGCGGTCCGGGTCGTGCCCGCGTTCGTCGATGTGCAGTCGCCGCGGGTCGACGTCGTCGTCGCGCGAGAGAGCCGCAGCGACACCACGGTCGTCGTCCCGCTGCTGCTCTCCTCGGGACACCACACCGCGGTGGACATCGCCAGCGCGGTGGCCGCTCACGCGCCCGCTCGCCAGACGGATCCGCTGGGTACGCATCCGCTGATCGCACATGTGCTCGCGACCCGGCTGCGCGCCGCAGTACGGGGCGCATGGCGGCCGGGTGACAGCGTGGTGCTCGCGGCGGCCGGATCCAGCGACCCGGCCGCCGCCGCCGATGTGGACGCGGCAGCGGAGAACCTGCGTCGCCTGGTGCCGGCACCGGTCACGGTGGGGTACGCGTCCGGTGCGGGTCCGCGCCTCGCCGAGGCCGTGTCCTCGTCTCGAGCCGACGGTGCGACGCGCGTCATCGCCGCCAGCCACATGCTCGCTCCGGGATTCTTCACCGGACTGGTCCGTCGCTCCGGTGCCGATGTCGTCTCGGCCCCGCTCGGCGCCGACCCGCGCGTCGCCGAGGTGATCATGGAGCGGTATCAGCACTCGCTCTGACATCGGACAGCAGTGAGGGGCGTGGCCGGCGGCCACGCCCCTCACTGCTGTCGTGCGGTCATCGACCACCCGGCTGCGAGACGAGTTCACGGATGTCGGCCTCGTCGAAGTGCGCGGCACGGGCATCCGCCTCGTCGACGACCGGTGCACTGACGACCGGGGCGCTGACGACGGGAGCGACGACGACGGGCCCGGTCGTGCGGCGCGGCGAGCGGAGGCGGGTGCGTCCGTGGGTGAAGTACAGCGGAAGCGCCACGAACAGCAGACCGCCGAAGAGGTTCCCGATCACCGTGGGGATCTCGTTCCAGATCAGGTAGTCCCAGAGCGTGAAATCAGCCCCCAGCATGAGCCCAGAGGGGAAGAGGAACATGTTCACGATCGAGTGCTCGAAGCCCATGTAGAAGAACAGCGTGATCGGCAGCCACATCGCCAGGACCTTGCTGGACAGGCTGTCGGATGCCATGGCCAGGACCACACCGGTCGAGACGAGCCAGTTGCAGAGCACGCCTCGGATGAACAGCGTGAGCATCCCGGCGAGTCCGTGATCGGCGTAACCCACCGTACGGCCGTGTCCGATCTCGCCGATCGCGTGCCCGACGGCGCTGGGCTCGGTGGAGAACCCGTAGGTGAAACAGACCGCCATCAGGACGGCGACCAGGACGGCCCCCATCAGGTTGCCCAGGAACACCAGGCCCCAGTTGCGCAGCATCGCTCGGATGGTCGCGCCCGGCCGCCGGGCGATCACGGCCAGCGGGCCGAGCGTGAAGACCCCGGTGAGCAGATCGAAGCCGAACAGGTACAGGATGACGAAGCCGATCGGGAAGAGCACCGCGCCGAGGAGCGGCTGCGCGGTCTGCGTCGACACGGTGACGGCGAAGGCGGCGCCCATGGTGAGCAGAGCCGCCCCCATGAAGGCACGGATGAGGGTGTCCCGGGCGGACAGCTGCATCTTGGCAGCGCCGGCGTCGATCATGCGGGCGACGAGCTCGGGTGGCTTGATGTAGGACACGGAACCTCCAGCGACGGGAGCCCGGCGGGCTCGGCTGCCCTCAGCCTCACCGCGCACCGTTTCGGGGGAGGGGCTGATCCGTTACGGCCGTGGAACGATCTGCTCACCTCGCCGCGGACGCGCAGTGAGATCGCCGCGTCGAGCGTGTCCGCGACCGCGACTAGCCTGGAAGCATGACGCCAGCCGCACCCCTGCTCTCCGGGCAGACGCCGCTTGCCGTGCGCATGCGGCCGGTCTCGCTCGACGAGGTCGCGGGTCAGAAGCATCTGCTGCGCGCGGGCTCGCCGATCGTGGCCCTCGCCGACCCCGACACGACCACGCCCGGTGCGGTCTCGATGATCCTCTGGGGGCCGCCAGGTACGGGCAAGACGACTCTGGCTCAGGCCATCGCGCGCTCCTCGGGCCGTCGCTTCATCGAGCTGTCCGCCATCACCGCCGGCGTGAAGGATGTCCGGGAGGTCATGCAGGACGCCGTGACCCAGCGCGACCTCTACGGGCAGACGACGATCCTGTTCCTCGACGAGATCCACCGCTTCACCAAGGCGCAGCAGGACGCGCTGCTGCCCGGCGTCGAGAACGGCTGGGTCATCCTCATCGCGGCCACCACCGAGAATCCGTCGTTCTCGGTGATCTCACCGCTGCTGTCACGGTCCCTGCTGCTCACCCTGCAGCCGCTCACCGATGACGAGATCGGCGAACTCGTCGACCGGGCGGTCACCGATGCGCGCGGGCTGTCGGGTGCGGTGACCGTCGCCGACGACGCACGGGCGGCGCTGATCCGCCTGGCCTCCGGAGACGCCCGGCGCGCTCTGACCGGCCTGGAGGCGGCTGCCGCCGTGGCGATGTCGCGGGCCGACGATGAGACCTCTGCGGTGGTCTCCGACGAGGATGTCGCGCAGGCCGTCGACCGTGCACTGCTGCGCTACGACCGCCAGGGCGATGAGCACTACGACGTCATCAGCGCGTTCATCAAGTCGATCCGCGGCTCGGATCCGGATGCCGCCGTGCACTACCTCGCGCGCATGATCGAGGCGGGGGAGGATCCCCGCTTCATCGCGCGGCGACTCGTGATCTCGGCCGCGGAGGACATCGGACTGGCCGATCCGCAGGCGCTCGTCATCGCGAACGCCGCCGCCGATGCCGTGGCGTTCATCGGGATGCCGGAGGGGCGCATCCCGCTCGCGGAGGCGACCATCTACCTGGCCACCACCGCCAAGTCGAACGCGGCGTACATGGCGATCAACCAGGCCATCGCCGATGTGCGCGCGGGCGGATTCGGGCGGGTCCCGATCCACCTGCGCGATGCGCACTACGCGGGTGCCAAGCGACTCGGGCACGGCAAGGGCTACCGGTATCCGCACGACAGCGATGCGGGCATCCTGCCGCAGCAGTACCTTCCCGACGAGCTGCAGAGTCGCCGGTACTACGAGCCGAAGAACCTCGGCGCCGAGCGCGACATCGCACCGCGACTGGAGCGCATCCGCAAGATCCTGGGCGACCGCTGAAGTCGGACCGCTGCGTCTGTTAGCATTGAACGGCTCGAAACCCAGTTTTCGGGCATCCCTCCACTCCTGAATCACTTCCCGACGCGCCCCGGCGTGCGCTGCGAGAAGGCGGAACCGAGGCGATACGCCCGTGAGACGTGAAAGACGCGTCCACGTCACGGAAGGAACACTTCGTGGTCACGAAGTCCCAGGACCGCCGCAAGGTCCGTCTCAGCCGCGCGCTGGGTATCCCGCTCACCCCGAAGGCCGCCCGCTACCTCGAGAAGCGTCCCTACGCTCCGGGTGAGCACGGCCGCACCAAGCGCAAGGCCGACAGCGACTACGCCGTCCGTCTGCGCGAGAAGCAGCGTCTTCGCGAGCAGTACGGCATCCGCGAGAAGCAGCTCCGCATCGCGTTCAATGAGTCCCGCCGCAAGGACGGCCTGACCGGTGAGAACCTGGTCGAGCTCCTCGAGATGCGTCTCGACGCACTCGTGGTGCGTTCGGGCTTCGCCCGCACCACGGCGCAGGCCCGTCAGCTGGTCGTGCACCGCCACATCCTCGTCGACGGCCAGCTCGTCGACCGCCCGTCCTTCCGCGTGAAGCCGGGTCAGCTCATCCACGTCAAGGCCAAGTCCGAGGCGCTCGAGCCCTTCCAGGTCGCAGCCGCCGGCGGTCACGCCGAGGTCCTGCCCCCGGTTCCGGCTTACCTCGAGGTCGAGCTGGACAAGCTGCAGGCCCGCCTGGTCCGTCGTCCGAAGCGCGCCGAGGTCCCCGTGACCTGTGAAGTGCAGCTCGTCGTCGAGTACTACGCAGCCCGCTGATATCAGCACGCACGAGAGGCGCCGGGGGATTCCCCGGCGCCTCTCGTCGTAGGATGGCGGAATGAAGAATCTGAGCTGGTTCCTGATCGGTGTGATCGGCGGGTTCGTCGCCGCGCACTTCATGAACAAGGACCCTCGTGGTCAGGAGATCTTCGCCGAGGTCGATGCGCGCATCTCGGAGTTCGCCGGCATCCTCGGCCAGGCGTACCGCCAGCAGGAGGCGCGCCTGTCGGACCCTGCAGACGACTGACCACGATTTCGAATCGAGCCGCGTCCCGAGGACGCGGCTCCGCCACGCAAGGAAACCCACGAGCACTATGAGAACTGCGGAGATCGCGCAGCGCTACCTCGATTACTTCGAGAAGAACGACCACCTCATCGTCCCTTCGGCCTCTCTGGTCAGCGACGATCCGTCGTTGCTGTTCACGGTCGCCGGAATGGTGCCGATGATCCCGTATCTGACGGGTGTCGTTCCTGCGCCTCACCCCCGCATCGCGGACGTGCAGAAGTGCATCCGCACCAATGACATCGAAGAGGTCGGACGCACGGCGCGCCACGGCACGTTCTTCCAGATGCTCGGCAACTGGTCCTTCGGCGACTACTTCAAGGAAGGCGCGATCCGCTACGCGTGGGAGCTGCTGACGTCTTCCGAGTCCGACGGCGGACTCGGGTTCGATGAGAAGGACCTCTGGGTCACGGTCTACGAGACCGATGACGAGGCGGAGTCCATCTGGCGCGACATCATCGGCCTCAAGCCCGAGCGCATCCAGCGCCTCGGCCGCGCCGACAACTACTGGAACACCGGTCAGCCCGGCCCTGGCGGACCGGACTCCGAGATCTTCTTCGACCGCGGTCCCGCGTACGGTCGCGACGGCGGTCCGGCCGTCGACGACAGCCGGTTCCTGGAGATCTGGAACCTCGTGTTCATGCAGGACTTCATCGACAACATCCGCGGCAAGACCGAGTTCGACATCACGGGCGAGCTGCCGATGAAGAACATCGACACCGGCATGGGCCTGGAGCGGGTCGCGTTCCTCAAGCAGGGCGTCGAGAACATGTACGAGACCGACCAGGTGCGCCCGGTGCTGGATCGCGCGGTCGAGCTCTCCGGCCGCACCTACGGCGCGGTGCACGAGGACGACGTGCGCTTCCGTGTGGTCGCCGATCACGTGCGCTCCTCGCTGATGCTGCTCTCCGACGGCATCCGCCCCTCCAACGAGGGTCGCGGCTACATCCTGCGCCGCCTGATGCGCCGCACGGTGCGCTCGATGCGCCTGCTCGGTGTCGATGCACCGTCGTTCCCCGAGCTCTTCGAGGCATCGCGCGACGCCATGAAGTCCTCGTACCCCGAGCTGGAGAAGGACTGGGGCGTGCTGTCCTCGGCTGCCTTCGCCGAGGAGGAGACGTTCCGTCGCACGCTCGCGCAGGGATCCACCATCCTCGATCTCGCGCTGAGCGAGACGAAGAAGAAGGGCGCGGCCACGCTGAGCGGCCCCGAGGCGTTCCTGCTGCACGACACGTACGGATTCCCGATCGACCTCACCCTCGAGGTCGCCGAGGAGGCCGGCCTGTCCGTCGACCGCACCGCGTTCGACTCGCTCATGACCGAGCAGCGCGAGCGCGCCAAGGCCGATGCCCGCAACCGCAAGCGCCAGCTGGCGGATGTCTCGGTGTACCGGCAGTTCCGCGCGCTCGGTGAGACCGGTTACCTGGGATACACCGACCTGCAGGCCGACTCCCGCATCCTCGGCATCATCGTCGACGGCGCACCCGTGCAGACGGCGTCCGAGGGCCAGGTGGCGGAGGTCATCCTCGCCGAGACCACTCTCTACGCGGAGTCCGGCGGCCAGGTCGCCGACAAGGGCACCATCGTCGGCACCGGCTTCGAGCTGGACGTGCTGGACGTGCAGCGTCCGGTTCCCGGACTGATCAGTCACACCGTGCACGTCGCCTCGGGCGCCGTGGCGATCGACGACCGTGCGACCACCGTGGTGGATGCCGCCAACCGGCGCGCGGCTCGTCAGGCGCACTCGGCCACGCACCTCGTGCACGCCGCGCTGCGGGACACGCTCGGCCAGACGGCCACGCAGGCGGGTTCGCTGAACCGTGCGGGCTACATGCGCTTCGACTTCGCATGGTCGCAGCCGCTGTCGGCGGAGACCCGCACGGAGATCGAGGACATCGCCAATCGCGCCGTCAACGACGCGCTCGAGGTCACCACCCGCATCGTGTCGCTCGATGAGGCGAAGGAAGCCGGCGCCATGGCGCTGTTCGGCGAGAAGTACGGCGACGTCGTCCGCATGGTCGACATCGGCGGTCCCTGGTCTCGCGAGCTCTGCGCGGGCACGCACGTCTCCTCGAGCTCCGAGATCGGTCTCGTCAGCGTCGTCGGCGAATCGTCGGTCGGCGCGTCGAACCGCCGCATCGAGGCGCTCGTGGGTCAGGACGCGTTCCGCGAGCTCGCCGCGGAGCGAACGATCGTCTCGCAGCTGTCCGCGGCACTGAAGGCGCCGCGCGACCAGCTGTCCTCGCGCATCGAAGAGCTGCAGGCGAATCTGAAGGCTGCCGAGAAGCGGATCGCACGGTTCGAAGCCAAGGAGCGCGAGGGTCGGGTTCCCGCTCTCGCCGAGGGCGCGCGGATGGTCGGTGTCCACCGCGTCGCCGCGACGTCGCTGGGCGAAGTCGGCTCCGCGGATGACGTCCGCACCCTGGCGTTGAGCGTACGCGAGCGTCTCGGGTCGGACGCGGCCGTGGTGGCGTTCGGCGGCATCGTCGGCGGACGTCCGATCGTGGTCGTCGCGACGAACGACGCCGCCCGCGCGGTGGGTGCGAAGGCCGGTGCGCTGGTGCGCATCGCGGCCGGCGTGCTCGGCGGGGGCGGTGGCGGCAAGGACGACGTCGCACAGGGCGGCGGAACCGACGCCACGGCGCTGGACGCCGCGCTGGAGGCCATCGTCACGGAGCTCACGGCAGCGTGACCGGCTTCCGTCGCGGCACCCGGCTCGGCATCGACGTGGGGAAGGCGCGCGTCGGTGTGGCCCGGTGCGATCCGGACGGCATGCTCGCGGTTCCCGTGGAGACGGTGCCGCGCTCGGACGCCTCGATCGATCGCATCCAGCAGCTCGCGCAGGAGTGGGAGCCGCTGGAGATCATCGTCGGCCTGCCCGTGAACATGCGCGGCGAGGACACCCCCTCGACGACCGATGCGCGCGAATTCGCCGCGGCGATCGCCCGGCGCACCGGAGTCTCCGTGCGGATGGTGGACGAGCGGCTCAGCACCGTCACGGCGCACGCGGCGCTGCGCTCTTCGGGGAGATCTCAGAAGAAGTCTCGTAGCATTGTCGACCAGGTGGCGGCGGTCGTGTTCCTGCAGCACGCCATCGACACCGAGAAGAGCACCGGTACCCCGGCCGGTGCGTTGATAGATTTCGATGAGGAGTCCGTCCACGATGACTGACGCCGACGATTCCCCGCACCACGACGGTCTGGGCCGTCTGTTCGACAACCTCCCGACCGCGGCGTCGAACCTCCCCGAGCGCTCAGCCCGCGAGGAGCCGGCACCCGGCTCGCGCCGTGCGCTGCGGGCAGCTCGGGAGAGCACGGAAGCCCCGAGCACGCAATCGGATGCCGCAGCCGACAAACCCACCAGCGCGTCCGAGCCTGCTGCTGCACCCGTGCCCGCCGGCGCACCCGTGCCCGCCGCTGCTCCCGCTTTCGCCCCCGTTCAGGCCGCACCCGCTGCGGCCGAGCCCGCAGTCGTGGGGGAGACCGCGGATGGACGATCCGCCGAAGGCGACCAGCTCGATGACCTGTTCGCCCCCGAGCGCCATCACAGCGCGCCGACCAGGAAGCGCGGTCGCGGCTGTCTGATCGGACTGATCATCGTGCTCGTGCTGCTGGGCGGCATCGCGGCCGGCGGTGCATGGGTCTACAACACCTACCAGACCAAGATCGACGATCTGATGGGCTGGGGCGAGCCGAAGGACTACGAGGCCGGACAGGCCACCGGCGAGGCCCTGGTGACCATCAGGAAGGGCGACACCGGCTCGCCGGTGTCGACTGCGCTGTTCAACGCGGGCGTGACGAAGACGAAGAGCGTCTTCTACGACTATCTCGTCGCCGAAGGCTCGGCGGCCACGTTCTACCCCGGCGTCTACAAGCTGCAGAAGAAGATGACCGCAGCCGCGGCGTTGAAGGCTCTCGAGGAGCCCTCGAACCGCATGGAGAACACCGTGCGCATCAGCGAGGGCGGCACGGTCGCGTCCTCACTGCCGCAGATCGTCGACGGCGTCGGCATCCCGCTGGCGGACCTGCAGGCGGCGATCAAGGACCCGACCGTCTACGGGGTGCAGGCGAAGACCCTCGAGGGATGGCTGTTCCCGGCGGTGTACACGTTCGATCCCGGTGCCACCGCGAAGGACGTCATCGCCCGCATGGTCGCCCGCACCCAGGAGTCGCTCGCGAAGGTCGGCGTCCCCGCGGACGATGCGCAGCGCGTGCTCGCGATCGCCTCCATCGTTCAGCGCGAGGGCCACACCGCCGACTTCGCCAAGGTCTCGCGCGTCATCGAGAACCGGCTCGACCCGGCCAACGACGAGACGCACGGCCTGCTGCAGATGGACTCGACCGCCCAGTACGGCTACGGACTCACGCACGAGGGCCCGGTCTCGTCCTGGCCCTGGGAGACGGTCAAGAACGACCAGAACCCGTGGAACACGTACCAGCACGCGGGTCTGCCGGCCTCGCCGATCTCGAACCCGAGCCACGCCGCGATCGAGGCGGCGTACAACCCCGTGGACGGCCCGTGGTTCTACTTCGTCACCGTGAACCTCGACACCGGCAAGACGGTCTTCTCCGCGACCTATGCGGAGCAGCAGGCCGCCGAGGCCGAGTACCGGAAGTGGTGCAAGGACAACCCGGACGGCGGATGCTACTGATGGCGGGGGCCGCGGCGGTACGCACATGACGTCGGGCACCCGGCTCGCCGTCTGGGGCGACCCGATCGGCCACAGCAGATCGCCGGCCATCCATTCGGCCGCGTACCGCGTGCTCGGGCTCGACTGGCAGTACGACAGGCGCCGGGTCGACGAGCATGCTTTCGCGGACGCACTCGACGAGCGCGACGCCACCTGGCGCGGTCTCTCGCTGACGATGCCGCTCAAAGAGGTCGCGCATGCCGCGGCCGACGAGGTCGACCGTCACGCCGCGCTGACCGGCGCGGTCAACACGCTGCTGCTCGGCGACCGGCTTCAGGGGTTCAACACCGACGTGGGCGGCATCGTCGACGCCTTCGCGCACGCGGGCGTCGATGAGGTCCGCCGTGTCCGCATCCTGGGGGCCGGGGCGACCGCGGCATCCGCTCTGGTCTCCGTCGGCGAACTCGGGGCGGAATCGGTGGAGGTGCGCGCCCGACGTCCCGAGGCCGTGCAGCGACTGCAGCGGATCGCCGCCGAGCTGGGCGTACGGGTCACGGCCGCGCCGTTCGGCGCGCCCGCGGACGACGTCGACGCGACGATCGCGACCCTGCCCAGCGGGACGGTGCTGGACGCCTCGGTGTCGGCGCCGCTGTCGGCATCCGGCGGTGTGCTGTTCGAAGCCGCCTACGCTCCCTGGCCCTCCGCTCTGGCCGCCGGCTGGACATCGGCCCCGGTGATCTCCGGGTTCGAGATGCTGCTGTACCAGGCCGTGCGTCAGATCCGCATCTTCCTGTACGGCGACCAGGACCAGCCGCTGCCCGAGGAGGACGTCATCGTGGCGGTCATGCGGTCGGCGAGCATGGAAGACTAGAGGCATGCTCCGCGTGCTCACGGCCGGCGAATCCCACGGCCCCGAACTCATCGCCGTCATGGAGGGTCTTCCCTCCGGCGTCACGGTCACCGCCGAGGCCATCCAGGCCGATCTTCAGCGACGCAAGCTCGGCTACGGGCGCGGCTCGCGGATGAAGTTCGAGCAGGACGAGCTGACGATCTCCGGCGGTGTCCGCCACGGGCGGAGCATGGGCAGCCCGATCGCGCTGCGCATCGGGAACACCGAGTGGCCGAAGTGGACCGAGGTGATGAGCCCGGCGCCCGCCGAGCTGACCGAGAAGTCCCGCGGACGCGGCGCGGCCCTGACCCGCCCGCGCCCGGGACACGCCGACCTGGTCGGAATGCAGAAGTACGACTTCGATGAGGCCCGTCCGATCCTCGAGCGCGCCAGCGCCCGCGAGACGGCGGCCCGCGTGGCACTCGGCGCCGTGGCCCGGTCGTTCCTCGCGGAGCTGGGCATCCGTCTGGTCAGCCACACCCTCTCGATCGGCCCGGTGCGGGTGCCCGACGGCTCACCGCTGCCGATGCCGGATGACGTCGACGCGCTGGATGCCGATCCGCTCCGGTGCTTCGACGCCGAGACCTCCGCACGGATGGTCGCCGAGGTCGACGACGCCCGCAAGGACGGTGACACGCTCGGCGGCATCGTCGAGGTGCTGGCCTACGGGCTTCCGCCGGGGGTGGGTTCGCACGTGCACTGGGACCGTCGCCTGGACGGCCGCCTGGCGCAGGCGCTGATGAGCATTCAGGCGATCAAGGGCGTCGAGGTCGGCGACGGCTTCGAGACGACCCGTCGCCGCGGATCGGCCGCTCACGACGAACTGTTCGCGACCGAGGACGGCATCACCCGCGCATCCGACCGCGCGGGCGGCACCGAGGGCGGAATGACCACCGGAACCGTGCTGCGCGTGCGCGCCGGCATGAAGCCGATCGCGACCGTTCCGCACTCGCTGCGCACGATCGATGTGGCCTCCGGTGAGACGGCGACCGCGCATCACCAGCGCTCGGACGTGTGCGCGGTGCCCGCTGCGGGCGTCGTGGCCGAGGCGATGGTGGCGATCGAGCTGACGAACTCGCTGCTCGAGAAGTTCGGCGGCGACAGCATCCGCGAGACCCGTCGCAACGTCGACGGCTACCTGGCGGGCATCCCTGAGACGCTGCGCACGGCGCCGGCGTCGGAGGCGGCGCTGCTCGCCCATGATGAGCTCTCCTGAGCGGTCCGAGACGCCGCTGACCCTGGTGCTCGTCGGCCCGATGGCCGCCGGCAAGACGAGTGTGGGGCGTCGCGTCGCGCGCCTGCTCGAGGTGCCGTTCATCGACACCGACAAGCGGATCGCCGCGGAGCACGGACTGATCCCGCAGATCTTCGCGGAGCACGGCGAGCCGTACTTCCGTGCGCTGGAACGCCAAGCGGTCGCTGATGCCGTCTCCGAGGGCGGCGTCGTGTCGCTCGGCGGGGGAGCTGTGACGGATGCTGGGACGCGGGCACTGCTCGCGCAGCATCCGGTGGCATTCCTGACCGTGAGCGCGGAATCGGTCGCCCGTCGCATCACCGGTGCGGGACGCCCGCTGCTCGCGGGTGAGGGCGACCCTGTGGAACGTTGGCGGACGATCTTCGACGAGCGCCGCAGCTGGTACGAGGAGGTCGCGGATCTCACCGTCGACACCTCGCACCGGCCGATGGGCGTGCTCGCGGAGGAGATCGCCGCTTGGAGGAAGGAACTGGCATGAGCACGAAGACCATCAGTGTGACGGGGCTGGCCGCGTACGACATCACCGTCGGCCGGGGGATCCTCGACCAGGTGCAGGCCGCGCTGGCGCCCGAGGTGCGGAAGGTGCTCGTGGTCCACGCCCCGACGCTCGCGCTCCGTGCCGCCGAACTGCGCGACCGGCTGATGGCCGACGGTTCCCTGCAGGTGCTGCTCGCGGAGATCCCGGATGCCGAGGCGGGCAAGCGCATCGAGGTCGCGGCGTTCTGCTGGCAGATCATGGGCCAGGCCGACTTCACCCGCAGCGACGCCGTGATCGGCTACGGCGGCGGCTCCGTCACCGACGTCGCCGGCTTCGTGGCCGCCACCTGGCTGCGCGGCGTGCAGGTCGTGCAGGTGCCGACCACGGTGCTGGGCCTCGTGGATGCGTCCGTCGGCGGCAAGACCGGCGTGAACACCGCCGAGGGCAAGAACATGGTCGGCGCATTCTGGGCGCCGCGCGCCGTGATCGGCGATCTGGACGAACTGGGCAGCCTGAGCGCGAACGAGGCGACGGCGGGCTATGCGGAGGTCGTGAAGGCCGGCTTCATCTGGGCACCCGAGATCCTCGACATCATCGAAGCCGACCCGCAGCGCGCGGTGGACACCTCGTCCGACGAGTTCCGCCGCACCATCGAGCTCGCGATCGAGATGAAGGCGAAGGTCGTCTCGGACGACTTCCGCGAGGCGGGGCTGCGTGAGATCCTCAACTACGGCCACACCCTCGGTCACGCGATCGAGCACGCCGAGCGCTACCAGTGGCGCCACGGCGCGGCGATCTCGATCGGCATGATGTACGCCGCCGAACTCTCCCGGCTGGCGGGCCGACTCTCGGATGCCGCGGTGGATCGTCACCGCAGCATCCTGGACCTGCTCGGGCTGCCGACGACCTACCGCGCCGGGGCGTGGCCGGCGCTGCTGTCGACCATGCAGCGCGACAAGAAGGCTCGGGGCGGGATGCTGCGCTTCATCCTGCTCGACGACATCGCCAAGCCGACCGTGCTGCAGGCTCCTGACGAGTCGCTGATGTTCGCCGCCTACCAGGAGATCGCGGGCTGATACAGTCCGGTCATGCGCAGAGGCGGGATGCTGGCGACGGTGATCGTCGTGGGATCGATGCTGGTCGGATGCAGCGGCACGGGCGCGCCCGACGAGGGCGGGTTCGGTCTGGGCGCGCTGACAGCGGAGGACGCTCTGGCGGCGTTCGTGCGCGCCGGCGCCGCGCCGGAGCGACTGCGCGGCACGCTCACGGTTCGCGATGACGGATGCTTCACCTGGTCGGGCGAGTCCGGCGACGGCGCGTGGATCGTCTGGCCGGATGCGGCCGAGTCGGATCGTGACGATGGCGGCCGAGTGGTGCTGGACGGCGGGGAGGTCGTGTCCGACGGATCGGCACTCTCCGCGGAGGGGGCGCTGATCGCGCTCGCCGACCTGCCCGACGGCGGGAATCCGGACTCCTACTTCGGGGCGTACGGCGGATTCTGCGATGCGGGCTCCGAAGGCGTGATGCTGCTCACCGCGGTTGCGGCCGGCTGAGCCGACAGGGGCTCGCTGGTAATGTGCGGAGCGTGTCCGCACCTCTTCGCCTCATGCTCCTGAACGGCCCGAACCTCAATCTGCTCGGCACCCGCGAGCCGGAGGTGTACGGCACCGCCACGCTGGCCGACGTCGAGCAGCTGACCGCGCAGACGGCGGCGGACCTCGGGTACGAGGTGCGTGCGCTGCAGAGCAACCACGAGGGTGCGCTGATCGATGCGATCCATGCCGCCCGCGAGGACTGCGCGGGCATCGTCATCAACCCGGGTGGGCTGACGCACACCTCGGTCGCGCTGCGCGATGCGCTCACCGGCGTGAGCCTGCCGTTCGCGGAGGTGCACATCTCGGACGTGTACGCCCGCGAGAAGTTCCGCCACTTCTCCTACCTGGACGACGTGGCCGCCGTGCGGGTGGTGGGCAGGGGCGTCGACGGGTACGCCGAAGCCGTGCGCGCACTGGTCGCGTTCATCGGCGATCAGGACTCGTGATCGCATCCGCGGACCTGCATGAGGCCGGTCCCGCGATCGCGAACGGCACCGCGGTCCTGCTGCTGGCGGGATCCAGTGGACGGGTGGAGCGGGAGCGCGCGGAGCTGCTGGCCGTCACAGGAGCGCGGGTGCGCGCCATCCGCTGGTTCGGTGGGACCGGACAGCGTCCGACGCCTCACGAGGTGCCTCTCGAACTGTTCGCCGAGCAGATATCGTCGCTGCGACAGGATGCTGATCGCGTGGTGCTCTTCGGCACGTCCTTCGGCGCCGAAGCCGCCCTCGTGACGGCGAGTCGGTTCGCCGTCGACGGTGTCATCGCGGCCGCGCCCTCCTCTGTGGTCTGGGCCGGGACCGATGGGACATCATGGTCGTCGCACTGGACGCACGACGGAGTGCCGCTGCCGGCGGTGTCCTTCGATCCGACATGGATCCCGGCTGCGGAACCGCCGTCGTTCCTGCCGCTCTACGAAGCAAGTCTGCGCGTCGATGAGAACGCGACCGCGGCTGCGCGGATCCGCGTCGAGGACATCACCGGCGAGGTGCTCCTGGTCGCCGCCGGAGATGACCAGGTCTGGCCGAGCATCTACTTCGCCGGCGCGATCGAGCATGTGCGGCGGGATGCCGGACTGAAGACGACCATCATCAGCCACCCGCAGGCCGGGCACCGGATGATCCTCCCTGGCGAGAAGGCGGTGAGCGGCGGGGTCTCGATGCGTCGCGGGGGCACCCCCGAAGCGGACGCCGAACTGGGTGCACGCGCCTGGCCGGAGATCCTCCGGATGCTTCAGACGGCGAGCTGACGGCGAGCGCGACGACGGCGGTGCAGAGCCTCGACCGTCCGGGGGCGCGTGCGCCTCGTGAAACGGTCGCCCATCGGCATCCGATAGAATCGACTCTCGGCCACTTTCTCGGCGCCTCCGCGCCAAGGCCACCGAACCTTCTACATGAACGGACTCCACCCGCATGGCATCCACCGCAGACATCAAGAATGGCGTCGTCATCAAGATCGACGGGCAGCTCTGGAGCGTCGTGGAGTTCCAGCACGTCAAGCCGGGCAAGGGCGGCGCCTTCGTGCGCACCAAGCTCAAGAACGTGGTGACGGGCAAGACGGTCGACAAGACGTACAACGCCGGCACGAAGATCGAGATCGAGAACGTCGACCGCCGCGACTTCACCTACCTGTACACCGATGGCGACAGCTTCGTGTTCATGGACCAGGAGACGTACGACCAGATCAACGTCCCCGCGGTGACCGTCGGCGACTCGGCGAACTTCCTGCTCGAGAACCAGCAGGTCCAGATCGCGCTCAACAACGACAACCCGCTGTACATCGAGCTTCCGGCGTCCGTCGTGCTCGAGGTCACGTACACCGAGCCCGGCCTGCAGGGCGACCGCTCGTCGGCCGGCACCAAGCCCGCCACGCTCGAGACCGGTTACGAGATCCAGGTCCCGCTGTTCCTCGACCAGGGCACCAAGGTCAAGGTCGACACCCGTACCGGTGGCTACCTCGGCCGGATCAACGACTGACCTTGAGCGCTCGTACCAAGGCGCGCAAGCGCGCTCTCGACATCCTCTTCTCGGCCGACGTGCGCGGCGAGACCCCTGCGGTCACGCTGGCCGCCGCCGCCACCCGCGCCGCGAGTGAACCGTCGCGTCAGGCATCCTGGCTGTACGCCCGCGACATCGTCGACGGGATCATCGACCACCAGGACGAGATCGACGAGCAGATCACCACCCACAGCCGGGACTGGAAGATCGACCGGATGCCGGCCGTCGACCGTGCGCTGCTGCGCATCGGCACGTGGGAGATCCTGTTCAACGACGAGGTGCCGACCGCCGTCGCCATCGACGAGGCCGTGGAGCTCGCCAAGGAGCTCTCCACCGAGGACTCCGGCGCATTCGTCCACGGTGTGCTCGCGCGCATCGACCGCTCACGCTGATCCGTCACGCCAGCCGCACCCGGACCTGCGCCGGGCGCGGTGTGTCCCAGGCAGGCGAGAGGATGCTGAGATGAGCATTCCACGCCCCAGCGTGCAGCAGCTGCGCCGTCTCGCCGGAGACGGCGGGTACCAGCGCGGCCTGGACTACGCGCGACGCGGATACGTCCAGCGCACGTCGTGGGATGCCGAGACGCAGACGCTCACGGCGGAGGTGTTCGGCAGCGGCTCCGGCAGCTATCGGTGCCGTGCGCAGTTCGACGGCGGCGCCATCCTCAGCACGGCGTGCTCCTGCCCCGTGCAGCGCGCCTGCAAGCACGTGGTCGCGGCGATGCTGATCGCGGCCGACACCGAATCCGCAGAAGCCGCGGCCGAGGACAGACAGCGCGACGCCAAACGGGCGTCCTGGCGACGACTGATCCCGCAAGCGCCGAACACCCGGCCCACCGCCTCGCTGGCACTCGGCATCGAGCTTCGCGTGCGCCCGTCGCGCGCGGTCGACCGGTGGGGGGCCGCCGCGGCGCGCACCGCGACACCGCGCGAACTCGTCCGCGAGCACGGCGAGGTGCAGCTGGCCGTTCGGCCGCTCATGCGCAGCGACTCGACCGGCAAGTGGATCCAGGGCGATGCCACCTGGGACGGTGTGCGGCGGCCCGGCATCCGCTTCGACGCCGGACAGGCCCGCTGGTTCACCGACTTCCTCGCGATCGCCAGGGACTCCCTGCTCTCCGGCACAGCGGGCGACTGGATACCCCTCGACCGGGTCGAGTCGCCGCTGCTCTGGCAGCACATGGACGCTCTGCGGGACCTGGGCATCCCGATGATCGCCTCGCAGAAGCACACCACCGTGCGCATCGCCGGCACGGCATCCGCCGGTCTGCGCATCGACGGCACCGACGACGGGGGACTCCTCGTCGAGACGGACGTGCGCATCGACGACGTGCGCGTGCCTGCGGCATCCGTCCGCCCGATCGGCTCCACCGGACTGTACCGGTGGGAGGTCGTCGGCGCCGACATCGAGGTGACGCTCGCCGCCGCACCGCTGACGTCCCCGGTGCGCGCCGCCATCCTCGCCGCGGAGACGATCGAGGTGGCCGGCGAGGATCGCGACCTCTTCCTCACCGAGGCGTACCCCGTCATCGCGCGACAGGCCGCCGTCGCCGTGGCATCCGGGCTGGAGCTGCCCGCACCGGCGCGGCCGGAGCCGGTGCTGCGCGTGGCATTCGGCGCCGCGGATCGACTGGAGCACCGCTTCGAGTGGGAGTACGCCGGCCACGGGACGGTCCCGGTCGTCGAACCAGGCCAGGGCCCCGTCGACGGGACCTTCCGTGATGCGGAGGCCGAGCGGCAGGCGCTGCGCGACCTGGAGCGGCTGTGGGGGTCGGCGACGGACGAGCCGTTCCAGCCGCGAGGCGTGCGCACCGGAGTGGCCACCGCGGAGTGGACGGCCAGGGTGCTGCCCGTGTTCGAGGACAGCGACGTTCGCGTCGTGGTCACCGGGCGGCGCAAGAAGTACCGCGAGTTGTCCGGCGCCCCCGAGATCGCGGTGTCGACGGTCGAATCCACCGATCCCGACTGGTTCGACCTCGGCGTGATCGTCAAGATCGACGGCATCTCCATCCCCTTCAAGCCGCTGTTCACCGAGCTCAGCAAGCGCCGCGCGAAGATGGTGCTCGTCGACGGCAGCTACTTCTCGCTCGCTCACCCCGCACTGCAGTCGCTGCGCGACCTCATCGACGAAGCCGCGACTCTCGCCGAGTGGGAGACCGGCCCGCGCCTCAGTCGGCATCAGACGGCGCTGTGGGAGGATTTCGAGGACCTCGCCGATCAGTCCGAGGCGGCCGTCTCCTGGCGCGTCCTCGCCGAGGGGCTGCGCAGCGTGGAGAGCATCCCTGCGACCGCGGTACCCGCCGGTCTGACCGCACAGCTGCGGCCGTATCAGAAGCAGGGTTTCGACTGGCTCGCCTTCCTCTGGAAGCACCGTCTCGGAGGCGTGCTCGCCGACGACATGGGGCTCGGCAAGACCTTGCAGCTGCTGAGCCTGATCACGCATGCGCACGAGACGGGGGAGAAGCGCCCGTTCCTCGTGGTGGCGCCGACGTCCGTTCTCGGCACCTGGCGCAGCGAGGCGGCGCGATTCGCTCCGGGCCTGCGCGTGCAGGTCGTCGAGGGAACGTCCGCACGGCGCGACGAGCGGATGACGGATGCCGCGCAGCGCGCGGACATCATCGTCACCTCGTACACGCTGCTCAGGCTCGACGGCGACGAGTACACGGCGATCGACTGGGCCGGCGTGATCCTCGACGAGGCCCAGTTCGCGAAGAACCCGGCGACCAAGGCGCACAAGGCGATCGCGGAGCTGCGGGCGCAGGTGAAGATCGCCGTCACCGGAACGCCGCTGGAGAACACGCTGACCGACCTGTGGGCGCTGTTCTCGCTGACCGCGCCTGGTCTGTTCCCGTCGGCGCGCAGATTCCGCGAGGAGTACGTGCAGCCGATCGAGAAGGGCAAGGTGCCGGAGAACGAGGAGGGCGGCGAGTACCGCCAGCGGCGCCTCGCCCGATTGCGCCGCCGCGTCCGCCCCCTCATGCTGCGCCGCACGAAGGAGATCGTCGCCGCCGACCTGCCGGAGAAGCAGGTGCAGGAGGTGTTCGTCGAGCTCTCGCCCGCGCACCGCGCGCGCTACGACACGGTGCTGCAGCGCGAACGGCAGAAGCTGCTCGGGCTGCTCGCGGATCTGGATCGCAACCGGTTCACGGTGTTCCGCTCGCTGACGATGCTGCGGATGCTGGCGCTCGCGCCTGGCCTGATCGACCCGGCCGACGCCGGCGTGCCCTCGAGCAAGCTCGACGTCCTGCTCGAGCACGTGCAGGAGCTGAAAGCCGAGGGACACCGGGCGCTCGTGTTCAGCCAGTTCACCAGCTTCCTCGACCTCGCCGCCGAGCGTCTGACCGCGGCAGGGATCGAGCACGTGCATCTGGACGGCTCGACAC
The DNA here is from genome assembly GCF_030816235.1 of Microbacterium sp. W4I4. Lineage (NCBI taxonomy): Bacteria > Bacillati > Actinomycetota > Actinomycetes > Micrococcales > Microbacteriaceae > Microbacterium > Microbacterium sp. W4I4. The sequence goes on from NZ_JAUSXT010000001.1 coordinate 518,733, forward strand.
GACGTCGCAGCGAAGTCATCGACAGCTTCCGCGGCGGAGATCAGCCGGTGTTCCTGATCAGCCTCAAGGCGGGTGGCTTCGGCCTGACGCTCACCGAGGCCGACTACGTGTTCCTGCTCGATCCCTGGTGGAACCCGGCGGCAGAGGCGCAGGCCATCGACCGCACGCACCGCATCGGCCAGGATCGTCCGGTGTTCGTGTATCGCCTGATCGCGTCGGGCACCATCGAGGAGAAGGTGCTGGCACTGCAGCAGCGCAAGGCGCGGCTGTTCACCGCGGTGATGGACGATGAGGACCTGTTCTCCAAGGCGATCACCGCCGACGACATCCGCGGGCTGCTGGAGACCTGAGGTCGTTCGACGACGGCGTCCGATGTCCCCGACGCCGCGCCGCCGACGCACAGCGTGCGCTCGATAGAATCGAGGCTGCCCAAGCACGAGGAGAGATATGCGGATCACGGGACTCGGTCACGCCGGGATGTTCATCGAGACGGTCGGCGGGAACATCATCTGCGACCCTGTCGTCGGTCCGTCCTTCTTCGGCTCGTGGTTCCCGTTCCCCGACAACCGGGGCCTTGACTGGGAGCGCATCGGCCGGGAGGCCGACTTCCTGTACATCTCGCACCGCCACCGCGATCATTTCGACCCGCGCGCGCTGGAGAAGTACATCCGCAAGGACATCGAGGTGCTGCTGCCGGAGTACGTCACGGACGACCTCGAGAACGACATCCGCGCCCTCGGATACGAGAACATCTTCTACGCACCCGCCGGCCAGGTCTTCGAGCGCGGCGGCACCAAGCTCATGATCACGCCGCTGCGTGCGCCCAGTGACGGCCCGATCGGCGACTCCTCGCTGAGCGTGGACGACGGCACCGCGTCGATCCTGAACCAGAACGACTCGCACCCGCTCGATCTCGACGCGCTGCTCTCGTTCGGCAAGCCGGAGGCGTACTTCACGCAGGTGTCCGGGGCGATCTGGTGGCCGATGGTCTACGACCTGCCGCAGGACGCCAAGCAGAACTTCGCCAAGCTCAAGCGCGAGGCGCAGAACAAGCGCGCCATGTACTACATCGAGAAGGTCGACGCCCCGCACGTCTTCCCGATGGCCGGCCCGCCCATGTTCCTGCGCGACGACATCTTCCGCTACAACGGCACCGGCCAGGACGACGACTCGATCTTCACCGATCAGAAGGAGTTCCTCGGCCACCTCAAGGAGCAGGCGCCGCAGTACGACGGCCGGCTGTTCGTGCCGGGCACGGTCGTGGAGATGAACAGCGGCGAGATGAACGTCTCGCAGTCGCTGTACACGGACGCCGAGATCGCGCACATCTTCGATGAGAAGTGGGACTACCTCGAGGAGCAGCGCTCATCGCGTCAGCAGGAGCTGCGCGACGAGGAGGCCACCCGCGCCGAGATCCTGCCGCCCGCCGAGATGCTCGCCGCGATCAAGGAGTGGTGGGAGCCGCTCATCAAGAAGTCGCGCACCATCCGCCTCGGCGTCGGCGGGAACGTGCGTTTCATCATCGGCGATCTGGACATGGTCGTCGACTTCCCCAAGGCCAAGGTGCGCGAGTACGCGGGGGAGGAGTGCATCTACTGGTACACGATCCCCGCCGATCTCGTCTCCACCAACATCCGCGATCACGAGATCGACTGGTCGAACTCGATCTTCCTGTCCATGCAGTTCTCCGTGGGCCGCAGCGGCAAGTTCAACGAGTTCCTCACCACGTTCCTGAAGTGCCTGTCGGTGGACCGCATCGAGTACGTCGAGAACTGGTACCAGGAGCAGACCGACCAGACCGAGGATGCCGAGATCGGCGACTGGGTCGTGCAGCGCCGCTGCCCGCACCTGCGCGCCGACCTGACCCGCACCGGAAAGATCGACGAGGACGGCGTGCTGACCTGCTCGATGCACGACTGGAAGTGGGACTTGAAGACCGGCAAGTGCCTGACCACCACCGGTCACCCGATCCGCGTCTCGCAGTGCCCGCTCACCGACGAGGCTCTGCGCGTCGGCGCGTGAGCGGCAGCTGCGGTCAGCGCTGAGCGAGCAGCAGTTCCTTCAGCTCAGAGGGACGCAGGTCGAGGGTGCGCAGTTCGTCGAGCGTGACGACCTCGACCTCGTACGCACCGCGTGACGGGTCGTCGAACTCGGGGCCGTCGGCAAGGGTGGGATCGATCGATGTCAGCCGGGCCGCATAGAAGACCTCGGAGTGGATGCTGTCGAGCTGACGCTCGAGCACGATCTCGCCGAGTTCCACCTCAGCACCCAGCTCTTCGTGCAGCTCGCGGCGCAGCGCATCATCCGCGGAGGCGTCGTCCAGCATCACGCCGCCACCGGGCGTCGTCCAGTACGGCTCCTGACCGGGGCGCGCGCGCTTGATCAGCACGAATCGTCCGTCGGCATCCGTAAGCACCGCCCGCACGCGCAGCAGCGGGATGCCGATCTCCACCACGTCCGGAAAGCGCAGCGCCTCCCAGAAGGCCACCGCATCCGCGACGAGTCCCTGCGACGCAAGCCAGGCGGTCAGCACCATCCCGTGGGTGCCGACGACCACGTGCCGCGCGTCCTGCGCCAGCAGGCCCTCGTGGAAGCGGCGGGCAGCGGCATCCGGTGTCTCCCAGCCCTCGTGCCGCTCGTCGAGTCGCCCCGCGATCCACGCCCGCCTTGCGTCCCGAAAGCCGTCATGGACGCTCTCGACCCGGTCGACCTCGCGGAAGGACACGGCGGTGGCAACAGCCGATTCGGGGAGACGCAGTGCGAGCGCGACAGTCTGCACAGCCTTGCGCTCAGGGCTGGACACCGCAGAGGCTGCGAGGGCTTCGAGCTGGAGCGCTGCGGCTGCGTTGATGCCATCGCTGCTGAGGATCCATTCGCCGGGCGGCCGTGTCGCGTCGACCTCGGGCATGGCGTGTCGGACGAAGGTTGCACCGCGAAGCATCTCGCCAGAGTAGGCCGTGGTGACGAACTCCGGAGAGTGAGCGACAGACACGGCGTGTCGACGCGCGACATGCCGAGCTCGGGGCCGGCGCTCCGATTGACGTCACCAAGACATTGCAACGCCACCGAGTCGCTAGACTGGACACATCACCCACCTTTAAAACCGTCCAGAGAGGCGGAGAAGGGAAGTGGCCAATGTCCGCACGCACCGTGCTGCAGGAAGCCGATATCGCGCGCGCTCTGACGCGCATCGCCCATGAGATCCTCGAATCCAATCGGGGAGCGGAGGGCATCGTCCTCCTCGGGATCCCCACTCGCGGGGTCACTCTCGCCGACCGGCTCGGACCGGTCATCTCCGGGATCGCCGACACCGAGATCCCCGTGGGATCGTTGGACATCACGCTGTTCCGCGACGATCTGTCGAAGCATCCGACCCGCTCGCCCAAGCGCACCGAGATCCCCGACGGCGGCATCGACGGCAAGACCGTGGTGCTCGTGGACGACGTGCTCTTCTCCGGGCGCAGCATCCGCGCCGCCCTCGACGCGATCCAGTCGATCGGCCGCCCTGCGGTCGTGCGGCTGGCGATCCTCGTCGACCGCGGCCACCGCGAACTGCCGATCCGCCCCGACTTCGTCGGCAAGAACATCCCGTCGGCCAGCTCCGAGCGCGTGAATGTGCGCCTGAAGGAGCTCGACGGGGTCGACGAGGTGACGATCGAATCATGAGGCACCTGCTCGACACCCGCACCCTCGACCGCGCGACCGCCCTGCAGATCCTCGACGTCGCCGAGGACATGGCAGACACCCAGTCCCGCCAGGTCAAGAAGCTGCCGACCCTGCTCGGCAAGACCGTGGTCAACCTCTTCTTCGAGGATTCCACCCGCACCCGCATCTCGTTCGAAGCCGCAGCGAAGCGGCTCTCGGCCGACGTCATCAACTTCGCAGCCAAGGGTTCCAGCGTCTCCAAGGGCGAGAGCCTGAAGGACACCGCGCAGACTCTGCAGGCGATGGGAGCGGATGCCGTGGTCGTGCGCCACTCGGCATCCGGCGCCCCCCGCACCCTCGCCACCAGCGGTTGGATCTCGGCGGGCGTCGTCAACGCCGGAGACGGCACCCACGAGCACCCCACCCAGGCGCTCCTGGACGCCTTCACCATCCGCAAGCGCCGCTTCGGCGCCGACAGCCGCGGCCGAGACCTCAGCGGACTGCACGTGGTCGTCGTCGGCGACGTGCTGCACTCGCGCGTCGCCCGCTCCAACGTCTGGCTGCTGTCGACGCTGGGCGCGGATGTCACTCTCGTCACCCCGCCGACCCTGATCCCGCAGAACGTCTCGCAATGGCCCGCCCGCGTCATGTACGACCTGGACGCGGCTCTCGCGACCGGTCCGGACGCGGTCATGATGCTGCGCATCCAGGCCGAGAGGATGCACGCCGCGTATTTCCCGACTGAGCGGGAGTATTCGCGGCTGTGGGGTCTGGATGCCGTGCGTGCGGCGGGTCTGCCGGAGGGTAGCATTGTGATGCACCCCGGCCCGATGAACCGCGGCCTGGAGATCTCCTCCGAGGCCGCCGACTCCCCACGATCCACCGTGCTGGAGCAGGTCACGAACGGCGTCTCGGTGCGGATGGCAGTGCTGTACCTGCTTCTCGCAGGGGAGCGGAACGACGAACGAGGGGAAGTGAAATGAGCCAGGCCCTCGTCATCGCAGGAGTCCAGCTGCTCGGCCGCGAGAGCACCGACATCGTCATCGAGAACGGTGTCATCGCCGAGATGGGATCCGGACTCAGTCGCTCCGGTGCGCGCGTCATCGACGCCGCAGGGCTCGTCGCCCTGCCCGGCCTCGTCGACCTGCACACGCACCTCCGCGAGCCCGGCTTCGAAGCATCCGAAACGGTGCTCACCGGCACACGTGCGGCCGCGGCCGGCGGGTTCACCGCCGTGTTCGCGATGCCGAACACCCAGCCCGTGGCCGACACCGCCGGAGTCGTCGAGCAGGAGCTCGCCCTCGGCGAGGCCGCCGGTTACGCCACCGTGCAGCCGATCGGCGCCGTCACCGTGGGGCAGAAGGGCGAGCGGCTCGCCGAGCTCGGTGCGATGGCCGCCTCCCGCGCACGCGTCCGCGTCTTCAGCGACGACGGCTTCTGCGTCTGGGACCCGCTGATCATGCGCCGCGCCCTGGAGTACGTGAAGTCCTTCGGCGGGGTGATCGCGCAGCACGCGCAGGACCCGCGTCTGACCGAGGGCGCCCAGATGAACGAGGGCATCGTCTCCGCCGAGCTGGGGCTGGCCGGCTGGCCGGCCGTCGCCGAGGAGTCGATCATCGCCCGCGACGTGCTGCTCGCCGAGCACGTCGGCTCGCGCCTGCACGTGTGCCACCTCTCCACCGCCGGTTCCGTGGACCTGATCCGCTGGGCCAAGAAGCGCGGCGTGCAGGTGACAGCCGAGGTCACCCCGCACCACCTGCTGCTGACCGACGAGCTCGTCCGCGACTACGACGCGCGCTACAAGGTAAACCCGCCGCTGCGCACGCAGGAGGACGTCCTCGCCGTGCGCGAAGGACTCGCCGACGGCACGATCGACATCGTCGCCACCGACCACGCCCCGCACCCCGCCGAGAACAAGGCCTGCGAGTGGCAGGCGGCCGCGAACGGCATGGTCGGTCTGGAGAGCGCGCTGCGGGTGGTCCACCAGTCGATGGTCGCCACCGGGATGCTGGAATGGTCCGACGTCGCGCGCGTGCTGAGCACGACCCCCGCGCGGATAGGTCAGCTCGACGGGTTCGGCTCACTCGAGGTCGGCCGCCCCGCGCACATCACGCTGTACGACGCGGACGCGCCCGGCGTGTTCACGGAAGCCGACCTGCACGGCCGCAGCCACAACTCGCCCTATCTCGGGAGGGAGCTGCCGGGCCGTGTGCAGTGGACCCTGCACGGCGGTGTCGTCACCGTCGAGGACGGCGCACTGGTCGAGCAGCTGGGTACGGCGAAGTGACGCGCGAGAGTGCAGCGCTGGTCATGGCCTGCGTCGCCGCCGTGATCCTCATCGCCATGTTCCTCGGCTGGCGACGACGAATCCGGCGGGACTCCGCTCTGACCGCGCCGATCGGAGTCCCGGAGCATGCCGAGGTGACCGGTCGTCACGAGGTGCTCTACGTGTCGACGACCGCGCACGATCAGCCCCTCGAGCGCGTCGTCGTGCAGCCGCTGGCGTACCGCGCACGAGGTGAGCTCGTGCTCACCGACAGGGGAGTGGCACTGAGCCTGGACGGCGCTCCCACGGTCTTCATCGCCTCGACACGACTCGTCTCAGCGGACCGCGCCACCGTCACCATCGACCGCGTCGTGGAGCCGGGCGGCCTGATCCGCCTGGTGTGGCGGGTCGCCGACGGCATCCTCGTGGATTCATTCCTGCGCCTCGCATCCGCCGAGCCGCAGCAGATACTTCCGGAGCTCGAGCGCCTGAGCGCCGCCCCGGAGAACGGAGAACAGTCTTGACCGCATCGCACACGGGGACCACGTCCCCGCTGACGCCCGCCGTGCTCGTGCTCGAGGACGGCACCCGCTTCGAGGGCCGCGCATACGGCGCCCTCGGAACCACGCTCGGCGAGGTCGTCTTCGCCACCGGTATGACCGGCTACCAGGAGACGCTCACCGACCCCTCCTACGCAGGGCAGATCGTGCTGCAGACCGCGCCGCACATCGGCAACACCGGCATGAACCAGGAGGACATGGAGTCCACCCGGATCTGGGTCGCCGGGTACATCGTGCGCGACCCCGCCCGACGCGTGTCGAACTGGCGCTCCGAGGAGTCCCTGGACGACGCGCTGGTGAACGACGGCATCGTCGGCATCAGCGGGATCGACACCCGCGCGCTGACCCGTCGCATCCGCGACGCCGGTTCCATGCGCGGCGGCATCTTCTCCGGGCCGGCCGCAGAGCTGGATGCCGAGGAGCAGCTGCGTCAGGTGACGGACGCCCCGCAGATGGCCGGCCAGAACCTCTCCGCCGCGGTGTCGGTCTCCGAGACCCGCGTCATCCCCGCGGCGGCCGACCGCATCGGCAACCTCGCCGTGCTCGACCTGGGCATCAAGCAGTCCACGCTCGACAACCTCGCCGCCCTCGGCTTCGACGTGCACGTGCTGCCGCAGTCGGCATCCTTCGCCGACATCCGCGCGGTCGAGCCCGTCGGAGTGTTCTACTCGAACGGCCCCGGCGACCCGTCGGCATCCGACGCTCAGGTCGCGGTGCTCCGCGAGGTGCTCGACGCCCGGCTGCCGTACTTCGGCATCTGCTTCGGCAACCAGCTCTTCGGACGCGCACTCGGATTGGGCACCTACAAGCTCACGTTCGGGCACCGCGGCATCAATCAGCCGGTGCTGGACAAGTCGACCGGCCGCGTGGAGATCACCGCGCACAACCACGGCTTCGCGGTCGAGGCGCCCCTGGAGGGCACCTTCGCCAGCCCGAACGGGTACGGCGCCGTCGAGGTCAGCCATGTCGGACTGAACGACCAGGTCGTCGAAGGCCTGCGCGCGCACGACATCCCCGCCTTCTCGGTGCAGTACCACCCCGAGGCCGCGGCAGGTCCCCACGACGCCCACTACCTCTTCGCCAGGTTCCGCGACCTGGTTCTGTCAGATCTGATCCAGAAGGACGCCAAGTAATGCCGAAGCGCGAAGACATCAACTCCGTTCTCGTGATCGGCTCCGGCCCGATCGTCATCGGCCAGGCGTGCGAGTTCGACTACTCCGGCACCCAGGCCTGCCGTGTCCTCCGCGAGGAGGGCGTGCGCGTCATCCTGGTGAACTCGAACCCGGCCACGATCATGACCGACCCCGACTTCGCCGACGCGACCTACATCGAGCCGATCACCCCCGAGGTGATCGAGACGATCATCGCCAAGGAGAGGCCGGATGCCATTCTGCCCACCCTCGGCGGTCAGACGGCCCTCAATGCCGCCATGGCGCTGCACGAGCGCGGCATCCTGGAGAAGTACGACGTCGAGCTGATCGGCGCGAAGGTCGACGCCATCCGCAAGGGCGAGGACCGCCAGATCTTCAAGGAACTGGTGCTGGAGGCCGGCGCCGATGTCGCGAAGTCCGTCATCTGCCACAGCATGGACGACCTGATCGCCGGTGCTGAGCAACTCGGCTACCCTCTCGTCGTCCGGCCCTCGTTCACCATGGGCGGCCTCGGTTCGGGCTTCGCCTACGACGAGGCGGACCTGCGCCGCATCGGCGGTGCCGGCCTGCACGACTCGCCCACCCACGAGGTGCTCCTGGAGGAGTCGATCCTGGGCTGGAAGGAGTACGAGCTCGAGCTCATGCGCGACACGGCCGACAACACGGTCGTCGTCTGCTCGATCGAGAACGTCGACCCGGTCGGCGTGCACACCGGCGACTCGATCACCGTCGCCCCGGCCCTCACGCTCACCGACCGCGAGTACCAGAAGCTCCGCGACATCTCGATCGACATCATCCGCGCCGTGGGCGTGGACACCGGCGGCTGCAACATCCAGTTCGCCGTCGACCCGTCCAACGGACGCATCATCGTCATCGAGATGAACCCACGTGTCTCACGGTCCTCTGCCCTGGCATCGAAGGCCACCGGCTTCCCGATCGCCAAGCTCGCGGCCAAGCTGGCGCTCGGCTACCGCCTCGACGAGATCCCGAACGACATCACCGGTGTCACTCCCGCGAGCTTCGAGCCGACGCTGGACTACGTCGTGGTCAAGGTGCCGCGCTTCGCCTTCGAGAAGTTCCCCGCGGCGGACGCGACCCTGACGACCACCATGAAGTCGGTCGGCGAGGCCATGGCCATCGGCCGCAACTACACCACCGCCCTGCAGAAGGCCCTCCGCTCCCTCGAGCAGCGTGGATCGTCGTTCCACTGGGGCGCCGAGGAGCGCTCCATGGAGGAGCTGCTCGAGATCTCGAAGACACCCACCGACGGCCGCATCGTCGTGCTGCAGCAGGCGCTGCGCAAGGGCGCCACCATCGAGCAGGCGTTCGACGCAACCGCGATGGACCCGTGGTTCCTGGACCAGATCGTGCTGATCAACGAGGTCGCCGAGACGGTCGCCCAGGCACCCGAGCTGGATGCGGCCACGCTGCGCCTCGCCAAGGAGCACGGCTTCTCCGACATCCAGATCGCGCAGCTGCGCGGCATCACCGACGTCGAGGTGCGCGGCATCCGCCACGCCCTGGGCCTGCGCCCGGTCTACAAGACGGTCGACACCTGTGCGGGAGAGTTCCCGGCCCTCACGCCGTACCACTACTCGAGCTACGACTTCGAGACCGAAGTCATCCCCTCGGAGCGCACCAAGGTCGTCATCATCGGATCCGGCCCGAACCGCATCGGTCAGGGCGTCGAGTTCGACTACTCCTGCGTGCACGCGTCGTTCGCACTGTCGGATGCCGGTTACGAGACCATCATGGTCAACTGCAACCCCGAGACGGTCTCCACCGACTACGACACCTCGGACCGGCTGTACTTCGAGCCGCTGACCCTCGAGGACGTGCTGGAGGTGCTGGACGCCGAGTCGCACAGCGGCACCATCCTCGGCGTGGTCTGCCAGCTCGGCGGCCAGACACCGCTCGGACTCGCGAAGGGCATCGAGGCCGCCGGCTACACCGTGCTCGGCACCAGCCCCGCCGCGATCGACCTGGCCGAGGAGCGCGAGCTGTTCTCGCGCCTGCTGGACGACGCCGGACTCGTCGCACCGCGCAACGGCACGGCGATCGACGTGGAGGGCGCTGTGCGCATCGCCGAGGAGATCGGCTACCCCGTGCTCGTGCGCCCGAGCTTCGTGCTCGGCGGTCGCGGCATGGAGATCGTCTACGACACCGAATCGCTGCGCGACTACTTCGTTCGCACGGCGGGCCAGGTCATCATCGAGGAGGGCAAGCCGCTGCTGGTGGACCGCTTCCTCGACGATGCGATCGAGCTCGACGTGGACGCCCTGTTCGACGGCACCGACCTGTACATCGGCGGCATCATGGAGCACCTCGAGGAGGCCGGCATCCACTCCGGCGACTCGAGCTGCACCCTGCCGCCCATCTCGCTCGGACGCAGCGACATCGACCGCGTCCGCGACGCGACGCGCCTGATCGCCGAGGGCGTGGGGGTGCGCGGTCTGCTGAACGTGCAGTTCGCGATCAGCGCCGGCGTGCTCTACGTCATCGAGGCGAACCCGCGCGCGAGCCGCACGGTGCCGTTCGTGTCGAAGGCGCTGGGCATCCCGCTGGCCAAGGCCGCCAGCCGCATCATGACCGGATCCACCGTCGCCGAGCTCATCGCCGAGGGCATGATCCCCGTCCAGGACGGTTCGAAGGTGCCGCTGGGCGCCCCGATCGCCGTCAAGGAGGCCGTGCTGCCCTTCAAGCGGTTCCGCACCCACGACGGCAAGGTCGTGGACTCCGTGCTCGGCCCGGAGATGCGCTCGACCGGCGAGGTCATGGGCATCGACAAGGACTTCCCGACCGCGTTCGCGAAGAGCCAGGCCGCGGCGTACGGCGGCATGCCGACCTCGGGCACCGTGTTCATCTCGGTGGCCGACTCCGACAAGCGGGCCGTCATCCTGCCCGCGCACCGTCTGCAGCAGCTCGGGTTCACGCTGGTCGCCACCGAGGGGACCGCAGAGATCCTCGCCCGCAATGGCATCCACGTCACCGTGGTGTCCAAGTACAGCGAGACGCAGGCCAGCGGTGAGCGCAACATCGTGGACCTGATCAACGACGGCGAGATCGACATCGTCGTGAACACGCCCAGCGGCGGCACGGCACGCGCCGACGGCTACGAGATCCGCGCGGCCGCTGTCGCAGCGGACAAGGCGCTGTTCACCACCATGGCGGTGCTCGGCGCCGCGGTGAGCGGCATGGATGCGGCGAACGAGGGCTTCTCGGTGCGCAGCCTGCAGGAGTACGAGCTGGACCGCAGGGCCGCGAAGTGACCCAGTCCGCCGAGATGCCCCAGTCCTCCGAAATCGCCGCGTCGCCCGAGATCGCCGCGTCGTTCGGCGTGCGCCTTCGCGCGGCGCTGGATGCGCACGGCCCGCTCTGCGTCGGCATCGATCCGCATGCGGCGCTGCTCGAGCAGTGGGGCCTGTCGCAGGACGCCGAAGGGCTGCGCTCGTTCGGACTCGCGGTGGTGGAGGCCGCCGCGGGCAGGGTCGGCGTGGTCAAGCCGCAGGTCGCGTTCTTCGAGCGCTTCGGGTCGAAGGGCTTCGCCGCACTCGAGGATGTCATCGCGAGCGCGCGGTCCGCCGGGCTGCTCGTGCTGTCCGACGCGAAGCGCGGTGACATCGGCTCGACGATGGCGGGATACGCGTCGGCATGGGTCGAGCCGGGTGCGCCCCTGGAATCGGATGCCGTGACCGTCAGCCCCTACCTCGGGCCCGAGTCGCTGCGCGAGACCATCACGACCGCGGTGCGGGCGGGCAAGGGCGTGTTCGTGCTGGCGGCCACCAGCAACCCCGAGGCCGCGTCGCTGCAGACCGCACGCACGGTCGACGTCGCCGCCGCTGACGACCAGACCGTCGCGCAGCGCGTCGTCCGCGACATCACCTGGGCGAACGGATCTCCCGCCTTCGCGGGCGGGCTGGGTCCGGTCGGCGTGGTGATCGGGGCGACCGTCGACCTCGCAGAGGCGGGGCTCGACGTCCGGTCCCTGGCCGGCACGCCGATCCTCGCGCCCGGTTTCGGCGCACAGGGCGCGAGGCCGGAGGACCTGGTTCCCAGGTTCGGCGCACTCGCGGGGCAGGTGCTCGCGAGCGAGAGCCGCAGCATCCTCGGCGCGGGACCGCAGGGGATCGCTGCAGTCATCGCGGAACGGGCCGCACGGTATCAGGAGGTTCTTCGTGGCTGAACATCGCATCGTCCCTGAGGTCGACCGCCAGGCGGCGTCCCAGCGGGCACTGGAGCGACGACGCGGTCGCGCCTCGATCAAACGCGACCTGACCACGCGCGTCACGACGGGTCAGGAAGTCCTGCGACAGGCGGTGCAGGATCCCGACTCGGATGCCGCGACCATGCGCGTGACCGACTTCCTGCTCGCGCTGCCCGCGATCGGCACGGGCAAGCGCGACCGCATCCTGGAGGAGCTGCACATCTCGCCGGTCAAGCGACTGGGCGGGCTCGGCGTGCGTCAGCTCGCCGCGCTGTCGGGCTGGCTCGACGAGCGCTTCCCTCCGCACTCGGCGCGTCCCGGACGCAGCCGGCTGCTGGTGCTCGCCGGACCGACCGCTGTCGGCAAGGGAACGGTCGCCGCGCACATCCGCGAGAGTCATCCGCAGATCCACCTGTCGGTGTCCGCCACCACCCGATCCCCGCGGCCGGGCGAGATCGACGGCGTGCACTACTACTTCGTCGACGACGAGACGTTCGACCGGATGATCTCCGATGACCAGCTGCTCGAGCACGCGACGGTCCACAACAAGTACCGTTACGGCACTCCGCGCGGTCCCGTGGATGCGGCACTGGCCGAGGGCAGGACGGTTCTGCTCGAGATCGATCTGCAGGGTGCACGCCAGGTGCGCGCCGCGGAGCCGTCCGCGACCCTGGTGTTCCTGCTGCCGCCCACGTGGGACGAGCTCGTGCAGCGGCTGATCGGCCGGGGCACCGAGGACGCCGAGGAGCGCGCCCGCCGACTGCGCACCGCGCGCAAGGAGCTGGCGGCCCAGAACGAGTTCGATTACCTCGTCGTGAACGCCGACGTCGCCACGGCGGCGCGGGAGGTCGTAGAATTGAACTCAGGCTCTGCGCGCTGATCCTCGCGCGCGCTCAGTTTCACCGATTTAGCGACACGTCATCGTCCGATGGCAGCGTCGCCTGACCAGGAGGTCCACCATGGCCGGACACAATCAGGGCATCATCGACCCGCCGATCGACAATCTGCTGGAGCGCGTCTCCTCGAAGTACGAGCTCGTGATCTTCGCGTCCAAGCGCGCGCGCCAGATCAACGACTACTACTCCGACCTGCACGAGGGCAACCTCTTCGACAACGTGGGCCCGCTGGTCGACTCGTCCGTCGAGGACAAGCCCCTCACGATCGCTCTGCACGAGATCAACGAGGACAAGCTCCGCATCCGTCACGCCGAGTGACCACCTGCACCCTGTGAGCCGCCGACGTCCGCAACCGGATGTCGGCGGCTTCACGCATACTGGCGTCGAGCCGACCCCGGTTCCGCCCGACAACCCTGCTTTGGAGCACCGATGAGCGCCCTGCGCCTGTTCACGTCCGAGTCCGTCACCGAGGGGCACCCCGACAAGATCTGCGATCAGATCTCCGACAGCATCCTCGACGGTCTGCTGGCGGTCGATCGCGACTCCCGTGTGGCGGTGGAGACCCTGGTGACCACCGGACTCGTGCACGTGGCCGGTGAGATCCGCACCGAGGGCTACGTCGACATCCCCACGATCGTGCGCGACGTCGTCAACGGCATCGGCTACACCTCCAGCGACATGGGCTTCGACGGCTCGTCCTGCGGTGTGAGCATCTCGGTGGGGGAGCAGTCCACCGACATCGCACACGGCGTCGATCAGGCGCAGGAGCAGCGCGACGGGGGCTCCACCGACCCGCGCGACGAACTCGGCGCGGGCGACCAGGGCATCATGTTCGGCTTCGCGACGAACGAGACCCCGCAGCTCATGCCGATGGCCGCGTGGACCGCGCACCGCATCGCCGAGCGACTCACCGAGGTGCGCCGCTCGGGCGAGCTGGACTTCCTGCGCCCCGACGGCAAGACCCAGGTCACGCTGGGCTACGACGGCTTCACGCCGAAGTCCATCGAGGCGGTCGTGCTGTCCACCCAGCACCACCCCGACATCTCGCAGGACGAGCTGAAGGCGCTCGTGCGCGAGAAGGTCATCGACCCCGTGCTCGCGCAGACCGGACTCGACCTGTCCGAGGATCTGACCTACTACATCAACCCGGCAGGGCCCTTCGTCACCGGCGGTCCGAAGGGCGACGCGGGGCTGACCGGCCGCAAGATCATCATCGACACCTACGGCGGCGCAGCCCGCCACGGCGGCGGCGCATTCAGCGGCAAGGACCCGTCGAAGGTCGACCGCTCCGCGGCCTATGCGATGCGCTGGGTGGCCAAGAACGTCGTCGCCGCAGGACTCGCCGATCGCGCCGAGGTGCAGGTGGCCTACGCCATCGGCGTCGCCCGCCCCGTCGGTCTGTACGTGGAGACGTTCGGCACCGGAACGGTCTCCGACGATGCGATCATCCGCGCCATCGAGTCCGTGTTCGACCTGCGCCCGCAGGCCATCATCGAGGATCTCGACCTGCTGCGTCCGATCTACGCGCAGACCGCCGCCTACGGCCACTTCGGCCGCGAGCTGCCCGACTTCACGTGGGAGCGCATCGACCGCGCAGAAGAGCTGCGTCGCGCTGCCGGCGTCTGAGTCCGCCGTGGCCCCGGACCCGGTCGAATCGGCGGAGCAGCCGCCCGCGAGCGCGGGCGGTGCGCGCCGCATCGCCCGCGTGCTCATCGACTCGCCGCTTCCGCAGCTGGATCGACTGTTCGACTACGCATTGCCGGACGCGCTCGGCGAGGTCACGCCCGGCGTGCGGATCAAGGCACCGCTGCGCACCGCGGGGCGGGTGATCGACGGCTTCATCGTCGAGATCGACGTCGAACCGGATGCCGGTCGCACGCTCTCCGAGATCGACAGCGTGGTCTCGTCGACGGTGGTCATGCCCGACCGCCTGTACCGGCTCGCTCGTCGCGCCGCGGATCGGGCTGCGGGCGCGGCATCCGACATCCTGCGACTCGCGATCCCCAAGCGTCAGGTGCGCGTCGAGAAGGCCTGGCGCTCTCCCGCGGCCGCCCCCGTCCCGGATGACGCGGCCCTGACGCGCGCTCGCACAGCCGTCGCCGCCTACGACGGTCTGGACGCCCTGCTGGCCGAGTCCGGTCGCGCCGCGGTGGAGGCCATCCCGGTCGCGCAGGACGACGTCCCCGCATGGGCTCTGCTGATGGCATCCGCCGCGGCCCTGCAACTGGCCGAGGGCCGCTCCAGCGTGCTGGTGGTTCCCGACTACCGCGACCAGGACGTCCTGCTCGCCGCTCTCGCGACCCTCGTCGACGACGAAGCCGTGGTCCGCCACGACGCCAGACAGCCCAACCCCGATCGCTACCGCGCATTCCTGCGCACCCTCGACGACGCGCCCTGCGTGGTCGTGGGCAACCGCTCGGCGGTCTACTCGCCCGCACGCGCCGGGCTCGTCGCTATCTGGGATGACGGCGACGCACTGCTCGCCGAACCGCTCGCCCCGTATGTGCACGCGCGCGACGCCGCTCTGATCCGTCAGGAGGAGGAGGGCAGCGCGCTGCTGCTGCTCGGGCACACCCGCTCCACGGACGCCGAACGGCTCGTCGTGCACGGGTGGCTGCAGGACATCACCGCGACGCGCCGGGTGACGCCGCAGGTGCGGCTGAGCACCCCACAGGAGCTCGAGCAGACCGGTCAGCGCGTTCCCTCCAGCGCCTTCGCGACGGCTCGCGCGGCGATCGCCGAAGGCCCCGTGCTCGTGCAGGTCGCGCGCCCCGGGTTCGCTCCGACTCTCGTCTGCGCCGGATGCCGTGCGCCGGCGCGATGCGCGCATTGCGGCGGCCCGCTGGGAGCACGCCGCCGTGGTGCTGTGCCGGTGTGCGGATGGTGCGGGCGCTCCGCCAACTCCTGGCACTGCCCGGAGTGCTCCTCCGATCAGGTGCGGCTGGCGTCCTCCGGCACGGAGCGGACGGCCGACGAGCTGGGCCGAGCATTCCCCGGCGTGCGCGTGATCGTCTCCGACGGAGCTCACCCGCTGCAGCACGTCGACTCCAAGCCGGCACTCGTCGTCGCCACCCGCGGCGCCGAGCCGGCCGCCGCCGGCGGCTACCGCGCCGTGATCCTGCTCGACGGGGCGCGGATGCTGCAGGCACCCGAGCTGCGCATCGGCGAATCCTGCCTGCGCTGGTGGGCCAACGCCGCATCGCTGGCGGCCCCCGGTGCCCCCATCCATCTGGTCGGCGTGAACGGTCCGGTGGCACGCGCGCTGGCGACCTGGTCGCCCGCCGCATACGCGCGCAGCGAACTCGAGGCGCGGCTGCCGCTGCACATGCCTCCGACCGCACGCGTCGCGCAGATCGACGGCCTGCCGGCTTCCGTGCGCACCGCGCTGGGCGCGCTGGCGGAGATCGGGATCTCCGGTGACGCCGTACTCGGGCCCCTGCCCTCGGGAGACGACGGACGCGTGCGCGCGCTGGTCCGCTTCGGCTACGCGGCCGGCCAGGGCGTCGCGAGCGTGCTGCGGGCCGCGGTGGTCGCGGATGCCGCCCAGCGACGCCGTGGCCGAGGTGCGCCACGGGTGTCGCTCTCCGTGCACCTCGATATCCTCGAACCAGAGATCTGAACGCAACCCGACGCCGAACCGGGCGCCGGTTGCCCCGAACGCCGATCAACCCCGAGCGGAGAACCTTCCATGCGCCTCGTCTTCGCAGGCACGCCCGCCGTCGCCGTGCCCACCCTGCACGCCCTCGCCGCCCGTCACGAGATCGCCGCGGTGGTCACCCGACCCGACGCGCCCCAGGGACGCAAGCGCGTCCTGACCCCCTCCCCGGTCGCCGCGGCGGCCGAGGCGCTCGGGCTTCCGGTGATCAGGGCGGCCCGACTGGATGACGAGGCGACGGCGCAGATCGCCGCCCTGGACGCGGATCTCGGTGTCATCGTCGCCTATGGCGGGATCGTCCGTGAGCCGCTGCTGTCCGCACCGCGGCACGGCTGGATCAACCTGCACTTCTCTCTGCTGCCGGCGTGGCGCGGCGCGGCTCCCGTGCAGCGGGCACTCATCGCCGGCGACACCGAGCTCGGAGTCAGCGTCTTCCAGCTCGTCCCGGCACTCGATGCCGGTGACGTGTTCGCCATGCAGACGGTCGACATCCCGGCAGATGCGACGGCCGACACGGCGCTGGCCATCCTGGCCGAGGCGGGCGCCGGCGTCACCGACGACGTGGTCACGGGAATCGCCGGTGGCACCGCGACGGCGACCGTCCAGGAGGGCACCATCACGCTCGCCCCCAAGCTCGTTTTCGAGGACGGCGCACTGGACTGGACGCAGCCGGTGGCGTCCGTGTTCGCGCGATACCGGGGTGTGACGCCCGAGCCCGGCGCGCACACGACCATCGACGGCGCGCGGCTGAAGATCCTCGCCGCCGCGCCCGCCGCAGATGCCCCGTCACTCGCACCTGGTGAGGTGTTCGCCACGAAGACCGCCGTCCTGATCGGCTGCGGTGCCGGAGCCCTGGAGGTGACGCGCGTGCAGCCCGCAGGCAAAGGGGCGATGAACGCCGCCGACTGGTGGCGCGGCCTCCGCGCCGACGAGTCCGTGCGAGCCGGCTCATGAGCGCCGCAGAGAAGGGCAAACGCGGCATCCAGCCCGCCCGCTGGGTCGCCTACGACGTGCTGCGCGCGGTGACCGACGACGACGCCTACGCGAATCTGCTGCTGCCGAAGCTGATCGTCGAGGCAGGGCTCAACCCGGCGGATGCCGGACTCGCGACCGAGCTCGCGTACGGCACGCTGCGACGCCGCGGCACCTACGACGCGATCATCGCGGTTGCCGCAGGGCGCCCGGTCGAGGAGATCGATCCCGCCGTCCTGGATGCGCTGCGACTGGCGACCCATCAACTGCTGGCCACCCGCGTGGCCCCGCACGCAGCGGTCAACGAATCCGTGAACCTCGTCGCCGCCGAGGTCGGACGCGGCGCCTCGGGCTTCGCGAACGCCGTGCTGCGGCGCATCGCCCGAGACGACGCCGGGGTCTGGCAAGAGCGCATCGAAGCCGATGCGCGCTCCGACGACGAACGACTCGCCCTTCGCACCGCGCACCCGGTCTGGGTGATCAGGGCGCTTCGTCGCGCCCTGGCCGCAGAGGGCCGCGGCGACGAGCTCGACGAGCTGCTTCACGCGGACAACGTCTCGCCCGAGGTCACGCTGGTGGCACTGCCAGGGCTGGCCGAGCGCGGCGAGCCGGCACGGCCCTACGCGGCCACGGCCTTCGCGTCACCCGGAGGCGATCCGCGCGAAGTGCTCCGCGATGCGGCCGGAACGATCCGCGTGCAGGACGAGGGCTCGCAGCTCGTCGCCCTGGCCCTGGCATCCGCCGCGCCCGTCCGCGCGGGGGAGCGGTGGCTGGACCTGTGCGCGGGCCCCGGCGGGAAGACCGCGCTTCTTGCCGCCATCGCTCACCGCGACGGCGTGCAGCTGGAGGCCAACGAGGTCGTGCCGGTGCGCGCCGGTCTGGTCCGCAAGGCACTGCGTCCGCTGCCGATCGACGTGCCCGTGCATGAGCAGGACGGCCGCGAGTTCGCGGCGCAGCATCCGGGCGCCTTCGACCGCATCCTCGTCGACGCGCCCTGCACCGGACTCGGCGCCCTGCGCCGCCGTCCGGAGGCGCGCTGGCGCAAGTCGCCCGCCGACGTGGCCGAGCTGGTCGTGCTGCAGACGCAGCTGCTGGATGCCGCGATCGACGCCCTCGCCCCGGGTGGAATCGTCGCCTATGTGACCTGCTCGCCGCATCTGGCCGAGACCTCGGGCGTCGTGTCCGAGGTGCTGCGGCACCGCGACGACGTCACCGAGCTCGATGCGCAGGCCGTCATGGCCGAGGTGGCCACCGCGCCGATCGATCTCGCCTCGGCCCCCGACGCGGAAGCCCGACGCGTGCAGCTGTGGCCCCACCGTCACGGAACGGACGCCATGTTCCTCGCGCTGCTGCAGCGCCAAGACCGCACTGCTCAGGAAGGATGACCCCGTGAATCTCCCCACCTCACCCCGCATCAACCCCAGCATTCTCGCCGCGGACTTCGTCAACATGCAGAGGGATCTCGCCCGCATCGCCACGGCCGACTTCGCGCACGTCGATGTGATGGACAACCACTTCGTCCCGAACCTCACCTTCGGGCCGCAGATGGTCGAACGCATCCAGGCGACAAGCCCCATCCCGCTGGACGTGCACCTGATGATCTCCGATCCGGATCGTTGGGCTCCCGGCTACGCGGAGCTGGGCGCGGCGAGCGTCACATTCCATCTCGAAGCCGCCGCCGACCCGGTCACGCTCGCCCGCAGGCTGCGGGACATGGGGGCGCGTGCCGGTGTCGCGATCAAGCCCGGAACCGCCGGCGAGGCGCTCTACGACATCCTCGACGAGTTCGATCAGGTGCTGGTCATGACCGTGGAGCCCGGCTTCGGGGGACAGGGTTTCATGCCCGAGACCATGCCCAAGCTGCGCGCCCTGCGCGACGAGGCCCGCCGCCGCGGATCGGACGTCTGGCTGCAGGTCGACGGCGGAATCTCCGCCTCCACGATCGAACAGGCGGCACAGGCGGGGGCCGACACGTTCGTCGCCGGGTCCGCCGTGTACGGCGCCGACGACATCGAGGCGGCCGTCACCCGGCTCCGGGATCTCGCCAGAGCGGCTAGCCTGGAATCGTGAAGACATTCGACGAGCTGTTCGCCGAGCTCCAGCGCACCGCCGAGACCCGCCCCGAGGGCTCCGGGACGGTCGCCCAGCTGGACCGCGGCGTGCATGCGATCGGCAAGAAGATCGTCGAAGAGGCCGCCGAGGTGTGGATGGCCGCGGAGTACGAGAGCGACGAGAACGCGGCTGAGGAGATCTCCCAGCTGCTGTACCACCTGCAGGTGATGATGCTCGCCAAGGGGCTGAGCCTGGAGGACGTCTACCGACATCTGTGAGCGCGTCCCCACCAGACCGTTCGAACAGAAAGACCTTCATGCTGCGCATCGCCGTTCCGAACAAGGGCTCGCTCTCCGAGACCGCCGCCGAGATGCTCGCCGAAGCCGGGTACACCGGCCGGCGTGATCCCAAGACCCTGCACGTCATCGACGCCGACAGCGACGTCGAGTTCTTCTACCTGCGTCCCCGCGACATCGCCACGTACGTGGCCTCCGGCGCCCTCGACGTGGGCATCACCGGTCGGGATCTGCTGCGCGACGTGCGCCAGGACGACGCGCGCGAGATCGAGCAGCTGGGCTTCGCCCGCTCGACCTTCCGCTTCGCCGCCCCTCCCGGCAGGTATCAGACCATCGCCGACCTCGAGGGCGTGCGCGTCGCATCCGCCTACCCGGGCCTGGTCGACGACTTCCTGCGCGAGCACGGCGTCACCGCTGAACTGGTGCCGCTGGACGGCGCCGTCGAGTCGGCCGTGCAACTGGGCGTCGCCGACGTGATCGCCGACGTCGTCGAGACCGGCACCACCCTCCGCCAGGCCGGCCTGGAGATCTTCGGACCGGTGATCATCGAGTCCGAGGCCGTCCTGATCAGCCGCCCAGGAGACGTCCCCGGCACCGCACGTCTGCTGCGCCGCCTGCGCGGCGTGATGGTCGCCCGTCGCTTCGTCCTGCTGGACTACGATCTGCCCGCCCGCCTGGTCGACGAGGCGGCCGCCATCGCCGGTGGCCGGGAGTCGCCGACGATCTCGCCGCTGCGCGACCCCGAGTGGGTCGCCGTGCGCGTCATGATCCCGCGCAAGGGCATGAACCAGGTGATGGACGACCTGTACGCTCTCGGCGCGCGGGCGATCCTGGTCACCGCGATCCACGCCGCGAGGCTCTGATGACGCTGGCCGCTCGCGTCATCCCCTGCCTCGATGTGGCCGCCGGCCGCGTCGTCAAGGGCGTCAACTTCAAGGACCTGCGCGACATGGGCGATCCTGTCGAGCTCGCGGTGCACTACGCCGCGCAGGGCGCGGATGAGATCACCTTCCTCGACGTGACCGCCACGGTCGACGCACGGGCGACGACCTACGAGGTCGTGCAGCGCACGGCCGAGCAGGTGTTCGTGCCGCTCACCGTCGGCGGGGGAGTGCGCAGCGCCGAGGACGTGGCGCGTCTGCTCTCCGTGGGGGCGGACAAGGTGGGCGTGAACTCGGCCGCCATCGCCCGACCGGAGCTCATCGGCGAGATCGCGGATCGCTTCGGGGCCCAGGTGCTGGTGCTGTCGCTGGACGTGAAGCGCGCCGGCACCACGCCGTCGGGCTTCGTCGTCACGACGCACGGCGGTCGTGCCGAGACGACCCTGGATGCCCTCGAATGGGCGCGTGAGGCCATCGAGCGCGGCGCGGGCGAGCTCCTGGTCAACTCGATCGATGCGGACGGCACGAAGGACGGCTTCGATCTGGAGCTCGTCGGCCTCATGCGCGACGTGTCATCCGTGCCCGTGATCGCCTCCGGCGGTGCCGGCGCCGTGAGCGACTTCGCCCCCGCGATCGAAGCGGGAGCGGATGCCGTGCTCGCCGCCAGCGTCTTCCACAGCGGACTGCTGACGGTCGGCGACGTCAAGGACGCCCTCCGGGCGGAGGGCGTGGTGGTGAGGTGAACGACTCCGTGAAGAACGAGATCGTGAAGAACGAGATCGTGGAGAACGAGATCGCCCGCGTGGTCTGGAACGACGCCGGACTCGCGCCGGTCATCGTGCAGCAGCACGACACCCTCGAGGTGCTGATGCTCGCGTGGATGAACGACGAGGCGCTGCGGCGCACCCTCACCGGCGGACGAGCCGTGTACTGGTCGCGCTCCCGCCAGGAGTACTGGCGCAAGGGCGACACCTCCGGCAACACGCAGCGCGTGCACGGCGTGGCCGTGGACTGCGACGGGGATGCCATCCTGCTCACCGTCCATCAGGATGGGCCCGCCTGCCACACGGGAACCCGCACCTGCTTCGACGGGCGTGAGCTCACCGTGACGGGCAGCGAGTGACCATGCTGCGACGCGCACGGCTGCTCGCGGTGCTCGGATTCCTGATCGCGGGCGGCATCGGCATCATCTCCTCGACCCAGACCTGGATCACGGTCCAACGCGCCGACACCGAGCAGCCTCTGCTCGTGGCAGGCGCGGATGCCCTCGCCCTGCTCGCTCCGCTCTCACTCGCCGTGCTCGCTCTGGGCGCCGCGATGTCGATCGCCGGCCGTCTGCTGCGGTACGTGTTCGCCGTCCTCGGGGGAGCAGGTGCGATCGTGCTGATCCTCGGTACGCTCCCGATCCTGTCAGGCGCGCCCCTCGCGGCCGTCGCCCCGGCCCTGACGGAAGCCACCGGGCTGAGTGGTGACAAGGCGCTGGGATCCATCGTGACGGCCCTGGAACCGACAGCCTGGGTGACGGCGGCTCTGGTGGCCTGGATCGTTCTGCTGCTGGCATCCGTCTTCGTCCTCGGCACCGCGCATCGCTGGAAGTCAGGCGGCCGGCGCTACGAGCAGCCTGGGGCGGCGCACCACGAGCACACCGGCCCCTTGGATCCGATCGACTCCTGGGACGAGCTGTCCCATGGCACCGATCCGACCGGGCCTTCCCGATAGACTGAGACCATCGCCGACCTCCCGGAGGAGAACATGACCAACCCGATCGCCGACCCCGGTCACGGACACTCGCCTGCAGCCTGGACGGCCGTGGTGATCATGCTGGTGGGCTTCGCCCTCGGCACCGTCTTCTTCTGCGTGCCGAACGGCGAGGTGGGCGTCTGGGTCTCCGCCGCCATCGTCCTCATCGGTGCGATCTCGGGTTGGGTCCTCGCCAAGGCCGGCTGGGGAGTGAAGGGCCCGAAGTACACGCCGAAGGCGCACTGATGGTCCTCGCCGACCTGACGGCCGGCGCTGTCGAGGATGCCGAGCGTCGTGCGTTGACGCGGCCGCTCGCCGACGTGGAGCGAGACGCCCTTGCGCGCCCCGCGGCACACGACGCCCTCGCCGCCCTGGCACCCGCCGACCGGGTGAAGATCATCGCCGAGGTCAAGCGCGCCAGCCCCTCTCGAGGCGCCCTCGCGGAGATCCCCGATCCCGCCCTGCAGGCGTCCCTGTACGAACAGGGCGGGGCCTCGGCGATCAGCGTCCTCACGGAGGAGCGTCGCTTCGGCGGCAGCCTCGCCGATCTCGAGGCCGTGACCGCACGTGTGTCGGTTCCCGTCCTGCGCAAGGACTTCATCGCGACGCCGTACCAGGTGTTCGAGGCCCGTGCGGCGGGCGCGGCTCTCGCGCTGCTCATCGTCGCGGGGCTCTCTCGGTCGACGCTGCGCGAGCTGCACGCGCTGATCCTCGAGCTCGGGATGACGCCCCTCATCGAGACGCACTCCGCGGAGGAGCTCGACGTCGCGATCGACCTGGGCGCCTCGCTGATCGGCGTGAACGCCCGCAACCTGAAGACCCTCGAGCTGGATCGCGACCTGTTCGCGCGTCTTGCGGACCGGATCCCCGACACGGCGATCCGCGTCGCCGAGTCGGCGGTGCTCGCTCCGGAGGATGTCCGTCGCTACCGCGAGGCGGGAGCGGATGTCGTGCTCATCGGAGAGGCGCTGGTCACCGGCGACCCGGTGGCGACTCTGACGAGCTTCCTCGAGGCCGGATCGATGGTCGTCCGCGGCCAGAAGGAGTCTCTGTGAGTCTGCGGGACCAGCACGGGCCGTTCTTCGGCGAGTTCGGTGGGCGGTACATGCCCGAATCGCTCATCGCCGCGATCGACGAACTGACAGCGGCGTATGAAGCCGCCATCGTCGACCCGGAGTTCCGCTCCGAACTCGCCGGGCTGCTGCACTCCTACGCCGGGCGGCCGTCGCCGATCACCGAAGTAGCCCGGTTCGCCGAGCACGCCGGGGGCGCGCGGGTGTACCTCAAGCGCGAGGACCTCAACCACACCGGATCCCACAAGATCAACAACGTGCTGGGGCAGGCGCTGCTGACCAAGCGGCTCGGCAAGACCCGCGTCATCGCCGAGACCGGGGCGGGCCAGCACGGCGTCGCCACGGCCACCGCGGCCGCGTTGTTCGGGCTCGACTGCACGATCTACATGGGCGAGGTCGACACGGAGCGCCAGGCGCTGAACGTGGCGCGGATGCGGCTGCTCGGCGCCGAGGTCGTCCCGGTCAAGACCGGATCGCGCACTCTGAAGGACGCCATCAACGACGCCTACCGCGACTGGGTGGCGACCGTCGAGACGACCAACTACATCTTCGGGACCGCGGCCGGGCCGCATCCCTTCCCGGCGATGGTGCGGGACTTCCAGAAGATCATCGGCGAGGAGGCTCGCGAGCAGCTGCTCGCCGAGGCCGGCCGCCTTCCGGATGCCGTCGTCGCCTGCGTCGGCGGCGGCTCCAACGCGATCGGCATGTTCGACGCGTTCCTGGATGACGAGGGCGTGAAGCTCTACGGCGTGGAGGCCGCCGGCGATGGCGTCGACACGCCCAAGCACGCCGCCTCGATCGAACGCGGCCGCCCCGGCGTTCTGCACGGCGCGAAGACCTACGTCCTGCAGGACGAGGACGGCCAGACCGTCGAGTCGCACTCGATCTCGGCGGGTCTGGACTACCCGGGCGTCGGACCCGAGCATGCCTGGCTGTCGGACATCGGCCGCGCCGAATACATCCCGGCCACCGACGACGAGGCGATGCAGGCGCTGCGCCTGCTCAGCCGCACCGAGGGCATCATCCCCGCGATCGAGTCCGCGCACGCTCTCGCCGGCGCGCTGCGCATCGGCCGGGAACTGGGTCCGGATGCGATCATCGCCGTCTGCCTGTCCGGCCGCGGTGACAAGGACATGGACACCGCCGCGCGGTACTTCGAACTGTACGACCAGGAGATGTACGACCAGGAGGACCCGTCGTGAGCCGCGTCGAGAATGCCATCCGCAGGGCGCACGATGCGGGCCGTGGCGCGTTCGTCGGCTACCTGCCTGTCGGATACCCCGACCTGCAGACCAGCATCGACGCGGCCCTCACCCTGGCCCGCAACGGCGTCGACGTCATCGAACTCGGCCCGCCGTACTCCGACCCTGTCATGGACGGTGAGGTGATCCAGCAGGCCACCCAGCAGGCGCTCGCGAACGGCTACCGTACGCGCGACCTGTTCACGGCCGTGCAGGCGATCACCTCGCAGACCGACGTGCCCGTCGTCGTCATGACGTACTGGAACCCGGTGCTGCAGTACGGCGTCGACCGCTACGCGGATGACCTGCTCGCCGCCGGCGGGGCCGGGCTGATCACGCCAGACATCACGCCCGAGGCTGCAGGGGAGTGGATCGCCGCGAGCGAGCGCACGGGCCTGGACCGCATCTTCCTCGCCGCGCCCACCTCGACCGACGAGCGACTCGATCTCGTCATCAAGGCGTCGACCGGATTCGTGTACACCGTCTCCACGATGGGCATCACGGGGGAGCGGGCGGCACTCGACCGCGCCGCGCGCACGCTCATCGAGCGCATGCGCGAGCGCGGCGCGACGTCCGCATGCGTCGGCATCGGCATCTCCAACGCCGAGCAGGTCGCCGGCGTCGTCGATTACGCCGATGGCGCGATCGTCGGCACCGCACTGGTCAAGGCGCTGCGCGACGGCGGACTGGACCGACTCGCGGAAATCACCCGAGCACTCGCGGACGGCACGCCGTCCGCACGATTCGTGACAGGAAACTAGACTCACTCTCATGTCCCTCGCGCTTCACAGCACCTTCACGAGTGTGCTCACCAGCATCCCGAGCCCTCCCTCCAGCGGTTTCAACATCGGCCCTGTGCCCATCCGCTACTACGCGCTGTGCATCATCGCGGGCATCATCGTGGCGACGATCCTCACCAACCACCGCCTCACCAAGCGCGGCGCCGAGAAGTGGGTCGTGATCGACATCGCGATCCTCGCCGTCCCGCTGGCGATCATCGGTGCGCGCATCTTCCATGTGCTCACCCACCCCGGCTTCTACTTCGGCCCGGGAAGCAACACCTGGAACCCCTTCGAGCCCGGCTCGGTCTGGGCGATCTGGGAGGGCGGCATCGCGATCTTCGGCGCACTGCTGGGCGGTGCGGTCGGTGCCTGGCTGGGATGCCGATGGACAGGCATCCGCTTCTGGACATTCGCCGACGCCCTCGCGCCCGGACTTCTCCTCGCACAGGCGATGGGCCGCTTCGGCAACTGGTTCAACCATGAGCTCTTCGGTCTGCCCACCGATCTGCCCTGGGGCCTGGAGATCGAATCCACCAACCCCGCGTTCCCTCCCGGTCTTCCCGACGGCACACTGTTCCACCCGACGTTCCTCTACGAGGTCATCTGGAACGGCCTCGGCGTGCTCGTGCTGCTGTGGATCGGCAGCAGGCTGCGCCTGCAGTGGGGCAAGCTGTTCGCGGTCTACCTGATCTGGTACGGCGCCGGCCGCATCGTCTGGGAGTCGATCCGCATCGACCCGAGCGAGATCTTCTTCGGCTTGCGCAGCAACGTGTGGGCGGCGATCATCGGTGTGGTCGTCGGAATCGTCATCCTCATCGTGCAGACGCGTCGCCACACCGGTGTCGAGGCGTCTGCATACGCGAACGGTCGGCAGCGGCCTGATGCGGATGTAGAATCGCAGAACGAATCCCTTGATTACGTCGACCTGAGTGAGCCTCCGGCCGATGAGATCGACGCAGGAGCACCCGCCACAAGCACCGCTCCATAGAGCGGGCGCGTCATTTCGACGCCCTGCGGCGTGTGATCATTCACACTGAACGAGCGGGCCAGCGCTGTCCCCGGTTTCACTCGACACTGAGGACGGTGACTGGTGTACTTCCAGCCTCCCTATGGCGCCTCCGGCGCATACCCCCCGAAGCAGGGACTTTACAATCCGGCGTTCGAGAAGGACGCCTGCGGTCTGGCGATGGTCGCGACTCTGCGCGGCGAAGCCGGGCACGACATCATCGCGCTGGCGCTGGAGGCGCTGCGCAACCTGGAACACCGCGGTGCGATCGGCTCGGATGCCGGCACCGGCGATGGCGCCGGCATCCTGACCCAGATGCCGGACGCGTTCCTCCGATCGGTCACTGACTTCGATCTCCCCCCGGTCGGCGAGTACGCCGCGGGCCTCGCGTTCCTCCCTCGGGAGTCGAGCGCACGCCGCGAGCAGAAGGCCGGCATCGAGCGGATCGCCGCCGACGAGGGCCTCTCCGTGCTCGGCTGGCGCACGGTGCCCACCGCGAACGAGAACCTCGGCAAGCTCGCCGATGACGCCCGCCCCGCGTTCGAGCAGCTCTTCCTCTCCGCACCCGGCGGAGCCGCCGGCATCGCCCTGGACCGCATCGCCTACCGTCTGCGCAAGCGCGCGGGCCACGAACTCGACGCCTACTTCGTCTCCCTGTCCGCCCGGACCCTCGGCTACAAGGGCATGGTCACCACCCTGCAGCTGGAGCCGTTCTACCCCGATCTGCAGAACGAGCTGTTCGCCTCCGAGCTGGCCGTGGTGCACTCCCGGTACTCGACCAACACCTTCCCGTCCTGGCCGCTGGCGCAGCCGCTGCGGATGCTGGCGCACAACGGCGAGATCAACACCGTCGGCGGCAACCGCAACTGGATGCGGGCGCGCCAGTCCCAGCTCGAATCCGAGCTGCTCGGCGACATCGCCCCGCTGCTGCCGATCTGCACGGAGGGCGCCAGCGACTCGGCCTCCTTCGACGAGGTCCTCGAGCTGCTCACCCTCACCGGCCGCAGCCTGCCGCACGCAGTGATGATGATGGTGCCCGAGGCCTGGGAGAAGCAGCCCGACCTCGATCCCGATCTGCACGCCTTCTACGAGTTCCACGCGAACCAGATGGAACCGTGGGACGGCCCCGCCGCGCTGATCTTCACGGACGGCACCCAGGTGGGCGCCACGCTCGACCGCAACGGTCTGCGGCCCGGCCGCTGGACCGAGACCACCGACGGCCTGATCGTCATCGGCAGCGAGACCGGGGTGCTGGAGTTCGCACCGGAGCGGATCAAGCGCCGTGGGCGTCTGCAGCCCGGTCGGATGTTCCTCGTCGACACGGCTCAGGGCCGCATCATCGAGGATGAAGAGGTCAAGCGCGACCTCGCCTCGCTGGAGCCCTGGCAGGACTGGCTCGATCAGGGTGCCGTGCAGTTGGCGGATCTCCCCGAGCGCGAGCACATCGTGCATCCGGCGGCATCCATCACCCGCCGTCAGCGCACCTTCGGCTACACCGAGGAGGAGGTGCGGATCCTGCTGACCCCGATGGGGCAGACCGGCGCCGAGCCTCTCGGCGCGATGGGCACCGACACTCCGATCGCCGCACTCAGTGACCGGCCCCGTCTGCTGTTCGACTACTTCGTGCAGGAGTTCGCACAGGTCACCAACCCGCCGCTGGACGCCATCCGCGAAGAGGTCGTGACCAGCCTGCGTCTGGGGCTGGGCCCCGAACGCAACCTGCTGAGCTGGGGGCCTGAGCACGCGCGCACCGTGAGCCTGGACTTCCCGGTGATCGACAACGACGAGCTGGCGAAGATCCGTCACATCGATCGGGCGCTGCCGGGCCGCTCCACGGCGACCATCCGCGGTCTGTACCACTTCGATGCGGGCCCGCACACGCTGCAGGATCGGCTGACCGAGATGTGCGCCGAGGCGGATGCCGCCATCGAGCGCGGCGCGGAGTTCCTGATCCTCTCGGATCGCGACTCGAACAAGGACCTCGTCCCGATCCCATCGCTGCTCATGGTCGCCGCCGTGCACCACCACCTGATCCGCCGCGAGAACCGCATGAAGGTCGGGCTCGTGGTCGAGGCGGGCGACGTGCGCGAGGTCCATCATGTCGCGACTCTCATCGGCTACGGCGCCTCCGCCGTGAACCCGTACCTGGCGATGGAGACCGTGGAGCACCTGGTGCGCACCGGTTACATCACCGGCATCTCGCCTGAGCAGGCCGTGCACAACGTGATCCACGCGCTGGGCAAGGGCGTCCTGAAGATCATGTCCAAGATGGGCATCTCCACCGTGTCGTCGTACGCGGGCGCCCAGGTGTTCGAGGCCATCGGCCTGAGCCAGGACCTTGTCGACGCGTACTTCACCGGCACCGAGACCCGCCTGGGCGGCATCGGCATCGAGGATCTGTTCGCCGAGAACCAGGCAAGGCACGACTTCGCCTACCCGGAGGACTCCGCAGCCCGGGCGCACGAGCGCCTGTGGACCGGCGGGGAGTACCAGTGGCGCCGCGACGGCTCACCGCACCTGTTCAACCCGGACACCGTGTTCCGCCTGCAGCACGCCACGCGCACCCGTCGCTACGACATCTTCCGCGAGTACACCGCCCTGGTCGACGACCAGTCCCGGGAGCTGAAGACCCTGCGCGGCCTGTTCGAGCTGCGCACGGGCGAGCGTCCGGCGGTCCCGCTGGACGAGGTGGAGCCGGTCAGCGCCATCGTCAAGCGGTTCTCCACGGGAGCGATGAGCTACGGCTCGATCTCCAAAGAGGCGCATGAGACGCTGGCGATCGCGATGAACAGCCTGGGCGCCAAGTCGAACACCGGCGAGGGCGGCGAGGACCCGGAGCGGCTCGTGGATCCGGAGCGTCGCAGCGCCATCAAGCAGGTGGCATCCGGACGCTTCGGCGTCACCAGCCAGTACCTCACCGAGGCGACCGACCTGCAGATCAAGCTCGCCCAGGGCGCCAAGCCGGGGGAGGGCGGCCAGCTGCCGCCGCAGAAGGTGTACCCGTGGGTGGCCCGCACACGCCACGCCACGCCAGGCGTCGGACTGATCTCGCCGCCGCCGCACCACGACATCTACTCGATCGAAGACCTCAAGCAGCTCATCTTCGACCTGAAGCGAGCGAATCCGAAGGCGCGGATCCACACCAAGCTGGTCAGCCAGTCGGGCATCGGGGCTGTGGCCGCCGGCGTCGCCAAGGCGCTCAGCGACGTGATCCTGGTCGCAGGTCATGACGGCGGCACGGGCGCGAGCCCGCTGAACTCGCTCAAGCACGCGGGCACCCCATGGGAGCTCGGCCTCGCCGAGACCCAGCAGACGCTGATGCTCAACGGCATGCGTGACCGCGTGGTCGTGCAGGTCGACGGCCAGCTCAAGACAGGCCGCGACGTGATCATCGGCGCGCTGCTCGGAGCCGAGGAATTCGGCTTCGCGACGGCTCCGCTGATCGTCAGCGGCTGCATCATGATGCGGGTCTGCCACCTCGACACGTGCCCGGTCGGCGTCGCCACGCAGAACCCTCTGCTGCGGTCTCGCTTCACGGGCAAGCCGGAATTCGTCGTGAACTTCATGGAGTTCATCGCGGAAGAGGTGCGCGAGCACCTCGCCGCACTCGGATTCCGCTCGCTGGATGAGATCATCGGGCACACCGAACTGCTGCGCACGGATGCCGTCGCCCAGCACGGCAAGGCCGCGGACCTCGATCTCAGCCCGATCCTGCAGGGTCCGGCGTTCCCGGCGAGCGAGCCCCGCAAGAGCGCCCGCCACCAGGACCACGAGCTGCAGAAGCACTTCGACACCACACTGATCGCCCTGTCCGCCGACGCGCTCGACGACGGCGATCCTGTGCGGATCGACCTGCCCATCCGCAACACGGAGCGTGCGGTGGGCACGATGCTGGGTCACCACGTCACGTCGCGGTACGGCGCGGCGGGGCTGCCCCCGGAGACCATCGACGTCACCCTGCGCGGCACGGCCGGGCAGTCGCTCGGCGCGTTCCTTCCGGCCGGCATCATGCTGCGCCTGGAAGGCGACGCCAACGACTACGTGGGCAAGGGACTCTCCGGTGGGGACATCGTCATCCGCCCGCCGCGGGACGCCTCCTTCGCCCCGCATCGCAACGTCATCGCCGGCAACGTGATCGGCTACGGCGCGACGAGCGGCTCCATGTTCATCTCCGGAGTCGTGGGGGAGCGGTTCCTGGTGCGCAACTCCGGCGCCACGGCCGTCGTGGAGGGTGTGGGCGACCACGCGCTCGAGTACATGACCGGCGGTCTCGCGGTCATCCTCGGCACCACGGGACGCAACCTCGGTGCCGGCATGTCCGGCGGCATCGCCTACGTGCACGGCCTGCGCGAGGCGCAGGTCAATGCAGGGGCGCTCGAGAGCGGCGAACTTCGGCTCCTCGGTCTGGACGACGCCGACGTGGCCGCGCTGGAAGGACTGCTGACCGAGCACGTGGAGCGCACCGGCTCGCCGCTGGCGGCCGAGCTGCTCGCTGATGCGGATGCCCTGCGCACCGCGTTCGTGAAGGTGCTGCCGCGCGACTACGCGGCTGTGCAGGAGATCCGCCGAGAGGCGGAGGCCGCGGGGGACGATCCCGACGGCGAGAGTATCTGGACCCGGATCCTGGAGGTGACCGGTGGCTGATCACAAAGGCTTTCTGAAGACGACCGAACGCGAACTGCCGGCTCGCCGCCCGGTTCCCGTGCGCATCATGGACTGGAAGGAAGTGTACGAGCCCACAGACCACACCATGCTGCGCCGCCAGGCCAGCCGGTGCATGGACTGCGGCGTGCCCTTCTGCCACTCCGGCTGCCCGCTGGGCAACCTGATCCCGGAGTGGAACGACCTGACCTGGCGCGATGAGGGTTCTGCGGCGAGCGACCGGCTGCACGCCACGAACAACTTCCCGGAGTTCACCGGGCGGCTGTGCCCGGCCCCGTGCGAGAGCGCCTGCGTCCTCGGCATCAACCAGCCCGCTGTCACGATCAAGCGCATCGAGCAGACCATCGCCGACGACGCGCTCGAGAACGGCTGGGTGCAGCCGCAGCCGCCCGAGCGTCTGACGGGAAAGACCGTCGCCGTCGTCGGGTCGGGTCCTGCCGGTCTCGCCGCTGCCCAGCAGCTGACGCGCGCCGGTCACACCGTGGTCGTGTACGAGCGCGATGACCGCATCGGCGGCCTGCTGCGCTACGGCATCCCCGACTTCAAGATGGAGAAGCAGCTCGTCGACGCCCGCATCGACCAGATGACGGCGGAGGGTACGAGATTCCGGCCCGGCGTCGAGATCGGCGTGCAGCTGTCCTGGAGCGACCTGCGGGCACGGTACGACGCCGTATTGGTCGCGACGGGCTCGACCGTTCCCCGTGAGCTGGCGATCCCCGGGCGCGACCTGCCCGGCGTGCATTTCGCCATGGACTACCTCGTGCAGGCCAACCGCGTGGTCGCCGGCGACGAGGTCGCCGATCAGATCTCCGCGAAGGGCAAGCACGTGGTCGTGATCGGCGGCGGCGACACCGGCTCCGACTGCATCGGCACCGCGCACCGTCAGGGCGCGCTGAGCGTGACCAACCTCGCGATCGGGCGTCAGCCCGCCGAGGAGCGCGGTGAGCACCAGCCCTGGCCGACGCAGCCCACGCTGTTCGAGATCCAGTCCTCGCACGAGGAGGGCGGCGAGCGGACCTACCTGGCTTCGACCGTCGAGTTCCTGTCCGACGAGAGCGGGGCGCTGCGTGCGCTGCGTGTGGCCGAGACGGCCTTCGTGGACGGCAGGCGCGTGCCGCAGAGCGGCACCGAGCGGGAGATCCCCGCCGAGCTCGTGCTCATCGCGATGGGCTTCACCGGCCCGGAGACCCACGTACTCGGCGACCAGGATGTGCCCGCTGTCACCGGCACGGGCAACTACCGTCGCGACGCGCGCTTCGTCTCCTCGGAGCCGGGCGTGTACGTCGCCGGCGACGCCGGTCGCGGCCAGTCGCTCATCGTCTGGGCGATCGCCGAGGGCCGCGCTGCGGCCGCGACGATCGACCGCGACCTGATGGGCGACACGGTGCTGCCGAGCCCGGTCGCCGCAACGGATGTCGCACTCAGCGTCCAGCCCGCGTAGGCTGAGCGCGGCACCGTCGCCATTTTGTTTCCATTCCCTTCTTACCCCTGGAGAAGCCGTTGAGACGCGCGAAAATCGTGGCCACGCTCGGACCTGCAACCTCGACCTATGAAACGGTCCGTGCACTGATCGAAGCAGGTGTGGACGTTGCCCGGCTGAACCTCAGCCACGGCGACTACACCGTGCATGACGCGAACTACGCCAATGTGCGCCGCGCTGCTGACGACGCCGGACGCCCCGTGGCGGTGCTCGTCGACCTGCAGGGTCCGAAGATCCGCCTCGGCAAGTTCGAGGACGGACCGTACGAGCTGGCCGTCGGCGACATCTTCAAGATCACCATCGAGGACATCGTCGGAAACCGCGAGATCTGCGGCACCACGTTCAAGGGCCTGCCCCAGGACGTCAAGGCCGGCGACTTCCTGCTGATCGATGACGGCAAGGTGCGCGTGCAGGTCGTCGAGACCGACGGCACCGTGGTGACCACCAAGGTCATCGTCGCCGGCGCCGTGTCGAACAACAAGGGCATCAACCTGCCCGGTGTCGCTGTCAACGTCCCCGCACTGAGCGAGAAGGACGAGGACGACCTGCGTTGGGGTCTGCGCACCGGCGCCGACCTGATCGCGCTGTCGTTCGTGCGCGACGCCTCCGACGTCGAGCGCGTGCACGAGATCATGGCCGAGGAGGGCGTGCGCGTCCCCGTCATCGCGAAGATCGAGAAGCCGCAGGCCGTCGACGCACTCGAGGAGATCGTCGACGCATTCGACGGCATCATGGTCGCCCGCGGCGACCTGGGCGTGGAGCTTCCCCTCGAGGCCGTGCCGATCGTGCAGAAGCGTGCAGTGGAACTGGCGCGCCGCATGGCGAAGCCGGTCATCGTCGCCACGCAGATGCTCGAGTCGATGATCTCCAGCCCGGTGCCGACGCGCGCCGAGACCTCCGACGTGGCGAACGCCGTGCTCGACGGTGCGGATGCCGTCATGCTCTCCGGCGAGACCAGCGTCGGCGACTACCCGATCGTGGTCGTGGAGACGATGGCCCGCATCATCGCGTCCACCGAGGAGCACGGTCTGGAGCGCATCTCGCCGCTCACGAACAAGCCGCGCACGCAGGGCGGGGCGATCACGCTCGCGGCCCTCGAGGTGGCGGAGTTCGTGGAGGCGAAGTTCCTCTGCGTGTTCACGCAGTCGGGTGACTCGGCACGCCGCCTGTCGCGGCTGCGCTCGCGCATCCCTATGCTCGCGTTCACGCCCGAGCCCGGCATCCGTCGCCGCATGGCGCTGACCTGGGGCATCAACTCCACTCTGGTCGACCTGGTGCAGCACACCGACGCCATGTTCCACCAGGTGGATGACTACCTTCTGGGCACCGGGCTCGCCAAGGAAGGCGATCGCGTCGTCGTGATCTCCGGGTCGCCTCCCGGAATCGTGGGCTCCACGAACGACATCCGCGTCCACAAGGTCGGGGATGCGGTCGGCGGAGCTGCTCCGATCTACAAGAACGGCGTCTGAGCTGATGCGAGAAGGGCGGGCCCACGGGTCCGCCCTTCTCGCATGCGCTAAAGTCGATCCGGGCCGGCGTGGCGGAATGGCAGACGCGGAGCACTCAAAATGCTTTGTCCGTAAGGACGTGTGGGTTCGAGTCCCACCGCCGGCACATGCATGGCGGGGCGCCCGAAGGGTGTCCCACCAGCTCGAACAAGGATTCACCCCGATAGGATGTAACCGTGACCGAAGAACAGCCTGAGCAGCCCACGGCATCCGCCCCGCGACGCGTCGTCGTCGCCGAGGATGAGTCGCTGATCCGCCTCGACATCGTCGAGATCCTGCGAGACAACGGATTCGACGTGGTCGGCGAGGCCGGTGACGGCG
This sequence comes from Microbacterium sp. W4I4, assembly GCF_030816235.1. NCBI lineage: Bacteria > Bacillati > Actinomycetota > Actinomycetes > Micrococcales > Microbacteriaceae > Microbacterium > Microbacterium sp. W4I4. Next base: position 553,124 of record NZ_JAUSXT010000001.1, read on the forward strand.
AGACCGCCGTGCAGCTGGCGACCGAACTGCGTCCTGATCTGGTCGTGATGGACGTGAAGATGCCTCTGCTGGACGGCATCAGCGCCGCCGAACGGCTGCACAAGGCGAACATCGCGCCCGTCGTGCTGCTGACGGCATTCAGCCAGAAGGAGCTCGTGGAGCGCGCCAGCGAAGCCGGCGCCCTGGCCTATGTGGTCAAGCCCTTCACGCCGAACGACCTGCTGCCCGCGATCGAGATCGCGCTGGCCCGCCACGAGCAGATCATCACGCTCGAGGCCGAGGTCTCCGACATGGTCGAGCGCTTCGAGACCCGCAAGCTCGTCGACCGGGCCAAGGGCCTGCTCAACGAGAAGATGGGCCTCAGCGAGCCGGAGGCCTTCCGCTGGATCCAGAAGGCGTCCATGGATCGCCGACTGACCATGCAGGATGTCGCGAAGGCGATCATCGAGCAGCTCGCCCCCAAGAAGTCCTGACGAAGCACGAAGGCCCGGATGCACGGCATCCGGGCCTTCGTCGTCTCCGCAGTTCAGGTGCGGGCGTGTCAGGCGGGAAGGTCGCGGATCATGTTCGTGATCCGGATGGTCGAGCAGCGCCGGCCCTGATCGTCGCTCACGACGATCTCGTGGACGGCCATGCTTCGTCCCAGGTGGATGGGGGTGCAGACGCCGGTCACGACGCCTGAGGTGGCCGAGCGGGTGTGCGTGGCGTTGATGTCGACGCCGACGGCGAGGCGACCGGGGCCCGCATGCAGATTCGCCGCCATGGACCCGAGTGACTCGCCGAGCACCACGTAGGCGCCGCCGTGCAGGAGGCCCACCGGCTGCGTGTTGCCCTCCACGGGCATGGTGGCCACGCTGCGTTCGATGGCGAACTCGGTGAAGACGATGCCCATCTTCTCCGCCAGAGCGCCCATGCCGCGCTGGGTGGCCCACTCGATGCCCGTCAGCTGTGCCTGTTCCGTCACGTGTCCTCCTCGGCGAGTGTCCGTCGTGCTGGCTAGGCTTGCAGGGTGACGGACTCCGCAAAGCCTACCCTCATGGTCATCGACGGCCACTCGCTCGCCTACCGGGCGTTCTTCGCCCTTCCGGTCGAGAACTTCACGACGAAGGACAACCAGCACACGAACGCCATCTACGGGTTCCTGTCGATGCTGGTGAACCTCATCAAGGCCGAGAAGCCCACGCACATGGCGATCGCCTTCGACACGTCGCGGCATTCGTTCCGCACCGACGAGTACCCGGAGTACAAGGCCACCCGCTCCGAGTCTCCTCAGGAGTTCCGCGGGCAGGTCCCGCTGCTGCAGGACTGCCTGGCCGCGATGTCGATCACGGTGCTGACGAAGGAGGGCATCGAGGCCGATGACATCCTCGCAACCCTCGCCCGTCAGGGCTCCGAGAAGGGCTATGACGTGCTGGTGGTCTCGGGCGACCGCGATTCGATCCAGCTCGTCAATGACGAGGTCACGCTGCTGTACCCCTCTGTGCAGGGAGTCTCCCAGCTGAAGCGGTACGATCCGGCTGCGGTCCAGGAGCGCTACGGGGTCCGCCCCGAGCAGTACCCGGACATCGCCGCGCTGGTCGGAGAGACCAGCGACAACCTCCCTGGCGTGCCCAAGGTGGGCGAGAAGACGGCCGTCAAGTGGCTCACCCAGTTCGGCAGCCTCGACGAGCTGCTGGAGCGCGCCGGTGAGATCAAGGGCGTGGTCGGCGGCAACCTGCGCGACCACATCGAGGACGTGCGCCGCAATCGCAGGCTGAACCGCCTGCTGAACGACGTCGAGCTCCCCCTGGGGCCGGATGAGCTCGCGGTGGCCCCCATCGACGCACAGGCCGTGCGGGACATCTTCGCGCGGCTCGAGTTCCGCACGCTGCTGCCCCGCGTGTTCGAGGCCGTGGGCGCCGGTGACGAGCCCGTGCACGAGGCTCCGACCGTGCAGCTTCCCGTCGCGGTCGAGTCCACCGCCGAAGATGTAGCCGCCTGGCTCCAGGGGCGCACCACCGAGGTGGCCGTCAACCTGATCATCTCGGGCGGGGCGATCTCCCGCGTGGGGGTCGCGGACGGCACGGAGCTCCGCGAGTGCGCGTGGGACGAGCAGACAGGCGTCGCGCTGCGGCCCTGGCTCGAGTCCGACGCAGCCAAGGTGCTGCATGACGCCAAGCCGCAGGTGAAGGCGCTGCTGGCCGCGGACATCCGTCTCGGGGGCCTGGCCTACGACACGCTCCTTGCCGGCTGGCTGATGCGCCCGAGCCTGCCCGACAAGACCCTCGGACACCTTGTCGGCCGCTATCTGGACGAAACGCTTCCGGAGGCAGACCCGACGCAGCTCGTTCCCGAGACCGACGGCGCCACTCCCGCGCAGGAGGCCTGGTTCACGCTGCGCACCGCCGACGCGATCCGCGAGGCGATGCACGAGTCCGTGGCATCCGTGCTCACCGATATCGAGCTGCCCACGCTGCTCGCCCTCGCCGACATGGAGATCGCCGGGGTCGCGGTCTCGCACGACGTTCTCTCCACCTTCTCCGGTGAGCTCCTCGCACGCACCGAGGTTCTCGCCGCGGAGGCGTTCGAGCTGGTCGGGCGCGAGTTCAACCTGGGGTCGCCGAAGCAGTTGCAGGAGGTGCTGTTCGAGGATCTCCAGCTTCCGAAGACGCGCAAGACCAAGACCGGCTACTCCACGGATGCCGCGGTGCTGGCCGATCTGCAGGAGAGCCACCCGCACCGATTCCTCGACCTGCTGCTGCAGCACCGCGAGGCCACCAAGCTGCGTCAGATCATCGAGTCGCTCGACACCGCCATCGGCAAGAACGGGGCGTTCGGTGACGACGCGCGCGTGCACACCACGTACGTGCAGACCGGCAGCCAGACCGGGCGCCTCTCCAGCACCGACCCGAACCTGCAGAACATCCCCGTGCGCACGGAGGAATCGCGTCGCATCCGCAGCGCCTTCCAGGTGGGCGAGGGCTACGAGACCCTGCTGACCGCCGACTACTCGCAGATCGAGATGCGCATCATGGCGCACCTCTCGGGTGACGAGGGGCTCATCGAGGCATTCCGCTCGGGCGAGGATCTGCACCGTTTCGTCGGCTCTCGGGTGTTCGGCGTCGAGCCCGAAGAGGTCAGCTCGGCCATGCGCACCAAGGTCAAGGCCATGTCCTACGGCCTCGTCTACGGGCTCAGTGCCTTCGGCCTGTCCAAGCAGCTGCGCATCGAGCAGTCCGAGGCCAAGCAGCTGATGATGGAGTACTTCGCGCGCTTCGGCGCCGTGCGCGACTACCTGCGCGCGTCGGTCATGCAGGCCAAGGAGGACGGCTACACCGAGACCATCTTCGGCCGCCGCCGTCCCTTCCCCGATCTCAGCAGCCCGAACCGCGTGCTGCGCGAGAACGCCGAGCGCGCCGCGCTGAACGCGCCGATCCAGGGCAGTGCCGCCGACATCATGAAGCTCGCGCTGTTCCGCATCCATTCCGATCTGCGCTCCGCCGGGATGCAGTCGCGCGTGCTGCTGCAGATCCACGACGAACTCGTGGTCGAGGTCGGCACGGGGGAGTGGGCGGCGGTGGAGAAGATCGTCCGCGACCGGATGGCCGGTGCCGCCGACCTGACCGTTCCGCTGGACGTTCAGGTCGGCCGCGGACAGGATTGGAACGAGGCCGCGCATTAGGCTCGACCCCATGACTGCTGAAGCCCGCACCCCGTCCGCGATCGATGATGTCGCCGAGCGCTGGGTGGACACCCTGGTCGACCTGTCGCCGGTACTGGCCACCTACATCGGCCGGAACGAGGCCAACGGACGGCTCGATGATGTCAGCCCGGAGGGCCATGACCGCTCCGTCGCCGCCGCTCGTGCCGCGCTGGCCGAGCTCGACGCGCTGGAGCCCGTCGACCGCATCGACGAGGTCACGAAGACCGACCTGTCGGCCGAGTTGCGCCTGCAGGTGGAGCTGCACGACGCGCAGTGGCACCTGCGCGACCTCAACGTGATCGCCTCGGCGCCGCAGGATTTCCGCCAGGCGTTCGACCTGATGCCGACCGCGCAGGTCGACGACTGGGCGGTCGTCGCCGAGCGTCTGGCCGCCGTGCCCGACGCGCTGCGCGGCTACGTCGACACACTTCGGGAAGGCATCCGTCAAGGCGTCGTCCCCGCACGCCGTCAGGTGAGCGAAGTCGCCACCCAGATCGCGCGTTACAGCGCCGATGACGGCTTCTTCGCCAAGTTCACCGCCGACGCGACGCCTGCGGAGGGGCAGCTTCCTGCCTCGCTGGCACGCGACCTGGCGGACCGTGCGGGCGCGGCGCGCCTCGCCTACGACGAGCTGCGTTCCTTCCTGATCGGGGAACTGGCACCGGTGGCATCCGAGGAGGATGCCGTGGGCCGCGATCTGTACGCTCTGAACTCGCGCCGGTTCCTCGGTGCGACGATCGACCTCGACGAGACCTACGAGTGGGGCCGCGACGAGCTCGCGCGAATGGTCGCCGAGCAGCAGTCGATCGCGGAGGAGATCCTGCCCGGCGCCTCCGTGGAGGAGGCGGTCGCGCACCTCGAGGCCGACCCTGCGCGCAAGCTTCACGGCACCGAAGCGCTGCAGCGGTGGATGCAGGAGACCAGCGACCGCGCTATCGCCGAGCTCGGCGCCAGCCATTTCGACATCCCCGAGAAGATCCGGGCGCTGGAGTGCATGATCGCTCCCACCCAGGAGGGTGGGATCTACTACACAGGCCCCACCGATGACTTCTCACGCCCCGGCCGCATGTGGTGGTCGGTGCCCGAGGGTGTGACCGAGTTCGACACCTGGCGCGAGCTGACCACGGTGTACCACGAGGGCGTTCCCGGCCATCACCTGCAGATCGCGCAGGCCACCTACAACCGGGCCGAGCTGAACACGTGGCGTCGCGTACTGGCGGGCACTTCCGGACACGCAGAGGGCTGGGCGCTGTACGCGGAGCGTCTCATGCAGCAGCTGGGCTATCTCGACGATCCGGCCGACTGTCTCGGCATGCTCGACGGTCAGCGACTGCGTGCACTGCGCGTGGTGCTCGACATCGGTGTGCATCTGGGCAAGCCCCGCCTGGACGGAGACGGGGTCTGGGACCATGACTATGCGCTGGAGATGATGCGCCACAACGTGAACATGTCCGACGAGTTCCGCCAGTTCGAGGTGAACCGCTACCTGGGCTGGCCAGGGCAGGCGCCGTCGTACAAGGTCGGGCAGCGGATCTGGGAGCAGGTCCGCGACGGTGTGCACGAGCGGGAAGGCGACGCCTTCTCCTTCAAAGACTTCCACAAGCGCGCGCTCGACATCGGCGGAGTGGGGCTCGACACCCTCCGCAACGTCCTGCTCGACTGATCCGCGCCATCCGCACGCGGGCGCGGCTCTACGATGAGAGCATGTCCGGACCAACGCTCTCGAGCCGATCCTCGCTCGCCGCACGTCTTGATGCGCTGCCGTTCACACGGTCGCATCTGCGGGTCCTGACGGGTTCCGGCGTCGGCTGGGCGCTGGATGCCATGGACGTGGGCCTGATCTCGTTCATCATCGCCGTGCTCGCCCAGCAGTGGTCGCTGTCTCCCGCGGAGACGGGCTGGATCGCCTCGGTCGGCTTCATCGGCATGGCGATCGGCGCGGGTGTCGGTGGCCTGCTGGCCGACCGCCTGGGCCGGCGACAGGTGTTCGCCATCACGCTGCTGGTCTACGGTGTGGCGACCGGAGCGAGCGCCCTGGTCGGGGGAGTGGCGATGCTGCTCGTGCTGCGCTTCTTCGTCGGGCTCGGCCTCGGTGCAGAACTGCCCGTGGCGTCGACATACGTCAGCGAGTTCGCTCCGGCGGCGATCCGGGGCAGGCTCATCGTCATCCTCGAGGCGTTCTGGGCGGTCGGCTGGACCGCCGCGGCCCTCATCGGCTACTTCGTGATCCCGGCGTCCGAAGACGGCTGGCGCTGGGCCTTCGCGCTGGGTGCCATCCCTGCCGCCTATGCGCTGGTGGTGCGGTGGGGTCTGCCCGAGTCGCCCCGCTGGCTGGCATCCCGCGGCCGCATCGGGCAGGCCGATCGGATCGTGTCCTCGCTCGAGACGGATGCCGCGCTGCAGCGGACCCAGACGATCCGCAAGGCGCCGGCGGTCGAGCCTCTGGCAGCCACGGCATCCGCGCGCATGCGCACTCTGTGGTCGCCGGAGTTCCGGCTGCGCACACTCAGCGTCTGGACGGTGTGGTTCTGCGTGAACTTCGCGTACTACGGCGCGTTCATCTGGATCCCCAGCATCCTCTTCGCCGCAGGCTACGACCTGGTGAAGTCGTTCGGCTTCACCTTGCTGATCACGCTCGCGCAGCTGCCCGGCTATGCGGTCGCGGCCTGGCTCATCGAGGCGTGGGGGCGACGTATCACGCTGTCGGTGTTCCTCGCAGGATCCGCCGTCTCCGCCGTGCTGTTCGGCGTGGCCGACAGCCAGGTCGCCATCATCGCGTCAGGCATGGCGCTGTCGTTCTTCAACCTCGGGGCGTGGGGCGCGCTGTACGCGGTCACCCCGGAGATCTATCCGACCTCGCTGCGGGCGACCGGTGCCGGGTGGGCGGCCGCGGTCGGACGGATCGCCTCGATCGTCGCCCCGCTGGTCGTGCCGGTGCTGCTCGCTCGAGGAGGTGCGCCGCTCGCGTTCGTCATCTTCTCCGCCTTCTTCGTGGTCGCCACCGTCGCTGCGTGGGGACTCGTCGACCGACGCGGAAAGTCGCTCGACGACCGTTGACACGTCGCTCGGCGCTCTCCAGCGGTCATAGGCTGGAAGGCATGGCGGAAGTGCGTTTCGTGGCGATCGGAGACTCGTTCACAGAGGGTGTCGGTGACGAGCTTCCCGACGGGACGGTACGCGGTTGGGCCGACATCGCCGCGCAGGGGTGGGCGAATGCCGCAGGCACAACGATCGAGTACGCCAATCTCGCCATCCGGGGACGGCTTGCCTGGCCGATCGTCGAGCAGCAGCTGGAGCCTGCGCTGGCACTGCGACCGACCCACCTGTCCTTCAACGCCGGCGGCAATGACATGCTCCGCCCGAACGCCGACATCGAGCACATCGCCGATGCGTTCTCCCGTGTGCTGCGGCGCTGCGACGAGGAGGGCGTGCGGCTGATCGTGCTGTCCGGCGCCAACCCGAGCGGACGTCTGCCGATGGGCAAGATGGTGCAGCGTCGCGGTGATCAGCTGTCCGAGGCCGTCATACGTCGCATCGAGGACCGCCCGGACGTCATCCGGGCGCTGAACTGGCCGGACACCGAGCTCTCGCGCGCACCGTACTGGTCGGAGGACCGACTGCACATGAACACGCACGGCCACCACCGGGTCGCGGCCCGCGTGCTGCACGCTCTGGGCTACGAACCGCCGGCCGAGTGGTGGTCCCCGGCCGCGCACCCGCCCGCTGGTCCCAGCGGCTACACGTACTACCGCGAGTTCGTCGGCCCCTGGGTCAAGCGGCGCGTCACCCGGACCTCGTCCGGCGATGGCCGGACGGCGAAGTACGGGGCGTGGGTCGAACGGAATCCGCAGTGACGGCGATGGCGGGCCGGCGGATGCCGCGACGCATCGTCCAGCTGCTGATCGGGCTGTTCCTGTACGGCATCGGAATCGCGTTCATCATCCGGGGTGCTCTCGGCGCCGCTCCGTGGGATGTCCTCTCGCAGGGCATATCGATGCATCTGCCGCTGAGCTTCGGCATGATCACGATCATCGTCAGCGCGATAGTGCTGCTGGTCTGGATACCGATCCGTCAGAAGCCCGGCGTCGGGACCATCCTCAACGCCGTGCTGGTCGGCCCGTCCGCCGATATCGGATTCCTGGTGATCCCGGAGACGGATCTCCTCTGGGTGCGCGTGGTGTTCTTCGTGATCGGCCTCACCACGCTCGCCGCCGCCACCGGCCTCTACATCGGCGCCCATTTCGGTCCCGGGCCCCGCGACGGGCTCATGACAGGACTTCATCGGGTGACAGGGCGCCCGATCTGGATGGTGCGCACCGCGCTGGAGATCACGGTGGTCGTGATCGGCTGGCTCCTCGGCGGCATCGTCGGGTTGGGGACCGTCGCCTTCGCGCTGCTCGTCGGACCGATGTGCCAGTTCTTCATGCGGGTGTTCGAGGTGAAGCTGCCCCAGCGTCCCGTTTCGAGCAGAGATGAAGACCTGCGGCCGGACTCCGTGACGGGCTGATCGTGGATATCACGGAGATGCGGATGATGCCCGCGGGCACTGTCACCCTGCATGACGCGCGACGCAACGAGCACAGGACCGTCGAGCTCGAGCCGTTCGAGATCGGCGTGTATCCCGTCACCGAGGAGCTGTTCGCGGAACTCCTCGGTGTGCCGTCGCAGCATCCGCGGCGCCCTGCCCGCGATCTCAGCTGGCTGCGGGCGATCCGGTTCTGCAACGCGGCCTCGGAGTGGGAGGGCTACGACCCCGCGTACACGTACGACGGCGAGGACGTGACGTGGCATGTCGACAGTGACGGGTACCGTCTGCCCACCGAAGCGGAGTGGGAGTTCGCCTGCCGGGCGGGGTCCGTGGGGCCGCACTACGGGCCGCTCGCGGATGTCGCCTGGACGGCGCTGGACGGCGTGAGCGCGCCCCAGGACGTCGGCGCCAGACTCCCCAACCTGAACGGGCTGTTCGACACGCTCGGCAACGTCTGGGAGTGGTGCTGGGATCTGCTGGATCCCGAGCGTTACGACGACTACCGCGTGTTCCGCGGCGGCGGTTTCAGCGACGATGCCTGGAGCGTGCGCGCATCGGTGCGCCGCGGGGGCGGGCCGCGCATGCATCATGATGATGTCGGGATGCGGTTGGCGCGGGGCGGATTCGACACGGAGCAGGCCGCGCAGGGCTGGTCGGCGGCGGCGGACATCGAACGCGGCGGCCGCGGGGGACCGCGTCCGATCGGATGGACGCCGCGGCGCTGAAGCGCTGCGCGCGAGCAGGACGACCACGAGGAGAAGCGCATGTCACGCAAGATCGATGTCATCATCTCGCAGGGGCGGGTCGGGGATCGCTCCGACGGCGCCCTTCCCGGCGCGCTCAAAGCAGGCAGGGCACTCGGCCGACTGCTGAGCGTGGACCCGCGCATCGTCGGCACGCCGTCTGCGGCGGTCACCGATGATTGGACGGTGAGCCTGCCTGCAGCATCCGAGACTCTGACCGTGCTGCGGGACGCGCTTCGCGAATCTCTCGACGCCGGGAGCGTACCCGTCCTGGCCACGAACACGTGCGGGGCGAGTGTGGGTACGCTGCCGACGGTCGCCGAGCGGTTCCCCGATGCCGTCGTGCTCTGGATCGACGCGCACGGCGACTTCAACACACCCGCGACCACCGAGTCCGGCTATCTGGGCGGCATGGTGCTGGCGGCGGCGTGCGGACTGTGGGACAGCGGTCACGGTGCCGGCCTGGATCCGACGCAGGCGATCATCGTGGGCGGTCGGGACATCGACCCGGCTGAGGCGGATCTGCTCGAGCGCAGCGGTGTCAGGGTGCTTCCTCCGGCGCAGAGCACTCCGGCTCGGGTCGCGGAACTGGTCGGCGACCGGGACGTGTGGATCCATGTCGACTGGGACGTTCTGGAGCCCGGTTACATCCCCGCCGCGTATCGCGTGGAGCAGGGACTCCTGCCGCACGAGATCGCTGCGATCTTCTCGGCGTTGCCCACCGAACAGGTGCGCGGCGTCGAACTGGCCGAGTTCGAGGACGACGACCTGGAGGTGCCTTCGCGCGTCAGCGTGGAGCTGATCCTGGAGACCTTCCAGGCGCTGGGGCTGCAGAAGTAGACCGTCAGCGGCGGCGTCTGCGCTCGGGATCCACCCCGATGCGGATGCGGGTGCGCTTGCGTTCGATGATGATCATCGTGATGCCGAGGATCCACAGCGGCACCTGGGTGAAGAACGCCCAGCGGAAGGCATCCATCGAATAGGTCGACGGCGTTCCGGCTCCCTGGAGGTCGAGCATGAGCCCGATCAGGAAGATCGCCGTCAGGGCGGCGAGGAAGCCGCCGGAGTTCGTGACGCCGGTCGCCGTGCTGAGGCGATGAGCGGGGTTGTGCGTGCGTGCGTGGTCGAAGGCGATCATGGATGCCGGGCCGCCGGCCCCGAGACACATCACGAGCACGACAAGCAGCCATACCGGGGCTGGACCGGGCCAGAAGATCACCAGCAGCCACGCGATGACCTGCACACCGATGCTCGGCAGCACGAGTGCGAGCGAACGGCGCAGCGGACTGCGGCGGGAGAGCTCTCCGAGGATCGGCCCCAGGACCATGGCGACGACGACGTTCAGCGACAGCAGGCCTGCAGCGGCCGCATTCGAGAGGCCCTCGCCCGCCGTCAGGAACGGCATGCCCCACAGGAGAAGGAACGCGGTGCCCGCGAAGGGCGTCGTGAAGTGCGACCAGAAGGCGAGCCGGGTACCGGGGTGAGCCCAGGCCGCGCGGATGCCGACGCCGGTGTCGATCGATGAGGTGACCACTCGGATCACGCCTGTCTCGGTGTTGACCGTGACGTCCTCCGTGCGCTCGGGAGGCCGGTTGCGCACGATCGCCCAGACCAGGATCGCGAACAGGACGCCGAGTCCTGACACGCTGCCGAACGTGATCGTCCAGGTGGTGGAGTGCAGCAGGGCCGCCAGCGGAAGCAGAGCGACCAGCTGCCCGGCCTGACCTGCGATACCGGTCATCTGCACCATCAACGGGCTTCGCTGCGCGGGGAACCAGGTGGCGACCAGCCGCAGTACGGCGGGGAAGATCGCGGCGTCACCGGCGCCGAGAAGCACGCGCGCGACGATCGCGACGCCGATGCTGGGCGAGACCGCCATGACGAACTGGCCGGCCGCCATCAGCAGCATCCCGATCACCATGATCGGACGCGACCCGAATCGATCGAGCAGCACCCCGATGGGGATCTGCATGCCACCGTAGACGGCGAGCTGCACGACGGCGAAGAGCGAGAGCGTGGCGGCATCCGCCTGGAACCGCTCGGCCGCGTCGACGCCGGCCGCGCTCAGCGAGCTGCGGTTCACGATCGCGAGCACATACGCGGCGACGGCGACCGACCAGATCAGCCAGCCGCGCCAGCTCGGCGAGCTGCGGGGGAGGGGAGTGGCGGTCACTCCATCAAGATTAGTGGGCGCACGGCTGCGGCTGTCTCGACTATCGACTCGTCGTGCGAGTGTCAAGGCTGTGGCGAGCGTTCTCTCCGGTACATCATCATCGCAACTGAGCGGATATCCGAGGAGATGATGGCAATGATCCATTCCAGCGGAACGACCCAGAGCGGCCTTGAGATACTCCGGAAGCAGCGATGACCGGGGAGAGGTACGTGGAGGCCTTCCATGCTCTGTCCGCAGAAGCCAACGAAGCCGGACTGATGAGACGTCGATACGGCTTCTACTGGACGATGATCCTGTTCTGGATGCTCGCGGTCGCAGCCATCCTCATCGGCGTCGTCCTCCTGGGACCGACGTGGTGGCAGCTTCTGCTGGCGGCGCTGCTGGGGCTGGCGTTCGCCCAGCTAGGCTTCCTCGGTCACGAGGCCGCGCACCAGCAGGTCTTCGCTTCGGCCGGGTGGAACGAATGGATGTCGCGGGTGATTGCCGGACTGTTCACCGGCCTCAGCTTCGGCTGGTGGGTCGACAAACACGGTCGGCATCACGCGAACCCCAACCAGGATGCCCTCGATCCGGACGTCGACGCCGGGGTGGTCTCATTCACTCCCGAGGGCACCGACCGCCGGTCCGGCGTCATGGCGAAGATCGGCGAATACCAGGGCTACTACTTCCTCCCCGTCCTGCTGTTCGAGGGGGCGTCTCTCCATGTCGACTCGTTCAGGAACATCCTGTCGGGAAGGAACGTCACGCGCCGCTGGACGGAGATCGTCTTCGTCGGGGTCCACTTCGTCGGATACCTGGCTCTGCTGTTCATCGTGCTGCCACCGGGCATGGCGATCGCCTTCTTCGCCGTGCAGCTCGCTGTCTTCGGATTCCTCCTCGGCGGCGCGTTCTCACCCAATCACATCGGGATGCCGACCGTGCCGCACGACGTGGACCTCGACTTCCTGCGACGACAGGTCTACATGTCACGAAACGTGCGTGGCGGGCCGGTCGTGCATTTCTTCATGGGAGGACTCGAGTACCAGATCGAACATCACCTGTTCCCGATGGCACCCAGGCCGAACCTGCGGGCACTGCAGACGGTCGTGCGCCGACACTGCGCCGAGCAGGGCATACCGTACACCGAGACCTCGCTCGGTGAGGCGTTTCGCACGATCATCGCTTATCTCAATCAGGTGGGGTTGAAGAATCGCGATCCCTACACCTGCCCGCTCGTGAGACAGTACCGAGGCTGAGGAGGCCAGTCCATGAAGGTGACAGCGAACCCGACGACCTGCATCGCTTCCGGCAACTGCAGTCGCACCGCCCCGCGTGTCTTCGCGAACCTCGAGGAGAACCATGGATTCGTCAGCATCCTGAATGAGCATCCCGAGGACTCCGACTGGGCCGCCGTGCGCGAAGCGGAGAGCCTGTGCCCTTCGGCGACCATCCGCATCGAGGACGATTCTGATGACATTCCAACCGGGACGTGAGGCAGCCCGCGCTCTACGCTCGATCCATGAGTCGACCGCGCATCCGTTCGTCGCCCTGCGTCGAGCCCGCATCCTGCCGCGCTGGATGCGCCGGCTTGATGCCCGCACCGCGCGGGCGATCAACCGGCGCCGCGTTCCCGCGTACGTCGATCGCCGGTTCGTCCGGATCTCACGGCTTGCCGACCGCAGCCGGCTGTGGTTGGTCATCTCCTTCCTGCTCTACGCCATGGGCGGTCGGGCCCGGCGCGGGGCCGTGCGCGGCGCCGCGTCGCTCGTCGTCGGCAGCGTGCTGGCGAACCTGGTGGGCAAGAAGATCTTCGGCGGCGACCGGCCTCTGCTGAAGGATGTGCCGGTGCCTCGTCGTCTGAAGAGGTTTCCCACATCAGCGTCGTTCCCGTCCGGGCACGCGGCATCGGCTGCGGCGTTCGTCACCGGAGTGGCGCTCGAGTCCGGCCGAACAGGTCTCCAGCTGGCGCCGCTCGGCACCGCGGTGACGTACTCCCGGCTTCACACCGGCGCGCACTGGCTTTCGGATGTGATCGGGGGAGTGGTGCTGGGAAGCGCGGTCGCGGTCGCCGGGCGGATGCTGATTCCCGCTCGCCCGACGCCTCCACCCGTGCGCTCCGCGCCGGCCGTCGGGCTGCCGGCCCTGCCGGGCGGGGAAGGCGCCTTCATTCTCGTCAACGGATCCTCGGGGATCGATCCACGCCGCCCGGACCCGGTCGAGTTCCTCTCCGACGCGCTGCCGGACGCCCGCATCCATGTCCTTCGGGACGGTGACGACATTCCGGGCCTCGTGCGCGAGGCAGCCGGGTCGCAGGCGCCGCCGCGGGTGCTGGGGGTCTGGGGCGGGGACGGCTCGGTCGCGGCCGCCGCAGATGCCGCGCGCAGCGTCGGTCTTCCCCTGCTCGTGCTTCCCGGCGGCACCTTCAATCATTTCGCCCGCACGGCTGGCATCCCGACGATCGATGACGCCTTGGAGGCTCTCCGGACGGGTGCAGGTCGGCGCGTCGATGTCGCCGAGCTCGCGCTCGACGCAGGCGAGTCCTTCACCGTGCTCAACGGGGCCTCCGTCGGTGTCTATGCGGGCTTCGTCTCGGAGCGCGAACCGAGGGAGAAGGGACTGGGCAAGCCGCTCGCCGCGCTCGTGGCCGCGGCGCGGGTGCTGGCGCGGGCAGAGGCAATGCCGGTGAGCGTCGACGGGCATCCGGCCAGGGTGTGGTCCGTCGCTGTGGCAGTCGGGCAGAACTCGTCGGCATCCATGGTTCCGCTCCAGCGCCGCCACCTCGACGACGGGCTTCTCGACGTGCGCGTGCTGCACGCGGTCGGCAGGATGCCGCGGCTGCGCGGCCTGGTGGCGCTTGCTTTCGGCGCGCGGGCATCCTCGCTGCTGGATCGCGTGCCCGGACGCGGCGGGCTCAGGACGATCGAAGCGTTCACCGCGAGGACGGTGCGGATCGAAGTCCGGACGGAACCCGGACAGACGATCGGAATCGCCCACGATGGCGAGGTGACGGAGACCGGGCTGCGCGGCGGCGGTGCCGTGGCCACGGTCACCATTGCCGCCGGGGGCCTGGACGTGTACAGCGTCGCCGCGCCCGATGATGCCCGGTGACCTGCGCGGTCCGCCGCGCTCAGAGGTTCCGTGACAGAACGAGCGGAAGCGCGCACACTCGAGGCATGAGTCCGATTCCCTGGGTGCTTCACGTGGATATGGATCAGTTCATCGCGGCCGTGGAGGTGCTGCGACGACCGGAGCTCGCCGGTCGGCCCGTCATCGTCGGCGGGAACGGCGATCCGACCGAACGTGCGGTGGTCTCCACCGCGTCCTACGAGGCGCGCGCCTTCGGGATCGGATCGGGGATGCCGCTCAAGATCGCCGCACGCAAGGCACCGGACGACGCTGTCTTCCTGCCCGTGGACCACGCCGCGTACGAGCAGGCATCCGCCGAGGTCATGGGTGCGCTGCGAGAACTGCCCGGAGTCATCCTGGAGGTGATCGGCTGGGACGAGTGCTTTCTGGGCACGACGACAGATGATCCCGAGTCCGTCGCCGTCGCGGCCCAGCAGGCGGTGCTCGCTGCCACGTCGCTGCACTGCTCTGTCGGGATCGGCGACAACAAGGTGCGGGCCAAGATCGCGACCGAGTTCGGCAAGCCCCGCGGGATGTTCCGTCTCACGGAGCAGAACTGGTTCGAGGTCATGGGGGACAAGTCCACTCGTGAGCTCTGGGGCGTGGGGTCGCGTGTGCAAGCGCGCCTCGCCGAGCACGGCATCCGCACAGTGCGGGAACTGGCGGACGCGGACGAGGCGGAGATCGTTGGCGAATTCGGTCCGAAGATGGGTGTCTGGTACCACGGGCTCGGCTTCGGGCACGGTCCAGCCGTGGTCGACGACGCCCCCTGGGTAGCCCGCAGTCACAGTCGCGAGACGACTTTCCAGCAGAACCTGACCACACGCGCGGAGATCGAGGCGGCGATCAGCGGGCTCGCAGCGCAGGCCTTCGCCGATTGCGCCGCGGAAGGACGACCGGTCATGCGGGTTCACCTGAAGGTGCGCTATGCGCCTTTCGAGACGCGCACTGTGGGCCGCAGGCTCCCCGAGGCGACCATCAGCAGCGCTGATTTCATCGCAGCCGCACTCGCGCTCAGCGCCGGGCTCGACCCTGACCGAGAGGTCCGTCTGCTGGGCGTCCGCGCCGAGATGTCGATGCCCGGCGGCGGCGACGCGATCGAGCGTACGCCGGTGCGCGGCCGGATCTGAACGTTCAAGGGGATCCGTCGGTGCTGACGTGAAGTCAGCATCTGCCAGCAGGTGTCCGGAGCTTGCAGTCGCGCCCACTCGTCGTCCGTCCACCACACGGCTTCAGAGTAGCGGCGAACGCTTCGTTCAGATGTCGAACTGATACGGCATGCCCAGCGCACCCCTCAGCTTGAGTGCATAGGGCTCTCGCTCGGAAGGCCCGACCCAGTGCGAGTCTTCGTGCCGCTGATAGAGACGATCGTTCTCATACCGCGGAAACACGTGCACGTGCAGATGCCAGACATCCTGGTTTCCGGCGGGCTCGTTGTGCTGGCGGAGGGAGGTTCCCTCGCAGCCGTATGCCGTCCGCATCGACGTCGCCACCCGCTGGACGAGATCCCACATGGCGTGGCCGTCCGCGGTGGGAAGGTCATAGATGTTCTCGATGTGCGCCCGGGGCATCACCAGCACCGCACCCGGATTGTCCGGCCACCACTTCGGCGCGATGCGGGCATACGCATGGTCGGTTACCGCGATGACATCCGAGGATCGGTTGCGCTCGTTGAAGACGCCCAGTTGGAGGCGGCAGAACGGACAGTCATAGCCTTCCGGCTCATGGGAGGTCGCGGGCACGCTTGATCCTCTCACTTCTAGACTGAGTCGCATGCTGACGACGCCGCGACTGCTGCTCCGGCCGCAAGAGACGGCCGACGCCGAGGTGTTCCATCAGCTCTGGTCGGAGCGTGATCCGCGAGTGCCTGGGCATCGACGACTCGACGAGCAGGGGAGACCCACTGTAGAGGACATCGCAGAGGACATCCGGCAGTCGGGGTCCACCTCCCTGCTGCTCAGCGCCGTGCTACGCGAGAGCTCGGAACTGATCGGTTATGCGGGCCTGATCTTCAGCGGGAAGGGCGCCGAGAACGAGCCGGAGATCGCGTTCGAGCTGCTGCAGCGCACACACGGGAACGGGTACGCGACCGAGGCAGGCGAGGCCGTACTGGCGTGGGCGAGAGAGCTCGGACACCGCCGGCTCTGGGCGTCGGTGTGGGACTGGAACATCGCATCGCTCCGAGTGCTGGAGAAGCTGGGCTTCCGCGACGCGGGCGTGCAGCATCCGGCCATGGAACACGGCCGGACGATCCTCACGGTGCGGGAGCTCTAGAGCGTCAGCATCATCGAGGAGATTCCCGGACGTTCGGATTCTGTGCGCCGGAACCCCGCCCGCTCGTACGTGGTGATGGCCGGAAGATTGCCGTCGATCACGTTCAACGACAGCTGCGTCGCACCGAGCTCGCGAGCCCTCTCCTCGGCGAGGACGACGAGCATGTGGGAGAGGCCGCGGCCGCGCAGCGCGGGATCGATGATGACGCGGGCGAGACGCGCCGTGCCGTCTTTGAGCGTGAGATCGAAATGCCCCGCGATCGCGCTGTCGGTGCTGTCGCGGTTGTCGACAACGACCCACGCGGTGAGCCCGGGTATCTGCGCCATGACCTGCAGATGGCTGGGCTCGATCGGCCACGTCAGGCGCGGACCGGTGAACAGGTACAGCCCTTCGGCATCGTCGATCCACGAGGCGACGGTCTCGCAGTCGGCGTCGATACGCGCCCGGGTTTCCCACATGTCGACCATTCTCGCCGTCTCCGACTGCGGAGGCATGCCAGGCTTGCCGCATGGGACAGCGGACGACGCCGACGGTTGTGGGGGAGAGGGTGACGCTTCGCGACTTCACGGAGCGTGACGTCGCGCTGGTTGCATCCGTCGTGGATGACCCGCTGATCCCACTCATCAGCACGGTTCCGGCCCAGGGCGATCGGTCTCAGATCTTCGCTTACATCGAACGTCAGCGAGGACGCGCGATCAGCGGGGCGGGGTATCAGTTCACGGTCGTCGACAAGGCGACCGACGAGCCGGTCGGGCAGGTCGGCCTGACGTTCCGGGAGCCGATGCTCGAACGCGCCAGCGTGGGGTACTGGATCGCACCGGACCGCCGGGGAGCGGGATTCGCGACGGCTGCCATCCAGGTACTGGTCGGGTGGGCGTTCGCGCACCTGCCTATCCAGCGTCTCGAACTCTACGTCGAACCCTGGAATGAAGGATCCTGGCGGGCAGCCGAGGCTGCCGGGTTCCAGCGCGAGGGCCTGCTTCGACAGTGGGAACACGTCGGATCCGAGCGCAAGGACATGTACATGTATGCACTGCTGCGGGAACCCGGGATGAGATGACCTGTCCTGACCTGCCCGATTGGCCGCCGACTGATCGAAGTCACCGCCGCTCCGAGATCTCCGCGATCATCGGGCGCGGTGATGCGGCGTGGGAGCGAGCCGCGCACGACATCCTGCGGTGGGGTGTGAAGACCGCCAGCGGATTCACCGTCGATTCGTCGGGGCCCGTGTCAGCGGGGGAGCGCGTCACGGTGACTGCACGCATACTCACCGCGACCGTCGTCGAACCGGTGGAGGTGGTCGCCGTCGTCGACGAAGCCGACCGCGTCGGATTCTCGTACCGCACTCTGCCCGGGCATCCGGTCAGCGGTGAAGAAGCGTTCATCGTGCATCGTCACGGGGATGACGTGAGGATCACCGTGCGCTCACTGACGCGGGCGGCGCCGCAGCAGCCGTGGAGGGCGCTGTATCCGCTGCTGCGCATCGCTCAGCTGTTCGCACGACGCCGCTACCTGAAGGCGCTGCGCTGAACTGACGGGGTCGGGGAGCCGACACGGGCTCCCGAATCAGTGCCGAGCGCTCCACTGCGAACGGAGGACGCCCATGACCACGATGTCCTCGTAATGCCCGCGAACCCAAGCATGCTCACGAAGGTGTCCTTCGATGACGAGTCCGGCCTTCTCATACGCGCGGATTGCGGCCAGGTTGCTCGCAATCGTCTGAAGGTGCACTCGATGCAGGTTGCAGCGCGTGAAGGCGAACTCGATGATCTGCGTGACCGCTTCGGCTCCGATCCCTTTGCCTCGAGCGGTCGGCTGAAGGGCGATGCCGACCTCGGCATGGCGAGCCAGGTCATCGAAATCGAAGAGCGAGACGCTGCCGACTGCCCGGCCGTCGAGGTCGATCACGAAGCGGACATCCTTGTCGGAGGCCGTTTCGGACGGCATCAGGCGGGCGTCGAATGCACTCCGCGTCAAGGGCGCCGGCATTGACGCACTGCGTTCCTCCCAGGTGTCAAGCTCTGCAGCGATCGCGTACAGCATGTCGAGATCGCTTGCGGTGACGCATCGGAGACTGACTGCGGACGGGGCGGACATGCCCAAATCGTACTCGTCACCGATCCGGCGCGGCCCAGCGCGTCATTCGAACTTTCATGAGCCCGTCGAAATCGGGATCCGCGAACTCAGCTTCAGACCGCTCTTCCGGAGGCTGACATGTCGAACGAGACAACTGACATATCTAGCGAGACCGGACAGCAAGAGTCTACGAGTCGGGGAGCACAGTAGATCAGTGGTTCTGACATAATGTGCATTATCGGTTGTTCCACGAGTGACCAATTCCGCAGACAGTCGCAAGAACTCAGACGTTCGTGTCACCGACCGGAAGCCCGTGGCGACGCCAGGCCTCGCAGAGCGTTCTGTCACCGGACAGTGCCACGACGTCGAGGGGCACGAGCCTCAATGCGCTCGCGCAGTGAACGGCGTCGTAACCCCGAAGCGCATCGGAATGAGCCAGGATCGCTGCGGCATGCATCAACGCCTCGTCGACCTCGACGACGGAGACCTCCTTCCAGAGCGCGTCCAGCACCGCATGGGCTGCTTCATGCTCGCCGGCATCGATCCGATGAGCCCGCAACGCCGACGCCAGCGCTGCGGATGCCTCGACGTAGGTGATCCGAGACGAGAACTTCATGCTCGCTTCATCCCACAGTCGCGCGCAGCGTGCCGCGCTCGGCTCGGTGATCGTCAGAGGCATGAGCGCGGACGTGTCCAGATAGACGATCATCTGCGCTGTTCGGCGATCAGGTCAGTGACACGTACGCCTTCACCGGCCTTCACGGGTTCCGGCCGCGGCGCCTTGGGCCGCTCGGCGGGCGCCACCAGACCCTCGGCGATCAGTCGTTCCAGCGCGCTGGGCGCGTCGTAGGCCACCAGGCGGGCTACTGCCCTGCCGTGGTCCGTGACGACGATCTCCTCGCCGTCGCGCGCTGCGGCGACGAACCGACTCAAGCCGTCCCGCAGTTCGCGGATTCCTACGTTCATCACTCCCCCATTAGTGGCGCTTTTATGACATATATTCTAGCCACTTCTCGTTCCGGGGTGCAAGGATCAGGCAGGCACTCGCGCCACAGCGAGCAGATGCGCGCTCTGGTCGCGGATACCGGGAGCAGCGGATGCCGCGCGCGCCACAGTCAGCGCAGCGTCCCGCACATCGTTGGGAACGTCGCCGGCTGATTCGAGCAACAATCCGGCGGGCCCCTCCACGCCGAAGACATCGATGACGTCCAATCCGGCATCCGCGACCTCTGCTGCCAACTCCTCGGACGTGTGGAAATGACCCGCGGGGAACCGCAAACCCGAACTCGGAGTGCCGTCGGCGATCAGGGCCGCCCACTCCCCCGGAATCGGCGACGGCACCGGTCTGCCCAACGATGCGGCCCCGAACGCGACATAACGTGAAAGTCCGGCAGCGAGAACAACCCCGCCGGGTCGCACCACGCGCGCGGATTCGAGTAGGGACGCCACGCGTTCATCCCGCGAGGCGAGGTGGTAGAGCGGGCCGAGCAGGATCGCCGCGTCGAAGGAGTCGTCCTCGAACGCCAGCGAGCGGGCATCCCCCACCGCCGCCGAAACGCCGACCGCCTGCGCCTGCTCGACATGTCGAAGCACCGGATCGATCATCTCGACGGCGTATCCGGCATCCATCAACGCTCGGGAGTGGATGCCGGCGCCGCCGCCGACATCCAGCACGCGCCCGCTCGGCGCATGCTCACGGATGATCTCCTGCGTCCGCTGGAACTCCAAGGGGCCCTGCGCGGATCGGGTCGTCAGCCGGACATGCTCATCGAACACCTCGCCGTAGTACGTCTGAATGCGCGCGTCGATGTCGTTCTGATCCTCGGCCGTCATGCACTCGAGGATATGGGTTGGCCCGAGCGATGCTCGTCCAGCAGCTCACGCATGATCTGCGTCTTGCCAGCGGTGTACTCGCCCCATCCCGTCTCACCATCGGCGAGTCTGCGCTTGACTGCGAGGTATGACTCGCGAGCGTACGACGAAGCGCGCAGCAGGTCGCGGAAGTCGAGGCGGTCCTGCCATTGCCCGCCGCCGATGGTGACCACGTGGACTACGGCATCCCGATCGAGACGCGAGGGCAGACACAGCCAGGCATGATCCGGCCTGACACCCTCACGGTCGAACCCGTCATCGCGCAGAGCGACCGCGGATGCCGCAACGGCATCCGCCTGGACGCCGACGAGCACATCGACGACATCCTTCGTTGGCAGGCCGGGTACCGCGGTCGAGCCGATGTGCTCGACCGCGGCGTCCGGCAGGACGTAGAGGATGCGGGCGCGCAACGCTGCGAAACGCCGCTCCCACTGCACAGGACGCGGCGCGACCAGCGAGACTGCGAGGTCTTCAGGACCCGACATAGGCCGCCAGGTGCTCCCCCGTGAGTGTGGATCGGTCCGCCACCAGTTCTGCGGGCGTTCCCTCGAACACCACGCGACCGCCATCGTGTCCGGCGCCGGGACCGATGTCGATGATCCAGTCGGCGTGCGCCATCACCGCCTGGTGGTGTTCGATGACGATCACGGTCTTACCCGACTCCACCAGGCGATCCAGCAACCCGAGGATCTGCTGCACGTCCGCGAGATGCAGTCCGGTGGTCGGCTCGTCCAGCACGTAGACGTCGCCCTTCTCCCCCATCTGAATGGCGAGCTTCACGCGCTGACGTTCGCCGCCCGACAGCGTCGACAACGGCTGACCGAGCGAGAGGTAGCCGAGTCCGACATCCTCCAACCGCCCCAGGATGGCTGCCGCCGCCGGAAGCTTGGTCTCGTCTGCAGTGAAGAACTCCCGCGCCTTCGAGACGGGCAGATCCAGCACCTCGGTGATGTCCAGGCCGCCGAGCTTGTACTCGAGCACGCCCGCCTGGAACCGCTTGCCGCCGCAGTCCTCGCAGGGCGTCTCGATGGTGTCCATGAAGCCCAGTTCGGTCACGATCACCCCCGCGCCCTTGCAGGTCGGGCAGGCGCCCTCCGAGTTCGCACTGAACAGTGCCGGCTTCACGTCGTTCGCCTTGGCGAAGGCCTTGCGGATCGGCTCCAGCATCCCGGTGTACGTCGCGGGATTGCTGCGGCGCGATCCCTTGATCGCACTCTGATCGATCGAGACGACGCCCTCGCGCGGCGAGACCGAGCCGTGGATCAGCGAGCTCTTGCCGGACCCTGCGACTCCCGTCACGACGGTGAGCACGCCGGTGGGGACGTCGACATCCACGTCCTGCAGGTTGTTCGCCGTCGCTCCACGGATCTCGATCGGTTCCGACCCTGAGCGCACCGACTCCTTCAGCGACGCCCTGTCGTCCAGATGCTGACCGGTGAGCGTTCCACTGGCGCGCAGGCCCTCCACGGTGCCCTCGAAGCAGATCTCTCCACCGGCTCGCCCGGCACCAGGGCCGAGATCCACGACATGGTCGGCGATCTCGATCGTCTCGGGCTTGTGCTCCACGACCAGTACCGTGTTGCCCTTGTCGCGCAGTTCGCGCAGCAGAGCGTTCATGCGCTGGATGTCGTGCGGATGCAGGCCGATGGTCGGCTCGTCGAACACGTACGTGACATCGGTGAGCGACGAGCCCAGGTGGCGCAGCAGCTTGATCCGCTGCGCCTCTCCCCCACTCAGCGTGCCCGAGGGGCGATCGAGACTCAGGTAGCCGAGCCCGAGCGACACGAATGAGTCCAGGTTCGCGCTCAGCGCGGTCAGCAGCGGGCCGGCGCCGGCGAGATCCAATCCGCGCACCCATTCGGCCAGGTCGGTGACCTGCATGCGGCACGCGTCGGCGATGCTGACCCCGCCGATCTTCGACGAGCGTGCGCCCTCCGTCAGGCGGGTGCCCTCGCACTCCGGGCAGGTGGCGAACGTCGCCACCTTCTCGACGAAGCGGCGGATGTGCGGCTGCAGGGCGTCCAGATCCTTCGACAGCATCGACTTGGTGATCTTCGGGATCAGACCCTCATAGGTGATGTTGATGCCGCTGATCTTGACCTTGGTCACGTCGCCGTAGAGAAAGAGCTGTCGCTGCTTGTCGGTGAAGGTCGCGATCGGCTTGTCGGCGGGATAGAAGCCCGATCCTGAGAACTGCTTCACCATCCAGCCGTCGGCGGTGTATCCGGGCACCATGATCGCCCCGTCCTCCAGCGACTTCGCCTGGTCCACGATCTGCGCCAGGTCGATGTCGGAGACTGCTCCCCGACCCTCGCACCGCGGGCACATGCCGCCCAGATAGATGGCGTCCTTGACGATCTTCTTCTCACCCTTGGGCCCGGTCATCACCCCGCTGGCCTTCTGAGTGGGGATGTTGAACGAGAACGCCGTGGGGCCGCCGATGTACGGCTGACCGAGCTTGGAGAACAGGATGCGCAGCATCGCGTTCGCATCCGTCACCGTGCCGACCGTGGACCGGGGGTTCGCGCCGAGACGCTCCTGGTCGACGATGATCGCCGTGGTCAGCCCCTCCAGCACGTCCACGTCGGGCCGGGGCACGGAGGGCATGAACCCCTGCACGAACGCGCTGTAGGTCTCGTCGATCAGGCGGCGGGACTCCGCCGCGATCGTGTCGAAGACAAGCGAGCTCTTCCCCGAGCCCGAGACGCCGGTGAACACCGTCAGGCGCCGCTTGGGAAGGACGACGCTGACGTCCTTCAGGTTGTTCTCTCGTGCGCCTTCGACGCGGATGCGGTCATGATTGTCGGCGGTGTGCGCCATGGGGAACCTCTCGCTCACGCGGACTGCTGCAGACGCACCATATTGCCAGCCGGATCGCGGAACGCGCAGTCACGCAGGCCGTACGGCTGATCGATCGGCTCCTGCACGACATCCGCGCCCCTCGCCTCGATCTCCGCGAACGCCGCATCCACATCCGCGGTCTCCAGGACGACGCCGCCGTAGCTGCCCTTCGCCATCAGCTCCAGAATGGTCGAGCGCTCGTCGTCGTTGATGCCGGGATCGACCGCGGGCGGCGTCAGGACGATCGCCGTGTCGGGCTGTCCCACCGGACCGACGGTGATCCATCGCATCCGCCCCTGGCCGACATCCATCCGGATCTCGAAGCCGAGCAGGTCTCGGTAGAACGCCGCCGAAGCCTCGGCGTCGGTGTGCGGAAGGAAACTGGCCTTGATCGTGATGTCCATGACCGCGACGCTACCGGGACTCCGGACGCCGCGCTTCTCGATTCCTGATCGGTCTCGTCGCCTGTTTCTCCAGCCACGACGGGACCCCCGGACCATGGCCGGGATCCGCCTTGTATGCACTGGGCGGCATGCCCACGAGTTCGGCGAAGCGGGTGCTGAAAGTGCCCAATGACGAGAAGCCGACCTCGAAGCAGACCTCGGTGACCGACAGGTCGCCGCGGCGCAGCAGCGCCATCGCCCGCTCGATGCGTCTGGTCATCAGATAGGAGTACGGAGACTCTCCGAAGGTCTGCTTGAACCGGCGACTCAGATGCCCGGCGGACATGTGGACGCCCTGCGCGAGGGATTCGACATCCAGTGGACGCGCGTACTCGCGGTCGATCCGATCCCGCACCCGGCGAAGCGCGACCAGTTCGCGGAGCCTGTCCTCGGACGGATTCGGATGCCGTGTCACCCGGCCATCGTCGCATGCGGGCCGCGCGCACCGCATCCGCACCCCACGGCGTCCAGCCCAGCCGTTAGGCTGACGACACCGTCCGAGCACCCAGAAAGGCACGTCATGACCGACGCAACCGCACATGTCAGGTCGTTCGTCTCACTCGTCCGCAAGAGCCTCGCCGTGTCCGGCGTGATCATGCTTCTGCTCGGCCTGTTCATCCTGGTCTGGCCGACCAAGACCGCGATGTTCTTCGCCGGGGTGATCGCCGTCTACCTGATCGTGCAGGGGCTCGTCTACATCGGCACCGGCGTCTTCTCCCGCAGCGACGGCGGCTGGTCGCGCCTCGGCCACGTCGTGCTCGGGCTTCTCTATGTCGTCGGCGGAGTCCTCGCGTTCGTGAACCTGTTCGCCTTCACCGCGACCCTCGTGCTGTTCATCGGGATCATGCTGGGCATCACGTGGATCATCGACGGCGTCGTCGCGCTCTCGCTGCTGAATCACGGCAGCTCGCGCATGTGGACGATCATCTACGCGATCCTCAGCATCGTCGCCGGCGTGATCCTGCTGCTCTCGCCGTTCTACGTCGCCGTGTTCTGGTGGCTGACGGGAATCGCGCTGGTGGTGCTCGGCATCCTGCAGATCGTGCGTTCGATCACGCTCCGCAAGGACGCCGCGGCACTCACTCAGGAATGAAGTCGGAGGTGTCGCCGATCAGACGCGTGTTGTCGGCGGGAACCGGATCGACGGCAGCCTGGGCCACCTCGGCCGCGAACTCCGACACGTTGTAGAGCTTGCCGGCCGACTCGCGTCGCCCGGCGATCGCACCCGGGTTCGCGCGCTCGAGAAGCGTCGCCGTGATGGTGCCCTCGATCATGTCGCCGGATACGACGATGAAACCGATCCCCTTATCGGCAAGTCCGGGGATCAGCTCGCGCAGCGCGTCCTCACCGGCCCGCTTCGACTTGGCGACCGGCTCGTACTCGGGCATGGTCGGCGTCGTGCGGATGAAGTGCGCCTGGTGGCTGGTGACGAACACGACGCGTGCGCCCTCCCCCATCAGCTGCTCCGCTGCCTGCAGCACGTTCACCTGCGCGTCGCGATTGAGAACCAGCGCGTAGTCCTCGGCCACACCGGACTCCATGCCGCCCGAGGCGTTCAGCACCAGCACGTCCAGGCGACCGAACTCGGCACGCACCTGATCGAACATGCCGGACACGGATGCCGGGTCGGTCAGGTCCGCACCGACGACGAGCACGCGGCGTCCGAGCGCGCGCAACTCGTTCGCGAGCTTCTCGGCCCGGGGCGCCTTGTTGCGGAAGTTGATTACGACGTCAGCGCCGGCTTCGGCGAAGTAGCGGACGGTGTCGGCGCCGATGCCTCGAGACGAGCCGGTGACGAGAGCCACCTTGCCGTCGAGCGAGCCGGCGGGGAGAACCTGGGTCATTTCTGACTCCTCGTAGTACGGGGTGGTCGCTCGGATGGCGACCTTCCAACCCTACAACGCAGGTGGTGCCATCCCCCGGGAACACCCCCGTGATAGGTTGACCGCAGGAGGGCGCATGAACGGTCTGGAGACAGTGCTCGAGGGCATCGAGCAGTGGGCGTGGATCGGCTGGATCGTGCTCATCGCACTCTTCCTCGTGATCGAGATGCTCACTCTCGACTTCACCTTCCTGATGCTGTCCTTCGGCGGCGCCGTCGGTCTGATCACCGACCTGGTCGGACTGCCGTTCTGGGCGCAGGTGATCATCGCCGCCGCTGCCGCAGCCGCGTTCATCTTCTTCCTGAGACCGCCGCTGCTGCATCGGCTGCGCCGCGGCGAGGATC
The DNA here is from genome assembly GCF_030816235.1 of Microbacterium sp. W4I4. NCBI lineage: Bacteria > Bacillati > Actinomycetota > Actinomycetes > Micrococcales > Microbacteriaceae > Microbacterium > Microbacterium sp. W4I4. Next base: position 579,088 of record NZ_JAUSXT010000001.1, read on the forward strand.
CCACCAAGTCGAACGTGGACGCGCTTCTCGATCTGCGTGGGACAGTCCTCCAGGACATCACCGAGATCTCCGGCCAGGTCAAGCTCAGCAACGGCGACACCTGGACCGCACGCAGCGCCGACGGCACTGCCATCATCCGCGGCAGCCGCATCGCCGTCTCACAGATCAGCGGTGCGACCGCCATCGTCCGCCCCGTCACCGATTAGGAGCACTGATGGACGATTCCTCGTTCCTCCCCGCCGCGATCGCCTGGATCCTGGCGATCGCCGTCATCATCTTCGTGCTGGTGACGCTGGCGCGGTCGATTCGCATCATTCCGCAGGCCACGGCCGGCGTGGTCGAGCGTCTCGGCCGGTATCACAAGACGCTCGCGCCCGGACTGAACCTGCTGATCCCGTTCATCGATCGTCTGCGGCCGTTGATCGACATGCGCGAGCAGGTCGTCTCCTTCCCGCCGCAGCCCGTGATCACGGAGGACAACCTGGTCGTCTCGATCGACACGGTCGTCTACTTCCAGGTCACGGACGCCCGGGCTGCGACCTACGAGATCGCCAACTACCTCGGAGCCGTCGAGCAGCTCACCACGACCACGCTGCGCAACGTCGTGGGTGGGCTCAACCTCGAAGAGGCCCTCACCAGCCGTGACGAGATCAACGGCCAGCTGCGCGTGGTGCTCGATGAGGCCACCGGCAAGTGGGGCATCCGCGTCTCCCGTGTGGAGCTGAAGGCGATCGACCCGCCCCTCTCCATCCAGGACTCGATGGAGAAGCAGATGCGTGCGGAGCGTGACAGGCGCGCCGCCATCCTCACGGCGGAAGGATCCAAGCAGTCCCAGATCCTCGAGGCGGAAGGCCAGCGTCAGGCGGCCATCCTCAAGGCCGAGGGCGACAAGCAGGCGGCTGTCCTGCGCGCACAGGGTGAGGCCGAGGCCATCCAGAACGTGTTCGCCTCGATCCACGAGGGCCGGCCCGACGACAAGCTGCTCGCCTACCAATACCTGCAGATGCTGCCGAAGATCAGCGAGAGCGCGTCGAGCAAGCTGTGGATCATCCCCAGTGAGCTCACCGAGGCGCTCAAGGGCATCGGCACCGCCTTCACTCCCCGTCAGGGCCCGCCCGCCGGCGACTCGCAGCCCGGCGCGTGACGCACCCGTTCTTCTCCGGAACACGACACCCGCGAGTCCTCGCCCACCGCGGCCTCGTGCCCGACGGCGACACGTCGCTGTGGGAGAACACGGCGGGTGCGTTCGCCGCGGCCCAGGCGGCGGGCGCCGAGTACATCGAGACGGACTGCCAGCTCTCCTCCGACGGCGACGTCGTGCTGTTCCACGACGACTCGATCGAACGGCTCACTGGCGACCCGCGGCTCGTATCCTCGATGCGCACCCGAGAGCTGGAGGGCCTGTTCGCCGATCACGGCGGACTGCTGACCGTGGCAGACGCGCTGGACGCCTTCCCGGAGAGCCGGTTCAACATCGATGTGAAGACCGCAGCCGCGGTCGATCCCATCGGTCGTCTTCTCGCTCCGCACACGCACCGGGTCCTGGTCACCAGCTTCTCCGACCGCACCCGGCTCGCCGCCCTGGACTCGATCAGGCGCGCCGGCGCGCCGACACCGCCCGCCACGTCCGGCGGCAGCCGCACGATCCTCGCGCTGCGCGCTCTCTCCGCGATGCGCCTCTCCCCCGCACGTGTCCTGCGCGACATCGACGCTGTGCAGATCCCGGAGCGTCATGCCGGAATCCGGATCCTCACGCCTCACCTGCTGCGCGCGGCGCACGCTCACGGCGTCGAGGTGCACGTCTGGACGGTCAACGAGCCCGACGTGATGCGGCGGCTCATCGACAGCGGCGTGGATGGCGTCGTCACCGACCGCGCGGATCTCGCCCTGAAGGCCATCTGAGCGCTCATCCGCGCGGAGCGCTGGGATTCCCCTGTGAGTTCCTCGCGGAAACAGCTCCCATGGATGAAGCGCACAGGCGCGACCGTTATACCTGACAGCGACGAGAGGACCACACAATGGCAGATCGCAGCCTTCGCGGCATCCGGCTGGGTGCCCAGAGCCTTCAGAGCGAAGAGGGAGTCGTGTTCATGGAACGCCGCTCCACGACGTACAAGTGCGAGTCGTGCGGCCACGAGACGACCCTGATGTTCTCGGCCGAGGCCGAGCCGCCGCAGACCTGGGAGTGCCGCGCATGCGGTGCCGAGGCCGTGCTGCAGGTCGACGGCGCCTCGGTGAAGCTCGAGGAGAGCGACCAGAAGGCCGCCCGCACCCACTGGGACATGCTCCTGGAACGCCGCAGCAGGGACGAGCTCGAGGAGCTCCTCGAGGACCGTCTCGCATACGTGCGCGCACGTCGTGGGTCGGGAGACGACCCCACTCGCGAGCGCATCGGCGCCTGAGTCAGCGTCGCCGCCGCGCCATCAGGCCGGCGGCGACCAGCGCTCCGGGTCCGGTGACCAGCAGCAGGAGCTGCACCCACGGGCCCAGCAGGACACCCGCCGTGAGGCCGGAACGCAGTTCGACATCTTCGAGCAGCGCTCCGGCCTCATCTGCGTTCAGACTCGCGACGGTCGTGCCATCGGGTCGGATGACTTGGCTGGTGCCCACCGTGGAGACGTTCACGACGCTTCGGCCCGTCTCGATCGCGCGCATCCGCGCGAAGGAGAGCTGCTGCAGATTCTCCGCGGTACCCCGGAAGTCGGCGTTGTTGGTCTGGAAGACCAGCACCTGCGCACCGTCCTGCACACCCTCGCGGATCACCTCGTCGTAGATGACGTCGAAGCAGATCGCCAGACCCACGCCCACATCTCCGACCTTCACGAGCGGGGCGTTCCTGCCCGGCGTGTACTCACGGCCGATCAGTCCGATCAGGTCGGGCGCCAGGGCGTAGAAGAATGCGCGGTCGGGCACGTACTCCCCGAACGGCACCGGGTGCCGCTTGTCGTGCAGCTGCTCGGCTGTGCCGTCGGACGTCCACAGGAACGACGTGTTGAAATACTTCTCACCGCGTTTCGTCGCCGTGTTGGCGAGCAGCGGCGCGTCCACCGAGCTGACCACGCGCGTCAATCGGCGCGCGGTGGAGGGGTCCTGGAAGGGGTCGTAGTCCACCCCGCCCTCGGGCCAGACCACCAGGTCGACCTTCTCGCCCTCGAGCTTCTCGGTCGCCGCCATCTGCGCATCGATCACGCCGTAGTCCACGCGCTCGTCGAAGTACCCTGTCGTGCCGTTGCCCTGAACCGCCGCGATCCTCATCCCGCCGGCATCCGTCGTCGGGAACAGCGGCACGAACAGCATCACGAGCACGGTCACGACAAGGGGCGCGAGTCGAATGGGGCGACGCCAGGTGCGCAGTCGCACCGCCTCGATGGAGAGTGCCACGACGAAGACCATAAGGAAGCTCAGCCCGCTCACGCCCACCCAGGATGCCACGGGAGCGAAAGGGCCCTCCGACTGGGTCATGCCGAGCCTCGCCCATGGGAACCCGCCGTACGGCCAGTTGCCCAGGAAGAGCTCGTGCACGGTCCAGAGTGCCGCGACGATCGCCGGCAGCAGCACCGCCCTCGCCTTCGGCCACACACGAGGCAGCCAGCGGTATGCCAGCGCGACCAGCATCAGGGAGACGCCGGTCAGGGCGGCCTCGAGCACGCTGAGCGCGATCCAGGGCACCGGTCCGAGATAGCGGGCCGTCCACGACACCAGGAGCGAGAAGAGCACGATCCCGTAGACGGAGCCGACCAGCACCGCACCCCATGTCTTCCGTCCCTCCAGCGAGACGAGGACCAGTGCGACGGCCACGAGCGCCAGAGGCCAGATCGCAGCGGCGGGGAACGCCAGGTTCATCAGCAGGCCGGCGACCGCCGACATCCATGCCGCAGCCCACAGCGGCACGAGCGGGCGCGCAGATGCGACGGATTCCTTCACGCGCACGATCACACCGCTGCGTAGGCGACGATCCCGCGCCGCACGCCGTCCAGGGCACGTCGCGCCGTGCGGGCAAGATCGCCGTCCTCGGCGACGATGGAGAGCTGGTCCAGCAGGTCGATGGTCTGCTTCGCCCAGCGCACGAAGTCACCGGCGGCCATGTCCGCGTCGATCAGAACGCGATCCAGGGACCCGCCTCGGGCCCAGGAGTGCATCGCGGCGGCCAGGCCCGGCGCCAGCGGCTCGGTGCGCGGCAGCGAGTAGTCGTGCTCGATGTCGTCCAACTCGGCCCACAGCCGGGTCGTGGCGTCGTAAGCGATGCGGAAGGCGCCACGCGGCAGCCCCCGCTCCCCCGTGTTCTGCTCATCGCGGCGCGGCTCGTACACCAGGCAGCTGGCCATCGCCGCCAGCGACGGTGCGTCCAGGGTGCGCCACAGGCCCTGGCGCAGCGACTCGGCCACGAGAAGGTCGCGGTCGCCGTAGATGCGGCGCATGGTGCGCCCCGCCTCGGTGAGGCTGAGATCGTCACCTGAACCGTCGAGGTAGTCGACGACCTGGAGCACGTCGATCACCCGGTCGAAGATGCGCGCCACCGTGCCGGTGCGGGTCTCGATCTGTCGGCGGATGCGATCCGTGTCGCGTTTGAGGCTGAAGTACCGCTCCGACCAGCGGGCGTGCGCCTCACGGTCGGGGCAGCTGTGGCAGGGGTGACGCTGCATGCGTGTGCGGAGGTTCTGTATCTTCTTCATCCGCTTGTCGCGGGCGATGCGGGACCCACCGGCATCCTTGCGGTTCTTCTTCTCCAAGTCGCTGAGCTCGCGGCGCAGGGCCGCATACTCCAGGAAGTCGCCGTGCTCGCACTGCATGGCGTTCTGATAGCCCTGCAGCGACTCCTCGGCATCCTTGACCTTCTTCGCCAGACCGACGACGGCGCGGTCGGCCTGGAATTGCGCGAACGACGACTCCAGGATCTCGCGCGCACGGGTGCGGCCGAACCTGTCGATCAGATTGACCGCCATGTTGTAGGTCGGGCGGAAGCTCGAATTCAGCGGATAGGTGCGGCGGGATGCCAGGGATGCCACGGACTGCGGGTCCATGCCCTCCGTCCACTGGACGACGGCGTGGCCCTCCACGTCGATGCCGCGCCGTCCGGCGCGCCCCGTGAGCTGGGTGTACTCCCCTGACGTGATGGCGACGCGCGCCTCGCCGTTGAACTTCTCCATCTTCTCCAGCACGACGGTGCGCGCCGGCATGTTGATGCCGAGTGCGAGCGTCTCGGTGGCGAAGACCGCCTTGACGAGCTTGCGTCGGAACAGCTCCTCCACGACTTCCTTGAAGGCGGGGAGCATTCCGGCGTGGTGCGCGGCGACGCCGCGCTCGAGGTTGTCGCGCCACTCCCAGAACCCCAGGACGTCGAGATCCTCGTCCTGCAGCGACCGCGTGCGCTCCGTGACGATCTCGCGGATCTCGGCGCGCTCCTCACTCGTGGTCAGGCGAAGGCCCGCCCGGCGCACCTGCTGCACGGCGGCATCGCAGCCGACTCGACTGAAGATGAAGAAGATCGCGGGCAGCAGATTCGCCCGCTCCAGCAGCCGAACGACGTCAGGCCGGTCCATGCGCTCGATGCGCTGTGCATTCGACGCCCGCACGGGCCGCTTGCCCCCGCGATGCGGTCGCTGGGCCTGACGGCCCGCATGCTTGTTGCTGATGTACTCCTGCGCCTGCCGGTTGCCTTCGTACCGTGAGCCGGTGAACGAGCGGATGCGGAACAGCTCCTGGTTCACCTGTGCCGTGGCGACTCCGGCTCGGTCATCGAAGAGCGGCAGCAGGTCGTCGCGCACCAGGACGTGCTGCTCCAGCGGAACGGGCCGCGTCTCGGAGACGATGACATCGGTGTCGCCACGAACCGTGTCGAGCCAGTCGCCGAACTCCTCGGCGTTCGAGACCGTCGCGCTGAGCGAGATGAGCCGCACGGCCTGCGGCAGGTGCAGGATCACCTCTTCCCAGACAGGACCGCGGAACCGATCGGCCAGGTAGTGCACCTCGTCCATGACGACGTAGCGCAGCCCGCTCAGCGCGTCGGAATCGGCGTAGAGCATGTTGCGCAGCACCTCGGTGGTCATGACCACCACGCGAGCACTGCCGTTGATGTTGGTGTCGCCGGTGAGCAGTCCGACCTGATCCGCTCCGTACACCTCGACGAGCTCACGGAACTTCTGGTTCGACAGTGCCTTCATCGGCGTCGTGTAGAACGCCTTCTGCCCCGGCGTCTGCATGGCGAGGTGGATCGCGAACTCGCCGACGATGGTCTTGCCCGCCCCGGTGGGCGCGGCCACGAGCACACTGCGCCCACTCTCCAGGGAATTGCAGGCCGCCACCTGGAACGGGTCCAGTTCGAAGCGCTGTCGGGCCGCGAACTTCTGCGTCTGGGGATGCTGAGCCGACGCCTGCGCCGCCGCATAGCGCTCAGCGGGAGAAGTCATGCGGCGAGCTGGTCGGGGTCGAGACCCGAGGCGATCCGCTTCTTCCGCTTGCGTCGATCGAAGAAGAGCGACACGAAGGCCGCCGCGAAGTACAGCACGATCAGGATGCCGCCGAGCAGGAACATGGAGGTGATGTCTGCCGCGGGCGTTGCGATGGCGGCGAACAGCGCGGCGACCAGCACGGCGATACGCCACCCCTTCAGCATGGCCCGCCCCGTGATCACACCGGCCAGGTTCAGCGCCACCATGAAGACCGGCAGTACGAACGAGACGCCGATCACCAGGATGAACTTGATGATGAAGTCGTAGTAGTAGTCCGAGTCGAGGAAGTTCTTCCCGGCATCCGGGACGAAGTTCGACATCACCTCGATCACGTGCGGGGCGACCATCACGGCGACATATCCGCCGGTGAAGAACAGCGGGACCGCCGCGCCGACGAAGGCGACGGTGTACTTGATCTCCTTCTTGGTCAGACCGGGCATGATGAACGCCCAGATCTGCCAGAGCCACACGGGTGCGGACAGCAGAAGACCGATCGACAGCGCCATCCGGATCCGCAGGTTGAATCCGGACGTGATCTTCGTGAACATCAGCTCAGCGAAGTCGGCACCGCGCTGCTCATTGATCATGTCGATCGGAAGCGTGATGAATTTGATCACCGGATCCGTGATGATGAACGCGATGATCATGCCCGCAGCGAGACCGATCACCGCGATGATCAGGCGACGACGAGCCTCGCGAAGGTGCTCGCCCAGCGACATCCGCCGATCGCGCTTCCCTTCATCAGAGGGCGCGTCGACGCTCAGTTCCGTCACGACCTAGGAGGCGCGAGGCGGTGTGTCCTGATCGGCAGGACGCTCAGCCGTGGAGGCCGCGGTTCCGGCCGCCGGGGCCGCAGTGCCGGTGGACGTCGCCGTGGTGCCGTCTGCTGCGGTGGCATCCGTGTCGTCGTCGCTCTTCATGGCCTTCATCTCGCCCTTGAAGACGCGAGCGGACTGGCCGATGCTCTTCGCCAGCGCAGGCAGCTTCGCCGCGCCGAACAGAAGCAGGATGATGATCAGAATGATCCACAGGTGCGGGCCTGCGAAGAGATTGCCCATGGAGTACTCCTCTTGTGGGTCGGTGTGCGGTTCAGTCTACCCGCGCATCGGGCGCATGTGGTCCACCGTACAGCTCGAGTCCGGCCGCTGCCCAGTCGCGTGTGGCGGACCGGGCGATGACCGGTTCGAGCACCTCGAGCGCTCCGCCGAACCTCGCCGCGATCCGCTTGATTCCGCGGGGATCCGCCATCCCGATCTGCAGCGTCACCTCGCCGTCCTGACGCGCGATCTCCTCGTGCGCGAAGGCACCGAGCAGCGGAATCAGACGTTCCGGAAGCCGCATGATGACGTGCCCTGACCCGGCCTGCGAGCCGAACTCCGCGGGCAGGGCCGCATCGGCGTGCGTGATGGCGATGTCGGTCAGGCGGGCGTCGCTGACCCGATCGAGATGGAAGGTGCGCATCGCCTTGCGCAGATGGCACCAGCCCTGCAGGTACCACTGCCCGTTCGTGATCAGGATCTGCGCCGGATCGACCGTGCGCGTGGTGGGCTCGGCGTCCGGCGCCTGATAGCGGAACGCGACGGCGACGCCGTCGTGCAGCGCCCGCGACACCACCTTCTGCACCTCGCTGACCGTCACCGGGGCGACGACCAGGTCGGGTGGCGCGTCGGCGGATCCGCGTGAGAGCTTCGCGATGAGTCCTGAGACGAGTCCGGAGTCCGCGACCGCGGGAACCGCTGCGACCATCTGCAGACCCGCCAGCAGTGCAGCGGCCTCCCGTGCCGTGAACCGCGGCACGCGCCGCAGCGCGACGTCGTTCGTGATCTCGATGATGTCGTGCTCGTCGAGCAGATCCCAGTCGATGTCGAACATCTCCTGAGGCAGCTGCCAGTAGCCGGAGTCGCCGGGCAGCCCGATGACCGTGAGCTTCTCGACCATCGAGCGCATCTCTCGCGGCGTCACGCCGAACTCGTTCGCGGCCTCGTCCAGCGTGACCTGCCCGCGCTCGAGCAGATAGGGCACAAGGGTCAGGTACAGGCGCACTCGGTCGCCGGCGAGCAGCGGAGCGGATGCCGCATTCATGCGTGCTCCTCCTCGGAGTGCGCGGCCACGATGCCCTGCAGGCGCTCGATCACGCTGTCGCGCAGGTCATCGGGCTCCACCACCCGCACCTCGGGCCCGTACGTCGCCAGCTCGTCGGCGAAGATGTGCCGATCCACGTACGGCACGCGCATGCCCTGGACAGCCGGGGTCGATCTCCGGCCGAGACGCAGTGCGGCCTCCGTGCCCGGGGTGACCTCCAGCAGCGCACTCTGCGATGCGGCGACAGCGGTGAGGCCCGACAGCGCCCGATCGGCCGCGCCGTCGCGCAGTGCGGGATCGAAGGTCTGTCCGGTCACCTTCACATCACTGATGATGCGACTCAGCAGGAAGGTGCGCTCACCCTCGGCATCCACATCCACCCCGAAAAGGTGCCAGCGCGCCTCGTACTCGACGAGCGCGAGCGGCTGGACCCGACGGCGCGTCGACGAGGCCTCCCCCGGCTTCAGGTAGTCGAACACGATCACCCTGTTGCGTTCGATTCCCTCCTGGATCGCGGGGAACGCGGGATCGCGCACGGCGATGCGCGGGGCGAAGCCGATGATCGGCTCGTCGCCGTCGATGCCCAGCGCGCGGATCTTGCGCACCCCGGCCTGCGCATCGGACGAGACCGACTCGCTGCTCCAGACGCTCCCTGCCAGACGCAGGACGGCGAGCTCCGCGTCACTGAATTCGATGTCCGCAGGGAGGTCGTAGTCGGCCTGCGGGATGCGATAGCGGGCCTCGCGCAGATCCTGCGGATCGGTCGGATCGCCGATCGTCTCCACCGGCATCCCGAGCGCGCGCAGCTCGTCCTTGTCGCGCTCGAACATCTTCTCCAGAGCGTCCGCTTTGACGCCGGCGGCGCTGCGCTGGCGATAGCCGGAGACGTTCTCGAGAATCTGCTGCTTGGTCAGCCCGATCTCCGTGGCCATCAGCGCCACGACGAGATTCGTCAGGCGTTCCTCCGGCGGGATCTGAGCTCGGGTCATCCCTGAGCCAGTTCCGGCGGAACGATGCCCAGCACGTCGACCACGTAGGCGGTGGCGGCGCCCTTCTCGCCGGGGACGACGACGAGCAGTTGCGAGCCGACGGTCGCCTTGGCGACCTCCTCCATGACGGGCTTCGGCAGAGTGGTCGCGTCGTACACGACGCCCGAGCCCCAGGACGAGCCGGTGACCGTGCGGTCCGCCCAGGCGACCGCCGTGTAGTTGAACATCGCCGTGCCGTCGTCGACCTTCGCGCCGTGACCGGCGATGAGCGTCTGGGTCACGGCCTTCTTCGGCGCGCTGGTGTCGGGGATGATGATCCCCGGCTGGCCGTCGGCCGCACGCACCACCGTCGGCAGGCCGCGCGCGTCGTTGAAGACATCGCGGCCCTCGGCCTTGGGCAGGAGCACTTCCTGGATGTCGATGGAGCCGACCAGACTGCCCTGCGCATCCAGGCCGGCCTGCTCGGCCATGCCCTCGGGCAGATCAGCGGCGGGGATGGCGAACGCGACGCGCGATCCCTGGGTGGCGCACGTGAGCGCGGCACCGCCGCCGCCCAGCAGCTCGTCCATCTTCTTCGGCGACCAGATCACCGCACCGGACTGCAGAACCTGTCCGGTCGTTCCGCTGAGCAGCGTCATCGCGCCCACGACATCCTGCCCGGACTCGCGAACGGCGGGGCCGTCGCCGACGATGAGGTCGTCGTAGATCACGTGCGACGTGGGGACGGGCGAGGTGAGGGACACCTTCGGTGCGCCGATGTCGCCGGTCGCCTTGACCGCCATCTGCAGAGCCGCGGAGTCGTCACGGACGCATCCGGCGGCGTTCGACCCGGACGCCGCCGAGCATCCGGTCAGGACGAGAGCGGACAGGGCGAGAGCCGAGAGGGCTGCGGTCGTTTTACGCACGCGCCCCAGTCTATTCCGAAGCCGGCTCCCCCTCGCGCGACGCGGCGGCGATGCGGGCACCGGATGCCGCCTTCTGCGCCTCGCGTGCGCGCTTGCGCAGATTCTTGTCCGTGATCTCGCGGTCGCCGACGGCACCCGGGGTCCACAGTTCGACATCCTCGTCCGTGTAACTGGACTTGGAGGCGCGGCGCCGCACTTCCGGCGGGACGGCGCCGGGAGCCAGTCGCCGGGCCGTCAGCAGGAAGCCGGTGTGCGCCACCATGCGGTGATCGGGGCGGACGGCGAGACCCTCGACGTGCCAGCCGCGCACCATCGTCTCCGACGCGTCGGGCTCGGTGAACAGGCCCGTGGCGCGGATGCACTCGGCCACACGGGACAGCTGGGTGGCGGTCGCGATGTAGCAGATCACCACGCCGCCGGGAGTGAGCGCGTCGGCGACGACGTCCATGCACTCCCAGGGGGCGAGCATGTCCAGCACCACCCGATCGACCGTGCCGTCCTCGAACTGGGCGGGAAGCTCCTCGGCGAGGTCGCCGACCACCACGTTCCACGATTCGGGCGTCTCGCCGAAGAATGTCTCCACGTTCGCGCGTGCGACCTCGGCGAAGTCCTCCCGCCGTTCGAACGACGTCAGCCGTCCATCGGAGCCGATGGCGCGCAGCAGCGCGAGCGAGAGGGCACCGGAACCGACACCGGCCTCGACCACGACGGCGCCGGGGAAGATGTCGGCCTGCATGACGATCTGCGCCGAGTCCTTCGGATAGACGATCGCGGCGCCACGCGGCATCGACATTGCGAAGTCCCGCATCAGCGGCCGCAGCGCCAGGTAGTCGTGCCCGGCGCTGTTGGCGACGACCGAACCGTCGGGGAGCCCGATCAGGTCGCTGTGCTTGAGCACGCCGTGGTGCGTGTGCAGTTCGCCGTCTTCGCGCAGGGTGATGGTGTGCATCCGCGCCTTGGGACCGGTCAGCTGCACACGGTCGCCCTCGCGGAAGGGCCCACTGGGTCGTCTGGCGTTCATCGGGAGGTCTCCTTCGCGTAGCGACCGTGCAGGTCGCTGATGTCTGCTGCGGTGCGCCCCTCGAGCGTCGGCCACAGCTCGTGAGCGGGCGTGTCGTCCAACGGGACGATGTGCGGCACGCCCAGCGTGACCGCCCCCGAGGCGTGTCCGGCGCGCACTCCGGTCAGCGAGTCCTCGATGACGACCGTGTCGGCGATGTCGACGCCGAGCGTCGCCGCGGCCTGCAGGTAGGGATCGGGGAACGGCTTGGGCCGGGCCACCTCATCGCCCCCGATCACGAGATCGAAGGCGGTGAAGTCGATCAGCGAGACGACATCCAGCGCCATCCGCTTCATCGACATCGTGACCAGCGCCGTGCGGATGCCGTTGGCGCGCAGTTCGGCGAGCAGCTCGCGTGCGCCTGGGCGGAATGGCACGCCGTCGTTGCGCAGTCGGAACGCGACCTCATCGGTGAGTCGCTGCACGATGTCATCGGCATCCATCGCGACGCCGTACCGCTGCAGGATGCCGGCGCTGTCGATCAGCCCGTTGCCGACGAGTTGCAGAGCATCCTCGTGCGTCCATGTGCCGCCGAAGGACTCCACGAGCCGTGTCTCGGCGTCCATCCAATAGGGTTCGGTGTCGACGAGGGTTCCGTCCATGTCCCACAGGACTGCGCTGGGCTTGATGCTCACTTCACCCATGCTAGCCGGGGCGCATGTCCCACCCCGACGGCGGGCGACTACCCTGGAGGGATCCCTTCGGGACCCACAGGAAGGAGAGCGGTGGACGTTCTCGGCTCACGGATCATCGTCGCCGCATTCGATGGTTGGAACGACGCCGGCGAGGCTGCCAGTGGCGCCATCGCCGCCCTGCGCGACTCGATCGAATACGAGAAGGTCCACTCTGTGGACCCGGAACTGTACTTCGATTACCAGTACACGCGTCCTTCGACGCGGCTGGACGCGACCGGTCAGCGGGAGCTGAACTGGCCCGAGGCGGCGCTGTGGCGCCCCGCGGTACCGACCGACGGCCCGGAGCTGTGGCTCCTGACCGGATCGGAGCCCGCGCGCGCGTGGCAGGCGTTCGCCTCGGAGTTCATCGACGTCGCCCTTCGCGATGATGTGACGGGTTTCATCACGCTGGGCGCCATGCTCTCGGACGTGCCGCACACCCGCCCGATCTCGATCTTCGCCGCGAGTCAGAACGACCGGGTGCGCAGCGTCCACGGTTTGGACAAGTCCACCTATGAGGGTCCGGTGGGAATCCTCAGCGTCTTCGAGCACTTCGCCGAACGTGCCGAGATCCCCACGGCGAGCCTGTGGGCCAGCGTGCCGCACTACGTGGCATCCGCCGCCCCTTCGCCCAAGGCGACCCTCGCCCTGCTCGACCGGCTCGAGGAGCTCACCGGCGTGGGACCGGCCCGAGAACACCTGCGCACCGAGGCAGCCGCCTGGGAGGCGTCGATCGACGCCGCCGCAGCGGAAGACGAGGACATGACCGAGTACATCCACCAGCTGGAGCGCACCCGCGACACGTGGGACTCCCCCGACGCGTCCGGGGATGCCATCGCGCAGGCGTTCGAGCGCTACCTGCGTCGCCGTGGCGACGGACCCGACAAGCGCTGAGTCAGGGGCCCTCCGCCAGTCGGGCGGAGTGGGGCGTGGGGATCAGCGCGGGGCGAGCACGCCCATCGAAAGCAGGACGATCAGCGCGACGCCCAGCAGCACGCGGTAGATCACGAAGGGCAGGAAGCTGCGCTTGGAGATCCAGTTCATGAAGAACGCGATCACACCGAGTGCGACGACGAAGGCGATGCCGGTGGCGGCGAACGTCTCCCCCAGCGTGAAGTACTGCTGATCGTCGCCGCCGTGCTTGAAGAGCTGGTAGAAGCCGCTGCCGAATACGGCGGGGATCGCGAGAAGGAACGCGTAGCGTGCGGCCGCGGCGCGCTCGTAGCCGAGGAACAGACCCATCGTGATCGTGCCGCCGGAGCGCGAGACGCCCGGGACGAGGGCGAGGGACTGGGCGATGCCGTAGGCGATGCCGTGCGGATAGGTGAGCTCGTCGAGCTTGCGCTTCTTCGCACCCATGTAGTCGGCGATCCCGAGCAGCAGACCGAAGCCGATCAGCATGATCGCGACGATCCACAGCGACCGCAGGGTGGTCTCGATCTTGTCCTGGAACACCAGACCGAGCACGACGATCGGGATGCTGCCGAGGATGATCAGCCAGCCCATCCGCGCGTCGGGATCGTTGCGGGCGACTTTGCCGGTCAGTGAGCGGAACCACTGCCCGACGATGCGCACGATGTCACGCCAGAAGAACACCACGACCGCGGCCTCCGTCCCGATCTGGGTGATCGCGGTGAACGCGGCCCCGGGATCGGCGCCGGACGGCAGCAGCTCGCCGACGATGCGCAGGTGCGCGCTGGAGGAGATCGGCAGGAACTCGGTGAGTCCCTGGATCACGCCGAGGAAGAGTGCTTCAAGCAGGTTCATATGGTGCTTTCTTGAAGGGGGCGCGTCTGTGTCCCGCGAGCGGATGCCGCTCAGCAGGTGCGCAGCAGATCGGCCAGCACGCGCTGACCGAACTCCAGAGATTCTACGGGCACCCGCTCATCCACTCCGTGGAACATTCCTGTGAAGTCGAGATCGGCGGGCAGACGCAACGGCGCGAACCCGTAGCCGGTGATGCCGATCGACGCCAGAGACTTGTTGTCGGTGCCGGCGCCGAGGAGGTACGGGATCACGGGCACGCCCGGGTCGTGCCTTCCAAGGGCGGCGACCATGGCATCCACCAGATCGCCTGCGAAAGGCGTCTCCATTCCGATGTCGCGCACGACGGTCTGGATCTCGATGCCGTCTCCGACGATCTCCTGCAGCTGGGCGAGCACGTCGTCCTCCGTGCCGGGGATCACCCGCACATCGATGAGCGCGCTGGCGGTCTCGGGGATGACGTTGTGCTTGTATCCGGCCTCGAGCACGGTCGGGTTGGCCGTGGTGCGGAATGTGGAGCGCAGGAACGCCTCGGCAGGACCTGCGGCGGCGGCGAGAGCGTCCGGGTCGTCCACCGACCGTCCGGTGAGCTCGCTCAGCCCCTCGAGCAGAGCCTTCGTCGTCGGCGTCAGTCGGATCGGCCAGCGGGTGCGGCCGATGGATGCCACGGCCTCCGCCAGCCGGGTGATGGCGTTCTCCTCGTGGTACCGGCTGCCGTGACCGGCACGCCCCTTGGCGACCAGCCGCAGCCACATCAGTGCCTTCTCCCCCACCTGCAGCAGGTAGGCGCGGTGCTCGTCGACGGTGATCGAGTAGCCGCCGACCTCGCTGATCGCCTCGGTGGCACCGGCGAACCATTCGGGCCGGTCGCGCACGACCAGGGCCGAGCCCTCGACGCCGCCATTCTCCTCGTCTGCGAAGAAGACCAGGATCAGGTCCCGCTCCGGCTGCTCGCCCGCGCGCAGCATGTCCGCGACCGCGGCGAGGATCATCGCATCCATGTTCTTCATGTCCACAGCGCCGCGTCCCCACAGCATCCCGTCCCGGACGACGCCCTCGAACGGGTCGACGCTCCAGTCCTCGGCCACGGCGGGAACGACATCCAGATGTCCGTGCACCACGAGTGCCGGCCGCTCGGAGTTGCGTCCCCGGATTCGGGCCATGACGTTGGTGCGTCGCGGGATCGGCTCGTAGTACTCGGGCTCGAGCCCGAGCGAGCTCAGGAACGCGCCGACGTACTCGGCGGCCTCGCGCTCGCCGTTCGCCTTGCCGCCGCCGTAGTTGGACGTGTCGATGCGGATCAGGTCCTGGGCGATCTGGGCGACCTCGGGCAGTGCGGTGTCGGACATGTCCTCAGGCTATCGAAGAGCGGAGGCGCGCCCGGGCCGCACGACGGTTCGGTGCGGTCTGCGAAACCTGGTAATGTTTCTCTTCGGTCGGCAACGGCCTTCACCACCTGCGCGGGTGGCGGAATGGTAGACGCGCTGCGTTGAGGTCGCAGTGCCCGCAAGGGCGTGGGGGTTCAAGTCCCCCTCCGCGCACAGGAGAATATGGAAAGCCCCGGTCATCTCGACCGGGGCTTTCTGCATTGCTCCGTATGCGACTCGGCTGGCTGTGCTCACCCGTCGGCGGAAACGACAGATGTCGGCAGAAATCGCCAGTTCCTGCCGACATCCGTCGTTTCTGCCGACATCCGTCGGAACGAGCGGATGCCGAACAACCGGCTCAGGCCACACCGACTCCGAACACGAGTCCGAGCGCGTAGGTGATTGCGGCGGCACCGAAGCCGATGGCCAACTGGCGCAGTGCGCGTCGCAGCGGCGGGCCGCCGGACAGCACGCCCACCATGGCACCGGTGACCAGCAGCGCGAGGCCGACCAGCAGCAGCGCGACGAGAACTGCGGCGAGCCCGGTCAGCCCGAAGATCCAGGGCAGCACGGGCACGATGGCGCCCGATGCGAACAGCAGGAAGCTGGAGATCGCCGCCGTCCAGTCGCTGCCGACGATGTCGTGATCGCTGTGCGCCATGTGCGCGCTCACGGGCCCGGTCGCCGTGCGTCTGGCGCCCTCGCGAGCGGCGGTCATCACGCGCTCGGCGCGCGCGAGTGATTCCTCCTCGGTCATCCCTCGCGCCCGGTAGACGAGCGCGAGTTCGTTGGCGTCGATGTCCAGATCGCCGGCGTTGGCATCCGCATCGTTGTTCGCCTCGGTGGCCGCCAGCAGCTCGCGCTGCGACCGCACCGAGACGAACTCCCCCGCGCCCATGGAGAGCGCTCCGGCGAGCAGCCCCGCGATGCCGCTGAACAGCACGAAGCCGCCGCTGACCCCGGTCGCCCCGATCCCGAGCACCAGAGCGAGGTTGGACACCAGTCCGTCATTGGCGCCGAACACGGCCGCGCGGAACGAGCCGGACAACCGCCGGCGACCGCGAGCGGCGAGACCGCGCACAACCTCGTGATGCACCTTCTCGTCGGCGCGCATCGCCGGCGTCGCGTGCTTCTCACTGTCATAGGGCGAGCGGGCCTCGGCGCTCTGCGCGAGCGCGAGCACGAAGATCGAGCCGAACCGGCCGGCCATCCAGCCCAGCATTCGGGAGCGCAGCCCGGCCCTGGGCAGGCGCGCGGGCTCGCCACCCAGCATCTCCAGCCAGTGCTGCTCGTGGCGGTGCTCGGCTTCGGCGAGGGACAGCAGGATGTCGCGCTCCTCGCCCTGTTTGCGTGTGGCCAGGCGCGAATACACCGCGCCCTCGGCACGCTCTTCGACAAGGTAGCGAGCCCACTGCCGACGCTCTGCGGCGGTGGACGGATCGGGCGCGGTCATGAAGCCTCCGGGCTCGTCAGGGAACATTCCACGCTACCGAGCGCGGTGACGCGGACCCGCATCAGAACGGGGATTGACAGGTTTTCGGAGACCCGAAGGTCAGGCGCGCACGCGCTTGCGCAGCACGTCGATGCGGGACTGCAGCTGGGTCACCGTCGCCTGCGCCACAGCGGGACCGCCGCAGACCCGACGCAGCTCGGCATGCACGGATCCGTGCGGTTCGCCGCTCTGGCGTGCGTACAGCCCGACCAGGCTGTTCAGCAGCTGCCTCTGCTCGCGCAGCGTGCGGTGCAGCGGCGCGGGAAGCGTGGTCGTGGCCTCGGGGGGCGTCGCGGCCTCGCGGGCCTCTCTGAGCCTGCCCTGGCGCGCCTGACGCTGCATGAGCAGCTCGTGCACCGACTCGGGCTCGAGAAGACCGGGGAATCCGATGAACTCCTCCTCCTCGGGCGTGCCCGGCTCGGCGAGCTGGCCGAAGTCCTTCCCCTCGAAGACGACCCGGTCGAAATGCGCGAGCGAGGAGATCGCCTGGTAGCTGAACTCCTGGGTGAGAGCGTCGGATGCCTCTTCCTCACGGTTCGCGCTGTCCAGCAGCGAATCGTCGAGGCCGTCCTCGTCCTTGGTCTGTCGATCGAGGGCGTGGTCGCGTTGGCGCTCCATCTCGCCGGCGAGCGTCATCAGGACCGGCACGTTCGGAAGGAAGACGCTGGCGGCCTCGCCGCGACGACGCGCGCGCACGAAGCGCCCGATCGCCTGCGCGAAGAACAGCGGAGTGGACGAGGAGGTCGCGTACACGCCGACGGCCAGGCGCGGCACGTCCACGCCTTCGGACACCATGCGCACCGCGACCATCCAGCGGCGGGTGCTGGAACTGAACTTCTCGATCCGCTCCGACGCCGACGCATCGTCGGACAGCACCACGACGGGCTGCTCGCCGGTGATGCTGTGCAGGATCTTCACGTACGCGCGGGCGACGGTCTGGTCGGTCGCGAGCACCAGCCCGCCGGCATCCGGCACGTGATGGCGGATCTCGGTGAGTCGGCGATCCGCGGCGGACAGCACCGCCGGCATCCACTCCCCCTCCGGATCCAGCGCTGTGCGCCAGGCCTGCGAGGTGACGTCCTTGGTGTTGTCCTGCCCGAGGTGGGCTTCGAGCTCGTCCCCGGCGCTGGTGCGCCAGCGCATCTTGCCTGAGTACATGTGGAACAGCACGGGCCGCACGACGCCGTCGGCGAGGGCGCGCCCGTAGCCGTATGCGTAATCCGTACTGGAGATCCGGGCGCCGGACTCGTCGGGCAGGTACTCCACGAACGGGATGGGTGCCGTGTCGCTGCGGAACGGCGTTCCCGACAGCAGCAGCCGACGGCGGGCCGGGCCGTAGGCCTCGCGGATCGCGTCGCCCCAGCTGAGCGCATCTCCGCCGTGGTGCACCTCGTCGAGGATGACCATGGTCTTGGCGTCCTCGGTGAGGTGCCGGTGCAGACTCGCCTTCGCGGCCACCTGCGCGTAGGTCACGACGACGCCGTGATAGTGCCGCGCCGGGGCCCAATGGCTGTTGCGGAATCGCGGATCGAGGCGGATGTGCACACGCGCGGCCGCATCGGCCCACTGCGTCTTCAGATGCTCCGTCGGGGCGACCACGATGAGCCGATCCACCTCGCCCATGCGCAGCAGCTCGACCGCGAGTGTCAGAGCGAAGGTGGTCTTTCCTGCTCCCGGGGTCGCAGCGACGAGGAAATCGCGCTGATCGGCCTGGAAATACGCGTCCAGGGCCTCTCGCTGCCAGGCCCTCAGCTTGTCGGCGGTACCCCAAGGGGCGCGCTGAGGGAAGGACGGAGAGAGCATCGGATCTACGATAATCCAGCCCGCCGACATCGGCTCGCCCCTCGACCGCTTCGCGCGAGTAGGCTCGCACAGGCGCTCGCGCCGTGGATGACCGGAATGTCGAAGGAGAACCCCATGACTGACGATGACGAATCCCGCCGCGCCCCGTTCGCCGAGAACCAGGGCCCGCACCCCTGGCGGCGCTTCGTCGCCATCGGGGACTCGTTCACCGAGGGCATCGGCGACCCTGACCCGACCGTCCCGGACGGCCACCGCGGCTGGGCGGACCGCGTCGCCGAGGTGCTCGCACAGGAGGTGGACGATTTCGCCTACGCGAACCTCGCCGTGCGCGGCAAGCTCATCGCGCAGATCGTCGCCGACCAGATCGACCCCGCGATCGCCCTCAAACCCGACCTCATCTCGATCTGCGCAGGCGGCAACGACGTGATCCGCCCCCGGACCGACCCCGACGACATCGCCGCGCAGCTGGAGGACGCCGTCGCGCGCCTGTCCTCCACCGGGGCCGCCATCGTTCTCTTCACCGGCATCGACACCGGCTTCACTCCGGTGTTCCGCGCGTTCCGAGGCAAGGTCGCCATCTACAACGAGAACGTCCGCGCGATCGCCGATCGGTACGACTGCGTCGTCGCCGACCAGTGGGCTCTGAAGGTCGTGCAGGACTCGCGATTCTTCGATGACGACCGCCTGCACTTCAACGCGCTCGGACACCACGAGGTCGCCCGGATGGTGCTGCGCGCACTGAATGTGCCGAACGACCTGCAGGCCATGCAGCCCGATCCGCTGCCCGTGCGCTCCTGGCGGGAGGCTCGTACCGAGGACATCGGCTGGGCACGCGAGCACTTCGTGCCGTGGGTGCTGCGGCGTCTGCGCCACCAGTCCTCCGGCGACCACATCGCCGCGAAGCGTCCCGAGGCGGGTCCGGTGCGCCTGCCCGGGTCTGAGGCGTGAGGCGGCTCAGGACCTGGTCATCTCCCAGAGCGCGACGGCGGCTGCGGACGCGACGTTCAGCGAGTCCACTCCCCCGCGCATGGGGATCGTGACCACGGCATCCGCCGCCTCGATCGCCTCGGCGGTGAGCCCATCGCCCTCGGTGCCCATCACCAGGGCCACGCGCTCGGGCCGTGCGGCGGAGTAGGCGTCCAGCGCCACCGCGTCGTCGCTGAGCGCGAGGGCCGCGATCTCGAAGCCCAGCCCGTGCAGGGCGGGCGCCGCCTCGGCCCAGTCCCCGATCCTCGTCCACGGCACCTGGAAGACCGTGCCCATGCTGACCCGCACGCTGCGGCGGTACAGCGGATCGGCGCAGCGCGGCGAGACCAGCACCGCGTCGGCACCGAGCCCGGCAGCGGCGCGGAAGGCGGCACCGACGTTCGTGTGGTCGGTGATGTCCTCCAGCACCAGCACCAGACGTGCGCCGCGCAGCACGTCGCCGAGAGCCGGCTCCGTCGGGCGATGCATGGCGGCGAGGGGCCCGCGGTGGATCGCGAATCCGGTCACCTGCTCGCTGATGGCGGACGAGGCCACGTAGACGGGCACGTCGGCACCGGCCAGGGACTGCTCGACGGCATCCAGCCACTTCTCCTGCGTCAGCACCGACCGAGGGCGGTGGCCCGCCTGCACGGCCCGGGCGATGACTTTCGCGGACTCGGCCATGTAGAGCCCGCCCTCGGGCTCGTGGAGCCGACGCAGAGTGACGTCGGTGAGCGACCGGTAGTCATCGAGGCGATGGTCGGAGGCGTCGTCGATGTGCGCGATGTCCATGCTTCCACTCTTCCAGGTGCGCTGCCGGAGCCCGTGCCCGCACGGCGTCGTAGACTTCCCACGTGCAGGTGAGCGAGACGGAAGACAGGGTGGACGCGCATCGCGTCCCGCATTCCGAGATCGATCGCATCGCCGAGCTGCTCCAGGGTCGCCGTGTCGCGGTCCTCACCGGGGCCGGGATCTCCACCGACTCCGGAATCCCCGCCTACCGCGGTATCGGGGCGCGCCCGCGCGCGAACCCGATGACCATCCAGACCTATCTGGCCGACGAAGCCGCGCGGCGCCGCTACTGGCTGGGTGGCCACCTGGGCTGGCGTGCATTCACCTCCCCCGACCCCAACGAGGGTCACGCGGCAGTCGCGCGGATGGAGCGGTCCGGCGCTGTCAGCGGCGTCGTCACGCAGAACGTCGACGGACTGCATCTTCGGGCAGGAAGCACCCGGGTCGTCGAGATTCACGGCACGATGCACCGTGTGCTCTGCCTGAGGTGCGGCCAGGTGCTGGACCGACGCGCCGTCGCCGACCAGCTGGAGGACCTCAACCCGTGGGTGCGCACGCCCGAGAACATCGAGCTGAACCCCGACGGCGACGTCACACCGGAGAGCACCGAGGGATTCGTCATCCCCCCGTGCACCGTGTGCGGCGGGATGCTGAAGCCCGAGGTGGTGTTCTTCGGCGAGTTCGTCCCCGCGGCTCGCTTCCGGGCGGCCGAATCGCTGCTGCATGCGTCCGACGCCCTGCTCGTCGCGGGCACCTCGCTGACGGTCAACTCCGGCATCCGCATCATCGAACGGGCTCGGCGCCGCGGCATCCCGCTGGTGATCGTGAACCGCGAACCGACCCGCGCGGATGCCTGGGCCGACGCCGTCGTCTCCGGCGGCACCAGCCCCGTGCTCAGCGCTCTCGCCGACCGGCTCGCGTAAGGTCGAGACGTGACCCTCATCACCCTCGTGCGCCACGGCCAGACCGATTGGAACCTGGAGCGACGCATCCAGGGCACCACCGACATCCCCCTGAACGACACCGGACGCGCCGACGCGCTCGCCGCCGCGGAGGTCCTCGCGACCGAGTCGTACGACGCTGTGTACGCCAGCCCGCTGGTGCGTGCGCAGGAGACCGCGCAGATCATCGCGACGCGGTTGGGTCTCGCAGCTCCCGTGACGACGCGCGGCCTGCGAGAGCGGTCGTTCGGCGAGGCCGAGGGCATCGACGTCGCCGACTACATCTCCCGCTATGGCGGCTGGCACTCCGAGGTCCCCGGCGCGGAGAGCCTCGAACAGGTCAGCGAGCGGGCGCTGGACTCGCTCGACCGCATCGTGCGCGCCTCACGACACCGCTCGACCCCCAACCAGGAGTCGCTCATCGTGGTCAGCCACGGCGGCGTCATCCGCGCACTGTTGATGCACGCCTCGGGTGGCACGCTTCCCCGCGAAGGCGACCTTCTGCGCAACGGCTCCGTGCACCGGTTCGTCGCCGAGCACGCGACGCTGCGACTGCTGGAGCCGATCTCGGGCTGAAAGTCCGACACCCCGCGCGGCCATATGCGGCTGTCGCGGATGGATTCCCGGATTGCGTCCGCGCGAAGCGCAGATCACCGCGCGAAGCGACCACCGGATACCGCGGCTCACGCCCCGGCTGCGGCCAGCACCGCCCTGGCGTGGCGCAGCACGGGCTCGTCGACCATCCGCCCTTCGAATCGGAAGACGCCGCGCTCGTGCTCGGCAGCGGACAGCACCGCCCGCGCCCACTCCACCGTCGCGGCATCCGGACGGTACGCCTCGCGGATCGTGGCGACCTGCTTCGGGTGGATGCACGCCGTCGCGCGGAACCCGGATGCCACGGCATCCGCCGCCTCCGCCGCGAGGCCCTCGGCATCGTCGATGTCCACGTGGATGGCATCGATGGCTGCCTTGCCGTGCGCGGCGGCGGCGATGAGCACCGCAGAGCGCGCGTGGCGGGCGACATCACGGTACCGGCCGTCGGGAAAGCGGCTCGCGGAGCCGCCGATCGAGGCGACCAGGTCCTCTGCGCCCCACATGAGCGCCGATACCCGCGGGTGCGCGGCGATCTCAGCCGCGTGCACCACTCCCGCGGCCGTCTCGCACAGGGCGATCAGCGTGTAGGACTCGTCGAAGACGTCCAGCGCGGCGGCATGCTCGGTCTTCGCGACCATGACGTTGCGGAACGGCGTTCGTGCGACGGCTGCGAGATCTGCGGCGAACTCGACCGAGGAGGGATCGTTCACCCGCACGATGACACGCGCAGGGTCCAGGTCTGCGGCGAGGAGATTCTCCCGTGCCTGTGCTTTGGCGGCGGGAAGCACCGCATCCTCGAGGTCGAGGATCACGGCATCCGCCTTCGCCAGCCCTCCGGCGAACCGTTCGGGACGATCTGCTGGGCAGAACAGGATCGCGGGTCCCAGATCGAATGTCATGATTCCTCCTCCGGCACGCAGTGCATCAGGGCGATCCTGGTGGCGGTCGCGACGACGACGCCGTCCTGGTTGCGGCCGGTGTGCGCGATCGTGACGATGCCCTGGCCCGGTCGCGACGATGACAGGCGCTTCTCGGTGATCACGCTCTCGGTGTACAGCGTGTCACCGTGGAACACCGGATGAGGGAAGCCGATGTCGCTGAGTCCCAGCTGCGCCACCAGAGTGCCCTGGGTGAGCTGGGCGACCGAGGCACCGACCATGGTCGACAGCGTCCACATCGAGTTCATCAGCCGCTGCCCGAACGGCTGCTCCCCCGAGAACGCCGCATCCAGATGCAGCGCCTGCGTGTTCATGGTCAGCGTCGTGAACAGGACGTTGTCCGCCTCGGTGGCCGTACGGCCGGGGCGATGCAGGTAGCGAGCGCCGAGCTCGAACTCCTCGTAGTACAGGCCGCGCTGGACGATGTCGGTCATGATCGCACCCTAGTCCTTTCGACGACTCAGCCCGTGAGGCCCAGCTTGCGGGCGATCACCAGCAGCTGCACCTCGGTGGTGCCCTCGCCGATCTCGAGGATCTTCGAGTCGCGGTAGTGCCGGCCGACGGAGTACTCGTTCATGAAGCCGTTGCCTCCGAAGATCTGGGTGGCGTCGCGGGCGTTGTCCATCGCCGCGTCACCCGAGACGAGCTTGGCGATTGCGGCCTCCTCTGCGAACGGCCTGCCGGCGTCGCGCAGGCGCGCCGCGTGGTGCCAGGCGAGCCGCGCGGTGTGGACGCGGGCGCGCATGCGGGCGAGGGTGAACTGCGCGTTCTGACGCGTGCTGAGCGCCGCGCCGAACACCGTGCGCTTCTGCGCGTAATCGACGGCCGCCTCCAGACAGCCCTCCGCCGCACCCGTCGCAAGGGCTGCGATGGCGATGCGGCCCTCGTCGAGGATGCTGAGGAAGTTGCGGAACCCCGTGCCGCGATCACCCAGCAGGTTGCCCTCGGGGACGCGGACGCCCTGCAGCGTGAGCGGGTGCGTGTCGGATGCTTTCCAGCCGACCTTGTCGTAGGCGGGCTCGACGGTGAATCCGGGGGTGCCGTTCGGCACGATGATCGTCGAGATCTCCTTGCGTCCGTCAGTCTCGCCGGTCACCGCCGTGACGGTCACGAAGCGGGTGATGTCGGTGCCGGAGTTGGTGATGAACTGCTTGGTGCCGTCGATGACCCACTCGCCGTCGTCCAGGCGCGCCGTCGTGCGGGTCGCGCCGGCGTCGCTGCCTGCCTCGGGCTCGGTGAGGCCGAAGCCCGCCAGCTGCTGCCCGGCCAGCAGCGAGGGCAGGTACTCGGCCTTCTGCTCCTCGGTGCCGAAGCGGTGGATGGGCATCGCGCCGAGGCTGACCCCAGCCTCGAGGGTGATCGCGATGGACTGGTCAACGCGGGCGAGGCCCTCGATGGCGAGGCCGAGTGCGAGGTAGTCGCCGCCCTGGCCGCCGTGCTCCTCGGGGAACGGCAGACCGAACAGGCCCAGCTCTCCCATCTGCCGCACCACGTCGAGGTTGAGGGTGTGGGTGCGGTCGGCCTCGTAGGCCTGGGGGGCGACCACCTGTTCGGCGAAGTCGCGCACCATCGCGGCCAGCTCGCGCTGCTCCTCGTTCAGGCCGATACTGCTCAGGTCGTCGGTCATGCTGTCTCCTGTTCGCTGACGTGGGCGACGGGCTGGTCGCGTCGCACCTGGTCGCCGAGAGCGACCAGCAGCTGCACCGTGCCGTCATGGGGTGCGAGCACCGGGTGCTCCATCTTCATCGCCTCGATCGAGACGAGCGGGTCGCCGGCGCGCACCGTGTCTCCGTCGGCGACGTGCACGGCCACGACCGCGCCGGGCATCGGGGCTCGGCATTCGGGCTGACGTGGACCGGATGCCATCGTGCGCTCGGCGAGCCGACGTCGCATCCGCTCGCGGCGCGACAACGGCCGCAGCCGCATCGTGATGCCCTCTTCCGAGGCCCAGACGGCACCGTCGGCATCGGAGGCCGCCGCCGCGTGGCCACCGAGGCCGCCACTCGTCTCGACGACCTCGTCGGCGTCGGTCAGGAAGACCGTGGGTGTCGTCGTCGCGGATGACCCGAGACGCCAGCCCGGAACCGAGCCCCACAGCTCACCGACGTTCGGGGCGGAGGCGACGGGGACGGCGGATGCGGCCGCAGCCAGCATCCGCTCTGACGGATGCTGCGCGGGAAGCGGCAGCATGGTCTCGATCAGCCCGGTGTCCAGGTCGCCGGCGACGACGCGCTCGTGCCGGCTCAGTGCCCGCAGGAACGCGATGTTCGTCTCCACGCCGAGCACGACGGTGCGGGCCAATGCGGCATCGAGCCGACGCAGCGCGGCGGCCCGATCGCGACCGAAGGCGATCACCTTGGCGATCATCGGGTCGTAGAAGCCCGTCACCTCGGACCCGGTCTCCACCGCCGCATCCACGCGCACACCACGCGGCACGTCGAACAGGAGCACACGGCCCGTGGAGGGCAGGAAGCCGCGTTCCGGTGACTCGGCGTACACCCGCGCCTCGATGGCGTGCCCGCGCACCTCCGGCGGCTCGGGCAGGGCGCCGCCGGCGGCGACGTCGAGCTGCAGGCCGACCAGGTCGAGTCGGGTGACCTCCTCGGTGACCGGGTGCTCGACCTGCAGACGGGTGTTCATCTCGATGAAGAAGAAGTCGTCGACCGAGTCCGCCTCCACGAGGAACTCGACGGTGCCGGCACCCACGTACTCGACGCTCTGCGCGGCGGCCACGGCGGCATCCAGCAGGCGCCGGCGCACGGCATCGGGAAGGTTCGCGGCCGGGGCCTCCTCGATCACCTTCTGATGGCGACGCTGGAGGGTGCACTCCCGCTCCCCCAGCGCGATGACCGTGCCGTGCGAGTCGCCGAAGACCTGCACCTCGATGTGCCGCGGGCGCTGCACGAGCCGCTCCAGCACCATGGAGTCGTCGCCGAAGGCGGCCGTCGCCACGCGCCGGGCAGTCGCCAGTGCGGAGAGCAGCTCGTCGCCGGAGCGCACGACCTCCATGCCCTTGCCGCCGCCGCCCGCACTGGGCTTGACGAGCAGCGGGTACCCGACCTCGTCGGCCTGCGTGCGGATCTGCGTGTCGGTCATGCCTGCCGCGTCGAATCCGGGGACGACCGGCACGCCGTGCGCGGACACGTGGTTGCGGGCGCGGGCCTTGTCTCCCATGATCTCGAGCGCGCGCACATCCGGGCCGATGAACACGATGCCCGCCTCCGCGCACGCGCCGGCGAGGGCGACGCTCTCCGAGAGGAAGCCGTAACCCGGGTGGATGGCCTGGGCGCCGCTCTGCAGGGCGGCGTCGACGATGGCATCCACCCGCAGATAGGACTCCGCGGCCGGTGCTGCGCCGATGCGCACGGCGGCGTCGGCCTCACGGACGTGCGGGGCGTCGGCATCCGCATCGCTGTAGACGGCCACGCTGCGGATGCCGCGCTCACGCAGCGTGCGGATGATTCGGCGCGCGATCTCGCCGCGGTTGGCGACGAGGACGGTGTCGAACCCTTCACTTCGACTCGCTGGCGCTCGCTCAGTACAGGCGACAGGGTCAGGGACCAAGAGATTCATATCGATCACATCCGGAAGAGGCCGAAGCGCGGTTCGGGCAGCGGCGTGCGGGAGACGACATCCAGGGCGAGGCCCAGCAGGTCGCGGGTCTGGTCGGGGTCGACGATGCCGTCGTCCCACAGGCGCGCGGTCGCGTAGTAGGGCTCGCCCTGGTCCTCGTACTGGGTGCGGATCGGGGCTTCGAACTCCGTGCGCTCGTCGGGGGTCCAGGAGTCTCCGTGCGCGATGAGCTGATCCTCCTTGACCGTCGCGAGCACGGATGCCGCCTGAGGACCGCCCATCACCGAGATGCGGCTGGCCGGCCAGCTCCACAGGAAGCGCGGTGAGTACGCCCGCCCGCACATCGAGTAGTTGCCGGCGCCGAACGACCCGCCGATGATGACCGTGAGCTTGGGGACGCGGGTCGTGGCGACCGCCGTGACCATCTTCGCGCCGTCCTTCGCGATACCGCCGGCCTCGGCTTCCGTCCCCACCATGAATCCGGTGATGTTCTGCAGGAACAGCAGCGGGATGCCGCGCTGGTCGCACAGCTCGATGAAATGCGCGCCCTTGAGCGCTGACTCGCTGAACAGCACGCCGTTGTTGGCGACGATGCCCACGGGATGTCCGTGCAGCACGGCGAAGCCGGTGACGAGCGTCGTGCCGTACTCGGGCTTGAACTCCGTGAAGGTGTCGGCGTCGACGAGACGGTCGATGACGACGTGCACGTCGTACGCGGCGTTCACATCGACCGGCACGACGTCGTACATCGAGCCGGACTCGGCGGCCGGATGCGAGGAGACGACGTCCCAGGCGGGTGCGGCGGGCTTCGGAAGCGTGGCCACGATGTCTCGGAGGATCTCCAGGGCATGCTCGTCGTCCTCTGCGAGATGATCGACCACCCCGGAACGGCGCGCGTGCAGCTCTCCCCCGCCGAGCTCCTCGGCCGTGACGATCTCGCCGATGGCGGCCTTGACCAGCGGCGGCCCGCCGAGGAAGATCGTGCCCTGGTTGCGCACGATCACCGTCTCGTCGCTCATCGCCGGCACGTAGGCGCCGCCCGCGGTGCAGGAGCCGAGCACGGCGGCGAGCTGCGGGATGCGCTCGGCCGAGAGCCTGGCCTGGTTGAAGAAGATCCGGCCGAAGTGGTCGCGGTCGGGGAAGACCTCGTCCTGCTTGGGCAGGAAGGCACCGCCGGAGTCCACCAGGTACAGGCAGGGCAGGCGGTTCTCGAGCGCGATCTCCTGCGCACGCAGATGCTTCTTGACGGTGAGCGGGAAGTACGTGCCGCCCTTCACCGTCGCGTCATTGCAGACGACCATGACGTGCCGTCCGTGCACCAGACCGATGCCCGCGATGACCCCGGCTCCCGGAGCCTCATCGCCGTACATCCCGTAGGCCGCGAGGGGCGCGATCTCGATGAAGGGGCTTCCCTCATCCAGCAGTCGAGTCACGCGGTCCCGGGGCAGCAGCTTGCCACGAGCGACATGGCGTTCGCGGGAGCGCTGCGGGCCCCCGAGGGCGGCTTCGGAGAGTCGCTCTCGCAGCTCGCCGGCCAGTTCCAGCTGGGTGGCGGCCATCGTGGGTCCTCCTCGACTCACATTCGGTGCTGATATTTCGCGCCAGATTGGTTACTGTTCACTAACCCGACAATTCAGGTTAGCGAGGATTAACCGAAATGACAACGCCCGGAACCGCCCGTGATCGAGCCAAAGCCGAACGCACCGACGCGATCCTCGTCGCTGCCGCCCAGCTGTTCGCGGAACGCGGCTATTCGGGCGTGAGCCTGGAGGAGATCGGCGCCGCCGTCGGCGTATCCGGGCCGGCCGTGTATCGGCACTTCGCGGGCAAGCAGGCGCTGCTGGGAGCCCTGCTGATCGGGGTCAGCGAACGCCTCGTCGCCGGTGGGCTGGACGTGTCCTCGGCGGCCGCCTCGGCGGAGCGACGGATGCAGGATCTGGTCGGCTTCCACGTCGACTTCGCTCTCGGCAACGCCGACGTCATCCGGGTTCAGGACCGCGACCTCGCCTATCTGTCCCCCGAGGGAAGAGCCGACGTGCGCCGCCTCCAGCGCGCCTACATCGAGCTGTGGATCGATGCGCTCGCCGCCCTCGTCGACGAGGATCGCGACGCGCTGCGCCTGCGCGTGCAGGCCTGCTTCGGCCTGCTCAACTCGACGCCGCACAGCACGACGGCCGCCCTGCGCGAGCGCGTCGACACAGCCGCACTCCTGGCCGCGATGGCTCTGGCAGCGCTGCGCGCCGAAGGCTGAGCGATGACCTCCGTCGGCGCCCAGCCCTCGAAGCGGTTCAGAAGAGCATCGCCCGCCCTGGCTGCTCGAGCAGGTCGGCGACGTCCTTGAGGAAGCGGGAGCCCTCGGCGCCGTCGACGAGGCGATGATCGAACGACACACTCAGGGTCATCATCTGACGAAGCGCGATCTCACCCTTGTACTCCCAGGGCTGACGACGCACGGCGCCCACGGCCAGGATCCCCGACTGGCCGGGCGGCAGGATCGGCGTGCCCGCATCGATCCCGAACACGCCGATGTTCGTGATCGAGAACGTGCCGCCCGAGAGCTCAGCCGGGCTCGTCTTCCCAGACCGAGCAGTCTGCGTGAGCTGCTGAAGAGCATCCGCCATGCCGGTCAGCGACAGCCTCTCCGCGTCTCGGATGATCGGGACGATCAGCCCGCGCTCGGTGGCCGCGGCGATCCCCAGATCCACATAGTGGTTCTCGATGATCTCGCCCGCATCCTCATCCCAGGTCCCATTGAGCGAGGGGTTGCGCCCGAGTGCCAGACAGACCGCCTTGGCCACCAGCACCAGCGGCCCGATGCGGTGCTCGGACACCGAGCGGTCGGCGCGCAGCTGATCGATCAGCTCCATCGTCGCCGTGACGTCGACCGTGTGGAAGGTGGTCACGTGCGGTGCGGTGAAGGCGCTGCGGACCATGGCCTGCGCGGTGGCCTTGCGCACGCCCTTGACCGGGATCCGCGTCTGCGACCGCTCGCCGGACGGCACAGATGGCACGAAGAGCTGCTGCTCCGACGATGGCGACTTCGCGGATGCCGACCGGATGTCGGGTGCCGCAGCACCCACGCGCTCGGCGTAGGCGTCAACGTCGGAGCGGGTGATCACGCGATCGCCGACCTCTGCCGCGACCAGTGCGAGATCGACGCCCAGGCGCTTTGCGTGCGCGCGCACGGGCGGTGTCGATCGCGGGCGCTCGCCGACCGTCGGCTCGGCGACGCTCGGCGGAAGAGCATCGTGCGGTGCGGCCTCGAGCACCGCGGCGTCGGCACGCGCCGCGGCATCCGACGGCGCCCCGCGTCGGGCACGACGGGCCGGGCGGCCGCTGGACGCGGGCGCCGCGCCGTAGCCGACCAGGTTCGGCTGGGCCCTCTCCTCACCGGCAGCCGCCTCGGTGGTGGGTTCCGGCTCGGCACCGGCGACGTCGAAGGCGATCAGCGGCGCGCCGACCAGGACCGTGTCACCCGCGCCGGCGTGCAGCGAGGTGACTGTGCCCGCGTACGGCGAGGGAAGCTCGACCACGGCCTTGGCCGTCTCGACCTCTGCGAGCGTCTGGTTGAGGGTGACGGTATCACCGGGCTCGACCATCCACTGGACGACCTCTGCCTCGGTGAGGCCCTCACCGAGGTCGGGAAGGTTGAATTCCGCGATCACTGCTGGGCCTCCTTGGCTGCACTGAGACTGTTCGGCCGATCCATCACGCGATCCACCGCGTCGAGGATGCGGTCCAGATCCGGAAGGTGGAACTTCTCGAGCTTGGCCGGCGGGTACGGGATGTCGTGGCCGGTCACGCGCACCGGTGCCGCCTCGAGGTACTCGAAGCAGAACTCGGTGATGCTCGCGATGATCTCGGCTCCCACACCGGCCTCACGGGATGCCTCGTGCGCCACCACCACGCGGCCCGTGCGCCGCACGGACGCGGAGACGGTCTCGTAATCCACCGGCGAGAGAGAGCGGAGATCGATGACCTCGAGCGAGATCCCCTCGTCCTCCGCTGCCGCTGCCGCATCCAGTGCGGTGCGGACCATTGCGCCGTAGGTGATGATCGTGGCATCGGTGCCGGCCCGCACGACACGGGCGAGCCCCATCGGCGGGGCGTCTGCCAGGGGTGCTTCCAGATCGACCTCCCCCTTGTGGTGGTACAGCCGCTTGGGCTCGAAGAACAGCACCGGGTCGTCGCTGGCGATGGCCTGACGCAGGCAGCGGTAGGCATCCTGGGGGTCGGAGACGGCGATCACGCGCAGGCCCGCGGTGTGCACGAAGTACGCCTCGGGCGACTCGGAGTGGTGCTCTGCCGCGCCGATGCCGCCTGCCCACGGCACGCGGATGGTGATCGGCATCTTGACCCGCCCCTGCGTGCGGTAGTGCAGTTTGGCGACCTGGGAGACGATCTGATCGAACGCCGGATAGATGAATCCGTCGAACTGGATCTCGATCACGGGCCGGTATCCGCGGAACGCGAGGCCGACGGCCGTGCCGACGATGCCGGACTCCGCGAGAGGCGTGTCGATGACGCGCTTGGCGCCGAACTCGTCCAGGAGCCCGTCGGTGATGCGGAACACGCCGCCGAGCGTGCCGATGTCCTCCCCCATCAGCACGACCTTGTCGTCATCCTGCATGGCCTGTCGGAGGCCGGCGTTGAGGGCCTTGCCCAGAGTCATCTGCGTCATCTCAGGCCTCCTCGAAGGTGGCGAGGTATGCGGCGTACTCGTCGCGCTCGCGCTCCAGACCGGAGTGCGGCTCGGCGTAGACGCGGTCGAACACGGCCATCGCCGGTCGCGTGATCATGCCCAGGCACGCCGCGCGCATCTCGCGGGCCATCTCATCGGCCTGAGCCTGCACCGAGGCCAGGTGCTCGTCTGTGAGTTCTCCGGCGGCGCGCAGGTGCGCCTCGAGTCGGCTGATCGGATCGCGACGACGCCACTGCTCGAGCTCCTCGTCGGAGCGGTAGCGCTTTGGGTCGTCCGCCGTGGTGTGCGGGCCCATCCGGTAGGTGACGAGTTCGAGATACGCGGGTCCCTTGCCGGAGCGCGCATGGTCGAGGGCCCAGCGCATGGCCGCGACGCAGGCGAGCACGTCGTTGCCGTCCACTCGCATGCTCGGGATGCCGAAGCCGGGCGCGCGCCCCGCCAGCGGGAACTGCGACTGCAGACCGACCGGCTCGGAGATCGCCCAGTGGTTGTTCTGGCAGACGAAGACCACGGGGGCGCCGTAGGACGCGGCGAAGACCATCGCCTCGTTCACGTCGCCCTGGCTGGTGGCGCCGTCGCCGAAGTAGGTGACGGCGACCTCGTCCGCCTCATCGAAGCGGATGCCCATGGCGTAGCCCACAGCGTGCAGGGTCTGGGCGCCGATGATGATCTGAAGCGGAGCGATGCGCAGTTCGGCGGGATCGTACGCCGCACCCTCCTCGCCGCGCCACATGCGCACGTAGTCCGCGGGCTTCGCGCCGCGGCTGTACATCACACCGGTCTCGCGGTAGCTCGGGAAGACGAAGTCGCGGGCTTCCAGCGCCCGCCCGGTGCCGATCTGCGCGGCCTCCTGGCCGTTGCAGGGGGCCCACAGGCCGAGCTGCCCCTGGCGCTGCAGCGCGATGCCCTCGGCGTCGATGCGGCGCAGCACGACCATGTCGCGGTGCAGATCGCGCAGGGCGTCGAAGTCGATGTCCTGGACATGGCGATCCAGCTGCGGGTTCGGCATCCGCCTGCCGTCCGGCGCGATGATGCGCTCGGTGAGTTCGAGATCGTTCTCCGTGTCGATGATCGGAGTGTTCTGCGGTGACATCGGCGTCCTCCTGACGTGGCGGCCCTTGTGGGGTGTGCACGGCTTTCCCGACGGCTCCGTCGGTATCTCCGAGGGTACGTCTACCTGACACGTCGCTCAAGCATGTGCGCGGCGGTTGAGCATGTTGCGAAGTCAGCGAGGATCCGGGGCTGATATCGTGTGGCACTATGCCCGCACTCGATCGTGTCGATCTCGAACTGCTCGTCGCCCTCTCGGAGGATCCGCGCACGACCGTCGTCGCCCTGGCGGAGCGGCTGAGGCTCTCTCGCAACACGATCCAGGCGCGGATGGCCCGGCTGGAGCAGACCGGCGTCTTCGAATCCTATGAGCGGTCGTTCTCCACCGAGGTGCTGGGCTTCCCTCTGCAGGCGTTCATCAGCATCGGCGTTCGGCAGACCGAGCTCCCGCGGATCATCGCCGAACTCTCGCGCGTTCCCGAGATCGTTCAGGCGCACGGACTCAGCGGTTCCATCGACATCATGGCCCGCGTGGCCTGTCGCGACGCGCGTCATCTGTTCGACACCGACGCCCGCATTCTGTCGATCGAGGGCGTCGAGCGCACGGAGACCTCGCTGGCGATGGGTGAGGTCATCCCGTTCCGCGTCGCCGGACTCATCGGCCTCGCTCGACGGGAAGCGTGAGGAACCGCCGGATCGCACCGGCCGCCTCCGCAGGCGTCTCGTAGTGGATGAGATGGCCGACATCGGCGATCTCGACGAGCTCGGCGTCCGGGAACAGCGTCGCGAGACGCCGCTCCGCCTCGATCGGCGTGATGTCGTCGCGCTGTGCGGCGACGAGCAGTGCGGGGACGTCGATGACGCCTGCGAACGCGCTCACATCGTGCGACACGCTCGTGACGAAGGCGTCATGCAGCACGTCCCGGTCGGCGAAGCGCGAGAAGTACGTGTCGTGCTGATCGTGGATGAATCGCCGCAGCGCTCTGTCGCGGGTCTTCGCCATGGCGATGCTCATCACGCGCACGATGAGCGGGTTGCGCAGCAGCATCGTGCCGAGGCGCTCCGGAAGCCGGGCGCCCAGCCAGTAGTACATCACCGCGAGGCGGGTCAGGATGCCCTTCGGGCCCTCGAGCGCGGGCGCGCCGATGGGATTGACGAGAATCAGTCGCGGGGTGCTCAGACCACCTGCGACGGCCGCTGAGGCGACGATCGATCCGAACGAGTGCCCGAGGATCACGGCACCGGGGGCGACAGTGCGCGCGAACTCCGCCAGCCACCCCGAGTACAGGCCCAGGTCGTGCTCGCGGCCCGGAATCGGGGGCGTCTCGCCGAAGCCGGGCAGGTCCGGCGAGATGACCCGCACGCCCGGAAGATACGCGACCACCGGCTCGAGACCGTGGTGCTCTCCTCGGAAGCCGTGCACGGCGACGATCGTCGGGACGCTCGCACCCTGAGGGCCGTAGACCCAGTACGCGGTCGTCGAGCCGAGCACCTCGACCTCGCGTCGTTCGACGGGGATGCTCCCGAGTCGGGCTGCGTAGGGAGAGTCCACGGGCATGCTCCGAGTCTACGGCCCCCGATGTCGGTGGCCGTCCTTATGTTCGAAGGAGGAAAGGAGCAGTCATGCGCACCTACTCGGATTCACTCCCCTCGATCCTCTGGGAGACGCCGTCGCTGACCTCCCGCGCGGAGCATCTGGAACGCGCCGGCGACCATCTCTGGCGCGTCATCGACGCCCACGGCACGATCCGTGGTCATCTCCGAGTCGTGGCCGACCCCCTCGGCATCCGCTACCGGGCGGAGCGTCTGAACCTCTCGTCCGGCGGGTTCCTTCTGGTCGGCGAGTTCTGGGATGCCGACGACGCCGTGGCCGCGCTGCGGTATTGAGCGGTTGGTGCCCCCTGCAGGATTCGAACCTGCGACCGACAGATTAGAAGGCTGTTGCTCTATCCACTGAGCTAAGGGGGCGCGGACATTCAGATTACCGTGTCGGCCGCCCTCGATAGGATCGACGCATGGTTTCAGCGTCAGAGAATGATCGACTCGTCTGGATCGACTGCGAGATGACGGGCCTCGATCTCGCGATCGACGAGCTGGTCGAGATCGCGGTGGTCATCACCGACTTCGACCTGCGCCCGCTCGACGCGGGATTCCAGATCGTCATCAAGCCGGGTGATGCCGCACTGTCGAACATGAACGAGTTCGTCACGAACATGCACGCGACGTCCGGGCTGATCGAAGAGATCCCGAACGGCGTCGCGCTGGCCGAGGCCGAGGCGCAGACCCTTGAGTACATCAAGCGGTTCGTGCCGCTGGAGCGCAAGGCTCCGCTGGCCGGGAACACGATCGGCACCGACCGGATGTTCCTCGCGAAGTACATGCAGCAGGTCGATCAGTACCTGCACTACCGCAACGTCGATGTGTCCAGCATCAAGGAGCTCTCCCGCAGGTGGTACCCGCGGGTGTTCTTCCAGGCACCCGAGAAGCACGGCGGACACCGCGCTCTCGCCGACATCCTCGAGTCGATCCGCGAGCTGCAGTACTACCGCGACGCCGTGTTCGTCGCGGAGCCGGGACCCACCTCGGATGAGGCGCGCGAGGTCTCCGCGCGCACGGTGTCAGAGTTCGCTCCGAACATGTAATAGACTCTTGGAGTTGCCTTCTCAGGAAGGCGCATGGTGGGTATAGCTCAGCTGGTAGAGCACCGCGTTGTGGTCGCGGGGGTCGCGGGTTCAAGCCCCGTTACTCACCCAGGATGGAAGCCCCGGACTCGTCGAGAGTCCGGGGCTTCTTCCATTCGTGATCGGCACGCGCACTTAGAATCCAGGTGTGGTCGCGCGAGTGCTGGTGGTCGACGACGAGCCGCAGCTCGCCGACCTGATCGCGCGCCATCTGCGCCGCGAAGGCTACGAGGTCACGGCGGTCGGCGACGGCATCGCCGCACTGCTGAGCTGCACCGACACCGACTTCCATCTGGCGGTCGTCGACGTGAACCTGCCCGGCATGAACGGGTTCGAGCTGGCGGGCCGGCTCCGTGAGAGCGACAGCCGCATCGGCATCCTGCTGCTCACGGCTCGGGATGCCGTCGGCGATCGCGTACGCGGGCTGGATGCCGGTGCCGACGATTACCTCGTCAAACCGTTCGAGTTCGCCGAGCTGTTCGCACGGCTGCGTGCGCTGCGACGTCGCGATCATCTGGAGAGCGCACGCCTCGAGCTGGGCGATGTGTCCATCGCCATGGATCGGGCGGCGGCCGAGGTGAACGGCAGCGCCGTTCCACTGAGCAGACGTGAGTTCGACCTGCTGCGTGCCTTCGTCGAGCGGCCGAATGACACGCTCGCACGCGAGTGGATCCTCTCGGAGGTATGGGGGTCTCCGCATTTCGCGTCGAACGTCGTGGACCAGTACGTCGGCTACATCCGTCGCAAGCTCGCCGACGCCGGCTCGACCGTGCGGATAGACACGGTGCGCGGCGTCGGCTTCCGAGTCCTCGCCGGCCCGGCTGATGAGGCGAGCCGATGACGCGCCGGCTGTCGATACGCGCTCGGATCGTCCTCGGCTCCACCGCCGTGGTCATCGTGGTCGTCATCGCCGCCTGCCTGGCCGTGTACGCGCAGATATCGTCCATCGCCGTCTCCCGCGAGAAGGCCGTGCTGCACGGCATCGCGGAGGTGTACCGCGGCATCATCATCCAGGACCCGACCGAGACGCTGGACAAGCCGGGCGTCGATCAGCACGTCG
The DNA here is from genome assembly GCF_030816235.1 of Microbacterium sp. W4I4. Lineage (NCBI taxonomy): Bacteria > Bacillati > Actinomycetota > Actinomycetes > Micrococcales > Microbacteriaceae > Microbacterium > Microbacterium sp. W4I4. Next base: position 614,970 of record NZ_JAUSXT010000001.1, read on the forward strand.
CGGTGATCGCACCGGACGGCGCCGTGAAGATGAACACGCTTCCGTCTTCTCTCCACGACCGCATTTCGGAACTCGCGGAGCCCGGACCCGCACTGCGGGAGATCCGTGACGGCGAGACGTACTACGTGTACGTCGAACCGGTGGAGACGCCGTCGGGCAACTGGACCATCCTCGTCACGCGTGACAGCGACATCGCGGCGGGCATCGTCGCGCGCGTGGTGGGTCTGCTCTGGATGCTGCTGATCGGCGGCGCGGTGCTGTTCGCCGCCGGTGCCTGGTTCGTATCGACGGCCGCACTGCGTCCTGTCGAGAACCTGCGTCGCAGCGCCGAGCGGCTGGCCCTGCGACGCAGCGAGACGGCGTACCTTCCCGTCGGCGGAACCGGCGACGAGATCGATTCGCTCGCGCGCACGCTCAATCAGCTCATCGAGGACGTGCGCGCCGCCGGTGCACGAGAGCAGCAGATGGTCGCGGATGCCAGTCACGAGCTGCGAAACCCGCTGGCAGTGCTGCGCGCTCAGCTCGAGCTGGTCGACGGCACCGACCCCGAGGCGGACCGCATCCTGCTCGCCGAGGCCCGCACTACTTCGAACCGGCTGATCCGACTGGCTCAGACGATGCTGGAGCTCTCACGGATCGAGGCGGGTTCGTCGTCCGCCGAGACTCCGCTGCGCGTTCTCGCCGACGAGGTCACCGAGCGCATCGACCATGTGCGATGGCGCCTGGCCGACCCTGCATCCGATCTGCAGGGATCGGTGGATCTCGAGATCCACATCGACGTCGCGGACAGGGAGGACACGGCGCGGATCGACGCCGCCGACATCGCTCGCGTCGTCGACAACCTCGTGGACAACGCGCTGCGCGCATCGACGGGCTCGCCGGTGGCCGTCGAAGTGGTGCTGCGCCGTATCGACGGGGTCCTCGAGCTGATCGTCACGGACGACGGGCCCGGTTTCGATCCGGTCATCACGGATCGCGCCTTCGAGCGATTCACCCGCGGCCGTGAATCCGACTATGCCGGTGGCGGACTCGGCCTGGCCATCGTCGCCCGCATCGCCGAGCTCGCCGGCGGGTCGGCGAGCATCTCCTCCGACCGGGCCACCGGGTCGGAGGTGGGCATCAGCGTGCCGGTGTCCTCACCGGAGGATCCCCGCTCGCCGAACACCCACCAGCGATAGGCGCAGAACCGCACCGCCGAGCCGAGCGCGAGCCCGACCACGTTCGCCGAGATGTTGTCATCGAGAGCGCTGGTCAGTCCCAGGACATCACGGGAGAACATCAGGCACAGCAGCGACACTCCCCCGCCGATGAGGCTCGCCACGAGGAACTCCGCAGCCTCGCGCCCGGTGTCGCCACGTCGATGCTCCCGGAAGGTCCAGGAGCGATTGCCGATCCAGTTCACGGCGATCGCCAGCAGAGTCGAGATCGCCTTGGCCGCCACGGGCCACCACGCCCAGCCGAACGGTTCGTGCGCGCGCAGCAGGTTGAACACGGCGACGTCGACGACGAACCCCACGCCGCCCACCACGCCGAATCGGAGCAGCTGGGTGAGAAGCGCCGTCCCGTCCGATCTCTCCGCCGCGGTCTCAGACATGCGCGTGCTCCCGTCGCGGGCCCTCCGCGACCGAGGTCGTCCGGTTCGACATCCGTCGTCTGATGCCCCATGCCGTCACCTGCCGGAGGGCTTCCCTCACGATCCGACTCGACATCTTGGACTCGCCGCCGGCGCGCACGTCGAACGTGATGGGCACCTCGACGACGCGGTCACCGTCGGCGACGGCGCGGTCCAGCATCTCGATCTGGAAGCAGTACCCCTGGCTGGCGATTCCCTGCCGGATGATGCGCTCCAGCGCCGTCGCCCTGAACACGCGGTATCCCCCGGTGATGTCGTGCTGCGCAAGCCCGAGCATGAGGCCCGCGTACGCACTGCCCGCACGGGAGAGCAGGAGCCGATGCCAGGCCCACCCCGGGGCCGAGCCGCCGGCGACCCAGCGAGACCCGATCACCAGGTCCGCGCTGTCGACCGCTGCCAGCAGGGCCGGCAGATCCTCGGGCCGATGCGAACCGTCAGCATCGCTCTGCACCACGGTGTCGTACGAATGCCGCAGAGCCCAGCTGAACCCGGCGAGATACGCCGGTCCGAGCCCCCGCTTCGCGGTCCGGTGCAGCACGTGAACCGCGGAGTCGGCGAATGCGAGCGCGTCGGCGATGGCGCCGGTGCCGTCCGGGGAGGAGTCGTCGACCACCAGCAGATGCGCCTCGGGCGCGGTGGTGCGCAGGCGCGCGATCATTCCGGGCAGCGTCTCCGACTCGTTGTAGGTCGGCAGGATGACGATGATCTTGTCACTCATGATGAGCTCCCCTGGTGAATTCGTAGACGATGGTGCGGTGCAGGTGCAGTTCGGTCGCGAGCGCGTACCCGCTGCGCCGCAGGGCGGACAGATCGGCGCCGGCGCTCTGCGCGCCCTTGGTCTCCAGCAGCCACACGGTGTGCTCGGGAAGCATCGAGGCGACGGCCGGAACCGGGGCGAGTTCGTCCCAGAGGCCGGCGCGATCGGTGAAGGAGGTGACGAGCTGCGGGTCGCGCAGTCCGGAGAAGTCGTCGGGGTACAGGCGATACGCCAGCCGGGCGGTCCGGGACGGACGCGGCCCCGCTCCGAACAGCACCGCGTCGCCGGGCTGAGCGCGCTGTGCGACCGCGTCAGCGACGACGCGGAAGTCGGCCCCGCCGTCCTTCGCGTAAGGAGTGCGCTGATGCAGGTATTGGGGAACGGTCACGCCCAGCACGATCACGGCGATCAGCGCCGCGGCGATCGGGGCGAGCCTGGGGAGTCGACGGGCGGCTGCGCCGACGATGCCGGTGATGCCGCGGGCGGCGAGCAGCGCCACCGCACCGAGGCTCACCGCCAGGTAGCGAGGGTTGTAGGTCGGGGCCACGAACACGTCGACCGCGATCAGCGCGAGTGCCGGCATCGTCAGCCAGGCGAGGGCGAAAGTGCCCTGGGCGCGCTGCCTCGTCGTCGCCAGGGTGATGAACACCGCCATGACGATCAGGGCCCACAGCACGACTGCGACGGCGCTGTGCGAGAACCAGGGTGTGATGAGCACGCCCTTCGGCGACAGGTACCCGCGGTGTGCGAGGAAGCTCACCTGACCGCGCTGCAGTGCCGCCAGCGCAAGGATGGGCAGTGCTCCGAGGAATGCGGAGCCGATGGTCGCCATCATGTCCCCGCGCACCTCGCGCGGGTTGCGGTGCGGCGCTTCAGCCCATCTCGGCACCAGCAGGAGCACGGCGCACAGCGTCAGCGGCACCAGCAGCAGGTACACGAAGAACCAGGAGCAGACGCCCGCCAGCACGCCGAACAGGATCCATCGACGCCGCGCTGCTCCCTGTCGTGCCAGGTGGGTGAACAGCACCACGAGCCAGACGGCCGTCGCGGCGGTGATCGCATAGCCGCGGGTCTCGATCGCCAGGGAGCTCGCCCGAGGGATGACGGCGACGAGGAGTCCCGCGACGACCGCAGTGCTGCGTCCGAACCACATCCGACCGAGAGTGACGACCCCGGCTGCGAGAGCGCCGATCGCGATCACGCTGAGCGCTCGGGTCGCCCACTCCCCTGTTCCGAAAGCCCACATCCACACATGCAGCAGCATGTAATACAGGCCATGCACGGCGTCCACGGCGCCGAGCTCGGTCAGCAGGCTGGGCAGCGGCCGGGTGCCCGACAGGACGCTCGCGGCTTCGTCGCCCCAGTACGACGGGATGCCGGCGCCGATCCCGTCGACGAGGCTGGCCACGATGCCGATCCCGATCGGCAATGCTGCCCGGCGCAGCCGGGGAACACGCGACGGGTCGAGCCGATCGCGACCATCGGGGCGCGTCTGGATAGTGACCATGCGACGAGCCAAGCCCCCGTCGCTCCGCGCTGCCTATGAAATCCGGTCCCGGCTTCTGAGAGTTCTCACACGCGTCTCCTCCCCCTCCGGGCCTGGATAGCATCGAGGTATGTCCTCGCACGGCCCGCACGCCTCAGAATCGAACCCGAGCGACCCCGTGTCGCCGGAATCGGGCTCGGAGGCCGCCCTCGCCGATACCGGCATGGAGATGGATGCAGAGGCCTTCGAAGCCCTCGTCACCGATGAGCTCGACCGTCTCCCCGACGACATGGTGGACGGGTTGGAGAACCTCGTCTTCGTCGTCGAGGACGCGCCGGAGAACGGCGAGGAGCTGTTCGGCCTCTACGAGGGCTTCGCCCTAACCGAGCGGGGACAGTACGGGATGGGCGAGCTGCCGGACCGCATCATCGTCTACCGGCACGCGCACCTGGCGGCCTGCCGCGACGAGTCCGAGCTGCGCGACGAGGTCCACACGACCCTCGTGCACGAGATCGCCCACTTCTACGGCATCGACGACGCGCAACTGCATGAGCTGGGGTGGGCATGAGCACACCCGCATCCGTTCCCACGATGGACGAGCAGCTGACCTCAGCGCCGCTCGTCCCGTGGCAGCTGGTCGTCTGGGACGACCCGGGTGAACCTGATGAGCTATGTGGCCCGCATCTTCCGCACGTACTTCGGGTTCCCCGAGGAGAAGGCGACCCGGCTCATGCTGGCCGTCCACAACGACGGTCATGCGGTCGTGGCGACCGGACCGAGGGAGACGATGGAGATGCACGCGCAGGCGATGCACGGCTTCGGTCTCTGGGCGACCGTGCGGAAGGCGCCGCAGTGACGACACTGAAGATGACTCTGGCATCGATCGAGGGACGGCACCTGCTCGCCATCGTCGACGAGTACATCACCCTGCTCGACGGCCCCAGAGACGAGCCCGATCCGGCCCTGGAGCGGCTCTCGCCCCCCGCGTATCCGGACGACCTCGCGGCTTCGGCGGAGTTCCGCCTGAGCACGCGCGAGGACGGCTTCGACCAGCGGCTCGCGGATGCCCTGGAGGTGCGCACCGGTCTCGAGCGCTTCGAGGACGAAGGGGGTGAGCCCACCACCCTCCTGGAGATCAGCACGCACGCTCTGGACGCCTGGCTGCGCACGCTGTCGGGCATCCGTCTTGTGCTCGCGTCCCGTCTCGGCATCGGGCGGATCGATGCCCACGACCCTGACGACCTTCGATTCGGAACCTACGACTGGCTCGGCTACCGCCTCGAGATCCTCGTCCAGCTCGCCGACCAGCACGACGCGCGCTGAGCGCCGGCGCGCTACGGGGTGCGCACCGAGATGCCCGCCAGGGACTCGGGAGAGTGTCGAGCCATGTGCGCATCCTCCTGCGCCGCCCACATGTTCCAGTGCATCCGGAATCCTTCGCCGTCCCGATCGAGGGCGCGTGTACGGCGGGCCGCGTGCGGCCCGTCCACCCACACCGTGACGTCCGCCAGGGGCGCGGATGCCGGTGTCAGCGCTCCGCAGCCTTCGACGATGAGCCCGAGGGCCGGGTCGACGGCATGCGCCTCGGCCTGTTCGCCGTTCTCCCAGTCCCAGCGTCGCCAGATCCCCAGGCGTCCGCGTCCGTGCGGGACGAGAATCGTCTCGCGGGCGATCTCGGCACCGCGCTCCAGCCCGTCCCAGCCCGGATAGATCGAGTCGAGCGCGACGAGCTGCACGGGTGTGCGCAATGGCCACGCCCGCGCCAGACGCGCCGCCAGGCTGCTCTTGCCCGCACCGCTTCGCCCGTCGATCACGACGACCGGGTTGGACGCCGACAGCGCGACGATCGCCGTTCGGATCCGAACGGTCGCCTCGGTGAGCGCAGCGTCGAGCGGATCGCTACTTCTTGAGTGCACGGATGACGCGGCTCAGCGCCCGGCCGGTGACCCACACGAAGGGGACAGCCACAGCGAGCAGTGCGACGAGGTTGGGCTCGAATCGCAGGCCCTCCTCCCGGCGCACATATACGCCGAGCGGAATGGATACGCCACCGCCGCCACCGGCCGCGCTGTCGTCATGGCTCGAGGTGCCTCCGAAGCCCGCCCAGGTGAGTGCGACCGGAGTGATGCTCACCCCGTCCACGTCCTGCGGTTCCCCGTAGGCGCTCTTCACCCCGAAGGATGCGACCTGCTTGCCCAGTTCGAGTGCGATGTTCGGCATCCCTCCACGCTAGTCCAGGTCGTACCAGGACGCGACGCTCACTCCCTCCCGAACGGTCGCGGAGAATCCGCCGCACCGCGTTCGCGCGTGCGCCCCACATGCCGCGCCCGGGTGATCGTCCCGACCCCGAACCGCTCTCTCGCGTCGTCCAGGGTGCCCTCGAGTCGTCGCTGCTCCTCGTCGTCGTCCCACAGCGCCAGAGCACTACCGCCCGAGGGCCGGAGCTTCTCCGCGCGGACACCGACCAGCCGCACCGGTTCGCGGCGCTCGATCTGGTCGAACAGCGCCACTGCGGTCTCTCCGATGCGCTGTCCGACCTCGGTGGGCTCGGCCAGCGAGGTCGTGCGACTGATCGTGCTGAAGTCCGCGAAGCGGATCTTGATCGCAACCGCGGCCGCCTGCCACTGGGCGGCACGCAGCCGCGCGCCGACCCGGTCGGCGAGTCGCAGCAGTTCGGAGCGCAGCAGCGGCGCATCCAGGATGTCCCGCTCGAACGTCTCCTCGTGACCGATGCTCTTCTCGATCCGCTCCGTCTCGACGGGGCGGGCATCCTCGCCCCGCGCCAGCTGCTGCATGCGCTGCGCGAGAGCAGGACCGACGGCGCGGGCCAGTGCTTCCAGCGGCGACTCGCGCACGTCGCGGATCAGGCGGATGCCGCGGCGCTCCAGCGCCTCGACGGCTTTGGGCCCCACGCCCCAGATCGCCCCCACCGGCCGGGGATCCAGGAACTCCTGCGTCCTGGCCGCGGGCACGATCAGCATGCCGTCGGGCTTCGAGATGGTGGAGGCCATCTTGGCGACGTGCTTGGTCGATGCCACGCCGACGCTGCAGGTGATCCCCACCTCGTCGCGCACGCGCCGACGCAGCAGCACCGCGATCTCACCCGGACTCCCCCACAGCCGGCGCACCCCGCGCACGTCGAGGAAGGCCTCATCGATCGACAGTTGCTCCACGAGCGGCGTGACGCTGTGGAAGACCTCCATCACAGCATCGGACGCCGCGCGATAGCGGGTGAAGTCCGGTGCCATGATCCGCGCGTTCGGGCACAGGCGCAGCGCCTGCGACACGGGCATCGCACTGCGGACGCCGTAGCGCCTCGCCTCGTACGAGGCACTCGAGACGACCGACCGGCCGTCCGGAGCGCCGATGATCAGCGGCAGGCCGCGCAGTGACGGATCGTGCAGCACCTCCACGGAGGCGTAGAACGCATCCATGTCGACGTGCAGGATCCCGGTGCCGGAGTCGTCAGCGCCCTCGCGCGAGACCAGGCGTCCCGATCCGTCTCCACGTCCCATCCCTCCATTGTCCCCGCGACCGCCGACATCCGCTGCGCAGGACTTTGACCGATCGGTCAAGACCTGGCGTACAATGATGCACGACCCCCGATTCGGGAGCCATCTGACTGCAAGGAGGATGAGTTCAATGAAGAGGTGGACACGCTGGCAGGACTGGGTGGCCGTCGCCGCCGGACTGTACGCGGCCCTGGCGAGCATCTGGACCACGCCGCGCACGAGCGCGTCGATGTCCCTGATGGTCGTGCTGGGCGTTCTGATGGTCGTGGCCGGGCTGTGGAGCCTGGCAGCACCCGGATCCGTGGCGATGGAGTGGATCCTCGCCGTGATCGGCGCGCTGCTGTTCCTGTCGCCCTGGTTCGGTGCCTTCGCCGGAAGCGCCGGTCCCGCGTGGACCGCGTGGATCTGCGGAGCCGTCGGCGCGATCGCAGGACTGTGGGCGCTCGCACCCGCCATGAAGGCGCATCACGCGTCTGACGGCGGAGCGCGCGCCGCGCACGCGTGACCTGCGCGGCACACACGGATGCGGGACGATGGTCGACCGTCGCCCCGCATCGCTGTGCGTGGGACGAACCAGCACGCGATAAACCGAGGATGAGGAGACCCGATGCGCTCTGACAGCGATCCGACAGGCACCCGCATCCGGATACTGGATGCGGCGGAGCGTCTCTTCGCCCGGCACGGGTTCGACGGAACCTCCACCGCGACGCTGGCGAGTGCCGTCGGTGTGCCGAAGGGACTGCTGTTCTACTACTTCCCCACCAAGCCGGACATCCTCACCGCACTGCTCGATGAGCGGCTGAGCGCCAGCACCCTCGACCCGACGCTGCTGGCCGTGCCGAACGATCCGGTGCAGACGCTGGTCAATCTCGGCGAGCGCGTGCTCGGAGATCGCGCCGCGTCGCGCATGCTCCGCGACGTCATCTGGCACGAGTCGCACATCCGCCCTGAGGTGCAGGCGGTGCTCACGCGATATCGGCATGCGCTGCACGACGCCGTCGCCGCAGCCCTGCAGGCGAGCCTGCCGCGGAGCGTCGATCTGCACGCACTGCGCGCGGCGGCCTCGGCGTGGGCGGCGACCATCACAGCGCGACCTCTGGAGCCGCATCGCGCCGACGAACAGGCTCGCGACCACGAGGTGGTGGATCTGCGAGCACTGGCACGCGTGCTGAGTGCGGGGCTGCTGTCCACGACGAGGACGTCGTGAACGGCAGCCCTGCCCGCTACTGCGCTGCCCGCTCCAGGATCAGCTCGCGCACGCGCGCGGCATCCGCCTGACCCTTCATCGCCTTCATCACCGCGCCGATGACGGCGCCTGCGGCCTGGACCTTGCCGTCCTTGATCTTGGCGAGCACGTCCGGCTGAGATGCCAGAGCCTCGTCGATCGCGGCGATCAGCGCGCCGTCGTCGGAGACCACCGCAAGACCGCGCGCATCCACGACCTCCTGCGGCGTGCCCTCACCGGCGATCACGCCCTCCAGCACCTGGCGTGCCAGCTTGTCGGTGAGCGTGCCGGCATCGACCAGCTTCTGCAGCGCGGCGACGTTCTCGGGGCTGATCGACTCGGTGGATTCGCGTCCTGCTGCGTTCGCGAGACGGGAGATCTCGCCCGTCCACCACTTGCGAGCGGCGGCCGGGGTGGCGCCGGCGGCGACCGTCGCCTCTACGACCTCCACCAGGCCGCCGTTGCGGACGTCCTGGTACTCCAGGTCGGTGAAGCCCCAATCGGTCTTCAGGCGGCGACGGCGGGCGACGGGCTGCTCGGGCAGTGCCGCGCGCAGTTCCTCCACCAGCTCGCGCGAAGGCTCCACGGGCAGCAGGTCCGGCTCCGGGAAGTAGCGATAGTCGTCGGCATCCGACTTCGGACGACCCGGCGAGGTCGTGCCGGTGTCCTCATGCCAGTGACGGGTCTCCTGGGTGATCGTGCCGCCGTCGGCGAGGATCTGAGCCTGACGCTGGATCTCGTAGCGCACCGCCCGCTCGACGGAGCGCATCGAGTTGACGTTCTTCGTCTCGGTGCGGGTGCCCAACTTCTCGGTGCCGCGCGGGCGCAGCGACACGTTCGCGTCGCAGCGCAGGTTTCCGCGCTCCAGACGTGCCTCGGAGATGCCCAGCGACCGGGCGATGTCCCGGATCGCCGCGATGTACGCCTTGGCGTACTCCGGCGCACGGTGCTCGGCGCCGAAGATGATCTTGGTCACGATCTCCACCAGCGGCACACCGGCGCGGTTGTAGTCGACGAGCGAGTACTCGGCGCCCTGGATGCGTCCCGTGGCGCCACCCATGTGCGTGAGCTTGCCGGCGTCCTCCTCCATGTGGGCGCGCTCGACGGGGATCGTCACGAGCGTGCCGTCCTCCAGTTCGATCTCGACGGATCCCTCGAAGGCGATCGGCTCGTCGTACTGCGAGATCTGGTAGTTCTTGCCGAGATCCGGGTAGAAGTAGTTCTTCCGCGCGAAGCGGCTGGACTCGGCGATCGAGCAGCCGAGGGCGAGTCCCAGGCTGATCGCGGAGCGCACGGCCGTCTCGTTGACGACCGGGAGCGAGCCGGGAAGGCCGAGGTCGACAGGCGCGATCAGCGTGTTCGGCTCCGCCGCGTGGAACTCCTCGTGTGCCGGGTTCGGGGCCGCGGAGAACATCTTCGTGCGTGTGTTCAGCTCGACGTGCACCTCGAATCCGAGGACGGGCTCGAACAGCTCGAGCGCCTTGTCGTAGTCCATGAGCTTGGCGGTGGCCATCAGCGCGTCCCTCCCAGGGCGGTTGCCTTCTCGAGCAGGGGTGCGCCCCACGAATCCACGAGCGCGGCCTCGACAGCCGCGCCCACACGGTACAGACGGGCGTCCTCACGGGCGGGTGCGAGGAACTGGATGCCCACGGGCAGCCCGTCCTCGGCGGCCAGACCCGAGGGGATCGAGATCCCGGGGACACCGGCGAGGTTCGCCGGGATCGTGGTGAGGTCGTTCAGGTACATCTGCAGAGGGTCGTCGATCTTCTCGCCGATCTTGAACGCCGTGGTCGGCGCGGAGGGCGTCGCGATGACGTCGACCTGCGCGAACGCCGCGTCGAAGTCGCGCTGGATCAGCGTGCGGACCTTCTGCGCGCTGCCGTAGTAGGCGTCGTAGTAGCCGGCCGACAGCGCGTAGGTGCCGAGGATGATGCGGCGCTTGACCTCCGGACCGAAGCCGACCTCGCGGGTGAGGGACATGACGTCCTCGACCGTTCCGCCGCCCTCGGGGGTGACGCGCAGGCCGAAGCGCACGGAGTCGAACTTCGCGAGGTTGCTGGAGGCCTCGGCGGGCAGGATCAGGTAGTAAGCGGCGACGCCGTACTCGAAGTGGGGTGCGGAGATCTCGACGATCTCGGCCCCCTGCTTCTCCATCAGGGCGAGCGACTCGCGGAAGGACGCGGCCACGCCGGCCTGGAAGCCGGAATCCGGCAGTTCCTTGACGACGCCGACCTTCAGTCCCTTGAGGACCTGACCGGATGCTCCCTCACGGGCGGCTGCGGCGAACGAGGGCCACTCATCGGGCAGCGACGTGGAATCCTGCGGGTCGTGCCCGCCGATCACGTCATGCAGCAGACCCGCATCGAGCACGGTGCGCGCCACGGGGCCGACCTGGTCGAGACTGGACGCCAGGGCGATGGAGCCGTAGCGGCTGACGCCGCCGTAGGTCGGCTTGATGCCGACCGTGCCGGTGACGTGCGCGGGCTGGCGGATCGAGCCGCCCGTGTCGGAGCCGAGTGCGAGCGGCGCTTCGAACGCGGCCACGGCCGCAGCCGAGCCACCGCCCGAGCCGCCGGGGATGCGGTCCAGGTCCCACGGGTTGCGGGTGGGGCCGTACGCGGAGTGCTCGGTGGAGGAGCCCATCGCGAACTCGTCCATGTTGGTCTTGCCGAGCGGGATGAGCCCTGCTGCACGCGAGCGCGCGACCACTGTCGCGTCGTAGGGCGACATGTAGCCCTCGAGGATCTTCGAGCCGCTCGTGGAGGGCTGATCCGTGGTGACGAGGACGTCCTTGATCGCGAGCGGCACGCCGGCGATCGGTCCGAGCTGCTCGCCGGCCGCGCGACGCGCGTCGATGTCGGCGGCTGCCGCGAGGGCGTGCTCGTTGATGTGCAGGAAGGCGTGCACGTCGCCATCCACGGCGGCGATGCGGTCGAGGTGCGCCTGGGTGGCCTCGACGCTGGAGATCTCGCCCGCGCTCAGCTTGTCGCCGAGCTCGGCGGCGGTAAGCCGGATGATGTCGCTCACTGCTCTTCTCCCAGGATCGCGGTCACGCGGAAGCGGCCGTCTGCGGCATCCGGTGCGTTCTGCAGCACCTGCTCGTGCGTGAGGGTCTGCCCGACCTCATCGGGGCGGAACACGTTGGTCAGCGCGATGGGGTGGCTGGTGGCGGGGATGTCAGGGGTCGCCACCTCCGACACCTTCGCGATGTTGTCGACGATGGCGTCGAGCTGACCGGTCAGCTGGGTCACCTCGTCGTCGGAGAGCTGGATGCGCGCGAGCACGCCGAGATGGCGTACGAGTTCAGGGGTGATTTCAGACACCACCCCAGTCTACGAGAGCCGAGCCTCCCGACTTCCCCCGGTCATCGAGCGAGCTGCGCGAGTCGAAAAGCTCAGCGCCTAAGCTGAGACCGTGACGACGTACGTTCCTCCTCGCCCTTGGATCGCCAGCTACGCCGCGGGGGTGCCCGAGGATCTGCCGCCGGTGTCCGGCTCTCTGGTCGACATCGTGGCGGCGTCCGCACGCGATTACCCGGATGCGGTGGCGCTGCAGTTCTTCGGACGCGAGACCACCTACCGCGAACTGCAGGAGGCCATCGACCGTGTGGCCGCGGGCCTGCGCGACCTGGGTGTGAAGGCAGGAGACCCGGTCGCGATCGTGCTGCCGAACTGTCCTCAGCACATCATCGCGTTCTACGCCGTCCTGCGCCTGGGCGCGGTCGTCGTCGAGCACAACCCGCTCTACACGGCGCGCGAGCTGCGCAAGCAGTTCGAGGACCACGGAGCGAAGCACGCGATCGTGTGGAGCAAGGTCGTCGAGACCGTGCAGGACTTCCCCGACGACCTCGCCGTCGCCGGCATCGTCTCCGTCGACGTCACCAGGGCGATGCCGTGGCTGACGCGGCTGGCGCTGAGGCTGCCGATAGCGAAGGCCCGCGCCTCCCGCGATGCCCTGACCACCAAGGTGCGTGGAGCGATCAGCTGGGACTCGCTGGTCGCATCCGCTCCCCTGCCGTCCTCGGCGCCCAGCCCGCAGACCGATGACCTCGCGATCATCCAGTACACCTCGGGCACCACCGGCACGCCGAAGGGCGCCGCCCTCACACATCGCAACCTGCTGGCCAACGCAGCGCAGGCCCAGGCCTGGGTGCCGTCCATCACCCGCGGTGACGGCTGCGTCGTGTACGCGGTGCTGCCGATGTTCCACGCCTACGGCCTCACCCTGTGCCTGACATTCGCCATGTCGATGGGGGCCCGCCTGGTGCTGTTCCCGAAGTTCGACCCCGACCTGGTCCTCGAGGTCACCAAGAAGCACCCCGCGACCTTCCTGCCGCTCGTGCCTCCGATCGCCGAGCGGCTGCTGGCCGCCGCCAAGGAGAAGGGCATCTCCCTGGCCGGCACCGAGGTCGCGATCTCCGGTGCGATGGCACTCTCCCATGAACTGGTGGTCCCGTTCGAGGAGGCCTCGGGCGGCTTCCTCGTCGAGGGATACGGTCTGAGCGAGTGCTCGCCGGTCCTGATGGCCAACCCGGTCGCCGACAGCCGCATCGCCGGCACCGTCGGCCTGCCGCTGCCCGGCACCGAGTGCCGGGTCGTCGACCCGGAGGAGCCCACCCGCGACGTCCCGCCCGGCACCGCCGGGGAGCTGGTCGTCCGCGGCCCGCAGGTGTTCTCGGGCTACTACGGCAAGCCAGAGGCCACCCAGGCGGTCTTCGCCGATGGCTGGTTCCGCACGGGCGACATCGTCACGATCGACGAGAGCGGCTTCGTGCGCATCGTCGACCGCATCAAGGAGCTCATCATCACCGGCGGCTTCAACGTCGCCCCGACCGAGGTCGAGGTCGCGCTGCGACAGCATCCGGATGTCGTGGATGCCGCCGTCGTCGGCCTGCCGAGCCCCCATTCCGGCGAGGAGGTGGTCGCCGCGATCGTGGTCGCGGACGGCGCCGAGAACGTCGACATCGAGGCGATCCGCGAGTTCGTACGAGGAATCCTGACTCCGTACAAGGTGCCCCGCCGGATCTTCATCGTCGACGAGCTGCCCACCTCGCTGATCGGCAAGGTGCTGCGCCGCCAGGTCAAGGAGAGGCTCGTCGCACTGACCACCGGGGCGTGACAGATCGGGCGCACTGCGTCTGCACAGGCGCAGGCACTATCGTGGGCAGGTGACTGCTGACGATACCGCCGCTGCTGATAGCCCTGCCGACGCCCCCTCCGTGACCGACGAGTCCACCGCTGAGGAGACGCCCAAGCCCGGCTTCGAGCAGCTCGGTCTCACCGGTCCCGTCCTCAAGGCCATCCGCGACCTCGGCTACGAGACCCCCTCTCCCATCCAGGCGGCGACCATCCCGCTGCTGCTTCAGGGTCGCGACGTGCTCGGTACGGCGCAGACCGGCACTGGCAAGACGGCGGCGTTCGCGCTGCCCGTGCTCGAGCACCTGGATCTGACTCAGAAGACCCCGCAGGCACTCGTCCTGGCCCCGACCCGCGAGCTGGCGCTGCAGGTCTGCGAGGCGTTCGAGTCGTACTCCTCGCGCATGAAGGACGTCCGCGTGCTGCCGGTGTACGGGGGCCAGGCGTATGGCGTGCAGCTGTCCGCACTGCGACGTGGAGTGCACATCATCGTCGGCACCCCTGGGCGCATCATGGACCACCAGGCCAAGGGAACGCTCGATCTGTCGGAGCTCAAGTACCTCGTGCTCGATGAGGCCGACGAGATGCTGAAGATGGGCTTCGCGGAGGATGTCGAGCAGATCCTGGCCCAGACCCCCGAGAGCAAGCAGGTGGCGCTGTTCTCCGCCACCATGCCGCCGGCGATCCGTCGCCTTGCCCAGAAGTACCTCAACTCGCCCGAGGAAGTCGCCATCACGGCGAAGACCACGACGAACCAGAACATCACCCAGCGGTACCTCGTCGTCTCCTACGCCCAGAAGGTGGATGCGCTCACGCGCATCCTCGAGGTGGAGAACTTCGACGGGATGATCGTCTTCGTCCGCACGAAGAACGAGACCGAGACGCTGGCCGAGAAGCTGCGAGCCCGCGGCTACTCCGCAGCGGCCATCAACGGCGACGTGCCGCAGGTGCAGCGCGAGCGCAGCGTCAACCACCTGAAGAACGGCAAGCTCGACATCCTCGTCGCCACCGATGTCGCCGCACGAGGCCTGGACGTGGAGCGCATCAGCCACGTCGTCAACTTCGACATCCCCACCGACACCGAGTCGTACGTGCACCGCATCGGCCGCACCGGCCGCGCCGGACGCAAGGGCGACGCGATCAGCTTCATCACGCCGCGCGAGCGCTACCTGCTGGGCCACATCGAGAAGGCCACCCGCCAGAAGCCCGCGCTGATGCAGCTTCCCACCACCGAGGACGTCAACTCCACGCGTCTGGCGCGCTTCGACGATGCCATCACGGGCGCCCTCGAGGAGACCGCCCGTATCGAGGCATTCCGGGACATCGTCGCCCACTACGTGCGCAATCACGACGTGCCGGAGGCGGATGTCGCCGCCGCCCTCGCCGTGGTCGCTCAGGGTGAGACTCCCCTGCTGCTGGATCCCCAGCGCGATGAGCTGTCCCGCGCCGTCGAGCGCGACAACCGTCCGCCGCGCGAGCGCAACGATCGCACTGGCGCCGATCGTGGCGGTGACCGTGATCGTGCCCCGCGCGAGCGTCGTGGTCGCGGCGACTACGCGGCCTACCGCATCGAGGTCGGCCGCCGGCACCGCGTCGAGCCGCGTCAGATCGTCGGTGCGCTGGCGAACGAGGGCGGCCTCGGCCGCGACGACTTCGGTGCCATCGCCATCAAGCCGGACTTCTCCATCGTCGAACTGCCCGTGAACCTCGACCCGTCCGTGCTCGCCAAGCTGAGCGACACCCGCATCTCGGGACGCCTGATCGAGATCAAGCCCGACCGCGGAGTCCCCAGCCGCCGCACGCCGCGCGACGGAGACCACCGCAGCGGCGGCCGTGACTTCCAGGACGACCGCCGCGGCGGCGACCGCGGTCAGTACCGCGACGACCGTCCCGCGCGCAAGCCGCGGCACTAGAACCGAGCACGTTTCTCCGGCCGCGCCGGGGATCGAGGGCGGCTGGGCGGATTCCGCTCAGCCGCCGTTCGCGTCTCAGAGCTTCAGATCGAAGTGATGCGCGGTGATGTTCATCCGTTCGCGCAGGTGGAACCGGTGTGCGTCGAAGCGCTGCACACCGGAGTCGGCGTCACGTCGCTCACATCAGCTCCTTGATGGTCGTCGCGAGATCGATGACGTCGATCGGCGTGCTCGTGTCGACGCGGATCAGGGGGAACCCGGTCATGGGCCGCGCGGCATCGGCCGCGGCCTCCCATTCGTCCAGACGCCCCTGATCGTCGTGCACGGCATGCCGGGAACGGGTCAGGTACCGCTCGCGCATGACCTCGCGCGGCGCCTCGCACCAGACCTCGACGCCCACGGGCGAGCCGGCGGATTCCCATCCGCGGCGGAACCACTCCTCGTCCCGCCCGGCGAGCCAGACGGACTCGATGAGCACCGCGCCCTCCAGCATTCCGACGATCCGCCACAGCGCGTCCGCGGCGAGGGCGCCGATCGCCCGAGTGGGCAGCACCGCGTCGACGGCGTCGCCGAGGGCTTCCTTGATCGCGTCCTTCGAGACCAGCGGCACCCCGAGCTCGGCCGCGAGCGGGCGTGCCAGAGTCGTCTTGCCCGCACCGGCCATGCCGTTCAGGACGATGATCCGATCAGGCATCCAGAGCGCCCGGGCCCCGTGTCACGAGAACATGGAACTGGGCGGCATCGAGGATCCGGAGGCCGAGGTCCTCGGCCTTGGCCAGTTTGGAGCCCGCGCCCGGGCCGGCCGCGACGAAGTCGGTCTTCTTCGAGACGCTGGATGCCGCCTTGCCGCCGGCCTTGATGATGGCCTCCTGCGCACCCTCGCGGGTGTACCCGTCCAGAGACCCGGTGGCGACGACGGTGAGTCCGTCCAGCACACCGCCCGCCTCGACGGCGGCACCGGGGCCGGGATGGCCGGGCGTGGACCACTGCACACCGGCATCCGCCCACTGCTGGACGATCTCCTGATGCCAGTCCACCTCGAACCAGTTCAGCAGCGACTCGGCGATGATGCCGCCGACGCCTTCGACGGCAGCGAGCTCCTCCAACGACGCCGAGCGGATGGCGTCCAGCGAACCGAACCACTGCGCGAGTGCGCGCGCGGCGACCGGCCCCACGTGGCGGATGTTCAGCGAGACCAGCAGGCGCCAGAGCTCCTTGGTCTTCGCCTTCTCGAGTTCCGCGAGAAGCTTGATGGCGGATGACGACGGCTGCGGCCCATCGGCGCCCGCCTTCTTCTCTGCGGGAGTCGGATTGCGACGGAACGGCGACCGGGTCTTCACGATCCCGTCGTCGTCCTCCTTCGGCAGTCCTGTCTCCGCATCGCGCACGACCACCGAGATGGGCACCAGATCCTCCAGGACGAGGTCGAACAGCCCCGCTTCTGTGGGGAGGGGTGCGGATGCCGGCGGCTCCGCCTGTGTGAGCGCAGCTGCCGTCACCTCGCCGAGCGCCTCGACATCCAGCGCACCGCGCGAGCCGATGTGCTCCACGCGTCCGCGCACCTGTGCCGGGCAGGATCGCGCGTTCGGGCAGCGCAGATCGATGTCGCCCTCTTTCATGGCCCGCAGCGGGGTGCCGCACTCGGGGCACAGCGCGGGCATCACGAACTCGCGCTCGGTGCCGTCGCGCCGCTCGACCACGGGTCCGAGAACCTCGGGGATCACGTCCCCGGCCTTGCGCAGCACGACGGTGTCGCCGATCAGCACGCCCTTGGCCTTGACGACGTCCTGGTTGTGCAACGTTGCTTGGCGGACCACGGAGCCGGCGACGTGGGCCGGGGCCATCACCGCGAACGGGGTGGCGCGGCCGGTGCGTCCCACCGAAACGACGATGTCGAGCAGGGTGGTCTGCACCTCCTCGGGCGGGTACTTGTAGGCGATCGCCCAGCGCGGCGCACGGCTGGTCATGCCCAGCTCGTCGTGCAGCTCGAGCTCATCGACCTTGACGACGATGCCGTCCAGTTCGTGCTCCACGTCGTGACGGTGCTCACCGAAATGCGCGACGAACTCCGCGACCTCGTCGACCGTGTGACACACCTTCGTGTGCGGGCTGGTCGGCAGCCCCCATTCGGCCAGCAGGTCGTACACCTCGCTCTGCGCGGCGACAGGCGGGTTCGCCCAGGCGCCGATGCCGTGCACGTACAAGGACAGCGAGTTCACCCGCAGCATCCCCGCCTCGTGCTCCAGCCCGTCCTTCTTGTCGAGCTGCTGGCGCAGACCACCGCTGGCGGCATTGCGCGGGTTCGCGAACGAGGGGAACCGTCGCGCGGCGGCGGCGCGGGCCTTCTCCTCGTCGAACGGCTTCTTCGCCCCACCGCGCGCCTCCCACTTGGCCAGGGAGTCCGCGAAGGCGCGGTCGCGGAACGAGGCCTGTGCGGCGTTGAGACGCTCGAACGCGACGACGGGGATGAAGACTTCGCCGCGCACCTCGACGATGGACGGGTGCCCGCTGCCCGAGAGCCGCTCGGGGATGTCGGCCAGGCGCAGGGCGTTCTCGGTGACGATCTCACCGACCCGGCCGTCGCCGCGGGTGGCGGCCGAGGTGAGAATGCCGTTCTCGTAGCGCAGATTGATCGCGAGACCGTCGATCTTCAACTCGGTCAGCCAGGCGACATCGCGGCCCGCAGCCGCTCGCGTCTTCGCCTGCCAGTCCCGCAGCTCCTCCGGAGAGAAGACGTTGTCCAGGCTCAGCATCCGCTCCGCGTGCTCGATCGTGTCGAGCCCGGTGGTCTCGGCTGCGCCGACCATCTGCGTCGGCGAGTCCTGTCCCTGCAACTCGGGGTGCAGGCGCTCCAGCTCTTCGAGCCGTCGCATCCATCCGTCATACGTCGCGTCGTCGACCAGTGAGGTGTCGCGCCCGTAATAGGCGTCCTTCGCATCAAGGATGCGAGTGGTCAGCTCTTCCGCCTCGGCACGGGCGGTTTCCAGCGAGATGTTCTCCGGCACCCCGCAAGTCTACGAGCGGGGTGCGACATCCGCCCTTCACTTCGACTCGCTGGCGCTCGCTCAGTACAGGCGACAGGCTCAGGGACCAGGGCTCACGCCCCGACGGGGACCGCCGAGACCGTCGTATCGATCGTGAACTGGCCGAGCACATGCGTGCCGACGTACAGCACGGCGCTCTGCCCTGGCGCGACACCGTCCAGAGGCACGTCCGGAACGACGCGTACTCCGGCATACGTCACGAAGGCGTGCGCGGGCACGGGGTCGGCGTGGGCCCGGATCTGCACCTCGCAGGCGAAGTCCGATGCCGTCGGCGCGGCGCCTGCCCAGGAGAACCGCTCCCCCGAGATCTCCGCGATCGCCAGCGCCTCCTTGGGCCCGACCACCACCGTGTTCGTGACCGGACGCACCTCGAGCACGAAGCGCGGCTTGCCGTCGGGGGCGGGCACGCCGAGGTGCAGGCCGCGGCGCTGACCGACGGTGAACGCGTGAGCGCCCTCGTGCGAGCCGATCACGGCGCCGGAGCGGTCCACGACCTCGCCGGTCTCCGCACCGACCTTCTCGGCCAGCCAGCCGCGCGTGTCGCCGTCGGGGATGAAGCAGATGTCGTGACTGTCGGGTTTCTGCGCGACGCTGATGCCGCGCTCGGCGGCCTCTGCGCGCACGATCGCCTTGGAGGGCGTGGAGCCGAGCGGGAAGTAGGTGTGTGAGAGCTGCTCGGCGTTGAGCACTCCCAGCACGTAGGACTGGTCCTTCGCGCTGTCCGATGCCCGGTGCAGCTCGAGTCCCTCGGGGCCGTCCACCAGCGTGGCGTAGTGCCCGGTGCAGACCGCGTCGAAGCCGAGTTCGATGGCGCGCTCCAGAAGCGCGGCGAACTTGATCTTCTCATTGCAGCGCAGGCACGGGTTCGGGGTGCGCCCGGCCTTGTACTCGGAGATGAAGTCCTCGATCACGTCGTCGCGGAACCGCTCCGAGAAGTCCCAGACGTAGAAGGGGATGCCGAGCAGGTCCGACACGCGGCGGGCGTCGAGCGCGTCCTCCACCGTGCAGCATCCGCGGCTGCCGGTGCGCAGGGTTCCACCGGCCCGCGACAGGGCGAGATGGACGCCGACGACGTCGTGGCCGGCTTCGACGGCGCGGGCCGCCGCCACTGCCGAGTCCACTCCACCGCTCATCGCCGCCAGTACACGCATGACGACCAGTCTACGAGCGGGTGGCTGACCGGGCGCCGGATGCCCGTTCGTAGACGTCCGCGATGACCGCGAGGACCGCGTCGACATCGGCATCCGTCGACGTGCGTCCGAGTGTAAAACGCAGTGCGCTGCGCGCGTCGCGCTCGCTGCGGCCCATGGCCATCACGACGTGCGAGGGCTCGGCGACGCCGGCCTGGCAGGCGGAGCCGGTGGATGCCGCGATGCCGGCCATGTCGAGCAGGAACAGCAGGCTCTCCCCCACCGCACCGGGAAACAGCACGTGCGCATTGCCCGGCAGGCGCCCGATCCGATCACCGAGCACCTCGGCCTGCGGCACCGCCCGGAGGATGCCGTCCAGCAGACGATCGCGCAGCATCCGCAGCCGCACGCCCTCCGACTCCATCTCGCCCGATGCCGCCTCCAGCGCCGCCGCGAACGCGGCCGCGCCCGCGACGTCCTGCGTTCCGGCTCGCAGGCCGCGCTGCTGGGCCCCGCCGTGCAGCAGGGCGGTGAGACGCGCGGAGCGGGCGACCACGAGCGCACCCGTGCCCACCGGGGCGCCGAGCTTGTGGCCGGCCACGCTCATGGCGACGAGCCCGACGGCGGCTGCCGCATCGCCGCGCAGACTGCGGAAGGAGAGCGGCAGGTGGCCCCACGCGGCCACGGCATCCAGATGCAGAGGAACCCCGGCATCCGCCGCGTCATGCGCGAGGGCCGCCGCGTCGTTGAGCGTGCCCGCCTCGTTGTTCGCGACCAGGGCGGTCGCCAATGCGGCGCCGTCCAGCGCTTCGCGGAACGCCGCCTCGTCGATCCGGGCGACGGCGTCGACGGGCACGTCCCGCACGACCGCGCCCTCCTGCGCCAGCGCGGTCACCGTGTCCATGGTGGCGTGATGCTCGGCATCCGGTAGCACCACCGCATCGGAACCCTCGCGACGGGATCGCCAGAGGCCGTGCAGAGCGGTGTTGATCGACTCGGTTCCACCGGACGTGAAGACCACCTCGATCGGATCGCATCCGAGAACCGCGGCGGCACGCTCACGCGATTCCTCGAGCACCCGACGGGCGTCCTGTCCCGCGCCGTGGGTCGACGACGCGTTGCCGAGCACGTCTCCGGCGGCCAGCCACGCCTCGCGCGCCTCCGGCCGCAGGGGGGATGTCGCCGCATGATCGAGGTAGAACCGCATCCCTCCATTGTCGCCTGTGCACTGTCATCGTGGACCTGCGAGACCCGGGCTCATCGATGTCGGCACTCGAATTCACCCGCGGCGGACCTGCGCGCATATGCTTTAGCCCATGCCTGCGCCGACCACCCCCTCCCTCGAGGGTCCCGCACTCGATGATCTCGGCGTCCGTCTGCACGACGGGGTCGGCACGCTTCGAGTGTGGTCGCAGAATGCCTCCTCCGTCGAACTCGTCGTCTTCGACGCCGACGACCTGGACTGGGAGACCGCGCAGGCGCCGCTGGAGCGACGCCCGGGCGGCGTCTGGGAGATCACCACCGATCTGCTGCAGCCCGGAACGCGCTACTCGCTGCGCGTGGACGGCCCGCATGGCCCCGGCCACACCTTCAACCCCGAAACGCTGCTGCTGGATCCGTACGGTCGTGGTCTCGCCCAGGGCGACGGCTACGAGGAATGGCGCTCGGTCGTCATCGAGGACGGCTTCGACTGGGGCGGTGTCGCCAAGCCGCAGACGCCGCTGGATCGCACAGTGATCTACGAAGGCCACATCAAGGGGCTCACCAAACGGCACCCGGATGTCACGCCGGCCCTGCACGGCACCTACGCGGGGCTCGCGCACCCGGCGATGATCGCGTACCTGAAGAACCTGGGCGTCACCGCGGTCGAGCTGCTGCCCGTGCACGCGTTCGTCCCGGAACCGCGCCTGCTGGAGCGTGGCCTGACCAACTACTGGGGCTACAACACCCTGAGCTTCTTCACCCCGCACACCGCGTACGCCACGGAGGCGGCGCGCAATGCCGGGCCCGAGGCGGTGCTCGCCGAGTTCAAGGGCATGGTCCGGCTGCTGCACGAGGCGGGACTCGAAGTCATCCTCGACGTGGTGTACAACCACACCAGCGAAGAGGGCCTCGGCGGCCCGCGGTCCAGCCTGCGCGGCATCGACAATGCCTCCTACTACCGGCAGCACGCCGATGGCACGTACATAGACACCACCGGCGTCGGCAACACGGTCAACACCGCCACGGATGCGGCAGCGCGCCTGGTGCTGGATTCGCTGCGGTACTGGGCGACCGAGATGCAGATCGACGGCTTCCGGTTCGACCTCGCCACGGCTCTCGGACGCGACGCGAACCACGAGTATGACCGCGAGCACCCGCTGCTCGCCGCGATCCGCGAGGATCCCGCGCTGCAGGATGTGAAGATCATCGCCGAGCCCTGGGACGTGGGCTTGGGCGGCTGGCAGACCGGCAACTTCCCGGACGGCTGGAGCGAGTGGAACGACCGCTACCGCGACCGCGCCCGCAACTTCTGGCTCAGCGACATCGACTATGCACGTCGCGCCTCTGCACCGGTCGGCATCGGCGGATTCGCCAACCGACTGGCCGGTTCCGCGAACACGTACAGCGAGGAGCGCGGGCCGCTCGCCAGCGTCAACTTCGTCACCGCCCATGACGGTTTCACGCTGCACGACGTGGTGGCCTACGACGGCAAGCACAACGAGGCCAACGGCGAGGGCAACCGCGACGGCGCCGATATGAACCGCTCGTTCAATCACGGCGTCGAGGGGCCGACCGACGATCCGGCGATCCTCGCGCTGCGACGCAAGGCCATGCGCAATCTGATGGGTACGCTGCTGCTCTCCGCCGGCATCCCGATGATCACCGCGGGCGACGAGTTCGGACGCACGCAGGGCGGCAACAACAACGCCTACTGCCAGGATTCGCAGCTGAGCTGGCTGAGCTGGGAGCACGAGCCGTGGCAGCGCGACCTCACCGCGCACGCGGCGCTGCTGACCCGGCTGCGCGCGGAGAACCCTGCCCTGCGACCCAGCCGCTACGCGAGGCTCGGCGAGCACATCCCGGAATCCAGCGTGATGGACTGGTTCGACCAGGACGGCGACACGATGGAGGTCGAGCAGTGGAACGACCCCCGCAACCGCACGCTGCAGTACGTGGCGGCCAGTGTGCCCGAGAACGGCGCATCCAACCGCATCCTGCTCATCGTGCACGGGATCGAGGCGCCGATCGACGTGCGCCTTCCCGACTCCATCGAGGGCGCCACCTCTTTCGTGGAACTCTGGTCCAGTTCGGACGAGGTCCCGTCGGCTGAGCAGCGCCGCCACTCCCCCGGCGATGTACTGCCGATTCCGGGCACCTCCATGCGCCTCTTCCGGGTGGACTGAGCGCCGGCCACACGGGGTGACGGGCACCGTCAGAGCCGAGTCGCGACCCGCACGGCGAGGGGCTGGCGCAGACGGCGCGGAGCGGTACATTCAAGGTGTGGCCACACGAACCGCTCAAGAACCCGCGGCGCTGAGAAGCCCCGCCAGGATTCCTCTGCGGCCTGCCGCCGAGACCGACTCGCCCGGTGGCACGAGGGCCGGCCGCATCCCGCTCTTCCTGCCCACCCCGCACGTGCCCCAGGGCTATCCGCCCAAGGCCTTCGCCGGTGAGGTCGTCCCGTTCAGCGTGGTCGCATTCCGTGAGGGGCATGACCGCATCGGCGCGCATGTGCGGCTGACCGATCCGACCGGCGCCGAATCGCTGCATCGGCTCGCACCCCTCGCCGACGGCACCGACCGGTGGCGCGCGGAGATCGCTCTCGACCTGGTCGGCGAGTGGACGTACCGCTTCGAGGGCTTCGCCGACGATTTCGCCACCTGGGCGCACGCGTCCGAGGTCAAGGCCGCGGCCGGTGTGGACATCGCCGTGATGAGCGCGCAAGGCGTCTCGCTGCTCACCGCCGCTGCCGCCGAGAAGGATCGTCCGGCGGCGGAGCGCACGCTGCTGCGCGCCGCGGCCAAGAGGATGCGGACGCCGGATGCCGACGCGCTGATCGCCGTCTCGACGGACGCCGCTCTCGCCGCGGCGTTCGCCGCCCGCCCGCACGTCTCGCTCGGCTCGACCACGGAATGGCTTCCCCTGGTCGTGGAGCGACTCCGGGCGGGTGTCGGCGCCTGGTACGAGTTCTTCCCCCGATCGGAGGGCGCGGTCCGCCGCAAGGACGGCTCCGTCAAGAGCGGCACCTTCCGCACGGCGGCGAAGCGTCTGCCCGGCGTCGCCGGGATGGGATTCGACGTGCTGTACCTCGTGCCCGTGCATCCGATCGGAGAGACCAACCGCAAGGGGCGCAACAACACCCTGGTCACCGAGCCTGGAGACCCCGGCTCCCCGTATGCGATCGGCGCCGCCGACGGCGGGCACGACGCGATCCACCCCGAGCTCGGCACCGAGAAGGACTTCCG